>NZ_DAINRG010000010.1:0-63321 GCF_036741995.1 Flavobacterium sp. | reverse complement strand
AACAACGTAAAATAGAACGTAAGCAATTTGTTTTTATCAGTATAGCTTTCAAAAGCAGGTTCTTTTTCAATGGCAACTACGGCATTTTCAAAAAACTTCACCCATATCGCTTGTTTGACGGCTTCAAGTGAACCAAAAAACGAATAAAAATCGCTTTCTTCAATAGCATGTTTCCTGCAAAATACAAAAGCATTTTGGGGTTCCTCGTTATGAACCAAAACGTCATCCATATACAATGAAATAATGTGATGGTCGTCTATCCTATTTTTCTTTGTTTTTGTCTTTGTTTGTTTTGTTGTTGCCATGACCTTGATTTTGAATTGAATGTAAAGTTACATATTGTTTAAGTATTGTTCAAAATAACTAAACAAAAAGTTTTGTTAAATGTTGTTCAAAAAAATTGAAAATAAAAAAAGCGCTCATTTTTGATGAGCGCTTTTTACTAGACTAAAATAACAGTCTTATTATTTTCCGGCTTCTTTTTTAGCGTCCTGAACCATTTTATCATTGGCCGTGATGGCAAATTCTACACGACGGTTTTGACTTCTTCCTTCCGGTGTATCGTTGGTTGCAATTGGATCAGCAATTCCCAAACCAGTTGTGGTGAATCGGGCTGAAGATAATCCTTTACCAGCTAAGTAAGCTTTTACCGAAGCAGCTCTCTGATTAGACAGATTTAAATTATATTCCGCTGAACCAGTACTATCTGTGTACCCATAAATCTGAATATTAGTATCAGGATATTGATTGAAAACTGGGATTAATTTATCTAAATTAGCTTTAGCAGCAGCAGTTAATGTTGATTTGTTAGTATCAAAACGCACTGCATTTTCGCCTAAAACCAAACGAATTCCTTCTCCTACTCTTTCTACTTGTGCACCTGGCAAAGCAGTTTCGATTTCACGGGCTTGTTTGTCCATTTTGTTTCCGATAACGCCTCCGGCTACTCCACCGATGACACCACCAAGAACAGCTCCTAAAGCACCATTCCCGCCTTTACCGATGTTGTTCCCAAGAACACCACCAAGTACGGCACCACCCACGGCACCAATGGCTGCTCCACGTTGGGTGTTACTTGTATTTTTTACGGCTTCACAACTAGTAAACACGCTGGATAAAACCAATAAACTTCCTAATACTATTGTACTAATCTTTTTCATATTGCTTAATTTAATTTTTCAAATTGATAAACCACATCGGTTGGAGTACTTCCTACATTAATTTTGTCGATAAGTTGGAAAGATGTACCCGTTTGATTGGCTACTCTTAAAACATAACCCGACTTAACCGTTTTGGCTTTGGCTTCATCAAGAATTTTTAAAACAAATTGACCTTCCTTGTTTATGAACCAAGTAATTGGTGTGGTGTAATCCGTACATTGTTTGCTGGCGATGGTCATTTGACCTTTGTTACTCATGGAAACAAATTTCCAGATACTTCCAACAAAACATTTGGAATCGGCTAAATCAAACGAAGTCACTTTAATGACATCGGAACCCGGATAAGTCACTGAGGAAATCTTCCACGTACCTTTAATGGCTACTTCTGCTTTATTATCCAGTTTGGTGCTGGTAGCCGAATTTTTTGATTTACAGGAAAAAATCAAAAGTGATAAGAAACTGACTAAAATAATTTTTTTCATGCTTGTTACAATTATGTTTTTATATAGGCAAATATACGCCCATTTTTAAAATGACATTTACATTATCTCAGATAATTATTATAGAATTATTACTACGCCAATTTGTCATAAATACTACAATTGGTATTAGTTTTGAGTAGTAGAATACCAAATCGTTTAATCTAAAAAATAGCAATATGACAACAGGAAAAATTAATGTATCAGTAGAAAACATCTTTCCGCTAATCAAGAAGTTTTTATACAGCGACCACGAAATTTTCTTGCGTGAATTAGTGTCCAATGCTACGGATGCTACCCTAAAATTAAAACACTTAACCAGCATTGGCGAAGCCAAAGTAGAATATGGCAACCCCATCATTGAAGTAAAAATCGACAAAGAAGGCAAAAAATTACACCTCATCGATCAAGGATTGGGAATGACTGCCGAAGAAGTAGAAAAGTACATCAACCAAGTAGCCTTCTCGGGTGCCGAAGAGTTTTTGGAAAAATATAAAGATTCGGCTAAAGATTCCGGTATTATCGGGCACTTCGGTCTTGGGTTTTATTCTGCTTTTATGGTGGCTGAAAAAGTGGAAATCATCACCAAATCCTTCAAAGACGAGCCGGCTGCGCATTGGACGTGCGACGGAAGCCCTGAATTCACTTTGGAACCGCATGACAAAACCGACAGAGGTACCGAAATCATACTACACATTGCGGAAGATTCTTTAGAGTTTTTAGAAGAGTATAAAATCCGTGAGCTGTTGACCAAGTACAACAAGTTCATGCCGGTGCCAATTAAATTCGGAACCCGCAAAGAGAAAATAGAACAGAAAAAAGGAGAAGCTGTTGCCGAAGAAGACAAAGACAACATCTTCACTGAGGTGGAAGTAGACAATATCATCAACAATCCAAACCCGGCGTGGACCAAGCAACCGGTAGATTTGACCGATGAAGATTATAAAAACTTCTACCGAGAATTATATCCAATGCAGTTTGAAGAACCGTTATTCAACATTCATTTGAATGTGGATTATCCGTTCAACTTAACCGGAATTCTGTATTTCCCAAAAATGTCAGCCGATTTGCAATTGCAAAAGGACAAAATTCAATTGTACCAAAACCAGGTGTATGTGACCGATAATGTAGAAGGAATTGTACCTGAGTTTTTGGGCATGTTAAAAGGTGTGATTGATTCGCCGGATATTCCGTTGAATGTGTCGCGTTCCGGATTGCAGGCGGATAGTAATGTGAAGAAAATCTCGAATTATATTACCCGTAAAGTAGCCGATAAGCTTAAAGGTTTATTCAACGAAAACCGCGAAGACTTTGAACAAAAATGGAACGACATCAAAATCGTATTGGAATACGGAATGCTTTCGGAACCAAAATTCTATGAAAAAGCCGGTGATTTTGTATTGTATCCAACGGTTGATGACAAGTATTACACTTTGGCCGAATTGAAAGAAGCTGTTACCGCCAACCAAACCGATAAAAACGGGAAGGTAGTGGTACTGTATGCTTCCAATAAAGACGCACAGCACGGGTATATTGAAATTGCCAAAGACAAAGGCTATGAAGTAATTTTGTTAGACTCTCCAATCGTTTCGCATTTGATTCAGAAATTGGAATCTGACAATGAAAACTTGACTTTTGTTCGCGTCGATTCAGACCACATTGATAAATTAATTCAAAAAGAAGACACTCAGATTTCGAAACTTTCGGAAGAAGAATCCACTCAACTGAAAACGGTTTTAGAAGAAATTGTACCCAAAGCCAACTACTCCGTACAATTGGAACCGATGGACAGCAGCGCAGCTCCTTTCATCATTACCCAACCGGAATTCATGCGAAGAATGAAAGAAATGAGTCAGTCTGGCGGCGGCGGTATGTTCGGCATGGGGCATTTCCCGGAAATGTATAATTTGGTAGTGAATACCAATTCTGATTTGGCCACAACCATTTTAAACACTTCCGACAAATCGGCTCAGGAAAGTTTAGTAAAACAAGCACTGGATTTAGCCAAAATATCGCAAGGACTTTTGAAAGGCGAAGAACTGACGGCTTTTGTAAAACGCAGTTTTGAGTTAATCAAATAAAAAAAGAAAATCCTCTTTACTATAAAACCTGTGAGTATCAACTTGCAGGTTTTTTTTATATTTTAGCTAAAACTAAAATCAATACTATCTATGAAATCAAAGATTCACGAACACCAAAAAAACAATAGTACACTAGTGAGTAAAAAACTATTGCTACTCTTTATACTCGTTCCATTTTCGGTATTTGCCAAATTTTTTGAAGGAACCGTAAATTTTAATGATGGCACTTCCAAAACAGGTTTGATAGAACTTCCGGCAGAATCCGGAGAACAAACGCTAAAATTCAAAACCGATTTAAAAGCCAAAGCGGAAAGCTTTGATATTAGCAACGTCAAAGGGTTTGACATCACCAACGGCAAAAATGAAACACCCACTAAATTCGTTTCGATTTATCTGGCCAAAGGACCATTATTCGGAGCCAAAGAATGCAAAGTTGACAAGAAAAAATCCTGGGTTCGAATTGAAAAAGAAGGCGGTATAACCATGTATTCCAGTTATATTGGCTATCGTCCAGGCATGCGAATGGGGGCTGCTACCGATTCGGGCTGGCCGGCCCAAACCTATTTTTACCTGAAAAGCCCTGATAAGGATTATGCTGTCTTTTTCTGGATGTATATGGAAAGTTCGGGCGGAATGATTGCCGTAAATAATTTTAAAGTGATCAAAAAACTAGTGGCCGCTCATTTTGAAACCAAGTGTCCGGAACTGGAAAATTTTATTGACAAAGACGACATCAAAACCAATGGCATAACGCGAATCGTTGACCTTTACGACGAACATTGCGGCCATTAAAAACAAACGAGAAACCTGCACTTTTCAGTGCAGGTTTTTTTGTTTAAATTTCAACAAGCAAGGAAATAATCCCTAACTTGCTCTTTGTAAGAAAGCTAAACCATTTCCAGATGAAAGAAAAAATAACCACTGTAAATCCCAATCTCTTTTTGAAATTCATATACAGTCTGGCAGCACTCATAGGTTTACCTTTCCTGATTGTACTTTCATCTTTAGCTTTCATCGATGTCAACAAGGCTGATAATACTAAAGAAATAGCGACATTAATTTCAATTATGACCGTTACCTATATCACAGTGCCTATATTGGTGGTGTTAGTTACTGTGTTATGGCAGTTGGTTGCCCGCAAAAAAAGGGAAACTGAGAAGCTCATTTTTAACCAAAAAATAAAATACTATTGCATTGCTTCCTGCCGCTATCTGTTAGCCACCATTCTTTTATATTATGGATTAAGCAAATTAATGGGAGAAGGCCAATTGCACACCAGCTTTTTGTTATATGGCAACGAATTGGGCTCACTTGATCCTTCGCAACTGACCTGGGCTTTCTTTAGTTATTCCAAATGCTATAATGCGTGTATAGCCTTTGCCGAAATTTTTGGCGCCTTACTCCTGCTCTTTCGTCGGACTACGCTTTTGGGAGCGCTGTTTCTGCTACCAGTTTTAATCAACATTACTTTAATTGATTACAACTATAATATCAATGCCAAGGACATTATCACAGCGCTTTTGCTAATGGATATCTTCCTGGTGACACGTGCTCTGAAAACACTGATTCCTTTTTTTATTTACCAAAAAACCGTCAACCCACAAGACCTGGTAAAGGAGTACAGCCATACCAGCACTTCAAATAAAACCCTAAAAACAATGGCTCTGCTTACTGTCGTATTAATCGCTTTCATTACCAACTATCATCAGATAAAACCACCCCAAACCAATCCCCTGACGGGAGCCTGGAAAGCCACTAAGGTGATTAATTACAGTGATACCATTCCGGAGAAAAACGAAAAACTATCCCTGAAATTATTTGTAGACGGAACCACCGCCACACTAAAAAAGACATACCAGTTTGAAGATTTTAAACTAAGCACCAACAAACAAGGAACACTGATGATGCAACCCTATGATACCCTCCATAAAAACCAACTCATCGGAAACTATCAAATTTTCCATAAAGACAGTTTAATCATAAAAGGCAAAGAAGGAAAAGACAGCATCTATTGGGTATTTAAAAAAACCGACCGCTAAAACAATCCCTAAATCCTTAATACCTAACTCTCATGACCCTCCACATCGAAACTCCGGCCCTCTTATTCTCAGCAACATCGTTAATATTATTAGCCTATACCAATCGGTTTTTGACCATTGCGCAAATCATCCGCAGTTTGAAAAAACATTATGACGAAATGCACACCAAAAGCACTTTACTGCAAATCAAGAACCTCAACCTGAGGCTTTCGCTGATTCGATACATGCAGCTCTTTGGCGTGTTGTGCCTGTTTCTTTCCGTGTTTGCCATGTTGTGCCTGTTTCTGGAGCAGGAACTGATAGCCATTTATCTTTTTGCAGCAAGTTTATTGTGTTTGCTAACCTCTCTAGGCATTTCCTTTTGGGAAATTAGTATATCAGTAACCGCTTTGCGACTTCATTTAAGCGATTTATTGGAAGAAGAGAAAGCCTAGAAATAATACTTACCTTTGAGTTGCTAAACAAACTTCAATCATGGAAATCAAAAAAGACTTAAAACTTGCCGTATTAATTGATGCTGACAATGTGCCTTATGCCAATGTCAAAGAAATGTTTGAGGAAATTGCCAAATACGGAACCCCAACCTTCAAACGAATCTATGCCGATTGGACCAAACCAACGGTTTCCGGCTGGAAAAATGTACTCTTGGAAAATGCCATCACCCCCATTCAGCAATACAGTTATTCTACCGGGAAAAACGCCAGCGACAGTGCCCTGATTATAGATGCGATGGACATTCTTTACACGGGTAAAGTTGACGGCTTTTGCATCGTTTCCAGTGATTCCGATTTTACCCGATTGGCCACACGATTACGCGAAGCCGGCATGAAAGTTATTGGTATAGGCGAAAAGAAAACCTTAACACCGTTCATCACGGCCTGTGATAAATTCATCTATATTGAAATTCTGAAAAAACACGATGCAGAACCTATCGCTGATTCTAAAAACAAGAAACCAACTAAAAACACCAAAGCACCCACCAGCATTCCAATTAGCAAGATTGATCCGAAAATCATCAAACTTTTTGCTGATAGTATTGATGATATAGAAGACGAAAACGGTTGGGCTTTCTTAGGGGAACTCGGGAATTTAATGCTCAAAAAGAAACCCGATTTTGATCCAAGAAATTATGGCTTTACCAAATTATTAGCCCTCATCAAAAGCATGAACCGCTTTGAAATTGACGAGCGCGACAGTGGTAAAAACAACATCAAGCACATTTATGTGAGAAGAAAATAAAGCACATTTACCAACAAAAAACTCCCAAGCTTTCACTTGGGAGTTTTTATTTATTTAAGATAACAATATTAGTTATAAGTGTACTGTGTTGTAATTATGGATGTGGCATCAGTTCCCATAATTTCCGAGTCAGTGGTTGGAAAATTCAAACTGTTGTAGGTATAGGTTGTAGTTACATCTACATTTAAAGATGACGAAAGCGAAGACGTGTAATGATCCGTCAAAACATTATGCCCAACATCACCTGATTCTCCTCCAATAAAACTAATCTTATTCATACCGGTCACATTTTTAAACGGACTATTTTTAGTATCATAGGTATACGTACGCGACGAATTATAGGATGATTCATCAGTTACAGCAAGAATAACCTGGGAAACCAAACCACCGGTAAAATAGATAGTTCCTGTACTCAAAAGAGTAGTTTGTGTAGTTGTATCACCTGAGTATGTTGTAATAGAAACCGTTCCGTCACTGTTATAAACATAAGTCTCTCTATTACCATCGCCACTATCAAAATCTTTTACAACATACGTTACCAATTGATTGTTACTGTTGTAGGTAAAAGTTTGTTGCTGCATCATGGCACCATTGCTATCATCAATGGTTTCCATTTTTGTAATCAAATCTCCTGTATAAGTATAGTCGTCATGATAACCATCTGAATCGGTTGATTTAACCAATTTTTTTCCATTATAAGTATAATTTGTGGTCACAGTAGAACCATCAAGTGCATAGTGTTCAACTGTTTTTTGAACCAAAACATCGCTTTCGGTCATTGTTGAAGAAGAAGAACTGTCACTCGAAGAACAAGACGTTAGCAGTAAGGCCGAAAATCCAAGCAAGCAAAATAGTTTTTTCATGGGTTTGTTTTTAGGTTTAAGATTACAATGATAGGAAATAAAACGATAATCCGCATCATATAATCTGGTTCACCTATTCTTTATTTCATTTCATCACGACGGAGCAATTAAATCCCCATGGTGATTTACATAAAAGGCCATGGTCTTTTGATTGAATCCCCATGGTCTTTTTTTGGAAAGTTTCGGACTATTTTGTACTTTCATCCTGACTATTACTAAAGAACCACCTTAAAGCTTTTTATTATGTCCGTATCCATAGTAGCCTCCGCCAAAACCAATCCGCGTAATCCTGCTGCCCCTATAATCTATTATCCTACAGCCGTCAAAAACGGTGAAGTGGATTTGGATGAATTGGCAGAAGAGATTTCGGCCAGCACCTCGCTTACTCCGGCTGATTGCTATGGGGTCATTCTGGCTTTAGTACACAGTGTTTCCGGGCAACTCGAAAAGGGCAACATTGTTCGCTTGGGACATTTAGGTTCGCTTCAGGTGAGTGTCCGCGGTGAAGGGGCACCCACTCCGGAAGGAGTTACCCCTGCCTTGGTTAAAAAGGCCGCTTTGACCTTCCGCCCCGGTAAAAAACTAAAGCAGATGCTGCAAGAATTAAAGTATGTGAAAAAGCGTTAAAAAAAGCCGCAACAGAGTTGCGGCTTTCGATATTACTTGCTCAAATACATCTTACGTCTCGAATACAATTCGTAGAACTGGTCGTCTTTCAAATCATCAATAAACAAGATGCTTTCCCCGGTTGATTTCATCTCAGGCCCTAATGCTTTATTTACATTCGGGAATTTATTAAAAGAGAAAACCGGTTGTTTAATCGCGTATCCTTTCAGTTGTGGATTGAAGTTAAAGTCGGTTACTTTATTTTCACCTAACATCACTTTGGTAGCATAATTTACATACGGTTCGCCATAGGCTTTCGCAATAAAAGGTACCGTTCTCGACGCTCTCGGATTGGCTTCAATAATGTAAACGATATCGTCTTTGATGGCAAATTGGATGTTGATTAAACCAACGGTTCTCAGAGCCAATGCAATTTTCTTCGTATGGTCTTTGATTTGCTGCATGACAAACTCGCCCAAATTAAACGGTGGCAATGTTGCATTAGAATCCCCAGAATGCACGCCGCATGGTTCAATGTGTTCCATGATTCCGATGATGTACACGTTTTCTCCATCGCAAATGGCATCCGCTTCGGCTTCTATCGCTCCGTCTAAATAATTATCCAAAAGCAATTTATTCCCCGGAATGTTTTTCAGCAAGTCGATAACGTGTTCTTCCAATTCCTGTTTGTTGATGACAATCTTCATGCCTTGTCCACCCAACACATACGATGGACGCACCAGCAACGGAAAATCTAACACATCCGCCAAGGCTGAAGCCTGGTCGGCATTTTCGGCTACGCCAAATTTTGGAAATGGTATTTTTAATTCTTCCAATAACTCTGAGAATCGGCCTCTGTCTTCGGCTAAATCCAAAGCATCAAAGGAAGTTCCTAATATTTTGATTCCGTAACGGTCTAATTTCTCGGCAAGTTTTAAAGCAGTTTGTCCGCCTAGCTGTACAATCACCCCTTCCGGTTTTTCATGGCGAATGATGTCATAAATGTGTTCCCAAAATACCGGTTCAAAGTACAACTTGTCAGCCGTATCAAAATCGGTGGAAACCGTTTCCGGATTACAGTTGATCATGATGGTTTCGTAACCGCATTCTTTAGCAGCTAAAACCCCGTGCACGCAGGAATAATCAAACTCAATTCCCTGCCCAATACGATTGGGTCCCGAACCTAACACAACTACTTTCTTTTTATTGGTTACGATACTTTCGTTGTGAACGTATTTTTCTCCGGTAGCCGTTTGAATTTCTGCTTCGAATGTAGAATAATAGTATGGGGTTTGTGCTTTAAACTCGGCCGCACACGTATCCACTAATTTGTACACGCGTTTGATGTTCATTTCATCGCGAAGCTTGTACACCTGACTTTCCAAACATCCCATCATGTGTGCAATCTGGCGGTCACCATAACCTTTTTGTTTGGCTTCGAGTAATAATTCTTTTGGTAACGTATCGACTTTATATAGTGAAATTTCTCTTTCTAAGAAATAGAGTTCTTCGTATTGTTTCAAAAACCACATGTCAATTTTAGTGATTTCGTGGATACGGCTCAATGGAATTCCCATCGCAATCGCATCATAAATAACGAAAACTCTATCCCAACTGGCAAAAGTTAGTTTCTCAATAATTTGTTCGTAGTTTTTATAGCCTTTCCCGTCTGCTCCGATTCCGTTTCTTTTGATTTCTAGGGATTGTGTTGCTTTGTGCAGTGCTTCCTGGAACGAACGCCCAATTCCCATGACTTCTCCGACCGATTTCATTTGCAATCCTAACGTACGGTCTGAGCCTTCGAATTTGTCGAAGTTCCAACGCGGGATTTTTACAATCACATAATCCAAAGTTGGTTCGAATAAAGCCGAAGTGGATTTGGTGATTTGGTTTTGCAGTTCATCTAAATGATAGCCCAATGCCAGCTTGGTGGCAATTTTAGCAATCGGATAACCGGTGGCTTTGGATGCTAAAGCTGAAGAACGCGACACACGCGGATTGATTTCGATGGCGACGATGTCTTCTTTCTCATCAGGAGACACCGCAAATTGTACGTTACAGCCTCCGGCAAAATTCCCTATGGAACGCATCATCAAAATGGCATAATCTCTCATTCTTTGAAAAGTGGTGTCGGATAATGTCATCGCTGGCGCTACAGTGATGGAATCTCCGGTGTGAATACCCATAGGATCCATATTTTCGATGGAACAGATGATCACGACGTTGTCGTTTTTATCTCGAAGTAATTCCAATTCGTATTCTTTCCAGCCTAGCAAAGCCTTGTCGATTAAGACTTCGTGTATGGGTGATGCTTCTAAACCACGGGTTAGCAAATCGTCAAAGTCTTCTTTTTTGTGCACGAAAGCGGCTCCGGTTCCACCCAAGGTGAATGATGGCCGAATTACTAATGGGAAACCGAATTCCTGGGCAATTTCTTTTCCTTTTAGGAAAGAAGTGGCGGTTTTGGCCGGTGCAGTGGGCACATTTATTCTTTCGAGTAATTGTTTGAATTGCTCTCGGTCTTCCGTGATGTTAATGGCATTGATATCGACACCGATTAAGCGGACATTGAAATCTTTCCAGATTCCTTTTTCATCGGCTTCTAAGCAAAGATTTAACGCGGTTTGTCCTCCCATGGTAGGCAATACGGCATCAATCTGCGGATGATTTTTTAGGATTTGGATGATGGATTTGGTGGTTAACGGCAATAAATATACATGGTCCGCCATGGAAGGATCGGTCATGATGGTGGCCGGATTGGAATTGATTAGAATGACTTCTATTCCTTCTTCTCTTAGAGAGCGCGCGGATTGGGAACCGGCATAATCAAATTCGCAGGCTTGTCCGATAACGATAGGTCCGGAACCAATAATTAAAACCGATTTGATGGAAGTGTCTTTTGGCATTGTGTAGTTAGTGTTGTAAGTTGTGTGTTATGAGTTGTATGTTGTTGTTTCCGATAAACCCTAGCCCCGATGGTAGTGGAAATCCTTTTTACTTTTCTTTTTAAAAATAAAAAGATTGCAGCGAACAGCGGGAAATAGCTCCTAAATGTTATTAATATTTATGAACATGGTATAAAAAAAGCCGTTACTGGTAAATAGTAACGGCTTGATATTGATTAATTGTAATCATTATTTTTTGTGTCTTGGTTCAGAAGATACAGTCAATTTATGTCTTCCTTTTGCTCTACGACGCGCAAGGACTTTTCTTCCATTTGCAGAAGCCATTCTGTCCATAAATCCGTGTTTATTTCTTCTTTTTCTTTTCGATGGTTGAAACGTTCTTTTGCTCATTGCTTTGTATCTTTAAAATCGTGTATTAATTTCTTTGGTAAAACGGCTCTTTTTAAACCGAGTGCAAATATACAAACCTTTTTTTTTCTGGCAAGTAGTTTTATAAAAATATTTTCAATTCCTTTTATTACCTTTGCGACCACAAAAATACAAAATTATGTTTCACAGGTTTATTAAATTAATTATAGCTGCCTTACTGGTAGCAACCGCCATTTGGCAATTTACGGAAGGCAATATCGGGAATGGGATTTTCTTGATTTTACTGACTGCTATTCCCATTTTTCTTTACTACAAAAATGAATTTATCCTATTGGCGTTTTTAAAATTGCGGAAACAGGATTTTGCCGGAGCAAAAGTTTGGTTGGATAAAATCAAAAATCCGGAAACGGCGTTGGTTAGAAAGCAACAAGGGTATTTTAACTATTTACACGGTTTGATGTTATCGCAAACCAACCTGCACCAATCCGAGAAGTTTTTCAAAAAAGCGATTGAATTGGGCTTGAGCATGGATATGGATTTGGCAGTGGCCAAGTTAAACTTAGCCGGAATCGCCATGTCAAGAAGACGCAAAATGGAAGCTACCGCTTTGTTAAACGAAGCCAAGAAACTAGACAAACAAAATATGCTGAAAGATCAGATTACGATGATGAAAGAACAGATGAAGAAAATCTAGTGACCTGTCTGCAGTAGCAGTTGGCAGTAATAAATTAAATTAAAAAACGTCCCGAGAATTTCGGGACGTTTTTTATTTATAAGTCGACTGTGACTGTTAACTGAAGCCTTTTTTAATAGCCTTCTAAAGGAATCTTGATTTCGTATTTTTTCTTGCTTGGATTCAACAATTTTTTATCTCTTAACCAAGGATTGTGGATTTTCAACACTTTATAGTTGATGCCTTGCGATTGTGCAAAACTGGTCAAATCGTTGATGGTGCTATCCACTTCCACGCTTTTGGTTGGAATTGGCGGATATAAATCGGTGGCGTAAATACTGAATCCGTATAAGGCCGGGTTTTGCATGATTTGTTTCAAAGCGAGAATTCGGAAAACATAACGAGAAGTCTCTTCAGTCAAACCTAAATCGTAATAATCGGTGACTTTTTGCTCTTCCAGTTTTTTGCTCAAACCGTTCATCCCTCCGTTATAAGAAGCGGCGGCCAACGTCCAGGAACCGAATTTATCTTTGGCAGCCAAAAAATATTTACAGGCCGCTTCGGTAGATTTCTCTAAATGATAGCGTTCATCAACCACATCGTTCACCTCCATGCCTCTTTCTTTGGCGGTATCGGGCATAAACTGCCAAACGCCTTTGGCTCCCGAAGGAGAAACAGCATTAATCAACCCACTTTCTATAACGGCCAGATATTTAAAATCGTCAGGCACACCATATTGTTTTAAAATCGGCTCAATAATGGGGAAAGCACGATTGGCTCTTTTGATAATCAAAGCAGTAGTCGCATCCAAATTGGCATTGATAAGCAACTCTCTGTCTAATCGTTCGCGAACATCGGTAATTTTTAAGGGAGTGGTTTCTCCTGCAAAGTCAACTGCCGTTGGAAAGTACATCGAAGTGCCTTCGTGCATAACTTTGTCTTTATTGTCGCCGGCAATTCCGAAAACCAGTAATCCCGAAATTAAAACAACGGCAAGTGTCGATAATAGGGCTTTATTCGTTTTCATAATCCTTTATTTTATCTTGTAAAACTACAAAAATCGAGCCGCAATTACTCGTTTTCTAACATAATTTTAGGTAAATTATCGTTCAGCCAGCGGTATTTTGTCAGAATCATGATGTGTGTTCCGCCTTTGACAACCGTACAATTTTTAATATATTTTATTGGAAAAACATCATCGGCATCGCCATGTATGTGGATAATTTCAGCATCAACGTCTGTTCGTTCCCAGTTGATAATTTGCTCGATAGACCAATCTAAATAGCCCTTATCGCGCACCGACAGAAATTTTTCATACAATTTCAATCGTTGCTTTAAAACAGAAGAACCGAAAGCAAACATAGCCAAGTGATCAATATTTTCGACTAATTGGGTTGGAATGAGTTTATAAGCCTTGGTAGTTTTGGCAATTTTCATTTTTCTTGGCAGTTCCACATTCGATTTTACACTGGAAATAATGATAACTTTTCTTGAATTTAAAAAGGATTTCATTTCCTGAACCAATATTCCGCCAAAGGAAACCCCTACCAAAATGGCATTGTCGTGTTTGACGTTCTCTGCCATCCGTTTGGCATACCTTTTTAAAGTCTCATTCTTTTCGGGTAAAACCCATTCGAGTAAATGCGTTTCAAAGGTATCCTCAGGCAACTTAATCCGCTCAAAAATAGTGGAACTAGCCGCCATTCCGGGCATAAAATAAACATGAATTTTAGACATTATTTAACTGGAAGCTCGTTATTTATTAGTAAATTTGCATAAAAATAATCCTTTTATTTTACTTGATTATGAACACAACTGTTTTTTCGGAAAAAATGGAAATTAAGGACAATACCTTCGCCAGGCAATTTGAGACATTGGTAGATGGCAAACTGATTTCTGTAGAATATTCATTTCAAGAAAAGAAAATATTCCTAACAAGAATAAACACTTTCGATGGCTTTGAAAATGAAGAATTCATCACTGATTTATTGAAAAACATCATGGAAATTGCGTACGAAAGGAAGCTAAAAGTAGTACCGATTTTACCGAAAATTGCGCTTTTCTTCAGAAAAAACACTGCCTACAGAGATTTACTTCCTCCGGGAATTAAAATCTAAGCAGTCCTACTGCATAAAAAATCGCCCCGAGTAATCAGGGCGATTTTTTTATTATTTTTTCTATATTTATAAAATGAACACAGACGCCTTTCGCCAAGAGATTATTGCTTTTTTTGAACACATCGATAAATATTACGGCTCCAAAACCGAGATTACCGAAGGTTTGTGCACTGATATGGAAGCCCTGGATGCCAATCTCACTACTTGGAATTTATCCGAATTTGAACTGATTCGTTCGGCCTATCGAAAAAACGGAGAAAAATTTATGATGGAAGGCGCCAATATGTATTATGAAATTTCAGCAGACAGAATTGCCAATTTCAAACAATTGGGTCGAAATCAATTTGAATTTATTGAGCAATACAGCGCCACTGTTTTTCGAATCACCAAAATCCGGTTTCACTACAACTATTAAGCTTCTACATTCAGAAACTCCATACGAACAGAACCATCTTCATCAATTTTAGTCAAATTGATTTCGTGTAAAGTATTGACCAATTCCGGATTCCAAGGGGTTTTAACTTTTACGTAATTTTCGGTAAACCCATGGATGTAACCTTCTTTATTTTCGCTTTCAAACAAAACCGTTCTATTGGTTCCGATTTGGTTTTCATAAAACGCACGACGCTTTTTTACTGATAATCCACGGAGCATTTTGCTTCTTTTGTTTCGCACATTCATTGGCACCACATCAGTCATTGCGGCAGCTTCAGTGTTATCTCTTTCGGAATAGGTGAAAACGTGTAAATAGGAAATATCCATCTCGTTTAAGAAATTATAGGTTTCCAGGAAATGTTCCTCAGTTTCGCCCGGAAAACCAACAATCACATCGACACCAATACAGGCATGCGGCATCACTTCGCGAATGGTCGCCACTCTATCCGTATACACTTCGCGCAAATAGCGGCGTTTCATTTTCTTTAAAACCTCGTTGCTTCCACTTTGCAACGGAATATGGAAATGCGGCACAAACGTTCTGCTTTGTGACACAAATTCTATGGTTTCGTTTTTCAAAAGATTCGGTTCGATGGAAGAAATACGCAATCTTTCGATTCCTTCTACTTCGTCTAAGGCTTTCACTAAATCTAAGAAAGTATGCTCATGTTTCTTGTTTCCGAATTCACCTTTCCCATAATCGCCTATGTTGACACCGGTCAGTACAATTTCTTTAATTCCTTGTTTGGAAATATCGGAGGCATTTTTCAGTACATTTTCCAAAGCATCACTTCTCGAAATGCCACGTGCCAATGGAATCGTACAGTAAGTACATTTATAATCACAACCGTCCTGCACCTTCAGGAAGGCACGGGTTCTGTCGCCAATAGAATAACTGCCCACGTAGAAATCGGCTTCTTCAATTTCGCAGGAATGCACTTCGCCCATATCGTTTTTGGACAAATCATTGATGTAATCGGTGATTTTGAATTTTTCTGTCGCTCCTAAAACCAAATCCACTCCGTCAACGGCCGCTAATTCTTCCGGTTTTAATTGGGCATAACAACCCACGGCTGCAACGAACGCTTTGTCGTTGAGCTTCATGGCTTTTTTTACTATTTGTTTGAATTGTTTGTCGGCATTCTCGGTAACCGAACACGTATTGATTACATAGATATCTGCGATTTCTTCAAAATCGACTCTGTCAAATCCTTCGTCCTGGAAGTTTCGGCTGATGGTAGATGTTTCTGAAAAGTTCAGTTTACAACCCAGCGTGTAGAACGCTACTTTTTTTCTGTTTTCCATAAATAAGCTCAAGTAATGAAATCGTTGTCAAAAATTGAGTGCGCAAATTTACACAATATTTCCATTAAAAAAACCACAACTGTTTTCGCAATTGTGGCTTTTAAAATATTGTATTTCAAAATAATTATTCTTTTCTTTACTTTTTGTTTTCTTCAAAAACGTGCGCCTAAAGTCTAGCATCTGTCTCTGTAAAGTCTACTTGACGGCGCGCCTTTACTATTTTGGCAGTTTGGAATGCTTTGGAAGTTAAATAAGTGGTAAACCCGGAAGCGCCACCCCAGGAAAAACTCGGCACAAAGTTGCGTGGAAATCCGGCACCGAAAATATTGGCCGAAACCCCAACCACAGTCCCCGTATTGAACATGGTATTGATTCCACATTTACTGTGGTCTCCCATCATGAGCCCGCAGAATTGCAAACCGGTTCGGGCAAAACCTTCGGTTTCATAGCTCCACAAACGCACTTCTTCGTAATTATTTTTCAGATTGGAGTTATTACTGTCCGCACCAATATTACACCATTCGCCCAAAACGGAATTGCCAAGAAATCCATCATGGCCTTTATTGGAATAGCCCATCAAAACCGAGTTGCTCACTTCGCCGCCAATCACCGAATGCGGTCCAACTGTAGTCGCACCATACACTTTTGACGCCAGTTTCACTCTTCCGAACTCGCATAAGGCAAACGGGCCACGAATTACGGAACCTTCCATGATTTCAGCATTTTTACCGATGTAGATGGGTCCGGTTGAGGCGTTTAAAGTGACGAATTCCAGCTTGGCTCCTTCTTCTATGAAAATGTTTTCGGGAGCAATTACGTTTACGCTTTTGGGTATGGGCTGCGAGTGTCTGCCTTCTGTGATTAATTCAAAATCTTCGCGCAAAGCAGCATCATTTTTGGCAAATATGTCCCACGTATGTTCAATTTTCAGGCAGTCTTCCTGATACTCTATGATTTCATAACTATCGAAATCTATTTCATCTTGTGTATCATTGGTATAAAAAGCAATGACTTCTTCTCCTTTGAAAATGGCTTGATTTTTTTCTAAACTGATTACCATTTCAGCCAAAACATCATTGGGCAAAAAAGAAGCGTTAATCATGACATTATCTTCCATTTCCACCATCGGAAATTTTTCAGACAGGTATTCTTCTGTTAGTGTTGTGGTGGTATAACCTAAATGCTTTTCCCATTTTTCGCGTATGGTCAAAATACCGACGCGAATTTCGGCAACTGGTCTGGTAAAAGTAAACGGAAGTAAAGCATTGCGAACTGTTCCGTCAAAAAGTATGTAGTTCATTTTAGTAGCTTGTTATAAGATGTGTGCCAAAGTTACAAAGTTTATGGCATAAAAAAACCACTCATTTTCATGAATGGTCTTCCTAAAATTTGAACACTGAAACTACTATTTTGCGTGTTTCGCGTATTTAGTTTTGAATTTATCAATACGTCCTGCTGTATCGATAAGTTTAGACTTACCTGTGTAAAAAGGGTGAGACGTTCTAGAAATCTCCATTTTGAATACTGGGTATTCAACACCTTCGTGTGTAATGGTTTCTTTAGTTTCTACTGTAGATTTAGTGATAAAAACATCGTCATTCGACATGTCTTTGAAAGCAACTAATCTGTAATTTTCCGGGTGAATTCCTTTTTTCATGATAAATCTTTGTTATTGTTATGAAGTAGTTCGTTTTGAAGCTTCCACTCTAGAAGGTATAAACTGGCTACGACTTTTAATTAATTCTTTTTTTAATTTGAGTGTGCAAAAATACAACTTTTTTTCAAAAATCAAATCAATATGTAACTTTTTTTAAATGTTTCGCACTTAATATTGAGTAATAACGGAATTACTTATATTTGTTAAATAATTAAAACCAAAAATCATGAACTCTATTATTAAGAAAAACGGAATCACATTCGGAGTGGTTACAGGATTAGTTTCAGTACTCATCACTACTTTAATTTACACTATTGATTTAAAACTTTTCACTTCTTGGTGGGTTGGCGTGTTAAATATAGCTATCTATATCGCAATCGGAGTTTATCTTTTGATAAAAACAAAAAAGGAAATAAACGGTCTATTCTCTTTTAAAGATGCGTTTACCACGTATTTTATATCGGCGGTAATTGCTATATTGATCGGGGTAGCATTCAATATTGTTTTGTTTAATTTTATTGATCCTGCTGCAAAAGACACCATTAAGGAACTAACCATAAAATTTGCCGTTGAAATGATGCAGAAATTCAATGCACCAACGGAAGCCATTAACCAAGCCATTAAAGACATGCAGGCCAACGACCAATTTTCTATCGGTCAATTGTTAAAAGGTTCTATTTTCAGTATTGCATTTAGTGCTGTTTTTGGACTAATTTTGGCAGCCATTTTCAAAACAAAATCGAATCAAGGATTATAGATGAATTTATCCATAATAATTCCGCTTCTGAACGAGCAGGAATCTTTACCCGAATTACACCAATGGATTGTCAAAGTCATGACAGCCAACAACTATTCCTATGAAGTCATTTTCATTGATGATGGGAGTACCGATGATTCTTGGCAAATTATTGAAAATCTTTCCAAAGAAAACCCCAATGTTAAAGGCATACATTTCCTGAGAAACTATGGGAAATCACAAGCTTTGCATGCTGGTTTTGCCAAAGCCCAAGGCGATGTTGTCATCACTATGGATGCCGATTTACAGGACAGTCCTGACGAAATTCCGGATTTATATAACATGGTCCTGAATCAGAATTTCGATTTGGTTTCCGGTTGGAAAAAGAAGCGTTATGACTCTGTGGTTTCCAAAAACCTGCCTTCCAAATTATTCAATTGGGCCGCCCGAAAAACATCCGGCGTACACTTGAACGATTTCAATTGCGGATTAAAAGCCTACAAAAGCGTAGTCATCAAAAACATAGAGGTTTCGGGAGAAATGCATCGCTATATTCCTGTACTGGCCAAGAATGCCGGTTTTGGTAAAATTGGCGAGAAAGTAGTCATCCACCAAGCCCGAAAATATGGAGAATCCAAGTTTGGCATGAGCCGTTTCATCAATGGTTTCCTCGATTTGATTACCATTTGGTTTTTATCCAAATACGGCAAACGTCCTATGCACCTATTTGGTGCGCTTGGCGTAGTCATGTTTATCATCGGATTCATTTCCACTTTTTTAATCATCGCAATCAAACTGTTGAAATTGTTTGTATTCCATGAAGCGACCATTTTAGTGGCACAAAATCCACTTTTCTATATTGCCTTAACCGCCATGATCATTGGTTCTCAATTATTCTTAGCCGGATTTTTAGGTGAAATTATTCTTCGCACCAAAAACAATGAAGAACGTTATAAAATTTCCAATGAAGTGAATTTGTAATTCAAAGTAAGCTTCCCACAAGTTAAATTATTTTTAAAAATGCATATCGAACAAAACATATTAGACAAAGTAAACGAATGGCTTACACCAGCTTTTGACGTTGACACCCAAAACCAAATCAAGGAAATGATGACTACTTCTCCAAAGAATCTGGAGGAAAGTTTTTATAAGAATTTGGAATTCGGAACCGGCGGTATGCGCGGTATTATGGGCGTTGGTACCAATCGTATTAACAAATATACTTTGGGCAAAAACACTCAGGGCTTATCTGATTATTTAAAAAAATCATTTCCCGGAGAACAACTAAAAGTAGCTATTGCTTATGATTGCCGCCACAACAGTGATACTTTGGCAAAAGTGGTAGCCAATGTTTTTTCGGCCAATGGCATTAAAGTCTTTTTGTTTTCAGAAATGCGTCCGACACCGGAATTATCCTTTGCCGTCAAACACTTAAACTGTCATGCCGGAATTGTATTAACAGCCTCTCACAATCCACCGGAATACAATGGTTATAAAGTTTATTGGCAAGATGGTGGGCAATTGGTTCCGCCTCAGGACGGCGAGATTATCAAAGTGATTGAAGACTTAAAATACAGTGAAATTCAATTCGAAGCCAACGAAAGTTTAATCGAATATATAGATGTGGCTGTGGACAATGCTTTTATTGATTCCACTGTTGCTAATGCCAGTTTCAATACTTCGGCGGAAGCCCGTAAAAATTTAAAAATCGCTTATACCTCACTGCACGGAACTTCCATTAAAATGGTTCCGAAAGTACTGGAAAAAGCTGGTTATACCGATGTAAACATCGTTCCGGAACAAGCAGAACCGAACGGAAACTTCCCAACCGTAGTTTCCCCCAATCCGGAAGAACCGGAAGCGTTGACTATGGCACTGGCACTGGCTGATAAAATTAATGCCGATATTGTTTTCGGTACTGATCCCGACAGCGACCGTCTTGGTGTTGCCGTTAGAGACAACCATGGCAAAATGATTTTACTCAACGGCAATCAAACGATGACCGTGATGACGCATTATCTTTTGGAACAATGGCGCAAAGCCGGGAAAATTCAAGGAAAAGAATTCATTGGTTCCACTATCGTTTCCACTCCAATGATGTTGGAATTGGCTTCGGCTTATAATGTGGAATGCAAAGTGGGTTTGACCGGATTCAAATGGATTGCCAAGTTTATCAAAGATTTCCCGGAACTGAAATTCATTGGCGGTGGCGAAGAAAGTTTTGGTTTTATGGTGGGTGATGCCGTTCGCGATAAAGACGCCGTGGGTGCTATTTTACTGATGTGCGAAATTGCCGCTCAAGCCAAAGAAAAAGGCAGTTCGGTGTATAAAGAATTACAGCAGATGTTTGTCGATTTCGGTTTCTATAAAGAACATTTGATTTCGATTACCAAAAAAGGCATCGAAGGCGCTAACCAAATCAAGCAAATGATGATTGACATGCGCGAAAAACCGGTTTCTGAAATCAACGGACAACGCGTGATTATGGTAGAAGATTATGAAAATTCTACTGCCAGAAATCTGTTGACCAATGAAATGGAAACGTTATCCGTTCCTAAATCAGACGTGTTGATTTATTATTTAGAAGACGGTTCTAAAATTTGTGCCCGTCCAAGCGGTACCGAACCTAAAATCAAATTCTATTTCAGTGTGAATACTGCGATTGAAAGTTTGGACGAAATTCCGGCAGCCGAAGCCCATTTGGATGCCAAAATCAAAACTATAATTTCTGAAATGCAGTTGAACTAATGAGTAGTTTTACCAAAATAATCCCTTACCTCAAGCCGTATAAAAAGTACGCTTATCTGAACATCTTCTTCAATATTTTGTATGCTTTGTTCAGTACACTTTCCTTTATGGCCTTGATACCTATGATGCAGGTATTATTTGATCAAACCAAAAGAAACACGGAAAAACCGGTCTTTGAAGACATTGCTCATTTTAAGCATTACCTGGAAGATTTTCTTAGCTACTATATCACAACTACCACCGATGAAAGAGGAGTAAGTTTTACTCTTGCCATAATGGTAGCCATTATCATTTCGATCTTTTTACTAAAAAACCTGAGTGATTATTTCGCTATGTTTTTTATTAACTTTTTACGAAACGGTATTATGCGTGACCTGCGTAATGCTATTTACCAAAAAACACTGGAGTTACCACATGCCTTTTTCTCAGAAAAAAGAAAAGGCGATTTGATTTCCCGTATTTCGAGTGATGCCAACGAAGTACAAACCTCGATGTTAGCCATGCTGGAGCTGATTGTTAAAGAACCTTTAACGATACTGTTTACCATTATCATGATGTTTACCATCAGTACCAAACTGACATTTTTTGTTTTTATTTTTATTCCGGTTTCCGGTTATATTATTTCCTTGATTGGGAAACAACTGAAACGAAAATCAACCCGTATGCAGGAAGAACAAGGAGTATTCCTTTCCACTATAGAAGAGACGCTTGGCGGACTTAAAGTGGTGAAAGGATACAATGCGGAAGGGTATTTCAACAAAATGTTTCAAAATTCTACTAACCGATTTTTCAATCTATCCGTAAACATCGGCAATCGTCAGAACTTGGCTTCTCCCGTGAGTGAGTTTATGGGGATCATGGTCATTGCTATTTTACTTTGGTATGGTGGTAATATGGTTTTAATTGAAAAGACGCTTAACGGCGCCGCTTTCATTGCCTACATGGGACTGGCCTACAACATCCTTACGCCTGCCAAATCCATTTCTAAAGCTTCTTACAGTGTCAAACGCGGTACAGCAGCAGCCGACAGAATTATGGAAATCCTGGAACAGGAAAACCCAATTGTAAACAGCAAAGACGCCGTTCAAAAAGACAGTTTTGACAGTGGCATTTCCATAGAAAACATCAACTTTAAATATGAAGAAGAAAATGTTTTAAAGCACTTTTCGCTTCACGTTCCTAAAGGAAAAACAGTGGCTTTGGTAGGACAATCCGGTAGCGGCAAAAGTACGATTGCCAACTTACTAATGCGTTTTTACGATGTAAATGAAGGCAAAATAACCATTGACAACATCGACATCAAAGCGATAGACATGAAGTCATTAAGAGATTTGATGGGATTAGTTACGCAAGACTCTATTTTGTTTAACGACACCATAAAAGCCAATGTTGCGCTTGGCAAACAAGATGCTACAGATAAAGAAATTATTGAAGCGTTAAAAATTGCCAATGCATTTGAATTTGTGAAAGATTTACCGGAAGGCATCTATACCAATGTTGGCGATAGCGGAAACAAACTATCCGGCGGCCAAAAACAAAGATTATCCATTGCCCGTGCCGTATTGAAAAATCCACCGATTATGATTTTGGACGAAGCTACTTCGGCTTTAGACACCGAAAGCGAGAGACTAGTGCAACAAGCTTTGGAAAACATGATGCAGAACAGAACTTCGGTGGTGATTGCGCATAGACTTTCCACCATTCAAAAAGCAGATGTTATTGTGGTAATGCAAAAAGGGGAAATTGTTGAACAAGGTACCCATGACGAACTTTTAGCCAAAAATGGCATGTATTCTAAATTGGTTTCGATGCAATCATTTGAGTAAACAAAATGTATAAAAACAATCCAAATATTAAATTACCTGAAGATCCTGATACGGTAGTTTGGAAATATTTGGACTTGTCAAAATTTCTGGACTTACTGCTTTCGCAGCAATTGTTCCTGTCGCGCTCCGATAAATTTGAAGACCAATACGAAGGCACTTTCAGCGAACCTACGTATGAGGAAATCAAAAAACTCTCCGAAAACAATCCTGAATTTTTAGCGTATTATAAAACGCATCGCGAGAAAGTCGTGGTGAGTAGTTGGCATATCAACGAATACGAATCGTTTGCCATGTGGCAGATTTTTACACAAAACAGCGAAGGCTTAGCCATTCAATCCACCATCGGTCGTTTGCAGAAAGCGTTGGAAGCCGAAAAGAATTTCAAGCAATACATCGGCGAGGTGAATTATATCGATTACAAAAAGGAGTACATTCCGTTTGACGATATGTTTTTCCCTTTTTTGTTTAAGCGAAAAAGCTTTCAGTACGAGCGTGAAGTGCGCATCATTGCTGACCTTTCTTCGGAAAACATTAAAATAAATGACGGTTTGAAAATTGATGTAAACATTTGCCAACTGATTGAAAAAATCTACATTCATCCCAAATCAGAAAACTGGTATAAACGTTTGGTGATAGAATTGGTTTCAAAACTCGGCTTTGATTTTGAAATCGAAAAATCGGATTTAGAAAGTGATATCCTGATTTAAATCGGTTTGTATTCCTGTACTTTCCAGTCTTTATCCAGCAGGTTTACGAAGTGATACTGCAAGTTATCTTCGGCATCAAATTCCCCGTTTTTATTGGTATCTTCAATAGTTCTGAAATACAACAGGTGTTTAGCTTCTACCATTTTCCAATCGATTAACTCGTGAAAATCAGCTGAAAGTTTGGTGAATTTTTGTCCGGAAATGGTACTGATGTACAACGATTTGATATCGCTGTTGTCTAATTTCCCGTCTTTGTTGGTATCCATATCAGCCAGCGAATAGACTAACAATTGCTGCTTGGTTTTATCGGCAAAAGTCTTCAGATAAGTAGCGGTTTCAATCAAAATCGGTTTGTCAGTCAGAGCGTAAATGGTGTCCTTCCCTATTTCCTGAAACTTCAGGTTTTTCAAATATCCTGTGATTTGGTATTCGCCATAATTGGAAACGGTAAAACTCGTTTCTTCGTCAGTATTTCTGAATTCATTGGCCGATTTTCCATTTTTTTTGTAGTAATTCAAATCGCCAATCGGATGAATTAAATAATTCGTTCCCTCCATGTTGATAGGCAAATCAGCCACTTCCACCTGTGATGTATCCACCGGAACGACTGGTTTCGTTTTAGAAGTGGCATCGTAAGTAACTTTAGGTTTTTCTTCTTCCTGCTTTTTGCAACTGGCAAAAAACACCACAAGAATCACTGCTATATAAGGAAGGTTTTTTTTCATTTTACTAAAATTGGACTCTCAAAAATAGTGAATTATTTCTACAACTTCGCAGTCAGTTTTATATTAAAAACTCGTGTAGTCATGTAGTTTGGAATTCCGTATTGGTTTTTGGTATACACATCGCGCACCCAAGTATTGGTAATCGCATTTTGATTGTTGAACAAGTTGAAAATCTCAAATCCAACAGACAAATCCTGGAATTTCTTTAACCAATGACCATTCGGTCTTTCGTTGTTTTTTTCGGTCAAAACATAAGAGAATCCCACATCGGCACGACGGTAATCGCGCAAACGCGTTTGGTAATCATAGGAATCGGCATAAGAAGGCGAACCTCCCGGAAGCCCTGTATTATAAACTAAGTTCAAATACAATTTCATATTCGGAATGTTTGGCATATAGTCTTGGAACAGGATTCCGAATTTCAAGCGTTGATCCGTTGGGCGGGCAATGTAGCCTCTGTCGTTTTGATTTTCTTCGGTTTTCATATAACCAAAACTCAGCCAGGATTCCGTTCCCGGAACGAATTCTCCATTCAGTCGCATATCCAATCCGTAAGCATAAGCTGTCGCATCATTATTGGCGCGATAACGAATCCTAACGTTCTCAAGCGTATACGTATTGACATCCGTCATGGTCTTATAATAGGCTTCCGTCACCAATTTGAACGGACGATTATTCATTTTGAAATTGTAGTCATTGCTCAATACAAAATGAATGGATTGCTGTGCTTTTACGTTTGGATTGACAACGCCATCCATATCTCTTAGCTCACGATAAAACGGTGGTTGGTGGTAAAAACCGGCAGCAAATCGGAAAACCATGTCTTTTTCCCAATCGGGTTTTAAAGATAATTGTACTCTCGGACTGAAAACAGTTTGGGTTTTACCGGTAGCAATGCCATCGCCTGATACTACCCAACTGTGAAAACGCGAACCTGCGGTAATCCACAGTTGATTTTCACCTAATTTCGTTTTGGTACTCCATTGAGCATACCCCGAAAATCGGTTGATATCAACAAAATTGGTAGCTCTCACATTTTGATACGGAACCAATGGTCCTACATAAGGATTGTACGGCTGGTCATTGTGTGGCAAATTGATAATCGGTGGATTGATAGAGAATCCGGCAGAATCAATAACTTCCCATTCCACTATACGATCGCGGATGTTTTCACGGGTGTATTTGAATCCCCACTCTATTTGTTGTTTTTTGTTGTTGATTTGGTGTACGCCTTTCACTTCGGCATTGAAAATCAAAGCATCTAAGTCGTTACGAGCGTGGTTGAGTTGCTCGCCAATACCGCGATTGTAGGTTACTTGTCCCAGTGTTTCCGAACCGATATTGGTATCCACATCGCCCAAATAATAAGCCGCCAAAATATCGAAATATTCTTGTTCCTGAGTGTGATAAACAGAAGTGATTAGCTTATATGTATTGTTATCATTGGCTGAAAAAGTAGTTTTAAATGCTCCGAAAAGGGTCTGGTATTTGTCATTTTCCTGCCCTTCGTAGAAAACCTGCAATGCAATTGGTTCGTCAATGGTTCCAAAATTAGTTTGACGGGTTAAGGGCTGGTAGCTGTATTTGTTTTGAGAAGCATTTCCTAAGAAACTATACTGCCATCTTTTATTGGGAGTGAAATTCACATTGGTTTGCACATCAATAAACGTCGGATGGTAATTGGTGGATGTTTCCTGGCTGTTTACTAAAAGTGAATTGTCTCTGAAACGAACTCCGGTAATGGCAGACCATTTTTTGTTTTTGGAAATGCCTTCTCCGGTTAAACTTCCGCCTAGGAAACTCGCTTCGGCAGTGATGCCATATTTGGTTGGTTTTCTGTACGTAATATCCAAAACCGAAGATAATTTATCGCCATACTTTGCTTGAAATCCACCAGCAGAAAAGTCGACATTCTGCACCATATCGGTATTGGTAAAACTCAATCCTTCCTGTTGTCCGGAACGAATTAAGAACGGACGATAGACTTCTATTTCATTAACATAAACTAAGTTTTCATCGTAATTTCCGCCGCGAACGTTGTAACCAGAACTCAACTCGTTGTTGGCATTGACACCGGCAAACGTTTTTAAAACACTTTCGACACCGGGCATGGCACTAGGGTTTTTGCGAATCGTTTCGGGCTCTATAGAAGTGATTCCCTGAACACGCCTCTTATTGCTGGTGATTACCACATCACTCAATTGCTCTGCTTTATCAGTCATTACCACATGCCATTCTAAATTTTCATTTGGCTTTAGCTGAAAAGTAGCGGTAATCTTTTTTAAGGAAGTATGTGTGAAGACCAATACCACTTTTTGATTAGCCGGCACCGTAATTTCGTAGAATCCATTGGCATCGGTTGTAACGGATTTGGTTTGATAGCTAACGTTGACATCTGCAACCGGTTTGTTGTTTTCATCGAGCACCACTCCGGCCACTTTGGCGGTTTGGTTTTGAGCAAATGCGATGATACTTATAGTAAAAAAAAGGAGCGTGAAAAGGTATTTATTTGTTCTCAAACTGTATGATTAAGGTTTTTGACTTCTAAAAAATTGTGTTTCAAAGATAGTAGAATTTCCAACATTATCCGTAACGACGACTTTTAAATCGTTTTTCCCTTCGGCTACAATGCCATCGGCAAAGCGGTGGATGAGTTTTTTGGTTTTGCTTTCGTATTCCAACAAAATCCATTGGCCGTTCAGATAACCATCGTAACTTTTGATTCCTGACAAATCATCGGAAATGGTGAATTGCAGTTCGTTTTGATTGCTAATCCATTTGCCACCGATTTTTTTGTCGATTTTTATTTTGGGTGGCATCCCATCTCTTACTAACTTATAATCTCCCAAATATTTGGTATAAATAGTAAACGAATTTTTCGTTCTTTTAGTATTGTAGAAGTTTATTTTTTTACCGTCAACCAAACCAATAAACATTTTTTCTCTGTCTTTTTGAGGTGTAAGGCTGTCTTCAAAAGTGACTGAAAAATTGGTAAAAGCTGGCACTAAATCGTCATGAATTTTAGCCATTCCGTTTTTGACCTCAAAATTCATGTAGAAATCATCCAAAAAAGTATTGGCCGGCATGGAAACCGTTACATTTTCCAGAGCAAAAATATTATCCTTTTGGGCTTTGACCAAATATTTTGAAGTAATGGGTTCTTCCTGCACTTTGGCAGGTAAATTTGAATACTGAATCGGGATGAATATTTTGGTGATATTTTCATTAAAATCGGCCACTTCAATGCGATAGGTTTGAAAAAAATTAGAAGCCACTGTTATCATTCCGTTATCGATGCCCGGTTTTATAATACTGAGCGGATAAGTATTTTTCATGAATAATTTCTGCACTCTTTGTCCTTGTTTTTTATAGCGAGTATAATCAATCAAAGCATTCACATAACGGGTTTCATCAAAAGCAAACGTATCGAATTGATAACTGAAATCGTATTTCCCGTTTAAAAAAGTCTGCACTCTGTAAATCCCGTTAGCATTCCAGGAAACATTATCATAATCAACTGCCGTGATGCCAAAGCCAATTTTGCCGCTGGCCAAGACACTTTCGGCTATGTAACTTCCGTCATCCTGCAACGCTAAATTGACGCTGATGGGTCTTTTGGATTGATTCACCACCGAATTTTCATCCAAAGGATAAACCAATAAGCTGGTGACCAAGGGGCGTTTTTCATCAGTGATAACAGCGTCAAAGCCAAAATACATGGGATTGATGATTTTTTCGGATTGAGTGTCCCTAATTTCAAAATGCAAATGCGGCCCATCCGAACCTCCTGTATTTCCTGAAATTCCGATGACATCTCCTTTTTTTATCATCAAATCCGTCGGATTAAAAGCAACATCAATTTCATACGATTTAGCTTTGTATTGCTCTTTTTTAATAAGTTTTTCAACTTCGCCAAAGCCGGATTGCAAATGCCCGTAAACCGAAGTATAGCCGTTGGGATGGGTAATGTAAATGGCTTTTCCGTAACCAACTTGTGAAATTTTTATTCGGGAAACATAGCCATCGGCAGCGGCATAGACATTGAAACCTTCTTTCTGTTGTGTTTTAAAATCAAAACCGGAATGAATGTGATTGGGACGCAATTCACCGAAATTTCCGGCAAGCTGCAGCGGTATATCAAGAGGAGAGCGAAAATAGTCTTTCGGGTATTGATTTTGCCCAAATCCGGTGGTTGTCAGAAAAAATATAAGCCAAAAATATCTCATAAAAGATTGTTTTAGCTAAGATACAAAAAAGTGCGTAAAAAATTACAAGCGCTGCTTTTTTTCCTAACTCATTAAAAAACAAAATATTATAATTTCGTTTAAAAAAGAAATAAATAATTGACAAAACTATTGTGCAAACAAAATAGAATCCTAACTTTGTGAAGTAAGTAATGAACAAAACATTTCATGAGTGAAATTGCCGAAATAATTGATTCTCTTGAAAATAGAATTGAAAAACTTTTTACAAAAATAGAGAGTTTAGAAAAAAATTCTATTGGATTAAAAGCGGAATTAGAAAAGGCAATGACAACGATTCAAAAACAATCTGATGAGATTGTCACTTTGAAATCTGAATGCGAATCACTCAAAATGGCGAATTCATTATTAGGCGGTGAAGAAAACAAACGAGATACCAAGCTTAAAATAAATTCATTAATTCGAGAGATAGATTACTGCATTGCGCAGTTATCAGACTAAAAACATGGATGAAAAGCTTAAAATAAAATTATCAATTGCTGACAGAGTGTATCCGTTAACGGTAGACCTATCACAGGAAGAAGGGCTGCGAAGCGCTTCAAAAAAAATTGATGCGATGATTAAGCAATTCGAAGAAAACTATGCGGTTCGCGACAAACAGGATGTATTGGCCATGTGCGCTTTACAGTTTGCTTCGCAAGTAGAACAAAAGCAAGTCGACAATTCCATTGATGGGACAGAAACTCTGGAAAGATTAAAAAAAATCAATGATTTATTATTCGAATATCTCGAAAAGAAATAACGTTCTTAGCATAGATTACAATACCGCCTACATTAGATTTTAATTGGTAAACTCAACACTAACAATTTAGAATGAGCCAGTCATCGTTACTAAAGCATGCCACTTTTATCGTGGATCCTTGACCAGCGAGTTAGCTCAAAACTTGTCCTTACGAGTTTATGCATTCACCTAATGTAGGCTTTTTTTATATATAAACACTAACAAAAAAATGGGAACTACATTAATTATAATTGCGTTAATCGCAGGTATTGCCGGAGGTTTTGGAGTTGCAAAATTCCTTGAAAAAAGCAATGTCTCCAACATGGTTAAAAACGCCAAAAAGGAAGCTTCTTCCATCTTGAGAGATGCGAATGTGGAAGCAGAAAACATTAAAAAAGACAAATTACTTCAGGCCAAAGAGAAGTTTTTGGAACTAAAATCGGAACATGAAAAAGAGATTTTAAACAAAGACAAAAAGATAGCCGAAGTAGAGAAAAGAACCAGAGACAAAGAATCTCAGGTTTCAAACGAATTGGCGAAAGCGAAAAAAGTAAACGACGATTACGAAGCCAAAACCAATGAGTATGCTTCAAAAATTGAGTTGTTAGACAAGAAGCAACAAGAGCTTGAAAAGTTACACAAAAGCCAGGTGGAGCAATTGGAGGTTATCTCCGGACTTTCGGCTGAAGATGCTAAAGAGCAATTGGTAGAAAGCTTAAAAGCAGAAGCCAAAACCAAAGCGATGTCGCATATCCAAGACACGATTGAGGAAGCTAAATTAACCGCACAACAAGAAGCTAAGAAAGTCATCATCAACACCATCCAACGTGTCGGAACGGAAGAAGCTGTGGAGAATTGCGTATCTGTGTTCAACATTGAATCGGATGATGTAAAAGGAAGAATCATTGGTCGTGAAGGAAGAAATATCCGTGCGCTGGAAGCAGCAACTGGGGTTGAAATCATTGTGGACGATACTCCGGAAGCTATCATCCTATCTTGTTTTGATCCGGTGCGAAGAGAAATTGCCCGTTTGTCATTGCACAAGTTAGTAACTGACGGTAGAATCCACCCAGCCAGAATTGAAGAAGTAGTTGCTAAAACTACCAAGCAAATAGATGACGAAATCATTGAAGTAGGAAAACGTACGGTAATCGACTTAGGAATTCACGGTTTACATCCGGAATTGATTAAAGTCGTGGGAAGAATGAAATACCGTTCTTCATATGGTCAAAACTTACTACAGCACTCGCGCGAAGTTTCTAAACTTTGTGGTATTATGGCCGCCGAATTAGGCTTGAATGTGAAATTGGCCAAACGCGCCGGTTTACTACACGATATTGGTAAAGTGCCGGACACGGAAAGTGATTTACCGCACGCTTTATTGGGAATGCAATGGGCTGAAAAATATGGTGAAAAAGAAGAAGTTTGTAACGCTATCGGAGCGCACCACGACGAGATTGAAATGAAATATTTAATTTCTCCAATCATTCAGGTTTGTGATGCTATTTCAGGCGCTAGACCTGGTGCCAGACGTCAAGTGTTAGATTCTTACATCCAACGTTTGAAAGATTTAGAAAACATTGCTTTTGGCTTTAATGGTGTTAAAAATGCTTACGCCATCCAAGCTGGTCGTGAATTGCGTGTGATTGTAGAAAGCGAAAAAGTAAGTGATGAAAACGCTGCTAATCTTTCGTTTGAGATTTCACAAAAAATTCAAACCGAAATGACTTATCCGGGTCAAGTGAAAATTACAGTAATCCGAGAAACCAGAGCAGTAAATATTGCTAAGTAACTCTCTACTACTATATAAAAAAGGCGACCAAATGGTCGCCTTTTTTATGTTAGAAATATAGTTTTAATCATTTCGCTAGTCATTGGTTTAACGAAGTAATTTTCAATAACATCTTTAAATTCTTCAATCCTGTCTTCATTAATAGAACTATCGGAAGAACTTACAACATAGATAATGATTTCACTGGAAATATCTTTTTGTATCTCTTTGAATTCCTCCAAAAATTGCCAACCATCAAGAACCGGCATGTTAATATCCAACAAAATTAAATCGGTACTATTACTCTTTTTTTTGAGTTTTGATTTTAAATGATGCAAAGCATCATGCCCATTCTCGAAAAAAGACATATTTACCTGGATATCATTTTTTTCAAGTAACTTTTTGATAATAAAGTGGTGCACTTTATCATCATCTACAACTAATAGGTTGTTGAACTTCATTTTAAAAACAGATTTGGGGATTATTGTTTTTTTTGTGAGCGCAAATTACCAAAAAAAACCGACAAACTACTTTTTTCTCGGATGAAAAGTAGCCATGACTTGTGTTAAATATTTTCTATCTAAGTGCACATAGATTTCCGTGGTGGTAATTGACTCATGCCCAAGCATCATTTGAATAGAGCGCAAATCAGCACCGTTTTCTAATAAGTGCGTAGCAAAAGAATGGCGTAGGGTATGCGGGCTTATATTCTTGGCTAAATTAATTTTTACGGCTAATGTTTTGATAATGGTAAAAATCATAGCTCTGGTAAGTTGTTTCCCTCTTCGGTTTAAAAACAAGGTGTCTTCAAATCCTTTAGCAATAATGAGATGGGTTCGAATGGTATTTTTATAGCTTTCGATATACTTTTGAGTAGCTTTGGCTATGGGAACAAAACGTTGCTTATTGCCTTTTCCTGTAATTTTAATAAAGCCTTCGTCAAAAAACAAATCTGATATTTTTAACGTGATGATTTCCGAAACCCGAAGACCACAGCCATACAAGGTTTCCAGCAATGCTTTATTTCGCTCTCCTTCAGGAGTTGATAAATCAATAGCTGCTATCAAATTATCAATATCGTCTACCGAAAGAGTATCCGGAAGTTTTCTGCCAATTTTTGGTGCCTCTATTAATTCCATAGGATTATCAGAGCGGTAATCTTCAAAAATCATATAGGAAAAAAAACTCTTTAAACCCGAAATAATCCTGGCTTGCGAACGGGCATTGAGCTCTTTGGACACACCATAAATAAACTGTTGAATCGTTTCTTCATTTATTTTTTCCGGAGTAACAGTTATATTATTTTCATCCAAAAAACCACACAGGCGTTCTAAATCAAAAGTGTAGTTATCAACGGTATTTTTTGACAAACCACGTTCAATTTTTAAATAGGATTGAAAACTTGTTATATAATTTTTCCAGCTCATACCACAAAGAAACGAAATGATTGGCAATAAAAAAACCACGCCAATAGCGTGGTTTTATCAATATGATTTTTTTTTAGATTAGAATCTGTATCCTAAACCGATGTTGAAAGAAACATTTTTCACATTACCACCAGAACCACTATCATCAATGTTTGCTAAACCTAAGTTGTATCTAGCATCAAACATTAGACCTGATTCTAACTCATAAGCAGCACCAATACCTAAACCATAGTCTAGTGATTTTGCTTGATCTTTAATATCATCACCACCAGCTTTGAAAGCCAATTCTGGGCCAGCTTGCAAGTTCAAACCTTCCATGATGTAATACTTAGCCATGATAGGAATTCTTAAATAGTTCAATTTGTTGTCTTTAGCTCCTTCAATAGAGTACAACAATTCTGGTTGTACGTGGAAAGTTTCAGAAACTGAAAAGTCAACTAAACCTCCAATGTAAAATCCTCCGTTTGCTTTTAATCCACTAGGAGTATCTCCTGTGAAAGTTGAGTTAGTATAACCCGCTTTTACACCAAATTTCATGTCACTGCTTGACCCGCCTTTTTTGTCTTGTGCATTGGCAAAAGTTGCAGCCATTACTACCGCAATTGTTAAAATAATTTTTTTCATGTTTTGTTTACTTTTAAAATTAGTAAGACAAAAGTATCATTTATAAGTTATCTTACAAATTATATCGGTATTTTTCGTTAAATAGCAAAAAAAACCACGCCAATGGCGTGGTTTAATTTTATTTAAGGCTTAAAATTAGAATTTGTAAACCAATCCGAAGTTGATATCAGATAAATCTACACCCAATTTGAAATCTGTTGAAGTTTCAGCACCAGTAGAATCAGCTTTAGCTGAAGCATAGCTTAACATTCCCCAAGTAGTTTCTAAAGCGAAGTGATTAGAAACGAAGTAGTGGAAACCAGGTCCAACTGCAATTCCAAATCCATTAACTTTTACATCAGCCGCATCATATTTAGTAGATGAATAACCTACTACAGCTTGACCGAATGCAGAAAATTTAGAAGATGGAGTGAAGTAGTATCTACCCATTGCTTGAAAACCAAAAGTGTTTACTTTAGATTTGCTAGAAGCTTCAGTAGCTTGTACACTTGCATTAGAGATAGTTAAACCTAAACCTAAAGCAATGTTTTCAGATACGAAGTAACCAACAGCAGGAGAAAATGTAAAACCATCTTCTTTGTAGTTTCCAGCTGAAGTGTATTTAGACGAGCTCAAACTGAATGAACCAGTTGCAAATACATCTCCTTTAGAAAAACCTTCAGAACCTTCTTTTTTGTCTTGTGCATTAGCAAACGATAAAGCGAATACTGCTGCAAGTGTTAAAATAATTTTTTTCATGTTTGTTTAATTTTAAAATTAATACAACAAAAGTATATTTAATAGTATTTACGGTTTTAAAGGGCTCAGTTGAGTTGTCAACAATTTTATTAACAAAATAATTCTGTAACTTACTCAAAAACAAAAGAATAATAAATTATCCACAACAACACCTAAATAGGGCTTCCTCAGAAAACCCAAATAATCACACTATTTGAAGTTGATTTCCTATAAACAATCAATATTTGGCAGCATATTCAACTCTCAAAGATTATTTATACATTTACATAAACCTAAAAATGTATGAAAATTATAATACTAAACGGCCCAAACCTCAACTTATTGGGCAAAAGGGAACCGGAAATATATGGCAGTCTGTCGTTTGACTCTTTTATCAAAGATTTGAAAAGAAAATATTCCACCATAGACATCAGCTATTTTCAAAGCAATATAGAGGGTGAACTGATTGACAAATTACAGGAAGTTGGTTTTTCATACGATGGCATCATACTTAATGCCGCCGCTTACACACACACCTCTGTTGGTATAGGCGATGCCGTAAAAGCCATCACCACGCCTGTTATTGAAGTGCACATATCAAATACATTTTCCCGGGAAACATTTCGCCACCAGTCTTTTATTTCCCCAAATGCCAGAGGTATCATCATTGGCTTTGGCTTAAAAAGCTACGAATTGGCCTTACAATCCTTTTTATAAAAATTCATCCTTAGTATATGTTTCAAAAAAAAATACTCGCTCTTCTATGTTTAGTAGTAACCATTAGTTCTTATGCTCAAATAAAAGGAACTGTTGCTGACGCCAATGGAAAACCATTACCCTTTGTAAATATCTTCGAAGAGAATACCTATAGAGGCACCACAACAAACGATCAGGGAAAATTTGAATTGAATATCAAAATCCCCGGAACGCATAGTATTATTTTTCAATACCTGGGATACAAAACCATCAAGCGAATAGTGGAGCTGGATAAAACACCCGTTGTATTGGACATAGTCATGCAGGAAGAAAACATTACCCTGAATGAAGTAGTCATTAATCCGAAAGACAATCCGGCGAATGAAATCATCAGAAACGCCATCAGAAACAAAAAAGACAACTCTGAAAAAACAGCACACTACAAAGCCGACTTCTATTCTAGAGGCATCATTAGATTAAAAGACGCTCCCAAAAAAATCATGGGGCAGAAGTTTGATTTCTTTGATGAAATATTAGACTCTACCCGAAGCGGCATTATTTATCTGTCGGAAACGGTTTCCCGAATCACCTTCCAAAAACCGGATAAGATGAAAGAAGTCATCGTGGCTTCCAAAGTGAGTGGCAATGACAACGGTTTTAGTTTCAACAACGCGGCTTCGGTAAATTTTGATTTCTATGAAAATTACCTGCCGTTTGAGATTAATGTTGTCTCTCCTATTGCTGACAATGCTTTCAATTATTATAAGTATCAATTTGAAGGCTCCTTCTTTACCGAAAACCGCCAGCAGATTAACAAAATAAAGGTCATACCGAAACGCGACAACGAACCCGTGATGGAAGGTTACATTTATATAGTTGATGATTCTTATGCCATTTATGCCACCGATTTATCCATCAAAGGCAATCAGATGCAGACTCCGGTTATTGACAACTTAACCTTAAAACAAAGCTTCAGTTATAATGCCACCAATAAAATTTGGGTCAAAAATACTCAGACGCTCGACTTTGTAGCCGGCATGTTAAGCATTAAAGTAAACGGCCGTTTTACTTATGTCTATTCTAATTTTGAATTTGAAAAGGAGTTTGCCAAAAAAACTTTCACCAATCAGGTGCTGTCGTTTGAAGACAATGCCAATAAAAAGGAAGATGCCTTTTGGAACACCATTCGCCCAGTGCCATTGACCGAGGAAGAAACAACCGATTACCAAAAGAAAGACGTGTTGCAAACCAAAAAGAAATCGCAACACTATCTGGATTCCATCGATGCCAAGCACAATAAATTTAAACCAATGGATGTTATCAGTGGCTACAGTTATAAAAATTCATTTAAAAAATGGTCTGTCAATTATGACGGTCCGCTTTTATCAACTTCGTTTAACACGGTTCAGGGCTGGAGAATCAATGCCGGTTTGTCGTACTTCAAGCGCAACGAAGAAAAAAGAAGCTTCACCAGCATCGGCACCCGATTTGACTACGGTTTTTCGGAAGAAAAGATAAGAGCCACTTTCAATTTCGCCCATAAATTCAACAACACCAACAAAAGTTTATTATCTATAAACGGCGGAAGTATGGTGAGCCAATTCAACAGCAACAATCCTATTTCTAACCTGGTCAATTCGGTGAGCACCTTGTTCTTTAAAAACAATTTCATGAAGTTGTATGAAAAGAATTTTGCCGCCCTTTGTTTCGAAAGAGAAGTGGTGAATGGCATTCATTTATATAGCAACGTGGAATATTCCGAACGAAAGCCACTGTACAACACCACCGATTTCACGGTTATTAAGAGTGATGACTTATACACTTCCAACAATCCGCTTTCGCCTAATGATGAAACCTCAGCGGCAATAAGCAAACACAATTTGGTTAAAACCAATGTTGCCCTTCGCTTTAATTTTGGTCAAAAATACTTATCAAGACCCGATGGCAAATACAACATTCCAAATGATGCTTATCCAACGCTGACATTGGGGTATGAGAAAACTTTTGCCGCCACCGATAAAAACTACGAATATGATTTTGTTTCCGGAAAAGTGGGCTATGATGTGACGCTTGGCAACAAAGGCTTTCTGCAGCTGAATGTAAAGGGTGGAAAATTCTTCCAGGCCGATAACATTTCGTTTGCGGATTACCGCCATTTCAACGGAAATCAAACGCACATTGGGCAATCGGAAAATTATACCAATGTCTTTAATCTTTTGCCTTATTATGTGGCCAGCACCAACGATAGTTTTTTCGAAACCCATATCGAGCACAATGACAAAGGCTATTTTATGAATAAGATTCCGTTGCTGAAATACCTGCAATCGCAATTGGTTTTAGGCTTTCACAACTTGGCGATTCCGGACAGAAAACCATATCAGGAATTCTCCGTTGGTTTGGATAATCTGGGTTTTGGCAAATACCGATTGTTGAGAGTGGATTACCTTCGCTCCTACCAGAATGGCTATCAGGGTGATGGAATTATTTTTGGTTTGAAATTCTTGAATGTGTTGGAATAACTATTTCACAAACACATCATACCCAAAAACTATTCGAAAAATAAACTTTTCAGCATTTCCAAGCCCTCGCAGCCTTCAAAGAGGCTTCCGTGTCTTACAAACGAGCTTCCGTGTGCTTCAAAAAGACATCCGTGAGCGGCTTTTAGTTTTCCGTAGGCGGCAATTTCTTTTCCGTATCCTCCAAATTGGCTTCCGCATCTTTCAAGTTGGCTTCTCAAGGCTATTTTTTAATTTTTCATTTAAAAAACACATCATACCCAAAACGGATTAAGGTTCCAATAACCACTATCAAAAAGAAAATCCGGATAAAGCCGTTTCCCTTTTTGATGGCCAACTTGGCTCCTACCCAACCGCCAAAAGCATTACAAAGTGCCATGGGAATAGCGATAGCCCAGATAATTTTTCCTTTCAACACAAAAAGACAAATCGAACCAAAATTAGTGGCCAGGTTTACCATTTTGGCATTCGCTGAAGCATGAAGAAAATCGAACCCGAGAATGGAAACAAACCCCAGCACTAAAAAGCTTCCGGTTCCGGGACCGATAAAACCATCATAAAAGCCAAGACAAATGCTCAACAGAACAGCAAACATGAGTTGTTTATTGGCAGTACTATTTTTGATTTTGTGTTGTCCAAAATCTTTTTTGGTAAACGTATAAATAGCAATTAAAGTCAACACTACTAAGAGCAATGGTTTCATAAAATCGTTATGCACCAAGGTCAATAAATTGGAACCCAAAAAAGCGGCGCAGAAAGCAACAACAGCCATAACGAAAAGCAACTTCCAATTCATCCGTACTTTTTTCAGATACTGATACGCGGCAAAACTAGTTCCGCTAAATGCCGGAATTTTTAACGAGCCAATAATAGAAGCCACAGCATAATTTGGCAGCAGTATTAAAGCTACCGGGGTTTGTATTAATCCGCCACCGCCCACAATCGCATCGACAAAACCTGCAAAAAAAGCAGCAATACAAAGCAGTACTATTATGTATGTTTCCATGGTGGTAAAATGAAAAAGAGGCACAATAAGCGCCTCTGATTTCTATAGTGTTTTTGGATTAAACCCTAACAATGTTAGCGCCTAGCGCACGAAGTCTCTCGTCAATGCGTTCGTACCCTCGGTCAATTTGTTCAATATTTTGAATGGTTGAAGTTCCTTTGGCCGAAAGCGCTGCAATCAACAACGAGATTCCGGCACGAATATCTGGCGAAGACATTACGGTAGCTTTCAACTGTGATTGGAAATTGTGTCCCATCACTACGGCTCTGTGCGGATCGCATAGCATAATTTTGGCACCCATATCAATCAGTTTGTCCACAAAGAACAAACGGCTTTCAAACATTTTTTGGTGAATTAATACATCGCCATTGGCTTGCGTTGCTACTACCAAAACGATACTCAACAAGTCAGGCGTAAAGCCCGGCCACGGCGCATCGGCAATGGTTAAGATAGAACCGTCAATATCGGTTTTCACAGTGTAGCCTTTGGTATGAGCCGGAATGTAAATATCGTCTCCTTTTTTCTCTAAAGTAATACCCAGTTTTCGAAACACACTTGGAATTACTCCCAGATTTTCCCAGCTAACATTTTTAATGGTGATTTCACTGCGAGTCATGGCAGCTAATCCAATCCAGGAACCGATTTCGATCATATCCGGAAGGATTCTGTGTTCGCAACCGCCTAATTTTTCTACTCCTTCAATCGTCAATAAGTTAGAACCCACACCGGTGATTTTGGCACCCATCGAGTTCAACATTTTACACAATTGTTGCAAATAAGGTTCGCAGGCTGCGTTATAAATAGTAGTGGTTCCTTCGGCTAAAACGGCAGCCATTACGATATTGGCTGTTCCGGTTACGGATGCTTCGTCCAATAACATGTGTGCGCCTTTCAAACGGGTTTTGGTTTCTACGCCATAAAAATGGTCTTCTCTTTCGTAACGGAATTTAGCACCCAGATTAATAAAGCCTTCAAAGTGGGTATCCAAACGACGACGACCGATTTTATCACCACCCGGTTTTGGAATATAACCACAACCAAATCGGGCTAAAAGCGGCCCGACAATCATAATGGAACCTCTTAAACTGCCACCTTCTTTTTTAAAGGCTTCGGTTTTTAAATAATCAATATTGACTTCATCGGCTTGAAAGGTGTAATCTCCAACTCCGTTTTTTTGGATTTTAACTCCCAAATTCCCAAGTAAAACGATTAGTTTATTAACATCAATAATATCTGGAATATTGGTAATTCTAACTTTTTCTGAAGTTAATAATGCCGGACACAAAACTTGTAATGCTTCATTTTTTGCGCCTTGTGGTTGTACATCTCCTTTTAGTTGAATGCCACCTTCTATTTTAAAAGTTCCCATATTTTGTTTTAAGGTTCTGAGGGACTGAGGCTCTGAGGTTCTGAGGTTACTGTTCTTAGCACCTTAGCACCTAAGTGCCTTAGCACCTTTATTTAGGATTATTGTTATTATTGTTTTTCTGAAAAGGTTTCTTGCCTGTTTTGTTGCTTTTAATCTTAGCATTTTGAGGAGGCATGTTTTTGTTGGATATTTTTTTATTGGTACGCATCAAATCGTTGGTGTTCAACAATTCTTCGGTGCTTTGCAATAAGTTTAGTTTCCCGTCTGACAATTCATAAAGATGCTCAAAAATAACCGTATCGGTAACGGTGTCTTTATTCCAACTCAAGTAGGATTTTTTCATGTGGTTGGCAATGACTTTGACCAAGGCATTTTTCATTTCACCATCTTCCCAACTGTTGGCCACATCAATCATATACTTGATATTGTTGCCATAAAAACGATACTTTGGATTTTTTTGAGGATAGGCCAATCGCTCCGGTTTTAGATGAATCACATCTTTGGTCGGAATTGGATAGGGAGAATCTACCTCCAATTTAAAATCAGACATGATAAAAATCTGATCCCATAGTTTGTGCTGAAAATCAGGCACATCACGCAAATGTGGATTTAAACTTCCCATTACCTGAATGATATATTTGGCGGCTTTGTTGCGCTCTTCTTTGTCTTCAATTAAAGTAGCCTGGTCAATCAACTTTTGCAAATGACGACCATACTCCGGAATAATTAAATGTACTCTTTCGGCATTGTATTCCAAATGATGTACCACATCATTGGCATTTTCTTTTATATATTTCTCTACCATTATAATGATATTATTCCTTCGATGTTAGAAACTTCGATGTATTTTTCCACCACGTGTTCCGGGCTTTCCATCATCACATTAACAGAAAGACTGGTGTATTTCCCTGTTTTAGATTGGGTGGTTTGAATAACGGCACCCATATTATCAAAAGCATTCTCTACCTCTTCGATTTTTTTAGCATCGGTAGGTACAATAAATTTGTATAAATATTCGCTGGGCCATGTTGAAGTGTTATTCAACTCTTCGCGCAATCTCGTGTAAAATTCTTGGGTCTTCTTATCCATTCCAAACAAAATAAAAGCAAATATACAGTATTGATTTCAGATTTCAGAATTAGGATTCTGTGATTTAAAAAAAATCCGCATTTTGGGTTAAAAATAAAAACCCGAAACACTTTCGGTATTCTAATTTGTTTCAATAAATTTGCGCCTTATTTCTAAAAACTTGAAAAAGGAACTCATAGTTATAACGGGTGGTCCGGGTACAGGAAAAACCACAATAATCGATGCACTCATCGAGCAGGGCTATGCGTGTTTCCCCGAAATTTCAAGAGAGATAACCCTAGAAGCCAAAAAACAGGGAATCGAACAGATATTTCTGGAAAAACCATTACTCTTTAGCGAACTGTTATTAGAAGGCAGAAAAAAACAACATCGTTTGGCTAGTAACGACCAATCTGAAATAGTGTTTTTGGATCGTGGCATTCCGGATATTTTAGCTTACATGCATTATATCGGCGATAGTTATCCTGCTTTTTTTGATCAGGCCAGCAAAGAGCACGGGTATTCCAAAGTTTTTGTATTACCACCATGGGAAGAAATCTATGAAAGTGATGAAGCGCGTTATGAAAACTTTGAGCAAGCCAAATTGATTTTCGACCATCTGAAAGAAACCTATCTAAACTACGGTTACGAATTGATTGAAGTGCCGAGAGGAACCGTGGAAGAACGTGTAAACTATATTTTAAATCAGCTTTCATAGCTGATTTTTTGTTTTCCATAGTTTCTTTATACATTTATACCAAACAACTGAATCAACTCATAATTAAATTAATGTCGAAAGCATTAGAAATCCTTCAAAAATACTGGAAACACGACGCTTTTCGCGAACCGCAGGAAGCTATTATTGCTTCGGTTTTGGAAGGCAAAGATACATTTGCCCTGATGCCCACGGGCGGCGGAAAGTCGATTTGTTTTCAGGTTCCCGCTATGCTGCAGGAAGGAATTTGCCTGGTGATTTCTCCGCTGATTGCTTTAATGCGGGATCAGGTTCAGAATTTACAAAACAAAGGCATAAAAGCCATTGCATTGACTGGTGGCATTCATCCCGATGAGATTATTGATTTACTGGACAATTGCCAGTTTGGAAATTATAAATTCCTATATCTCTCTCCCGAACGGTTGCAAAACGATTGGATTTTGGAACGCATCAAAAACCTTCCAATTAACTTAATTGCGATTGACGAAGCACATTGTGTATCGCAATGGGGACATGATTTTCGTCCGGCGTATCTGAAGATTGTGCAGCTTAAGGAGTTCTTTCCGAAAGTGCCTTTTTTGGCTTTGACCGCTTCGGCTACACCACGAGTGAAAGAAGACATCATCACACAATTAAAACTGGATAACCCGCAAATTTTCTCCAAATCATTTTTCCGGGATAACATCGCTTATATGGTTTTTGAAACCGAAGACAAACTGCATTTACTGCAACAAATACTAAAGAAGAATCCACAACCTTCTATTATTTATGTAACGAATCGAAAATCGTGTTTGGAAACTGTTTATCAATTGGAGAATCTGGGTTTTACGGCTACATTTTACCACGGTGGTTTATCCAATAAAGACAAGGAAAAGCACATGAAACTTTGGATGGAGGAAAAAGTCCAGGTCATAGTGGCTACTAATGCTTTTGGAATGGGCATTGACAAGTCTAATGTCAAAACCATTATTCATTTGCATTTGCCGCAAAATCTGGAGAACTATTATCAGGAATCGGGGCGTGCCGGGCGTGATGGCGAGAAAGCATTTGCCGTTATGCTCAATAATCCGTCTGATGTGTTGCATGCGGAAGCGCAGTTCATCAGCATATTGCCCAATAAAGCTTTTTTGAATTTAGTGTTTTCCAAATTGTGTAATTATTTTCAAATTGCTTATGGCGAGGGCATTGATGAGCAGTTTGGGTTTAACCTGAATCAGTTTTGTGCTAAATATAATTTTCCAATATTGAAAACGTATAATAGCTTACAGTTTTTAGACCGGCAAGGCATCATTACATTGTCACAGGAATTCTCAGAGAAAATCAGCATACAGTTTATCATTCCGTCTAAAGAAGTGATTCGATACATGAGTCTGAATCCGAATGACGAGGAAATCATGCTGACCATTTTGCGAACCTATCCCGGAATTTACGATCTTCAAACTGCTTTTAATCCGTCGTTAATTGCTAAAAAATCAAACAGTACAGACACAGCAGTGCTTTCGCTTTTGCAAAAATTAAAAGAAAAAAATATTATTGACTGGATTGCCAAAAACAATGATGCGACTATTACCTTTAATGAAGTCAGAGAGGACGAGCGCACCATTAACCGCGTTTCGAAATATCTGGAAGCGCAAAACAAACTAAAAATTGAACAATTACAAGCAGTTTTGCAGTATAGTAAAGACAGCAAAAGGTGCAAGAATAAAATACTAATGGAGTATTTTGGCGAAAGCCTAAAAGAAGATTGCGGCATTTGTTCTTACTGTATTACCAAAAATAAGAAGCAACAAAATCCGGAAACGGTGACAGCCAAAATCATTGAATTATTGAAAATACAGGATTTCAATTCCAGAGATATTCAAAAGTTGACCAAATTTCCGAAAGACGATGTTATCTTTGCCCTGCAAAAGCTGTTGGAAGACGAAACCATCAGCATCAAATCGAATAATTTATATTCCTTACACTAAGAATGGAAAAATTACGCATCGTTTTCATGGGAACTCCTGAGTTTGCCGTGGGTATTTTAGATACAATAATCCAAAACAATTACGAAGTTGTTGGCGTTATCACTGCCGTAGATAAGCCGGCCGGTCGTGGCCAAAAGATTAAATATTCGGCGGTAAAAGAATATGCCTTGGAACACAACTTAAGGTTATTGCAGCCAGCGAATCTAAAAGACGAAACTTTTTTAGCGGAATTACAGAGTCTGAATGCCAATTTACAAGTTGTAGTTGCTTTTAGAATGTTGCCTGAAGCGGTTTGGCGCATGCCTAAATTGGGAACCTTCAATCTACACGCTTCTTTGTTACCGAATTATCGTGGAGCGGCACCTATCAATTGGGCAATTATTAATGGAGAAACTAAAACTGGGGTCACCACTTTCTTTATAGATGACAAAATTGATACCGGCGCCATGATTTTGAGTAAAGAAATCGAAATTACTTCTGAGGAAAATGCCGGCGTGCTTCATGATAAACTTATGGTTATAGGAAGTGACGCCGTTGTAGAAACTTTGGCTTTGATTGAAAAAGAAAATATCACCACCACAATACAGCAAGATAATGCCGAAATAAAAACCGCCTATAAACTCAACCGGGAAAATTGTAAAATCGATTGGACAAAATCGGCTGTTGAAATTCATAACTTAATTCGAGGATTATCACCTTATCCAACAGCTTGGTGCTTCTTTAAAGATAACGGCGAAGAATGGAATGTGAAAATCTATGAAGCCAAAATCATTTCGGAAAAACATTCCTTTGAAACTGGTCAAATCATCACTACCAAAAAAGAAATTAAAATAGCCGTCAAAGATGGTTTTATTCAAATTCTAAGTCTACAACTTCCCGGAAAGAAAAAAATGCAGGCTCATGAACTACTTAATGGAGTGGCCTTTTCCGAAAAAGCACAAGCAGAGTAAGGTCTCAAGGCATTTTAGAGTTAAAAAATCGATGAATAGCATCGGTTTATCAACAAATAAATTAAGTTATCAACAAATATTTGAAAAAAACGCCAAAACGCTTGTGTAGTAAGGAATTCCTATTAAATTTGTTATCATTAACAAAATGTTTAACCAACAATTAATAACTAACATTATGAACAAATCAGAATTAATCGATGCAATTGCAGCTGACGCAGGAATTACAAAAGCTGCTGCGAAATTAGCTTTAGAATCATTTTTAGGAAATGTAGGCGGTACCTTGAAAAAAGGTGGAAGAGTATCTTTAGTAGGTTTCGGATCTTGGTCAGTATCTAAAAGAGCTGCAAGAGACGGAAGAAATCCACAAACTGGTAAGACTATCAAAATTGCTGCTAAAAATGTAGTTAAATTCAAAGCTGGTGCTGAATTAGACGGAGCAGTAAACTAATAATTAGTTCTTCTGATATACAAAAACCACATCATTTGATGTGGTTTTTTTGTTTTTAGACCAAAAAATTAGCTTTTTTAAATCCTTTTTCTTAGTTTTAATAAAAAATTGGTAGTAATGATTTCAGAAAAATTACAAAAAGGTCAATTATTAATAGCTGAACCATCTATTATTGGTGATTTGTCTTTTAACAGATCTGTAATTTTATTGGCGGATCATAACAAAGAAGGTTCAGTAGGTTTTATTCTAAACAAACCACTGAAATACGCAATCAGAGATTTACTCCCGGAGATAGATTCCAAATTTAAAATATACAATGGCGGTCCGGTTGAACAAGATAATTTATACTTCATCCATAATGTACCTCATTTGATTCCGAATAGTGTTGAAATATCCAACGGTATATTTTGGGGCGGTGATTTTGAATTGACTAAAGAATTAATCAACACTGGCATTATTAAGAAAAAAAATATTCGATTCTTTTTAGGCTACACCGGTTGGGACGCCGAACAACTGGAAAACGAGATGCAGGCCAGTTCTTGGATTTTGTCCAAAAACATTTATGAGAATAACATTTTAGGTAAAGCTTCCGTGCATTTTTGGAAAGAAAAAATCATTGAATTGGGTGGCGAATATTTGATTTGGTCTAATGCACCAGAAAATCCTATACTGAATTAAGCTTCAATTACTTCATTTAGCCTTTCTAACAATTGTTTAGCAAGCGAAACTTCAAATTCTTTTTTACGATATTTTGTTATAGGCTGAATTCCTGTAATGACATTCGTGACAAACAATTCATCGGCTTTCTGCAAATCAAAAGGAGAGATTGGCTCTTCAACTAAGGTTATATTGTCTATTTTTTTAGCCAAAGCGATGATCTGCTTTCTCATAATTCCGTTGAGACAACCTTCAGAAATCGGTGGTGTGATTAATTTGTTTCCCATCAGCATAAACAAATTGCCATTGGTCGCTTCAATTACATTTTTATCTTCATTGATTAGCAAACAGGAATCCAATTGATTTTCTTTGGCAAAAATGCTGGCCGTAACCTGAATGATTTTATTATTCGTTTTTAAAGTGGACAGTAATTGTTTGGAAACCGTAAAGTCTTTGTACAAATCAACTTCAAATTTGTTATTGGAGAATAGGTATTGCTTGTTTTCAAGCTCAGTAGCCACAACAACAAAGGAAATCGAGTTGTCCGTTGGGGTATAAAATCCACCTTCATTTCTGAATACAGTAAGTCGCACACGAGCCAAATCTTGCAATCTATTGGCTGTTACCAAATTCAAAACCTGTTCTTCCAGATATTCCATGGTAAATGCCATTGGGATTTCCATTCTCACAATTCGCATCGATGCCATCAATCGAAAGTAATGATCTTCAAAAAAAAGAATTTTATTATTTACAATTTTCAAGGTTTCAAAAACACCGTCGCCATAAAGAAATGAACGATTAGCCACTGTTAACTGTAATTCAGAATCTTGGAGAACACCATTAAAATTTACCATAAAAAAAGTCCCGTTTTTAGCGGGACAAATATACTGTAATTAAAAATATTTATATGGAACCTATGACGTGTTTTAAGTCGGAAATTTGATTTTCCCACAATAACTTAGCTTCATCTACTTCATCTTCTATGGCAAAGTCAACCACCATTAAAGAGACATCTTTGGTAATTTCATCTTCAAGTATTCTTAATTCGAAATAATATTCCGTATCCTTTTTAGCATCATCTACCCATTTAAATTTTACTTTTTCACCAGTTTTTTTGGAAGCCAAACGAGCATTTTCTTCGATGTCATTCCATATAAAAGTAAAAAATTCACCTCTAGAGTTCACATTGTCAGCAAACCATTCTTGTAACCCTGAAGGTGTTGAAATATATTGGTAAAGCAATTGAGGTGACGAATTCAAAGGAAACTCAAGCTCATAGCGAATTTTATTATCCATAATCAGAACAAATTTTTTGGAAATATATAGAATATAAAATCAATAAAAAAGCGTTTTTTAAAAATAAAAAAAATAAGTGTTTTAAGTTTGTAACCCTAAATTTAAATTTTATATTTGCACCCGCATTCAGGGAATGTCACATATTGGCGAGGTAGCTCAGTCGGTTAGAGCGCAGGATTCATAACCCTGAGGTCGGGAGTTCAAATCTCCCTCTCGCTACAAAAATTAAAAGGCTTGGAAATTTCCAAGCCTTTTTTATTTCTCCCTTTTCTCTTATTTCCTTCCTTTCCTAATTGTTCTGATTTGTAATCAACCCAAAAACTATTTTTAACAAGAGTGTTTTGTAAGTTTTTGATATATTTTGTAGGTTTTTTATTTGTTATTATTTCAATAATATGCATTTCATCGATTATTTATTGCATTTTGTCGATTAATTAAAAATACTTCCTACTTTTGGTTTGTCAAATAAAACAAATGAAGCAGTCAAACTTCATTTAAATAATAAATCATAAACCCCCGAGTTATGAAAAGTTTATTACTTAAATTAGAAAAAAAAGGCATCTTACTAATTACACTGCTAATGGCAGTTAATTATGGACATGCGCAAACAACTCAAACCTTTACAACGCCAGGGACAAGCACAATTGTTATTCCTGCTGGGGTAACAACTGTAACCGTTGAAACATGGGGAGCAGGTGGAGGTGGAGGAAACAGTAACAATACCACATCTAACGGTGGAACCGGTGGTGGTGGTGGTGCTTATGCCAAAGGAATCCACACAGTTACACCAGGCAGTACATATTATTATACTGTAGGATCAAAAGGTACTGGTGGACCCGCTAATAGCACAACTCTAGCAACAGCTGGAGGAAATTCATGGTTTAATGCAACTGCCTCAACAAACTCAACACCTATAACCAATGCAACTGGAACTTTAGCTGTAGGTGGTGGTAAAGGAAACAATAATTCTACAACGAGTCCAAATAATGGAGGAACAGCTGCAGCATCCTTAGGAAATACTACTGTAACCTCTGGAACAACTGGTAACGGCGGTACCTCAGCTGCCGGTGGTGCCGGTGGTGCTGGCGCAAATGGAGGTAATGGAGGTACCGCTTCAACTTCTGATGGTAATGCCGGAAATCCACCTGGTGGTGGTGGTGGTGGTGGTAATGATGCTGCTGCAAATAAAGGTGGTGATGGTGCAAATGGTCAAATAAAAATAACTTGGACTTGTCCAGCATATGCTTTAACATCAGCTACCTCTGCAACTGGCCCTTTTTGCGGATCATCAACCTCTGTGGTTACTCTTAGTTCTACGACTCTAACAACTGGAACGTATACTGTAACATACAATCTTTCTGGAGCGACAACAGCAACTGGCAATACCGCTAGCATGAGTTTTACTGCCGGAATTCCGGGAACAGGAACTTTTACAACACCTTCACTAAATATTGGAACCACAACCGTTACAATAACCAACTTATCCTCTGGCAGTAGCTGCAGTAGTGCTATTAGTTTATTCAATACTGCTAATGTGGTGATTAATGGTTCAGCAACTGCCAATGCAGGAACAGCTATCAGTACTTGTTCTACCGCAGGAGCCGTGAATATCACAACTGGATCTAGTGCTACAAATTATGCGTCTGTCACCTGGACTTCAAATGGAACCGGTACTTTTACTAATGCTAATTCATTAACAACTTGCACTTATACTCCTAGCGCAGCTGACATTACTGCTGGTAATGTAACCTTAACTTTGACTGCATTTGGAAACTCTCCATGTGGTAATACTACTGCAACTAAAACACTGACAATCGTTCAAACCTCAACAGCGGTTGCCGGAACTGCTATCGCTATGTGTTCTGTATATCCATCAGTTAACATCACTGCGGGTTCAAGTGCTACAAATCAAACTAGTATAGTATGGACCAGCAGCGGAACCGGTACTTTTACAAATGCTAATTCATTAACAACTTGTACTTATTCTCCTAGTACTGCTGATATAACAGCTGGTAGCGTAACTTTAACACTGACGGCCACAAATCCTGTTTGTAATGCTACGACAACCAAAACGTTAACAATTGCTTCTTCAGCAACTGCCGTTGCCGGAACAGATATTAACATGTGTAATGCTTCGGGAACTGTAAACATTACTGCTGGTGCGAGCGCCACCAATTATTCAGCCATTACATGGACATCTAGCGGAACTGGAACCTTTGCCAATGCTAATTCATTAACAGCCTGTACCTATACTCCTAGTGCTGCTGATAATTTAGGCGGCGGGGTTACATTAACCTTAACAGCTACAGGACTAACTCCTTGCAACAACGTAACGGCTACAAAATTAATAACCATCTATGGTCCAACAGCAACAGCAGGAACTGCTATTACAACATGTTCAACTGCTGGCGCCGTTAATATTACTGCGGGTTCGAGTGCAACAAATTATACAAGTGTAACCTGGTCATCTAGTGGAACCGGTACTTTTGCCAATGCCAACTCGTTAACAACCTGTACTTATACCCCTAGTGCTGCAGATATTTCTGCTGGGAATGTAACATTAACACTTACCTCTTCACAATCAGGGTGTAGTAATGACACTTCAACAAAAACATTGACTATTTATGCAACTCCAACTATAACAGCTACAGTTCCTGGTTCAAGAACCGGTACCGGAACAGTGATTATAGGAGCTACTCCATCGGCAGGAACTCTTTATTGGTATTCAGCATTGACCGGAGGAAGTTCTTTAGGTTTTGGGACCAGTTTTACAACTCCATCTATTTCATCTACAACAACATTTTATGCAGAAGCGGTTAATGGTTCTTGCTCATCAACTCCTAGAACAGGTGTGGTAGCAACCGTAAACTATTCGGCCATGAATGTTACCGGAAATGCAACAGCCATTACAAATGGAAGTGTAACCGCTTCAACAACAAACTGGACTGATTTTGGTTCAACCAATTCAACCCGAACTTTCACTATCAATGATACCGGAGCAGGTATATTAAGCATCGGAACCATTTCAATTTCTGGAGCTAACGCAAGTGATTTCACTGTAACAACTTCTCCAAGCAGTTCTGTTGGTCCTAGTTCAAGTACTACTTTCGTGGTAACTTTTAACCCATCAGCAGCGGGAACCAGAAATGCTACTATTTCGATAGCAAATAATGACACCAGTAATAATCCTTATGTGTTCGCGATAAAAGGAACCGGGGTTGTACAAGGAATTACGATACAAGGTAATGCTACAACCATTGCAAATGGTGCGGCAACTCCAACTACTGCCAACTGGACTGACTTTAGTACAGTAACCAGTACCAGAACTTTTACCATAACTAATAGTGGAAATGTTGTTTTAACAATTGGTGCTATTTCTTTTTCTGGAACTAATGCTTCTGATTTTACCATTCAAACTTCACCAAGTGCTACTGTTGCTGCTTATGGAAGTACAACGTTTACCGTTTTATTCTCACCAAGTGCTTCCGGAACAAGAAATGCCACCCTTAGTTTAGTTAATAATGACAGTACCAAAAACCCTTATACCTTTGCTATTAAAGGAACTGGTTCAACACAATTAATCAGTTTACAAGGAAATGCCACTGCTATCACGCATGGTTCCACTACTGTTTCAACTACCAACTGGACAGATTTCAGCACCGTTACTGTTACCAGAACTTATACTATTTATAATTCGGGTACGCTCCCTTTAAGCATTGGAGCTATTACATTTACCGGAACAAACCCTACTGATTTTTCTGTTCAAACAGCACCGAGTTCTAGTATTCCTTCTCTTGGAAGTTCTACTTTTACAGTATTATTTACACCAGGCGCTACTGGAACCAGATCCGCAATCGTAAACATTGTTAATGGTGACAGCACCAAAAACCCTTTTACTTTCAAAGTACAAGGAACAGGCGTAGTTCAAGGAATCTCTATACAAGGTAATGCAACAACCATTGCCAATGGTGCTACACCGGCAGTAACCACCAACTGGACTGATTTTAGTACTTCAACCAACACCCGAACTTTTACAATATTTAATAGCGGTAACATGCCGTTAACCGTTGGAGCCATTACTTTCTCCGGAACCAATGCTACTGATTTCAGCATCCAAACCGCACCAAGTGCTACTGTTGCTGCTTTTGGAAGCACAACTTTTACCGTTTTATTTACACCAGGTGCTTCCGGAACTAGAAATGCAACAATTAGTATCGTTAATGGTGATAGTACTAAAAACCCTTATACTTATGCCGTTAAAGGAACTGGAGGTACAATGACTATTACAGTAACCAATCCAAACGGATTAGCTATTACTGATGGAGACACCACTCCTACTCAAACTAAACAAACAGATTTTGGAAGTGTATCAATTGACAGTGGTTCAGTAACCGTAACTTATACCATCACAAATACGGGTACAGGGGCTATATCTATTGGAACTGCAACATTTACAGGTACTAACGCCAGTGATTTTAACATGTCGGCTGCACCAAGCACATCTATTATTCCTGGAGGAACTTCAACATTCCAAATTGCGTTTAACCCAACAACTAAAGGAACCAAAACAGCTACTTTTTCAATAGTAACCAATGCTACCGGAATGAATCCATTTAATTTTGACATCACTGGATTAGGAGTTCAGACTTATTTAGATACAGATGGAGATGGAGTAACTGACAACAAAGATTCAGACGATGATAATGATGGAATATCTGATATTCAAGAACAAACTGATGCGCTTAGTTATCCATTAAATAATTTAATTCAGTATACTTTCTTAAATGAAACTTTTGGAGCAGGAACTACAAAAGGCCAAATAAACATTAATATTCCCGGAGCTTCAACGACTTCTTGTTATGAGGACAATATCACCACAAACACAAACAGTTGTGGAACTAACTCTTCAGGCGTATTAGATGATGGTGAATATTGCGTAAATTATATCGTAACCAATTCTAATGGCGTAGCAGCAGATCCGGAAAACATTCACCATGACTTAGCCTGGACTGATCAACTTGATCACACTTCGGGTGATGTAAATGGTAGAATGGCCATCTTTAATGCTGATAATACAGCCGGAACTTATTTTTATCAGGCTATTATTAATGGAATTCTTCCTAACACTCCAACCTCTTTTAGCTTTTGGGTAATGAACCTAATGAGACAAGGAAATTTGGGCACAACCATTTTGCCTAACATAACCATTGAGTTCAGAGACATTACCGGCGCAACTTTAATCGCAAGCTACAACACTGGAAATATCGGCAGATGTTCGGCATCAAACTCTTTAGACAATAGTTGTGGTCCTTCTTTATCCAATTGGTTAAATTATGCTACAAGTGTTAATTTGGGCAACATCACTGATTTCATGATCAAAATCAGAAACAATGCTCCGGGTGGAGGTGGAAATGACTTTGCCATGGATGACATTCTAATTACACAAACTTATGTGGATTCTGATGGAGATGGAATTGCCAACATCTTTGATTTAGATGACGAAAACGATGGTATAGCAGATGTTGAAGAAGCAGGATTAAGATCGTATAGCAATGGCTCTTCTAAATTAGATTCAAGCACATGGGTTGATGCAAACGGAAACGGTGTTCTTGACGCTATAGACGCACAAATCGCGGCCGGAACTTTTTCAGTAGCTGATACCGATGGGGATGGTGTTCCAAATTATTTAGATTTAGATAGTGATAATGATTCCTTTTTTGATGTGGATGAAGCAGGAACTTTAAACGGTGATGGTGACATCAATGGCGATGGGAAAGGAGATTTAGTAGATACCGATAAAGACGGAATATTAGATTTATATGATAACTCAACCAATTTCGGAACCATCTCAAGATCTTATGCTCAAGATACGGATGCTAACGGAGTTGCAGATTATTTACAATTAGATGCTAACAATGATGGCATTAAAGATATACAAACAGGACTATACAGCAGCTTAGATGCAAATAATGACGGGAAAATAGATGGTTCAACGGATATTGACAAAGACGGAATATTAGACTCTTTTGATACCAATACTGCTGTTATTGGTTCTCCAAGAGATTTAAACAGAAAACTATTATTGGATTTTGACGGAAGAAATGATTACGCAGAAGCCGCTTCAGTTTTAGGAGGTTTACCAAAAGCATCCTTAATGGCATGGATAGATATGAACAGTGCCTATAGCGCCGATGGTGTGGTAGTAGGTCAAGACCGATTCCATATTAGAGTTTCTGCGGCCAGAAAGGTAGAAGCTTATGTTAACGGGAACACTTTAACTTATAATGTGGTGTTAAGCACTTCGCAATGGTATCATGTGGCTGCCACTTTTGATGGATCAACATTAAAACTATACTTAAACGGAAGATTAGTAGCCACACAAGCTAATTCAGGAAGTATCGCTGCCGATGCTACAAAACTAACGATTGGTAGAAACCCTAACACTCCTTATGATAAATATTTCAAAGGAAAAATTGATGAAGTTAGAATATTCAATGTAGCACTTACTGATGCGCAGGTACAAAGAATGGTTTACCAGGAAATTCAAAACACCAGTTCACAAGTTAGAGGTACTATTGTACCAAAAGATGTAAGTGCATTGCCTTTTTCTAATTTGTTACGCTATTACAGAATGGATGCCTTTAAAGATGACATTATTGATGATTTAACAACTACATCTACGGATACCGGAACCGGAATGAAAATGTACAACCACAAAAATATCTATGTGCAACAAGCCCCAATGCCTTTCGTAACTGAAAGAACCGGCACTTTTGCAACAGCGGTTAACAGCCCTACAAATGATGTTAGAGGTCAGGATGTTATGGATCAGGATTGGTCAATCGTTCAGGTAAAACACAACATTACCGAAACAGCCAACAATACTGACTTAGCGATGTTTGTTGATCCGGGTGTAACGGTAAGCATGACTAATGATACCAAAATTCAAAACGATTGGTACTTACAATTAAACGGAAAAATTGATTTAGTTGGAAAATCGCAATTGGTACAAACCACTAACAGTGATTTAGATGTGACTAGCTCTGGCTCTATAGAAAGAGACCAACAAGGACAATCTAACAAATTCAACTATAACTATTGGTCATCGCCGGTAAGTACTATCAACAGTACAACCATCAATCACGGTTACACAGTAGCTGGTGTGATGAGAGATGGTACGGATCCAAATAACATTCAAAACCTTCAATGGACAAGTAGTGTAAATGGTTCAGCTACTACACCTATCACTTTGAGCAGCTATTGGATTTTTAAATTCCAAAATGCCAGCAACAGTTATGCTAACTGGTCTTCGGTAGGTCCTAACGGAACTTTATTGGCTGGTCAAGGGTATACTTTGAAAGGAAGTGCCGCAGGAACAGCAACTCAAAATTATACTTTTGCCGGCAAACCTAATAATGGAACTATTACATCAACTGTAGCGGCTAACAATTTAAATCTTTGTGGAAATCCATATGCTTCTGCTATTGATGCTTCTCAGTTTATTAATGACAATAGCGCTTCTATCACCGGTACATTATATTTCTGGGAACATTACAGTACTAATACTTCTCACAATACAATTCAGTACCAAGGGGGTTATGCTACCCGAACATTGGTTGGCGGAACACCTCCGGTAGCTCCATCAGGAGTAAGTGGCATAGGTACCAGCAGCAAAACACCGGAAAGATTTATCCCGGTTGGGCAAGGATTTTTTGTGAAAGGTTCTGCAACAGGAGGTACTATTACTTTCAATAACGGTCAAAGGCTTTTTGTAAAAGAAGACGATGTGACTTCAAACACCATGTTCAGACACATCAATAATACTGTGGCATCCCCTAACGATCCTGCTTTCAACAATACAGAAGACGCTTTCTCAGAAGAGCAATTTACAAAACTACGATTAGGATTTAACTCAACCGATAATTATCACCGTCAAATCTTATTAGGTTTCATGAATCAGTATGCTACTGCTGGAATCGATCCTAAATACGATGCAGAACAAATTGAAATTCAACCTAGCGACATGTACTTCATCAATGGTACTTCAAAATTGAACATCAATGGTGACGGTTACTTTAATACTGCCAATATTTATCCTTTGGGCGTAAAAACAGCCGCCGCCGGAAATGTGAAATTTGTTATTGATGGGCAAGAAAACTTTAATCCAAATCAGGAAATCTACATCTATGATAATGTAACGGCACAGTACAATAGCATTAAATCACAAAGTTTTGAAATCAACTTACCGGCAGGAACTTACGAAGACCGATTCTCATTGCGATTCGTAAGCAACGCGCTTGGCGTAGTTGATAACCAAATCAATAATGGCATAGTGGTATCACATTCTCAAGCGGATAACATGATTAACATCCAAAATGAGTTACAGGATGCTACTGTAAAATCAGTATCGTTGTTTAATTTATTGGGACAAAATGTAACCAACTGGACCATTGAAAACCAAAACCAAGCTAACATTCAATTACCGGTTTCTGGATTAAGTACAGGAACTTACATCATCAAGGTAATTACCGATAAAGGAGAAATAACTAAGAAAATCTTAGTTAGATAATCCCCTTCATTTTTTTATTTGACACCCAAAAAAAGCTCCCCAAAAGGAGCTTTTTTTATTTTCGACCCATTATCAATTCCTTTAACAAATTATTTTCCAATGTCAATTTATTAATTTCGGTGGCCTGTTGGGCAATCAAAGCATCTTTATCCGAAACCAATTTAGGGTCATACCCAAAGTCTTTAGGCATTGAATTAGCAATATCCATAAAAAAATTATAGCGCATGGCTCCACAAAGACGCATCAACGTTTGACAATGAATATACTTGCGCTTCTCATAAGCATAAATAGCCGTGTTAGGCGTAGCCATCTGCTTGGCAATAGTGGTTCGAACCAAATTATTTTGGTCAATATAGTGCTTAATCAGGTTGCCAATGTGGATAGAAGTTTCCATACGTTTGAAAAATAGTAAGTTATAATTCAAAATTATAAATAATTATACAATTATTATAGTATTTATATAATTATTTCTTACGGATTATACCACCCTATAGTCAGGACACAATTATTTCTTATAGATTATACCAACCTTATAGTCATGGTATAATTTTTTATTACGGATTATACTAATCTTATAGTCAGGACACAATTATTTCTTACGGATTATACTAATCTTATAGTCAGGATATAATTATTTAATAAAAAATATACGGTTGCTTGTTTATTGCAGCTTTTGTGCTAATTGGGAGTAGTCTAACTGCAGTTGTTCACCGCCGATAATATCTTTTAGTGTAAAAATACCATTAGCAATTTCTTTAACCACAAACGGAATACCTCTGCGCTCCGCATGCTTGAACTGTTTGTCAATCTTAACAGCATCCGGATACATTTCAGCTTTGATGTTGTGATTGCGTAACGTGGTAACGGCTTTCATCGCTTCAAATTCCTGGCTTTCGCCAAAATTCAAAAACAACACTTTAGTAGCTGTAGTAACGGTTTTCGGGAAAAGATCCAATTCTTCTAACACCAAATAAATTCGGTCTAAACCAAAAGAAATCCCCACGCCACTCATATTTTTCAAACCAAAAATACCAGTCAAATCATCATATCTTCCACCACCACCGATGGAACCCATAGCAACACCTTCTGGAGCTGTAACTTCAAAAATAGCGCCGGTATAGTAATTTAACCCACGGGCTAAAGTCACATCCAAGTCTAAATGGGCTTTTTGCAAACCCAGTTTAGTCACGTTATCACAAATGAAACGCAACTCTTCGATGCCTTTCTTTCCTTCCTCGGAGGTAGCCAGTAATCCTGAAAGTTTTTCTAATTTTTCCTGAATCGTTCCGGTAAAATTGAACAACGGTTGTACTTTGATTAAAGCCGCTTCCGAAATGCCTTTTTCGAGCATTTCTTTTTTAACGCCCTCCTCTCCTATCTTGTCGAGTTTGTCCAAAGCCACCGTAAAATCAATCAGTTTATCCGAAGCGCCAATCACTTCCGCAATGCCGGAAAGCACTTTTCTATTGTTGATTTTGATGGTCACACCGTTCAATCCTAAATCTGCAAAAACCGAGTCGTACAATTGCACCAGTTCCACTTCCTGCCACAAGGAGGTAGAACCCACCACATCGGCATCACATTGGTAAAACTCTCTGAAACGCCCTTTTTGCGGACGATCCGCACGCCACACTGGTTGAATTTGGTAGCGCTTAAACGGAAACTCAATTTCACTTTGGTGTTGTACTACATAACGGGCAAACGGTACAGTTAAATCGTATCGCAAGGCTTTTTCGGAGATTTTCCCGGTAAGCTTTTTATAGTTTATAGTTTGTAATTCCTCCGCAGTAACTTTATCTAAAAAATCTCCCGAATTCAATATCTTAAAAATCAAACGATCCCCTTCTTCCCCATATTTCCCCATCAAAGTATCTGAGTTTTCAAACGAAGGCGTTTCTATAGGTTGGTAACCATATTTCTCGAAATGCGAACGCATAATCGAAATAATATAGTTACGCTTAGAAACCTCTGCAGGTGAAAAATCTCGGGTGCCTTTTGGAATACTTGGTTTTTGTGCCATTTTGAAATTATGAATTAGAAATTCGCTTTGCAAATATCTTATTTTTTAAAACTAATTTCTACAACCCAAGCAATATTCTTGTAACAAAAACCGTAATTTCGTGTCAAATTACCATCATGATTGGATTATTCAGAGAAAACATAAAAATTGCCACCAGTTCGATACGAACACAATTGTTGCGCACCATTCTTACGATTTTAATTATTGCCTTGGGAATTTGGGCCTTGGTTGGTATTCTTACCGTGGTTTCTGCTTTGCAAAATACGCTGTCAACCAATTTTGCTTCGATGGGTTCCAATACATTCAACATCAATCAATACGAAAACACCAACCGACGTCATGGCGGCGGCGAAGTGGAAAAAATCAATCCGATTATTTCTTATCCGCAAGCACGGGCTTTCAAAGAAACCTATGACTATCCGTTTACACATACTTCCTTATCATTTACAGCTACCTCAACGGCCGAAGTAAAATATGAAAATCAAAAAACCGATCCCGAAATTTCGGTGATGGGCGTAGATGATTATTTCCTTACGAACTCAGGATTAGAAGTAACTCAAGGTAGAAATTTCAATAATTTCGACATTCAAAACAACACTTATTCTTGTATTGTAGGTTCTGATTTTGCTACCAAAGGATTGCTGAAAGATGTTAATCCGATTGGTAAAATCATTTCGGTTCGAGGCGCCAAGTTCAAAGTCATCGGCGTATTAAAAGAGAAAGGCTCTTCCTTTGGAAACCGTCAGGATTTGCGTATGCTGATTCCGATTCAGGTGGCACGTTCAATGTTTTCGGCACCCAATATCAATTACACCATCAGCACGATGATTGACAAAAACGAATTGCTGGACGAAGCGGTTGATCATGCCATCATCACCATGCGAAAAGTGCGAAAACTGAATCCGGTAGAAGACAATAATTTCGGAATTTCCCGAAGCGATGATTTGATTAATAAAATTGCTGAAATCACCGGCGTTTTAAGTTGGTCTGCCTGGATTATCGGTATCATTACCATTTTTGGCTCTTCGATTGCCTTGATGAATATCATGCTGGTTTCGGTAACCGAAAGAACCCGTGAAATTGGTGTTCGAAAAGCGCTAGGCGCCAAGAAAAGCACTATTGCCTTTCAGTTTTTTGTTGAGACTTTAATCATTGGTCAGCTGGGCGGTTTGGTTGGAATTATTCTCGGAATCATTACCGGATACCTAATTGCTGTGGCGATTGATTTTAGTTTTGTGATTCCATGGTTGGCCATCATGGCGGCGGTGATTACGACTTTTATAGTGGCTGTAGTTTCCGGTTCCTATCCGGCGATAAAAGCTTCACAGCTTGACCCTATTGAAGCCCTTCGCTACGAATAATTACAACTAATCATTCTATCATTACCGTAAATATCCTTGATGAGTTGGATGTTTTTGAAACCTAACTCATGAAGCAATGCAACGGTTTCATTTCCTAGATATTGATTGATTTCGAAATACAATTGACCATTTGGGTTCAAATTTTTCTTCGCCAATTGAGCAATTTTTCTATAAAAAAGTAACGCATCATCATCCTCTACAAACAGAGCTAAGTGCGGTTCGTATTCTAAAACATTGGGATTGATTTCGGCTTTTTCCAAATTCCGAACATAAGGCGGATTGGAAACGATAACATCAAATTGCTGTTCTAAACCGTCGGTTTCCAGAATATTCTTAAGCAGAAAAGTGACTTCTACTTGGTTGAGTTCCGCATTTTTTTTGGCTGTAGCCAAAGCACCTTCGGAAACATCAATCGCATACACTGCAGCATTCGCCAAATTCTTTTTCAAAGCAATAGGAATACAGCCACTACCCGTTCCGATGTCAAGGATTTTTAGTGGATTTGTTAATTCGGTTATTCGGTTATTTGATACAATCAACTCGACCAATTCTTCCGTTTCCGGTCTCGGAATTAAAACATTTTCATTGACTAAAAATGGCAAACCAAAAAACTCGGTTTCGCCCAGAATATATTGAATTGGTTTGTGAACTTTCAAATCGGAAACGATACTTTTCCATTGTTTTAAATGATTGCCATCCATTACGATTTCTGGATTCAGTGCCAAATCTATTCGCTTTAACCCATGTAGTTTTTCCAATATGAGATAGTAAAAACTCTCGCTTTCCTTTTCATCATATAAAGAAGAAAGTTCCTGAAGGAAAATAGCTTTGTAGTTTTTGAGCAGCATCTATAAATTCTTTAACATCCAAACCGGACAAGTCGTATGCCCAGTGTTTCCTAATGGTTCGCAAAGGTATTCAAAACCAACTTTTTTGTATAAGCTTTGTGCTACTACCATTTCGGGCAGTGTTTCTAGATAGCATTTTTCATATCCGAATTCGGTGGCTTTGGCCAAACATTTTTCAATCATTTGCAAACCAATTCCTTTGCCACGAGCGGCTTTTAGGAAATACATTTTTTGCAACTCGCAGATATTTTCAGTAGTATTTTCCAATTGGCTCACCCCTGCTCCACCGATGATTTCACCATTCTCTTCTACCACAAAATAAATGGCTCGCGGTTTATCATAGGTCTCAAACATAAAATCCAATTGGGAATCGGCAAATGCAGTTCCTGTTTTCGGATAATCATCGGAAATAAAAACTTCCCGGATAACCGCAGCCATTGGAGCGTTGTCTTCCTTTTGGATTTCTCTGATTCGTATGCTATTCATTCTAAAAGTAATGTCTTATTTTTGTGCTGTGAAGATACACGAAATTTACATAAAACGCTGCATCCAATTGGCCAAAAACGGGCTGGGAACCACCTATCCCAATCCATTGGTGGGAAGCGTGATTGTGCATGACGGCAAGATTATTGGCGAAGGCTGGCACCGAAAAGCCGGTGAACCCCATGCCGAAGTCAATGCCGTAAATTCAGTAAAAGACAAGTCTCTTTTATCCAAAGCTACTATCTATGTTTCGTTGGAACCTTGCAGTCATTTTGGCAAAACACCGCCTTGTTGTGATTTGATTATTGCTCATAAAATTCCAACTGTGGTGGTGGGAACTGTTGATCCTAACAGCAAGGTGGCCGGAACCGGCATCAAACGATTAATTGAAAATGGCGTAACTGTTACCGTGGGTGTTTTAGAAGACGAATGCCACGAACTGAACAAGCGTTTTTTTACTTTTCATAACCAGCAACGTCCCTATATCATTCTGAAATGGGCGGAAAGTTCAGATGGTTTTATAGCGCCTTTAACGAAAGAAAAAAAAGAGCCCGTTTGGATTTCCAATGAATTCTCGAGACAATTGGTGCATAAATGGAGAAGCGAAGAGCAGGCCATTTTGGTAGGAACCAACACCGTTTTAGAAGACAATCCAAAATTAGACGTTCGCGAGTGGTCAGGTAATAATCCTATTCGAGTGGTTGTAGACCGAACCGGAAAAATCTCTGAAGACTACAATCTCAAAGACAAAAAAACCAAAACCATCGTCATCACAGAGCAAGAAAATTTAACATTTAGTGAGAATCTTATATATGAAAGTGTTATCTTTGATATCCAGCTAACCAAAAAAATTGTCGGTATTTTATACAAATATGGACTCCAGTCTGTAATAATCGAAGGTGGTAAACAAACCTTAGAGAGTTTTATTGATAGTAATCTTTGGGATGAAGCTAGAGTTTTTAGTGGTGCCATTTCATTTAAAGAAGGTGTTAAAGCCCCTGTTATGAATGGGATTTCCAAAACAGAAAAGATAAAAGACGATCAACTTAAACTTTTTTTGAACCATGATTAATACTATAATTTTTGATTTTGGAGATGTATTCATCAATCTTGAAAAAGAAGCATCCATTGCGGAATTTAAAAAATTAGGTTTGGATGGTCCAAATGAAGATTTACTGGCCTGTAATGATTTGTTTGAAAAAGGTAAAATTTCGGAATTAGAATTCATAGAAACTTTCTTTAAATTTATTCCCAACGCCACTGTTCATGACATTCGCAAAGCTTGGAATGCCTCGATTGGCGATTTTCCGTTGCACCGATTGGAGTTTCTACAAATGCTATCCAGCCGCTATCGCCTATTCCTTCTGACCAATACCGATTCTATACACATCAGCCGTTTTGAACACATGGTGGGCATGTCTTTTTACAGTGATTTTTATCGTTGTTTTGAAAAAGTATATTATTCCTATGAAATGGGTATGCGCAAGCCTGACCCGGAAATCTTCACTACTTTGCTCCGCAAGCATGATTTGTCTCCGAAACGGACTTTGTTTGTGGATGATAAAAAAAGTAACACTGACGTTGCCGAGAGTTTAGGACTGCACGTCTGGAATTTACAGGTTGGCACTGATGATGTTGTGAATATGTTTGACCAAAAACACCTGCCTTTTTAAGTTTTGACTGTTAGCGATACTTATAAAACTTTAGCAAATCCTTCTCCTGAAATTCTTTATAAAGAAAAAAACAGCAAGTTCTTTGGCTATGCTTTTCCGGTAACCACCGAAGAGGAAATCAAATTGCATTTAGAGAAATTACGAAAAGAGCATTTTGGAGCGGTACACTTTTGTTATGCTTTTCAGCTCGGGACTGACACGATTCAGTATCGTGCTAATGATGATGGCGAACCCAGTAATTCTGCAGGAATGCCCATCTACGGACAAATCCAATCCTTTGAACTGACTAATATTTTAATTGTGGTTGTTCGGTTTTTTGGCGGTGTAAAATTGGGGGTTGGTGGATTAATTTCGGCATACCGAACCGCAGCTCAAATGGCATTGGAAGAAGCTGAAATCATTGAAAAAACCATCAATATTCATTTCTTAATTGCTTTTGATTATAAAAACATGAATAAAGTAATGCGGGTAATCAAAGAGAAAAATGTGGAAATCATATCACAACAAATGGACGAAAGTTGTCAAATTGAAATTGCTACCCGAAAAAAAAATGCCGAAATACTGTTCGACATTTTTAAAGGTATGTTTGAAGTTGAAATCGAAAAAGTATAAAATTTTTAGTCTTTTAAAATTTCCAAAATGTATTCCGGAGGCGCAATAGGCTTTCCTAAATTTATATCCACAAAAACTAGCAAAAAATGTGCAGTTGTTAACAACTCTTCGTTTTCATTGCGAATTTCACAATCAAATTCTATCTTCACAGAGCTCTGACTTTTGAACTTGGTTACGACTGTAAGTAAGTCATCATAACGTGCTGGCTTTTTGTAATTTATCGTCATAGAAACTATTGGCAGGGCAATTCCGTTCTCTTCAAGTGATTTATACGAAATCCCTTTGTTTCTAAGCCATTCCACGCGTCCCATCTCAAAATAAGGCACATAATTACCATGATAAACTACACTCATTTGATCGGTTTCGGAGTACCGAACTCTAACTTGAATCTGATGTTCTTTCATCTGTTTTTTTTGCTGTTAATCTATATTAGATACTTCTTTATACAATAATATTTTTAAAAAATCAATATGATATAAATTTTTTTTAACGAATTTTATTCACATATTTGTTGACCCGTAAAACATGAATATTTTCATCAATTTTCTTGTTTAAAAACCTATAACTAATTACAATAATTTAAAACAAAATATGAGTAAAACTGCGCAATCGGTATGGGAAAACTGTCTTTTATTTATAAAGGACAACATTCAAGAGCAAGCCTTTAAAACTTGGTTTGAACCGATTAAATCAGTCGAACTTACTGACAATGCACTTTACATTCAGGTTCCAAGCAAATTTTTCTACGAATGGCTGGAAGAGCATTATGTTAAATTATTGAAAGTAGCGTTAACCAAAGAACTCGGGAAAAACGCAAAGTTACTCTATAAAATTAAAATGGAAAACACTTATGGCAATAAACAACCGTTTACGG
>NZ_DAINRG010000009.1:7725-66774 GCF_036741995.1 Flavobacterium sp. | reverse complement strand
CCTGTTATTCAGCTTAGTATTGATTATTCTAAACCGGCGGAATTTCACTATCGTTTGGCCAATCAACTTCAGGCACTGCGTCATAAAGGCGTCTTGATTATTGGCAGTGGTAACATTGTACATAATTTACGATTGGTAGATTTTCAAAATTTTCATAAAGATAATTACGGCTTCGATTGGGCGGTAGAGGCACATGATACTATTAATGGTTATTTATTACATGGGGATTACCAACCTTTATTAGATTATGACCGACAAGGGAAAGCCTTTGACCTGGCCATTCCTACCCCCGATCATTATCTTCCGCTACTCTATGTGCTTGGTTTACAACAAAAAGGAGAAGCTGTTTCACTCTTTAATGATAAAATGGTCGCAGGTAGCCTTAGTATGACTTCTATAAAAATAGCCTAACGATGAATCTAAAAAATATCCAAACCGAAGTTGATGCCAGTTATTTGTACAAAATATTAGGCGATAATGAAGCAGATGAAAATGTAGCCAATGTTTTTCATCAAATGAGTGAAATAGAACACAGTCACGCTATCGCTTTCTTGGCCAAATACGACAAAGATGCGTCACATTTACCACCTCCATCCGGCAGAGCTAAGACATTGCATTTTATCGGAAAGCTGTTTGGGTATGATTATATCTTAGGGGTTTTATTGGATACTGAAAAAAGCATTTCTTCTTCGGTACTCAGTGCTCGTAAAAAGACCAATACTAAAGAATCGCTCTCAGACACGGCACACGTTACGATTTTAAAAAATATTCTCAATAACGACAAGAAGGTCTCGGGGCCCAATTTGGCGCGGTTTGAAAAACGACATCGTTCCGTGGGAGGCAATGCGTTGCGGGCAGCAGTGCTTGGGGGGAATGACGGGTTGGTGTCCAATTTCAGTTTGGTCATGGGAATTGCCGGAGCTACCAACGGTCAAAAAGAAGTCTTACTAACCGGTATTGCCGGGTTATTAGCCGGGGCTTTATCTATGGCTTTGGGCGAATGGATTTCGGTAAAAAGTTCTTTGGAGTTATATGAAAACCAAATGCAACTCGAAATGGAGGAACTCGAAACCAATCCGGAAGGAGAGGAGAAGGAACTGGCTCTAATTTATATGGCTAAAGGCATTCCCGAAGATCAAGCCCGACAAATGGCAACCGAGATTATGCAAAATAAAGATCATGCTCACGAAGTGTTAATCAAAGAAGAGCTAGGTATCAACCCCGAAGATTTAAAAGGTTCCGCTATGGAAGCCGCTGTCGCTTCGTTTGTATTTTTTGCCATTGGAGCCATAATTCCGGTGATTCCGTTTTTCTTTTTGGGCGGTATGAAAGCAGTCTTGTTCAGTACTGTAATGAGCGCTTGCGGTTTATTCTTAATAGGAGGCAGCATCACTTTGTTTACCGGTAAAAGCCTCTGGTATTCAGGTTTTCGTCAAGTATTGTTTGGATTGATGGCCGCTGCTATAACTTTCGGAATCGGAAAATTGATTGGAGTTTCGGTAATGGGATAAAGGAAAAGAGGCTCGTATGAACCTCTTTGTTCTATGATTTTGATTCATTAGTATTGACTATGCCTTCTTGCCTATCAATCGCCGAATACCAAGTCTCAAGCATCCGGATAATCAATCGAAATCATACTCAAATTTACGAAAAAGTATCCGCTTAAGTTTTTGTTTTTTAGTGCTTTAACATCACTTTAACGCAGCCGGCTGCATATTGAATAATTGGGATTACTTCGCAATATTGGAATAGTATTACACAAAAAAAGAGGTCTTTTCAGACCTCTATTATGATTTTGATTTATCATTATTAGCTTGTACCATCTTCATACAGCCAACTATTGAATTATCGCTGTGATACCTTCAAGTAATTAATCGAAATCATACTCAAATTTACAATTAAAATTGCTGTAAATTATTTGATTTGAGTCCTTTAACTATTAATTAACTCATTATTATTCCTAATCCTACAGGGCTAAAAAGTACCGGAAATATAAGCCGCTAAATTATAATCTAATTCCGTAATGGCCTTTTTGTCGTAGGTGAATAGTGTGATTTCCAACGTAAAAGCTTTAAAAACTTTATAGTCAGGATGGTGATTCATCTCATCGGCCTGTTTGGCTATTTTTAGTATAAATTGGGCTAATTCTGTTTGAGATTTGAATTCAAAAGTACTGACCAGCTTTCCGTCTTTAATGATCCATTCCATGATTTTAGTAAGTGCCGTTTAGTAATGCTCCACCAATAGCTGATTTAGCTTCGATGCCGAGTTTTTTCATCATCTCAAAGGTAGTGCATACAGCGGCAGAAGTAACGGGAATTCCACATTCTTTTTGGATTAAATCAATGGCTTCCAAAGATGGCATTTGCACGCAGGCGGATGCTACTAAAACATCCACATCCGTCAAATCCAATTGCTTATAAATTTCCAACAAGTTCATCGGATTTTGAGCAGCTACTTCCAGATTATCTGGAATTTCAAGCGCAATGCTTTGTTTGACTTTTATCCCTTGATGTTCAATATAATCCACCACCATATCTGTCAACGGACGCATGTAAGGCGTAATAATCGAAATTTGTTTGGCGCCCAATACTTTCAAACCATTAATCAAAGCCCCGGCGGAAGTCACGATAGGCGTAGGGAAGTCATTCGCTACCGTTTCCTGATGCAGGTTTACTTCGGACACACAATGATAGCCGCGTCCCATACTCATAATCGCCACCAAACAGGCATAACCCATCACATCCACATGGGCATCGGATAATTCCTGAGCACATTTCAAACTCATAGCATCCATGGCTTCGAGCTCTTCTTTGGTGACTTTTTTCATGCGCATGCGGCTACTGTGAAACGTAAACTGCTCCGGCAATATGATTTCTCTGGCTCTGAAAATGGCCGGTATTTCGGTTTCCATCGTCACATTGGAGGACGGAACTATTTGTCCAATTCTGTATTTTTTAGTCATAGTATGTTGAATCATTGTTTGGGCGTTCCCCCGATAAATCGGGGTCGGGCTTTCGCTTGCACACGGTGCTTGGCTCTATCCCTAACGCAGTCATTTAAATTAGTAACCGAATGTCCGCTGGACATTCTCCTCTTAATCTCAAATCTAACGCAAAATATTGTTACTTGGAAATCTCTTTAACAGTATTCACTATGGTTCCAATCCCTTCGACAGTGGCTTCTATGACATCGCCATCATACAGCCACTCCTGTGGATCTCTTCCCGCACCAACGCCGGCCGGAGTTCCGGTGGCAATAATATCGCCTGGTTCTAACGTAAATACGATGCTCAAATCTTCGATAAGTTCGTTGATGTTGAACAATAAAAATTTAGTATTGGAGCTTTGTTTTTCCACACCGTTGACTTTTAACGACAAGTTGAGGTTGTGCGGATTTTCGATTTCATCTTTAGTGACTAATATAGGCCCCATAGGAGCAAAGGTATCCTGTCCTTTGGAAACAATCCATTGGCCTTCACGCCGACAATCACGTGCCGATATGTCGTTGATAACAGTATACCCAAATACATAATCCATAGCGTCAGCTTTTGGTACGTATTTCCCTTTTTTGCCAATGACTACTGCTAGTTCCACTTCCCAGTCGAGTTGCGAAGTGAGTTTGGTATTTTTAATCACATCAGTATTGGTTCCGGTAACCGTTGTTGGCGGTTTTGAAAAAATAATCGGTTTCTGAGGCAGCTTTCCGGTGGTGTCTAAAGTTCGGGCACTTTCCGATACGTGTTCGGTATAATTCAATCCAATCCCGATGATATTTTTTCTCGGTTTTTGAATAGGAGCCAGGAGGGTCACTTCGTCCATCGAATAGGCAATTTCGGTGAAATAGGCTTCTTCAGTATCAGCCACCATATCGTTCAGCTCTTCCACAATTTCAATTCCCATATCAATTAAATCAAGCATATCGCTTGGCAATGGAAAATTGGAAATTTCACCAAAGTCTTCCATATCGATGACTTGGTTGTTGTGAAGAAAGCCTAACCTTGGTTCGGTGTCAGCTGTTTGGTAGGTTAGTAGTTTCATTGTTTTTTTGTTGCAAGTTTGTAGACAGTAAATAGCAGTAAAGCAGACCAAAATATGATATTAGTATATCCGATAATAACAGCTATAGTATCTTCTTTCAGTATTAAATTAATTCCCATCAAGATGAAACCAATGGGGCCGGCAAAAGCAGAAAAAAGTTTTAATTTGGTATTCATAGTAAAGTTTAGTTGGTTGTTTGAAATCCATTGTTCTCAGGATACTCTCTTTCTTGGTACAAGCCCAATTTTTCAATCACCGGCAAATCATTGAACGAGAATAAGCAGGCATCATCCGTATTGGATAAATTCACGTGTTCGTGCCATGCCCAGGAGGGAACGCAGAAAATATCTCTTTCCTTCCAGTCAAACCGTTGGCCGTTAATAATCGAATAGCCATGTCCTTTGGCACATTGGTACACGAAAGAACTAGTGTGTTTATGGGCTTTGGTATGTTCGTTTGGACGCAACAACTGAATGGAAGCTCCCATGGTTTGCATTACATGACCGCCGGTTAACGGATTCGCATAACGCATGATAATGCCGTCAAAAGGATTGCCTTCATTGACTTTAGCAGCTTCTAATAAAGCCGGATAGACTTTTTTCCAGGAATATTTAAATAGCGGCGAATAGGGTTTGTCCCAAACCAAATCGGCTGGTACTATACCATTACCGTCAAACGACATTGGCAAATGATTCACCGGAGCTATTAAAGGTTGTTTGCCATCAAAAACTGCATAATCATTAGCTTCCAAAGCATTCACGAGCGGAATGTCTAAACCATCCTGCCAAATGCAGGTTTGGCCGCCTTCTTCTACACCATGTTCGTGCCAAGTGGAATTGGGAGTAATCACAAAGTCATTCACTTCCAGCATGATTTTATTACCGTCTACGACCGTATATCCTTTGTCACCTTCCATGATGAAACGCAACGCAGAAGCTTTATGACGGTGCGCTGAAGTGCTTTCACCTGGGCGTGTCACCTGAATTCCGGTATACAGCCAACCCACAGCGGCGCTAACATCTTTTCGTTTGTCATTGACTAAATAGACTACTCGTCTGCCGGCTTGTTCGGGTGTTACGAGTTCGGAGGATTTTAAAACTAAGCTGCGCAAGTCTTCATATTTCCAAAGCATTGGTACGGAAGAGGAGCGGGGTTCCCAAGGTTCAATATCGTTGGCCACCGTCCAAAGGGCTCCGGCACCAAGGGCTTCCAATTCTTTATAATAGGCTTCGAGTTCAGGCGTGTCCTGTACCCGCGCACGACCGATGACGTCGTCTGACTGTTTTGCTTCCATCTTATTTCTTATTAAACTCCTCGTGATTATCTACAAAGGTAATCTTTCTGGTTGGAGCAGTATTTACCCTTAAATCAAAAATATCAAATCGGTTGTAATGCCCCAGTATGTCGTGCATTTGTTTCGGTTGAATGCATTTTTCCAAATCGATATCGGCATAAATAATTCCTTCTTCATCAATCAAAGGTTCCCCAATCACAGCGCCATTTGGTCCAATGAATCCGGAGAAAGCCGAGTTCTTTCGCGTGAGCAATTCATCAACATTCGGCACATCATCGCGCAACGCATCTTTAATTTCCTGAGAAATCGTAGAACACGAAACGATGGTAAACAATTTTCCTTCGAAAGAATGTGCTGCTGCTCTAATCTTAATGGCTTCCGCCATATTGTAATCGGGTGGGGCAACCGGCAATGAAATGTAATTGGCAATGTGAATCAATTCGCCTTGCGAAAGCAGCGTAAAGCGCGCTAACGTATTGGTATTTTCCCCGCAAGCCAGCGTTCCTATTGGTCCCACTTCGGTATCGTATACTTTCAAGGATGAGCCATCGCCTGATGTCCAGGTGAGTTTTTCTGCCCAGGTCGGTACTAGTTTTCGGTGTTTACCGATGAGGTTTCCTTTATTGTCAATGATGAGGTTGGTGTTGTAAATTTCACCATAACTGTCGCCTCGTTCGTTGATTCCGATAACGATATGAATGTTGTGGTCTTTGGCTGCCTGAAATAAGGGTTTCATAGCTTCATCCGTCACTGCCACAGAATTTTTATACAATTGCTCATACCATTTGCTGCCTTGTACCGGTGTCATAATCCAATTCCAATACGGATAACCGGCCACGAATACTTCCGGGAAAGCGATGAGTTGGGCACCATTTTCGCTGGCTTCTTTGACAAACGAAATGGCTTTGGCTATCGTTTTTTCTACATTGAGAAAAACAGGCGATGTTTGAACAGTAGCGGCCTTAAATTTTTTGAATTCCATTTGATTCTTTTAAATGATAAATTTTGAAATCTTAGTTTTCATTTCTTCGTTGAACGGTTCGGCTTTGATGTTGTTTCGGTCTTCGGCGATGGCTACGTTTACTAAGGTTACTTCGCCTTCCAAACAAGTTTTACCGTTTTCATCTTCAAAGCGAAAACCACAATTTACCGAAGCGCCGCCAAGGTTGATGACCCAAAGTTTTTTGGTCAACATTTCTCCCAAACGGGCTGCTTTTTTGAACTGTACTTTTAAGTCAACTGTGGGAATGCCATTGGTTTCATGGATTTTGGAAAACGGGCGGTCAAGGGCTTCTTCAAACCAGTCTTCGACTAAATCGTTTAGCATTTCCAGAAAGCGTGGGTAAAACACAATCCCGGCGTAATCAACGTGCTTGAAACGTATTTTTTCTGTTTTTGTAAAATAGTTACTCATAAATATTAATTTTTTAGCCCCGATTGCAGCAGTTACCATGTAACGCGGAAAGCGGGAAATAGCTTCTAAAAACTCTCAGCAGTCGCTTTTTTCCAATAATGAAACATTTCATTAGGCACTTTACTACCGTCGAGTAAGGCTCCGACTTTTAGCTCGGGGTAAGTTTCTTCAAAGGTCTTGATTTGGGTTCGGTCTACCCGCATACTCACGACGCTTCGGTCTACTTTATCGGGATGGTCTATTCCAGCAGAGGCCATTAATTCCATAGCGCTTTTTACGGTTTCGTGTTGAAAACGGGCAACGCGAACACTTTTTTCTTCGGGCACCAATCCTTTTGTTAATCGTGGGTCTTGTGTGGCCACTCCGGTCGGACAAGTATTGGCGTGGCATTCGAGTGCCTGAATGCAGCCCAGAGCAAACATCATTCCGCGTGCTGAATTGCATACATCCGCTCCAATGGATAGGGTTTTGATGATGTCAAATCCGGTGATGATTTTTCCACTACAGATGATTTTGATGTCTTTTTTTAAATCGAAACCCACCAAGCAATCGTAAACAAAAGCCAGGGCATCGCGCAAAGGCATGCCTACGTGGTCTGAATATTCCTGAGGAGCCGCACCGGTGCCGCCTTCGCCACCGTCAACGGTAATAAAATCAAAAGTGGTTTTGGATTGTACCATGGCTTTGCAAATGGCAATGAATTCGGATTTGTTACCGATGCAAATTTTCATGCCGATAGGTTTCCCGCCGGAGCCTTTTCGTAGTAACTTTACAAATTCCATTAATTCCAAAGGTGTTTTGAAAGCAGAATGCGTTGGTGGTGAAATGATATCGTGTCCTTTTTCGACCAAACGAATGGCAGCAATTTCATCGGTTACTTTTTCTTTGGGTAATATGCCTCCATGGCCGGGTTTAGCGCCTTGCGAGAATTTGATTTCAATCATTTTGACATTGTCTAAAGTAGCTCTTTTGGCAAACTCATCATAAGAGAATTTGCCGTCCGGTGTGCGACAACTGAAATAACCGGTTCCGATATTCCAAACCACATCACCGCCTTGCAAATGATAGGGAGACAATCCACCTTCTCCGGTGTTATGATAAAACCCGCCTTCTTTGGCACCATTATTTAAAGCCAAAATGGCGTTTTTACTCAGGGAGCCAAAACTCATCGCACTGATGTTAAACAGACTCGCGTAATAGGGTTTCTCACATTGCGACGAACCAATTTTTACTCTCGGATTGCTATTAACCTCAGAAAACGGAATAGCCTTGATACTATGATTGATCCATTGGTAGCCAATTTCATAAAGATCTAATTGTGTCCCGAATGGCATAGTGTCCATTTCTTTTTTACTTCTTTGGTAAACGAGGCTTCTTTGTAATCTATTGAATGGTTTGCCATCGGTATCACTTTCAATAAAATATTGTCGGGCACCCGGACCCAGTGCTTCGAGCAAATAGCGCATTCTGCCTAAGAGCGGAAAGTTTCTTCGAATGGTTTTTTTGGATTGAAACATATCGTAAAATCCCATGATTATCAACGGAACGAATATCAATAATAGAAAACTGAATTTCCAGTTTATATAGGTTAGAATTCCTATCAAGGCTATTGATGTAATTGCGAATACTATAAACGCTTTTCTCATTTTATTTCAATTTAAATCGTTGAATCTTTCCGGTCTCTGTTTTGGGCAAAGCATCGGTAAAATAAATTACTCTCGGGTATTTATAAGGCGCTGCTACTTCCTTGAACCAGTGTTGAATGTGGTTTTTCATGTTGTCTGTAGCTTTACTTTTTTCTTTCAATACAATGTGGGCACAAACGAGCATTCCACGTTCTTCATCAGGCAGTCCAACAACGGCACATTCTAAAATGGCTTCGTGTGTTAAAAGTACACTTTCGACTTCAACAGCTCCAATATTATAGCCTGAAGAAATAATCATATCATCACCACGCGCCACAAACCAAAAGTACCCATCTTCATCCTGACGGAAGATGTCGCCAGTAAAATTCCAGCCGTCAACAACATATTCTTTTTGCTTCTCAATGCGGTTCAGGTATTTACATCCGGTAATGCCACGAACTACTAATCTTCCCGGTTCATTGGTCGGAACTTGATTTCCATTGCCATCAATAATTTTGGCTTCATATCCGGTAATTGCTACTCCGGTTGCGCCGGGTTTCATGTTCTCTTCGTTGGAAGAGATAAAGATATGCAACATTTCGGTAGCACCAATGCCGTCAATGATTTTTAAACCAGTAAGATCATACCAATCCTGCCACACTTTTAAGGGCAATGTTTCTCCGGCAGACACACATTTGCGCAAGCTTGAAATAGTGAAGTCATTGACTTTGGTAGTAATCACACGCCAAGCGGTAGGGGCGGTAAAGCAAATAGTGATTTTAAAATCCTGAATAGCTTGTAATAACATATCAGGTGTTGGTTTTTCAATTAAAAATGTCGAGGCTCCAAAATACATTGGAAACAAGACCAATCCGCCCAAGCCAAAGGTAAATCCTAGTGGTGGACTTCCTGTGAAAATGTCTTTTTCGGTAGGTTGTAATGCGTAATTGGGAAAGGCTTCGCAAATATTCAAAATGTCTTTGTGATAGTGTGCCGTCATTTTTGGCAAACCTGTCGTTCCGGATGTGAAGCCAATTAAGGCAATGCTGTCTGCTTTGCTGTGGTAATTGGAAAAATTTTTCGGTTTGTGTTGCAGTAAGTTTTCCCAATCAGTAGTATTGAAATAACAAGTGGTTTTTAAAAAATCGGATTTTACCAATTGCATTTCATCTATCAAATCATTATCGCAGAACACATGAGAAATTTCGGCACAATCAATAATGGTAGTCAGTTCTTTGGCCCGAAGCAGCGGCATAGTGGCTACTACAATGCCGCCAGCTTTTAAAACGGCAAACCAACACGCGACCATCATTGGGTTATTGGCAGAACGAATCAATACTCTGTTGCCTGATTTCAAACCCAAATCGTCAACCAGAACGTGGGCAATCTGATTGGCTTTTTCGAATAAATCCGTATAGGTCCAAGTCGATTCAAAAGTGCGGATGCAAACATTATTGCCACTGCCATCTTTGATGTGATTGTCCAAAAGTTTTTCCACACAATTGAGCATCTCCGGTCTGTTGAACTGAGGCAAATCAAGAAAAACATAGTCGGGTTGCAAGTCCGGGCTTGGTAAATGTTCGTGAGCAAAATTATCTTCGTAATGTTTCATTGTTTAGTTGCTGAGTACCTAAGTTGCTGAGTGTTATTCTTTTTTGTTGCTTTTTGGTTTCAGGGCTATCTTCATGCCTTCGGTTTGCTTTCTCTCACTGGCTTTTAACGGATACAAATGAGAGCTTCCTGCTTTGTATTGCTTTGGAATGTCATTGGTTTCCAATTGTTCGTAGGCCTGTGCGTTGCGGACAAAATTGGCATCCGCCAATAACGGTCGGCCCAATGCCACCAAATCGGCTTTACCGTTTAGGATTATTGTATTGATTTGGTCAATATCCTGAATGTAGCCAGTGGTTATAGTTGGAATATGAACCGTGTTTCTAACGGCGTCAGCAAAAGGAGTCTGCCACATACGACCAACTTGTGGTTTTTGCTGTTCAACCGTATTTCCTGTAGAAACGTTGATGATGTCGGCACCGGCCACTTTAAATGTTGTAGCAATGGTAATAACCTCTTCTTCTGAAATTCCGTTTACTGCCCAATCGGAAGCGGAGATTCGAACTGATATTGGTTTGTCTTGCGGAAACACTTTTCGCATTTCGTTGAAAACTCGTAAAGGAAATTTTAGTCTGTTTTCAATGCTTCCGCCAAATTCGTCTGTTCTGATATTGGTCAGAGGCGATAGGAAAGAGGCCAATAAAAATCCGTGATGCGCTTGCAATTCTATCATATCGAATCCGGCTTTATCAGCATTCTTTGTGGCTTGTACAAATTGTGAGGTTACCAAATCCATATCTGACAAAGTCATTTCCTTTGGTGTTGCCATTTTGGAATTGAACGGAATTGGTGAAGCAGAAAGTAATTCCCATGGATTGTCAATCGGTTCGTTGGTGCCTTCCCAAGGTTTTTTTGTGGCACCTTTTCTGCCGGAATGTCCCAATTGAATTCCGATTTTGGTTTGAGTATTTTGATGGATAAAATCAGCGATTAATTTCCATTTAATAATTTGTTTATCAGTGTAAATGCCAGCGCAACCTAAAGTAATTCGACCTGTTTCTGAAACCGCTGTCATTTCGGTTAAAATTAGACCAACACCACCCGTAGCTCTGCTTCCATAGTGCACTAAATGCCAATAGGTGACCTCACCGTTTTCGGCTGAATATTGTCCCATGGGCGCCATGACGATGCGGTTTTGTAACTCTAAATCTCTTAGTTTGAATTTGGTAAACGCAGCCGGAACTGCGGGATTTAAATTATTTTGTAACGTATTGAACTCGAATAAAACCTTATCGGTAAAGGACTTATCTCTCAAACGAAGGTTTTCATACGTTACTTTTTTAGCGCGTGTCATGCAGCCAAAAGCAAACTGATAGAACGGATGCTGACTGTTTCGATCCATGTTTTCAAACCAATCTAGGGAAACTAAAGCAGCATGTTGTATCATCTCTACCGTGTTCCTGCGGGTTTTGTCATAGTGTTCAAAAGCTGCTTGTACGTTGGTTGGATTGGCAATCACTGCATCCGATAAACCTATAGCAGAATCCATAGCTAATTTAGTTCCGGAGCCAATGGAATAGTGAGCGGTAGCTTTGGCATCGCCTAATAAAACGATGTTGTTGTGATACCAGTTTTTATTGGTCACATGCGGAAACTGACGCCAATGCGATTTATTGGAAATCAGCGGATGTCCGTCGAGTTCTTCTTTGAAGATTTCGCTTATTTTGGTTATTGTATCTTCTTCATTGGTCACTTCAAAACCGAGCTTTTGCCAAGTATCGTCGCTGCATTCAAATATCCAAGTACTCATTCCTTCTTCGTATTGATACGTATGGGCGACTATTGTTCCATAAGGTGTGGTTCGGAAAAAGTAGGTAAAAGCATCCAGTGGTTTGGTAGAACCTAGCCACACAAAGCGGTTTTTCTTTAAAGTAATGGTGGTGCCGAATTCCTTTTCATATTGCGTCCGTATAGCGCTTCCAATGCCATCCGCAGCGAGAATAATGTCGGCGTCCTGAAATTGGCTTACATCGGCTATATTTTGCTCAAAATGAAGATTGACGCCTTCTTCGCGGCAGCGTTGTTGTAATAATTGCAATAAGGTTTTTCGGGAACAGCCGCAGAATCCGTTTCCGGCAATGCTTACTTCTTCACCATCACGGGCTACAATGATGTCATCCCAATAAGCAAATTTGCTTCGGATTAGCTCATACGATTGCATATCTCGTTTTAGGAATTCGCCCAAAGTTTCATCGGAGAACACCACGCCAAAACCAAAACTGTCATCGGGTTTGTTGCGTTCGTACACATCGATTTGGCACTGTGGCATGGCTTTTTTGGTCAATATGGAAAAGTAGAGTCCGCCCGGACCGCCGCCTATAACTGCTATTTTCATTTAATTTCTTTTGACAGAGAATAATTCTCCCAATTTTGAATAATTAGAACCTGCCAATCGGGAAATCGGCTTATAAGTTTCTAAATTAATTTTATGATTTTCCAATAAAACACTATCGTCAAAATGCATCATAATGATGCGGCCAATGACAACGCAAGCGCCGCCATGTTTATGGTCTTCCAGAAAATAATGGTGAACCAGTTCGCATTCAAAGGCAATCGGACTTTCTTTGACGCGCATCGGTTTTACTTTGAGCGAAGCCGTAGGAGTCACGCCGGCCAATTCAAATTCGTCAATTTCCGAAGGAACCGATTGAGCAGTCATATTCATTTGTTCGGCCAGTTCTTCGGTTACCATGTTGACTACAAATTGCTTCGTAGCCAGGACATTATTCAGAGTGTCTTTGTTGGTATTATTGCCTCTGCCAGTTGAAAACATCACGTGTGGCGGGTCGTCACCAACGGCATTGAAATAAGAAAAAGGAGCGAGGTTGTTGATGCCGCTTTCGCTGATACTCGATATCCAGCCAATGGGTCTTGGAATAACGGAACCGGTAAGAAGCTTATAGACAGCCGTATGTTCTAATTCGTTAGGGTCAAATTGCATTGTGTTGTTTGTTTACTACAAATTAAAGCTATTTTTTGCTATTTTTTTGAACTGAAACCAAATTTATAGGCATAAAAATAGGGATAATTTAGTTTTATCCCTATAGTATTGTTAATCCTACATAGTGGTCTACTTTTCACCATAAATAACCAAAGCGCTGGAGTCGATTTGAACGTTGCCATCAGGGTATTTTTGATGAATGGCTTCAAAGACTTCTTTTTTAATTTTAGCTTTCATGGCGTCGTCAGCTTTGCTTAGTGCGGCTACAATAGGAGCGGCCACTTCGGTCATTAAATTCCAATAATTGTCGGCTGTTTTGCTATTTAGTTTTCCGGTAATTTCGACTTGTTTGGTGTTTTTTAGTCCGGCTTGTTGGAATAAATCAGCAATTAAGCCATCTTTAGCGCACCGAAACATACCCGGTGACCCTGGTGGCGGTGGCGGTAATTCCATATTGCGGTTGATGGTGCCCATGGCGGCGGTTATCCAAAAGTTTTTCTCCGGACCATTCCACACCGATGTGGCTATTCGGCCACCGGGTTTTAAGACCCGCACCATTTCTTTGGCGGCCAGCAGCATATCTGGAAAAAACATAAAACCAAACCGGCAACTGATAGCGTCAAAAGTATTGTCTTCAAAAGGCAGTTCGCATACATCACAAGCTTTGGTTTCAATATTGGTTATCCCTCTTAGTAGAGCGTTTTCACGCGCAATTTCGAGCATGTCATCCGATAAATCGGTAATGACTACTTTTCCATTAGTCACTAATGAAGCTATAGTTAGTCCGGGTTCACCGGTTCCTGCGGCGATGTCTAAGACAATGTCGGAGGTTTTTGGATTTAATAAATAAATGATTTCATCGCCCATAGGTTTCAGAAAATCCATCATTAAGGCATCCCATTTTTTCCAACCGGGAGAAAATTTATTCCATGATGCTTTTTGTTGTTCCCGGATTTCTTCAAGTTGTTGTTCCATGATGTGTTGATTTTAACAGTTAAAAAAGAATAGCATTGGCTAACTGTTGGTGGTGGAAAAAGGAGCATATACAGTAACAAATTTACTGAAAAATGTAATGAAAGAGTCTGTTTTTTAGGAATTAAAATCAAAGAAACAATAGATGTTACTTATTTCGATTGTAGCCGGTAATGCGATGATTTTCTTGATTCTGTATTAAAACAGGTGTTTTAAATAAGCTATGTCACAAGGGAACAGAACCCTGTATAACCAAGTTTTAAAAAAGAATATGATAAATGTTTCTGAGAATTGTGTAAACCTTTTTCGTGTCAATTGCGTAAATTTACTTCGCTATGAAGACTAAAGATGTCATTATCGTTGGTGGTGGTTTGGCCGGACTAACAGCGGCGCTCCACCTTTTAAATCACGGACAGAGCGTTGTGATTTTTGAAAAAAATGAATTCCCCAAACATAAGGTTTGTGGCGAATACATCTCTAATGAAGTTTTGTCTTATCTTGACTCTTTAGGATTGGATATCGCCTCCTTACATCCCAAACAAATTGATACTCTTTCTTTTTCACTGGTTTCCGGTAAAACGATTACGGCTCCATTGCCGCTGGGAGGTTTTGGTGTGAGTCGCTATGCATTAGATTACTATTTGTGCCAGGAAGTTCAAAAACGAGGAGGGATATTGCATCAGGAAACTGTTGTAGATGTGTGGTTCTCCGATGAAGTTTTTATGGTGACCACACAACAAAAAAGGTATCAGTCCAGATTGGTCATGGGCGCTTTTGGTAAACGTTCCAATCTGGATATTAAATTAAATCGCCGGTTCATTACCAAACCTTCCAATTGGTTGGGCGTAAAAGCACATTATGCTGTTGATTTTCCTGACAATATGGTTGGCTTGCATCATTTTAACGGGGGGTATTGCGGTGTTTCTAAAGTGGAAACCAATTTGATTAACATTTGTTATTTGGGCAATTACGAAACCTTTAAAAAGTATAAAAACACTCAGGATTATCAAGATAATGTGGTTTGTAAAAACCCTCATTTAAAAGCTCTTTTTGAAAAGGCCCGGATGCAATTTGAGAAACCATTAACGATCAGTCAGATTTCATTTGAAGAAAAGAAAACAGTGGAAGAACACATGCTGATGATTGGCGATACGGCCGGTTTAATTCATCCTTTGTGTGGCAATGGTATGGCCATGGCTATTCACAGTGCGAAGTTGGCTTCCGAAGTCGCTATTCCGTTTCTGAACAATAAATGGTCAAGAACCAAAATGGAAGAGCATTATACGGAAAGCTGGAATTTTAATTTCAAGCACCGCTTGCGCATTGGCCGACTTTTAGGCTCTTTACTTCAAAGAGAAAAAACAGCTTCTTTCTTTTTGCAAATGGTGACCTTATTTCCATTCCTGTTGCCATTACTCATTAAAAATACCCACGGAAAACCTATATGATGCTTATCAATACCAAATACAGAACCACACAATCCGAAATCATGGACGATTTTGCTATGGAGGGAGAAATCCTCAGAGATGCTTTGGATAAAATTGCCAAAATCAATCAGCTTTTAGGCGGAAACCAACTAACTTTACAAGGCGTTGAACGATTGATTCAAAAGAGCGATTTATCACAAACCATTACAATTGTTGATGTCGGTTGTGGCAATGGTGATATGCTTCGCTGGCTGGCAGATTATGGCAATGAGTACAATGTAATGTTTCAGTTAATCGGCATCGATGCCAATGATTTTACCATTACTCATGCGCGTAATTTGTCTTCGCTTTATCCTAATGTTAGTTACCGTTGCGAAGATGTTTTCAGTGAATCATTTCAGCAGTTAGAATACGATATAGTGCTCTGCACCTTAACGTTACATCATTTTAAAGATGAAGAAATTAAATCGCTTTTGAAAGTGTTTCAGGAAAAAGCAAAACTCGGCATCGTGGTTAATGATTTGCAACGAAGTGCCCTTTCGTATCGTTTGTTTCAGGCATTGTGTTTTGTTTTCGGATTGAATGCCATGTCACGTGAGGACGGTTTGGTTTCTATTTTAAGAGGATTTAAAAAAGAAGACTTAATCGCTTTTTCAAAGCAATTAGGATTTAATAAATATACGATACAATGGAAATGGGCATTCCGCTATCAATGGATTATCAGTACCAATAATTTGACACCAAAATCATGAGCGTAAGAATAGTAACTGTAGCCAAAGCGTTGCCAAAATATTCCCGAACAACGGAAGAAATCCTTCCTTTTCTGGATGCCTGGCTTTTTGGTCAGGAGGAGCGTTTTATTCGAAAAGCGAAGAAGATTTTTGAAGGGGCCATGGTAGATAAACGCTATTCTATTATGGATCCTGTCGAAGTGTTTACCAAAACTTCTTTTGAAGAACGCAATGCTATTTATGTTCGGGAAGCTATCGTCTTAGGTGAAAAAGTAGTAGCCAAAGCATTGCAAAAAGCCAACTGGAAACCAACCGATTTAGATTATATCATCACGGTCAGTTGCACCGGTATCATGATTCCGTCTCTCGATGCTTATCTGATAAATACACTGCAATTGCGTCAGGATATCGTTCGCTTGCCGGTAACCGAAATGGGTTGTGCTGCCGGAGTTTCCGGAATTATTTACGCCAAAAATTTTTTACAGGCCAACCCCGGAAAACGTGCCGCTGTTATTGCTGTCGAAAGCCCAACGGCTACTTTCCAACTCCATGACTATTCCATGGCTAATATTGTGAGTGCCGCTATTTTTGGCGATGGTGCTGCTTGTGTTTTGTTGTCTTCACACGAAGATGATAATGGCCCTAAAATCTTAGCCGAAGAAATGTATCATTTCTATGATGCCATTCACATGATGGGGTTCAAATTGACAAATCCCGGTTTGCAAATGGTCTTGGACATAGAAGTTCCGGAGACGATAGCCTCGCATTTCCCGAATATTATTCATCCTTTTTTGGCCAAAAATGATTTGAAAATTGAGGATATTGACCATTTGATATTCCATCCCGGAGGCAAGAAAATTGTGCAAACCGTGGAAGAATTGTTTTCCGGTTTAGGGAAAAATATAAACGACACTAAAGAAGTATTGCGACTCTATGGTAATATGTCGAGCGCGACCGTCTTGTATGTTTTAGAACGGGTGATGGATAATCAACCGAGTAAAGGAGAGAAAGGATTGTTGTTGAGCTTTGGTCCCGGTTTTTCGGCCCAACGCATTTTAATTGAATTTTAATATGTATCAAAATATCCTAACCAAATTGCCTTATGCCAAACCCTTTCTCTTTGTGGATACCTTAGTGCATGTGGATGAAAACGGAGCTGAAGGAACTTTTACCTTTACTTCGGATTTAGACTTTTATAAAGGCCATTTCAAAGACAATCCTATTACGCCCGGAGTAATCTTAACTGAAACGATGGCGCAGATAGGAGTGGTGTGTTTGGGAATTTATTTGCTGGGAGATGCTTTCAGTAACGAGACTAAAATAGCTTTAACTTCTTCAGAAATTGAATATTTAAAACCAGTGTATCCTAATGAAACAGTAACGGTGATTTCAGAGAAAATTTATTTCCGATTTGGAAAATTAAAATGCGAAGTAAAAATGCGGAATGCCAATAAGGAAGTGGTTTGTCAAGGCACTATAGCCGGAATTATAATGTAAAAAATGAACAGAAGAGTCGTCATAACAGGTCTGGGAATTGTAGCGCCTAACGGAGTCGGGCTTGAGGCATTTACCCATGCCATCCGAAATGGGATTTCGGGTATAAAGCACGATGCCGAGTTGGAACGACTGCAATTCTCCTGTCAAATCTCGGGAACTCCTGAAATTTCGGAAGAACTGAAACGCCATTATTTCACGGAACTGGAACTCCGTAACTTCGACGCGACTGGAATTCTATATGGTGTCATAGCAGGTTTAGATGCCTGGAAAGACGCCGGATTACCCATAGAAAACAACGAAAATCCCGATTGGGACTCGGGGACTATTTTCGGAACCGGCACTTCAGGGATTGCCAAATTCCGCGACAGCATTTATAAAATTGACAATTTAGAAACCAGAAAACTGGGAAGTACGGCCGTGGCACAAACCATGAACAGTGGCGTGAGTGCCTATCTCGGCGGAAAGTTAGGGTTGGGTAACCAAGTCACCACTAATTCTTCAGCTTGTACCACAGGGACAGAAAGCATACTGATGGCGTATGAGCGAATTAAAGCCGGACAGGCCAAACGCATGTTGGCAGGAAGTACGAGCGACAGTGGTCCTTACATTTGGGGCGGTTTTGATGCGATGAAAGTCTGTACGTTCAAACACAATGAAACTCCCGAACAAGGTTCCAGACCGATGTCGGCCAGCGCTTCAGGATTTGTTCCGGGGAGCGGTGCCGGAGCTTTTGTGTTGGAAGAATTAGAAAGTGCAGTGGCTCGCGGTGCCCGTATTTATGCTGAAGTGTTAGGCGGAAATGTCAACTCCGGTGGGCAGCGTGGCGGGGGCACTATGACGGCTCCCAATGCTGTTGCAGTGCAAAAATGCATTACGGAGGCTTTGAAAAATGCAAAGGTTTCTCCAAACGAGATAGACGTAATCAACGGTCATTTGACGGCTACCAGTAAAGACGGTTTGGAGATTCAGAATTGGAGTGAAGCCTTGAACCGAAAAGGAATGGACTTTCCGTATATCAATTCGCTGAAATCTATGGTAGGCCACTGTTTATCAGCTTCAGGTAGTGTGGAGAGTGTGGCTTCGGTGTTGCAGCTATACGAAGGATTTGTGTTTCCAAATATAAATTGTATCGATTTAAATCCCGATATTACCAACATCATTGATGCCTCCAGAATTCCGCAGCAACTGATCCAAAAAGAGATTACGCTTTTGGCGAAAGCCAGCTTTGGATTTGGAGACGTCAACGGATGCGTTATTTTTAAAAAATACCACTGAACTATGGATAGAACCGCCACCATCGAAAGATTAAAAACCATTGTAAAGCCTTTTGTTGCCAATACAGAAGCGTTTGATAATATTACGGAAAGCACTGATTTTATTGCGGATTTGAATATCAATTCGGCCAATTTAGTGGATATAGTGCTGGATGTAGAAGAAGCCTTTCATATTGAAATTGACAACCAATCGATGGAAAAGATGCTGACCATTAAAGCTGCTTTAGACATTATAGAAACCAAACTCGCCGAAAAATGATAGGCAATGACGTAGTTGATTTGGCTTTAGCCCAAAATGAAAGCCATTGGCAGCGCAAAGGTTTTTTAGCTAAACTCTTTACGCCAAGCGAACAACTATTGATTTTAAATTCAGAAGCTCCTGAAATTGCGGTTTGGAATTTATGGAGCCGAAAAGAAGCCGCTTATAAAATATACAACCGTCAAACTCAGGTTCGCGCTTTTATTCCGTTGCAATTAGAATGTTTTGACACGGAAAGCAGGGATGGATTCCACTATGGAGAAGTACTTTGTTATGGTATTGTTTATTATACAAAAACCAAAATAACGCCTGAGTGTATTGAAACAGTAGCTGTGCTGCAGCAAGATGATTTTAACAGCATAATCGAACTTCATGCTTCTGTAGAAATCCTGAAAATAAATGGAATTCCGTATTATGCTACTGCTACTTCAACCGTAAAACCAATCTCCAAAAGCCATCACGGGCGTTTTGAAAAACTAGTTACTTTGTCCGATTCACAATCCATTGGGTAACTTCCTCTAAAACGATAGGCGAGATGGTTTGCTCAATCTGAACATATTCGCTTGGCGATCCGGTGGTACATTCCTGGAACAGGTGATTTAGATTTGGAAATACTCTGGTAGTTACCTTCTTGTTTCCTGATTTCAGCAGTGCTTTGGTGATGCCTTCTATATTCTCTTTTGGCGGAACCTGTAAATCTTTAGCGCCATTGACGGCCAGTACCGGACATTTTACTTTTTCCAAAGCCGTTGCCGGATTGCATCTCAAAAAGTATAGCATCCAGGGGTTGGTGATTTGATTGACCTGCATGGCCACATTTTCTTCATCGGTAATGCCTTCCGGTTTTTGTTCTTTAGGGGTTTCTTTTAGGATTCCGGTTAAGTATTGTGTTAAATCGGTTTTTAAAGTAGCGTCATCTTTTGAATTGATTACTTTGTCAAAACAATACCCGTTCATGATTTTAGCATCTTTAATTTCTGTAGCTGTAGCTCCACTTGCTTTTGCTACCAATTCTTGTTGAAGCAACAGCAATTTGTCTCCACGCATTCCAGGGCCGGCCAATAGTACTATAAAGCTAACGTCTTTAGATCGTGCTGCTACCATAGGGGCTACAAGTCCTCCTTCGCTATGCCCCATCAGTCCGATTTTCTTTGGGTTGATTTCTTTTCTGGTTTTTAAATAGGCGATGGCACTTTCCGCATCGGTAGCAAAATCAGCTGTAGTGGCAGTTTTAAAGTCGCCTTTAGATTGTGCTATGCCCCTGTCGTCGTAGCGTAGCACAGCAATCCCGTGTTTGGTTAAATAATCGGATAGTACCAGAAATGGTTTGTGACCTAACAGTTCTTCGTTTCGGTTTTGCGGGCCACTGCCTGAAATTAAAACCACTACCGGAAATACACCTTCTTTTTTGGGTAAGGTTAAGGTTCCGGCCAAAGTGATATTGGCTTTAGGGTTGGTAAATGTTATGTCTTCAGAGTAATATGGATAAGGCTGTTTTGGTTCTTGTGGTCTTTTATAGGTTTGCTCTCCAATGGCATCTCTGGATAAATCCATTGGGAATTCCATGCCACCTTGTTTGAAAATACCGCTAATGCCATTGTTTTTTAAATCTCCGGTGTACACAATATGGGCTGCTGCAATTTCTAAAGTTACGGTGGGTGCTACAAAAGTAGTGGTCGTTACCGGAATGCCTTTAGCTCCTTGGTCTGGACTATCCATAGTAGCGGTGTAGCCTGTGTCGGTTTTAGTAATGTGAAATACCAATCTTAGTTGTATGCCCTGTACTTTCAGAGCGCCATTCCAGTCTCCTGTGATATCTTGGGCGAAAGCCGTTAAAGTAGTGAGGAAGAGCAGGGTAAGAAAAGCTGTTTTTTTCATGGAATGTAGGACTGTTTTTTAGTGTTGTAAAAATATAAAAACTTTTTTTATCGGACTTAAAAGAATCGACCTTTAAAGACTATTTTCCGGTAGGGTTCCTGGAGGAAATCATCTACTTTTTTATTAAACTCATCGGCATACACTACCAGGGTGCTATGTCCTGAATTGGGTAATATCCATAAGTAGGCATTTTCTATATTCTGAAAAATAGCCAGGGTGTGTTCAGGACGGATAACGTCATGGTCACCGCCAATCACTAAGGTAGCTGCTTTTATTTTATGCAAATCAGCCAAAGGAATGTTAGGCTGTTCTACGAGGAGTCGGAATAATTTATAGTCCTTTTTTTCTTCCGGAGTGATGGCTTTTTGCTCTTTCATTTTGGTAAATATTTTGGCAGCCCATTCTTGTATGTCAGGTTCTACCGCGGTAGTGTCAGGAGTTAGATTGGCTCCGGTTACGATTAGTTTTTTTACTTTTTCCGGATGACGGATAGCCAGTAATAATCCATTAATGCCACCATCACTCCAACCCACAACGTTGGCGGATGGTACGCCTATTTTAGTCAATAGTTCGGCATAATCATCGGCCATCATTTCATAGGATAGGGAATCTGCCGGGTCAAGTGATTTGCCTTGGGCACGGCTGTCGGCAATGATAACCTGGTATTTTTTGGAAAAAACCGGAATCTGTTTGACAAAGTTGTTGATGCTTCCGCCATTGCCATGAATGAACAATACCGGTTCGCCACTGCCATACACCTCATAATACATTTTGAAGCCCCTTATGTCACAATATTTTCCCGTCTTGGCATCTTTGCCATAAGTGGTGGTTTTTGTTTGATTGCTATAGTCTTTGCCTAATGCCTCGTAATCTTTTTGGGCCGTTAGTGTGGCTGTGAACAACAATAGGAATAATGATAATGCTGTTTTCATATGCTGTTGTTTTAGGTTAATATTCTGTTACTTCCAGTGGTAGTACTTTCTTGGTTTTGACATTGGTCCAGGTACCGGTTATTTTGCCGTTGCTCCAATTAGCTTCTATTTTGGCAAGCGTTTCAAAAGCATCCGGGGTTTCCACCTCTTCTTGTAAGGAAAAATGATGGTCAGCATAGTGCCCGTCCCACTCAATGGGTATTTTGTGTTTGTCATACCAATATTGAACCGTAACTGAACCATCCGTATTGCTATTTTGTATCAACAGCGTGATAGGATAGGAACCTATTTTTCCTTTGTACAGCTTGCCTTCGGGTGAATTGGTTTTTGCTATATCAGGGCTGTTGGCTAATAAGTTTTTGCCATAAGGCGAAAAATACGGTTCCATTTCAGTATAGGAAAATCGGAAATCAAATTCCCATAAATCATCCAAAGCCCGGTTAACATGAGCCGAACAGCGCTCTCGGATAATATGCAGGCTGTCTTTTGAAAAGTAAAAGGAATGATCTTCCAGTGCATAAGGATAGTCGTCGTTGATACAATTTGTGTACATATTCACCTGTTCTGTGTACATATCAAAGGCTTCCCTGTCGGCAATACTGTCTATGGCTGTGCTGTCTTTTTTAAGTTCTATTAAAAAGTCATTGACTCTTTTTTTGGCTTTGTCGTTTAGGAGTTGGGCCAACTTTTTTTGCAGTTCTTTTTTAATCAGCAATGACAGTGTAATCACATTACCGGTGCGGCTGTCATAGTTGTGATGGATTTGGTATTCTTCTGAGTAGGCACCCGTAAAATCGGCATTCAAAGTAATGCTCAGTACATTTTTAGGAGCTGGTTCTTTTTTCCAGCTTTCAAATCCTTTGCTGCCCCCCATTTCCCGATTCGGTCTGTCATAGGAAACCAATTCAAACGGATGCTTTTTGAAAACGCCGGGCAGATGCTCTAAATACTCGAGTTGTAAAAAAGTATTTATTTTCTCGGCTACTTTGGGATTTTGGGTATCCTGTACTTCCGGGAATCTATTGTCATTGTGTTTGGGTTTTAAATCAGTGATAGTGATTGTATTGTTTTGTGTCCATGCAGTACTCCATGACAAGAAAAAGAGAAACAGGAGTGAATAGCTGAGGTTTTTGGAGTATGCCATGGTTGTTTTTTTTGAATACGCTTTACAGTATCATAAAGACAGTTTTTTATGGAATTGTCATTCTATCAGTGGGTGATTTTAGTCCTAAAATGAATCACCAAACAGGCTACCGTAATTCCGAGTAGTCCCCAGCCCATATCAAACCAACTAAAGGTTCTGACCGGTGATAAGGATTGCAGGCATTCTTCGGTAATAGCAATAGGGATGATGAGCAAAGTGCCTAAGGGAACGGTAACTTTTGCCACACTTAGTATGGGTTTGTTGAATGTTTGGGCAAATAAATATCCCCAAATGCCGTAGAGTACAAAATGGCCTATCGAATCATAATCGGGGATGGTATTGAGTTCTGTTGGTATGTATTTAAGATAGGCTAAGGCAAAAATGGTTAAAATGAGTAGGGTGTAGCCGCCTAAATACCATTTCCATTGTGTCATAGTGCTGTTGTTTTAGTCATTATTCCAATATTATATAATACAATATCCCCCAAACTACTATAAAGAATAGTCCCGGATAGAGTACGCCGGTAAGGTTTTGTTTTAATTCTTTTTTGATTAGTGCTAAGTACAACACATAAAACACAAAAAGCGCTATCAGTATAATGGGGATAAAAAGTCTCATAGTTTTGAAATTAGTATTTTTTTACTGTTAAAATCCTAGTGAAGTTGGCTTTACACAATGCGCTTTCTGCCGGAAACCAAATACACTATAGCGGTAAAGAAACTCAGAGCAATAAAGCCAATGGTCCACATAACCTTTTCGGACGATTTTATTTTAGAGGAATTTTGAACTTCGATGATCCCCAAAACAATATAGGCCAGTGTTAGCAAAACGCCAATTATTAGAAACGGTTGTGAATAACCCAAATGCTCTATTTTCAGCAAGGCGCCTAGTAAGGTTACTACAAGCGATAGAGCGAAGATAGCTTTGAAGTTGTTGTTGATTTTCATGGAAAATTTACTTAGTAATTTAGGTAAATGTATTACAAAATGGAATAAATACAAAACTTCTTTGCAGTAAAAAAGCTTACGGATGTGACTCATCTATCCAATGGCATAAAATCCATTTGCCCTCTTTTTTCTTGAAAGTATACAGGCCAAAAAAGCTCCCGATTTTGCCTCTGAACGTTCGGCTGTTATGAATCGATTTTTTTTATTTTCCCGGCTACCAATTGGAGTATGCTTTGAAAAGCCTCTTCCCCAACTTCTTCTTTGCCTAAGACATAAGAAGAATGAATCCCTACACTTAAGTCCAGAAACAACTGATCTTCTACAAGACGGTAAGCATAAAAGGTGTTCCATTTAATTTTTGCTTCATATTTACAGTCTTTGTACCCAAAATACTCTTCGTTAAATTCCCAAACAGAGTTTTCATTGGCCGCTGTTTGTATTTTAATTTCTTTGTCAACAATCTGTTGCATTCTCTTTTGGTTTTTTTTATACGCTATACGGATTTTGTAAAACTCAAGGAAACCATACATTCCCATGGCCACAAACAGATACCCCAAATTGCTTTTTCCATAAATGATAAGCAAACCAAACAGAAAGATAATAAGGCAAATAATAGCACTTCTATCCTGTTTTTTTAAAGCTTTTTGCCAAGCCAAATCTACATTCAATGTAACTTGTTGCCTGTAAATTTTTTCATTAAAAGGAATTTCGAATCTCATAGGCTGATGGTTTGGAGGAGTATTATAAAAGCCAATAATCCGAATAGTTTTTTCATGGGTTAGTGTTAGGTGTTTATGATTAATTTGATTTATACTTTTAGGATTGCGCCAAACTGCTATTGGCAGTAGTTGTTTTTTTGACTATACCTTACGATTTTACAATTTTATTGATTTGAGAACCTCTTTCGGTATATGTTTTAATGAAATATACTCCTTTTTCTAAATTATTTAAATTTAATTGAGAACCAGGAGCAGCGCTTTTTAAAATAAGCCGTCCGTTACTATCAAATATTTCTAATGAATGTATTTCTTGATAATTTTTAAACTGTATTGTTTCTTGAAAAGGATTGGGGTAAATGGAGTTGGCAGCCTCTTGTGAATAGTCGGGAGTTGATAATGCACAGGGAGCCGTTTCAAATTGAAAACTGCATGCTGAAGATAAAAACTCATTGTCAGAAGTCATCCCTAAAAAACCGGAACTGGCCACTTGTAAATCGGTTACTATGTTGTTCAAAAGGTCTAATTCCAATACCGTTGTTTGTGTACAACAGCGAATAATAGTTGAATCACAGGAGGTATAGATTCCGGCTATCCCAAAAATAGTGGCATATTGTTGCGGCAGGCAAAATAGATCTACCAATGTATTATTCTCTAAATTATAGGCTTTAATTTTATTGGTTCCTTCCGCTGAAAATAGTAAGTTACCTTTGTAGAACGTTAAATCTCCCGGAGTTGCGAATCCTAAAGTTGTAACCAATTCGGTTGTATTAGTGAGGATATTATATTTATATAATTTAGAATTAGCCCCTTCATTGCTAATGGTATACAATTCGTAATTGGTACTGCAGGTTAAAGAATTGTAGAGGCCATTGCCCGGCAGTGTTGTTAAAACTGTAAAATTGTTTGTACTGTTAATGGCTATAATTTTATTAAAATCGATAATGGCGTAAAAAATGTTTGAAGGAGATAACGCTACATCATAAAGATAAGACGGTGTGTTGTCAACAGCAAGTATACTAGTGAGAGAGGAATCTGAATTAAGCCGATATATCCTATTATCGGTTTTACACAAATAGGCATTTTGAGCTTGTGCTTTGCTCAAAACAGCTATTAATAAAAGCGATATTAGTATTTGTTTCATGATGTTAGTATTGTGCAATAACCATTGTTACTGAACGTCTTGCTTGGTAAAAATAACAAAATAGTTTTACAAAATATACTACACGCCTCTTGTTTATTTAAAAATAAAGTAGTACTTTTCATCTATAAAATACCACACACCATTTTAGAAATTATTAAATCAAACTACTATGAGCGAAGTGGCGATTGCTGTAGTATTACAAGAACTACAGAAAACAAACAAACACCTGGAAAAACTAACGGCTTCTTATGCTGACCAAGACATACTGGACAGTGCCGATATGAAACTCCTTTTTAAAATATGTGATAAAACACTCTACCGCTGGCGCAAGAAACAATATTTCCCGTCCCGAAAGATGGGAGGGAAGTATTTTTATTCCAAACGCATCATCATGGCCATACTCCGAACCCGCCTGGAAACCCAATACCATAGCATCACTAAACCCGGGGCCTATACGACATTTTAAGTTTTTTACCGGTTCTTCGTCACTTCAAGTGTTTTGACGAAGTTATAAGTTACGCACCGTCACTTCGAGTGTTTTGAGCAAAGCTCAAAATGTATCGAGAAGCCCATACCTAACAGTTGCTACAAACGGCTGTTAACAGTTGACTTTATTTATTTTTGAAAAATGTAATTATAATAATTAGCACAAAACACAAAATACTGATATAAAATAAAGTAAAATAGATGTCTTGTAGCACTTTACTTTCTCCCATATAGTAATTCACATAATATAAAAATATAGAAATACAACCAACGAAGCTAAATGCAAATATAATTTTAAGCCATTTTACTAGTAAAGATTTGTTTGTCATTAAGCTTGCTGTTATCGTTTGGCAACTTGTAGCTGCTGTGATAAAGTAAATACTAATTATTCCATGTACAAAACTTTTTTTGATTTCCGATAGGAAATCGGGGAGAAGCCCAAGCCACGGTGTTGCTGTAAACCGCTGTTACCTGCAGTTTTTTTATCTCTGCCAACCTTGAATTATATAATTTTTGGTCAAAAGTTTTCTTTCAGGCCGATTCATTGAATTAGGTTTAAACCACACTTCAATTCTGCTTCCATAAAATTGATCCCAATTTCCCTCATAAACAGTGAAGTCGTCTTTCAATTTAAATTTTTTCAATTCTGGTGTTGGATTATAAACATCGATTGAGCTACTATTCTCAATATCTTCTTCCGATAAAATTTGATTTTGAGTTATTTCATAAACTTTTAAATAAACTTTTCCCTTTTCTATTTGGTTGAGATATATATCATATTTGTAAATTCCAGGTTGCATACCATCATAAAGAATAAAATCTGTATTATATACCTTTTCCGATTTTACCGTATCATTTTGATATAACGGTATTGGTTTCTGAAATTCCACATTTTTAGGAACAGTTAAATTATCAGCAAAAAAATCAAAAGGATATAAGAATAAAAACAGGGAAAGAAATAAAAAAGAAACGCCACCAATTATTAGGGTTCCTGCTATTTGAAGGGTTCCTTTTAAATAATCTTTTTTAAACAATCTCATTATTGCAAAAACTAAAGAGAATAGAAATGATGCGTAAAAAATTCCTAAACTGATATTGAATGCAATTTCATTAGGAATTTGAAGCCCAAAAAATGTAATAACAAAACCTATAATCATAAGAATTATGGAAATGTACCATCTTTTGTTAATCTTCTGTATAATCTCTTTCAAGCTTTTCGTATTTAAAAATTGCAGGCAACATTCCGCTGCTTTATGCAGTAGCGACGCGGTCTACTGATTAGTTGTAATTGTATGGAAATTTACTTTTTGATTTCTGCTAGGAAATCGGTCTTAGCCATTGCGTTAAACCGCTGTTAGCATCCAAATTATTTTTCAACAACTTTATCCTTTATAAATTTTAACTGTTCTGCATTCAACTTTCTGGTGTCAATAAAATTTCCCATTCTATTGCTATGATATAGAATAAGAAAATTGCTTATTTGTTTATGTTTCAAAATATGTTTCCAGGTGAATTCGCTCTTATAGGTTGGAGCTTCAACCCTCATTCCATTTTCGCCAAAAGTAAATTTTATATCGCTCCTAAAACTGACACTAGATTTATATTGGTTCACCGCGATTAATGTAATTATAACGGGCGATAAAATGAAAAAAGTTCCTAAAATATAGGATTCATCATATATTAAAAGATAAATTGCTGAAAGTTGTATTAAAATAAAAGCAGGCTTTCTACAAAGTCCCAAGAAAACAACTTTTGCATATTCGTTTTTTGTTAGGCGTGAAGTTATACTGAAATCTTCCATTGTAAAGGTTTTTAATGTTACTGCTAACATTCCGCTGCTTTATGCAGTAGCGAAGCGGTCTACTGATTAGTTGTAAATATATGGAAATTACCTTTCCGATTTCTGCAAGCAAATCTGGGAGAAGCCCATACCTAACAGTTGCTGTAAACCGCTGTTAGCAGTAGTTATTTTTTTTTCAAAGCATTGCAAAAGGCATCATACTTTTTCCATTCCGAAACAACAGGCCATATTGTGATTACAAAAGAGGAATCACTTGATTTAACTTGGTTTACTACAGCACTATTTGAAAGTGTTTGCTTTTCTGTAAGTTTCTGAAAAGAAAGTTCATTAATGCTTTCAAGAATCATTTCCTTTTCTGAATCACCAATACTAATTTTCTTTTTTGAGAACCTAATTTTTGATTGAGGATTTGTTTTTGAAATGATACCCCTTTCAGTATAATCAGCGAATAAATGATTTTTGATGCTGTATACTTTTACTATCTTTTCATTTCCGCCCCATTCTCCATATTCTCCATCGTTGGATAAGAATTCGAGTTTATTCCCATTTGCAATAAAATCCAAAGAGGTGATATTACTTTGCTTTTGACAAGAAGCAAGGAGAAAAAGGGTCAATAGTAATGATATAATTCCTTTTTTATACATGTTCGAAATAATTACCGCTAACCTCCCGTGGCTTTACGCAATAGCGGAGCTGCTTACTGATTTGATTTCTGTAAGGAAATCGGGGAAAAGCCTATATCTAACAGTTGTTATAAACTACTGTTTTGTGTAATTGCTTTATTCAGGCAGTTCAGTTTTTGGATTAATTAATTTATAAATCTTTTTGGTTTCTGCTGAGATTGTTGACCATTCCCCAACAGATTGGTATTCACACATCAATGTTGTGTTTCTATCTTTCAATTTTATCATTATATAACCGGCATAATCCGTTGCCGCTTTGTCTGTGAATGTTGGTTTAGTCAGTAATTTAAAAACATAATTATATAAGCTGTCACGTTCAGATTTATTTATTTTAAAACTTTTCCGTTCTACTTTTTCAAGTTTGTAAGTTGCGGAAAAACCTTTACCACTTGTTTTTTTGTAAATCGCTTTTTCTACGCTCGCTGTATCTTCTGATTGGTAAACGGTTATTCTTTGGCTTTTAGTAATAAGTTCAATATTTTCCCAATGTGTATCTTCTACAATTTCTTTCTTTTTTTATTTATTACAGGAAACCAAAAGAGAGAACGTTAGGAATAAAAATAAAGAGGAAGATTTAAGCATAAGTTCTTTTTTAAACAGCTTGGCAATTACACATAATGTTCCGCGGCTTATAGCTGCTGTTAAATTTAGTACTAATTATTGCAAGTACAAAACAACTTTCCGATTTCTGCAAGCAAATCGGGGAGAAGCCCAAGCCACACTGTTACTACAAACTACTGTTAATGACTGCCTTTTTTGTTATTTAAGTTTCAACTTCATCATTATGTCGGTTTGCTCGTCATCTCCCAACTTAAAAATATGTTTGTCAAATTCTACAAAACCATTTTTCTTGTAGAAATTTATTGCTCTTGGATTTTCTTCCCAAACGCCCAACCAAACATATTCCGAATCTTTCTGTTTTGCAACGTCGATTGCTTTATCGTAAAGTAATTGTCCAACACTTTTTCCGTGAAATTCTTTTGAAACGTAAATTCTTTCAATTTCTAGAGCTTTACTGTCTTTCAATTCGGTTTGTGATTCTCCGAAATTGACTTTTAAATATCCAATTACTTCTGCTTCCAGCGTTGCAAAATAAAATTCAGAGTTTTTATCATTCAGTTCTGCGGTTAATTTTTCTTTGGAGAAACCTTCTTCCAAATAGTTTTTCATGTTTTCTTCAGAGTTAGATTCTGAGAAAGTTTCTTCAAAAGTCTGTCTGCCAATTTTCTGTAATTGGTCAATTTCTGTTAAGCTTATTTTCTGAATTTGAATATTTGACATTGTATGCAGTGATGAAGCGATTTATGGACAGTAAACGTAAAAAGGCTTTAAAAACTATAAATTATTCCTTAATGATTTTGTCTGCTACAATAGCTCCGTTGGTTAAATAAATTTTTATCGGATATACCCCTTTTGAAAAATTCTGCAGGGATATGTTTTCGTCTATAACATCATTTTTAGAAAGTAGTTTTTTTCCATTGATATCATATAACTCAATCCTTTGAATGTTTTTATAATTGGATAATTTGAAAAAATCTTTGGTTGGATTTGGATAGATAGCTACCTTATTTTCGTTTGTAAAATCGGGCTTATTTAAATTCTCCGGGCTAAGTTTGGCTACCCAAAAATCCCGATCCCCATATTGCATGCTAACATCGCCATTATAAGAACCGGTGGTTCCGGCTACTATATAACCACCATCAGCGGTTTGCTGAATGCATTGGCCCCAATCGGTTCCTGTGCCCCCTAATGTTTTTTGCCACGCTATACTTCCTGAGTTATCCAGTTTTACTACCCAGTAATCAGCATCTCCATGGTTTCCGGTAACTAATCCATTATTTGAATTGGTATAGCCGCAAACAATATATCCCAAATCGGAAGTTTGCTGCACACTTCGACCGGAAAACTCAGAAAAGGCACCCCCTAGTGCTTTTTGCCATTGCAACGCACCGGTACTGTCTAATTTTATGATCCAATAATCATCACTTCCATTGTTTTGAGTCACATCAGTATTACTCGAATTGGTATTTCCGGCCACTATATACCCTCCATCAGCGGTTTGCTGAATGGATGTGGCATAGTCGCTGGCGGTACCCCCATAAAACTTTTGCCATGTTATAGTACCTGCACTGTCCAGTTTTATTATATGAAAATCGGTATTCCCTAAGGGACCATTAGAATATCCGGCCGTAACATACCCTCCGTCAGTGGTTTGTTGAATACTAAACAGATAACAACCGTAACCACCAATGGTTTTTTGCCACTGCACGGTTCCGGTACTGCTTAACTTTAAAATCCAACCCCCTTGTCCATTGATGGCAAGCCCATTGGTAGAAAAGGTAACCCCACTTAAGATATACCCGCCATCAGCCGTTTGCTTAATACTATATCCCTCATCTAAACTAGAACCGCCATAGGTTTTTTGCCATTCTATAGCTCCTGCCGTACTTAATTTTACTACCCAAACATCACTAGTGCCATACTGACCGGAAACATCAAAATTATTGGAATACGTCATTCCAATAACGATATACCCGCCATCAGCCGTTTGTTCAACCGAATAGGCTCTGTCATAATCCGAACCCCCCAGTGCTTTTTGCCATTGCAAGGCTCCGGTAGTGTCTAATTTTACTACCCAACAATCATAACTGCCATAATTATTTGTTATCATACCGCCAACAGGGGATACTGTTTCACCTGCTACGATGTAGCCCCCATCACTGGTTTGTCTGACACAAAAGGCATATTCCTGATTTGTGCCCCCAAGTGATTTTTGCCATTCAATAGCGGGAGCCTGGGCAAAAGCGTTTGTAATTAATAACAATAGTACTGCTGTAAAAGTAAATGTTCTCATTAGTATGTAGTTAAATGGTTGTTTTGTACAGTGAAAATGGGTAAAGACCATTAATTTTTTAAAAGTAATATTTTTTTTAATAAGGCAATACATCATTTTGCCAGTTTTTTGTTTTTACTGTAGCCATTACCTTTCGCGGATCAAAGCATACTATTGGGAATACTCTTGTTGTAGGCCGTTTTTATTCGCTTTTTAAAAAATCTTCAAGAATTGTATTAAATAGTTCGGGTTGGTCCATTAATGGTAAATGTCCAGCCTCTTGAATTAACTGAAGCTTTGCCTTTGGGATTATTTTAGCGGCTGCTTCACCATAGGCAACAGGAAATAATTGATCCTCTTTCCCCCAAATGATAAGGGTTTCATTTTTTATTTGCTTTAATGCTTCTTCTGGTATTTTAGATACTGCAGTTCCACGCCCTTGCTTAAATGCATTTTGACCTCCTTTATATTTGAGAACGGCTATGGAGTAGCTACTATGGTTCGGGTCTCTATTGACGGGTTTATGAAGTATATAACGCGAATTAAAACGATTTGCCATTGCTGATGGAAAACTATTCATCCATATTGTTCCAAGTAAAGGCCAAAAAGAAACTTTTGCCCCTAAACCGGCAGCATCAACTACAACAAGTTTATCAACCATTGCAGCATTGTCTATGGCAAACTGCAACGCTATGGCGCCCCCTTGTGACAATCCGACAATATGAGCCTTTGAGATACCCAATTCTTTCATGAAATCTTTGAGCCAGTTCGAAAAATAGGGTCTATTATAAGGCGCATCCGGTTTATCAGATTCTCCATATCCAACGATATCGGGTGCTATTACTTGAAAATTTTTAGAGATGGTATTAATGGATGGATACCAGGTAACAGCGCCTGCACCAGCACCGTGCAGCAAAATTACCGGTTTCCCATTGCCACTTAATAAGTAGGTGGTTTTAAGGGTTCCAATAGTTACTTCTTTTTGTTCAACTACTCCTTCTATTTTGTCAATTAGAAGTTGCCTATAGTTTTCTTTAGTCTTTTTTTTCAAGTTAAAAATACTTATAATTTTCACTTTCCTCACCATCATTTTTGAGCTTCATTTCTTTGAAAATTGCTATTAGTTCGTCTCCTTTTTTGGTGCAAATAGGAGCAATTTTTATATTTTCAGATTGCCTGCTTCCACCACATTCGGCACAAAATTCATAGAAACCGACCAATTTGTCTTTTTTATAAAACAACAAAATATGTCTTGGGTTATAGCAATCAGCCATTGTACAGTTTTTATTCTCAGAAAGTAAAACCCGAAATATTTTTTTGGAGAATTTATTGTCAAGATCAACATTGTCAATATACTTTACTTCTGGAATTTTTATTGTATCGTTTTCAATTTTAAGTTGATAATTACTGGAATAATCATCTCTATGAGTGTCATACGATATTAGTTTTATGTTGTCAAAACCACTCAGGAACTTATTTGTGAGTTCATAATTTTCGGTATTAACTATTGGTTCAGACTTTCCTAAGTTATCTTTACAAGACGTAGTTAAGATTAATATCAATAGTATAAGTGAATTAAATTGGCTCATTTTTATATTTTTCGTGTTTAAGAATGACCGCTATCGTTTTGCGGCTTATAACAGTTGTTAAATTTAGCACTAATTATCACAAGCGTAAAAAGATTTTATCGGATGCCGTTAGGATTACTGCTGACACTTACTACACTATTGTGCCAAACGGCTTTTAGCAGCTGCCTTTTTACATTCCATATAGCGTTTCTAAAAAACTTCCATGAGTTCCAATGTCCATTTGCTCGTTCTCATTTAATTTCATTGCCAAACCAAACATATTTGTTTCTTCGTCAAAATAAACTTTGTATCCCATTTCATCTTCTAGTACTGTCCATAATTCATAAGAAATATTTGAGCTATCAGCAGCTTTGAATATCTGTTTTTTAGGTTCAATTAGATATTTTGTCAAGTTCATTCCAAAAACATTAGAATGATCTAGAGTAGCTGCTAATTCTCTATTTATTATTTCTTTAATTTCTGTCGCAGTCATTTTTTAAGTTTGTTGAGGAAGGTTGTCGCTACCGTTCCGCGGCTTATAACAGCTGTTAAATTTAGCACTAATTATCACAAGTGTAAAAAGGTTTTATGGGATTCCGTTAGGATTACTGCGGACACTTACTACACTATTGCGCAAAACTACTGTTATAGGCAGTTATTTTTACCATTCTATTTCAGTATGTAAATATGCTCCATGCTTTTCTGACCAAATCATTATAATAAGGACTTTTGCACCTCTGTATTCCCAAGTTACTCTTCTTTCAGTTATCTCGACAGGTATTCCTTCGATAGTGTCGTCAGTTATTTTTGATGGTTTGCCTTGTTCTCCAATAGGTAAATGTAAATCAGTCGAAATTTTTTCAACAGTTTTATCGAATTGTTTACTGTAATCTTTTAGCTTACTATCTTTTAAAGAAACCCAGCGATAACTTATTTTCTTAACAATGCTGTCTTTCTTTAAATAAAAGTATGTGACATTAATTTTACCAAAAGCTTCATTTTCAGGACGACTATAGTTTTTAAGTTTTCCATAACGAATCATTGAGTCCTTCTTTGACTCCACATATTCAAGTTTAGATTCATATACTTTCGAATTAAAGCTTTCTTCAATTGAAGGTATGTTGTCAACTTTAACTTTCTCATAACTAATAAAACTTTTCTGAGAATATAAGTTCATATTCAACAGCGTTATAGAGAAAAGCAAAAAGATGTATTTAACGTTCATGAATTATAAATGTTCTAATTCAAGTTTATGGATTTCAATATAAGATTTTTTACTCATATCGCTCACAACTATTCCTAAATAGTATTTATCCGGAAAATAATTTATCTCTGATATAAGTTCATATTCCATATCATTAAATTTACAAATGAATGAGTTGCCTTTTTTTATAATTGTAATTTTTAATACTCCATCAAAATCAATATCTTTATTCTTGTTTTCACGAATATAAAATGTATTTCCATATCCATTTTTAGATAGTATTACACCTTTTTCTTTATCAACTAACTTTGTTTTATCGCTCTTTTCTTTTTTATTATCAGCTCTTAATTCTCCATATTTATCTGTAACGGTATAATTTAATGGAGTCATGAAATAAATATATCCTTCTTGTCTAATGATAGAGAGCTGATAACCCTTTCCAATCTCGATTGTAATCGTTTCAGCAACTTTTCTTTCCTTTTTTAAAAATAGATTCATTTTAAAATCTTTTGAGAAATCAAATTTTTCTGGATTTTTGTATATTCTCATGGGCTTAAAAAACATCATTTTATCCCAATTAAAAACAGCTTGTACGTAGTTTTCCGTACTTATTTTTAAATACCCATTTTCAAGATTAGAGTAATTTGTTGTGTACTTGGCAGTAGCATCTTCTGTAACCACAGGATTCGTGTTTACAATCCAATTTTTATTAGAATCAATCTCATCAACAATTTTTAATTTTGTATAGGCTCTGGTGTTATTCAACTTGCTCAATGTTGGAGTAATAACTTCCAGTTTTTTTGCAATTGCTTCTTTTTTGAGTCGTTCGGCTTTAGCTTCTTTACTACCTTCAATTAACCCTGCAGCTAAATTTACTGTATTTGATCCTATTTCACCACTCAGAAGTTCGTTCATGGAACCTTCAACAATCATCCGTGTTTCAAAATAATTCATAAATGCTTGTTTTTTCTCTTCCGGAATGAATGAAATTAAGCTACTATTGATATTAGATAAATAACTGTCAAAAGATAAATTCCCCTGCTTTAAGCCATCAATTTTTTTTGACAAGTCAATGGTTTGCAAATAATTTGTGACCGATTCATCATTTCCAAAAACGGTTTCTAAATAGGTTTTTGCTCCCAATTCATCAATTTTGCCGTCTTTTAATAGCGATTCCAATAAAGTACCAAATTGATCGTTAACAGCATTTTCAAATTTAATATTGTTTTGTTGAGCATTACCCTTGACTGAACAACAGAAAATCAAGATTACAACTATAAGAAACGTATTTTTTTTCATATTTTTTTGTTTTAATCAATTGGTACAGACTGCCACTCAATTTGAGTATTTACATCGGTACAGGGACAGTCAGAAGGATTGTCCATAATAGGTTTCAAAGATTTAATAATCTGTTCTATATAAGGTTTTGCATCTGAATAAGTACATTTAGCCAAGGCTGCTGCACCACAAAACACCCAAGCTTGCACTTCAACATCATCGGTTTGTGCCATCTTTAGATACTTGTCATATAGTGGGCAGTTATCTATTCCTGAAGGTAAAGTTTCAGTTGAATTGTCATTTTCGCTCGAAAGAGTAAATAGTTGTTCTGTACCGCCTTTTTTACCAGTGTAGTACTTATTATTGGCTACAACTTTAATGTAAAATTGGTCATATTTAGCTTCACTATGGTAGTAAATGTTACCATCACTTTTTATATACTTATTTACACGGTTAGGCTCGGTAATAGTAATGATGTTGCCTTCTTGTTTTGTGTCTACACTGTAAGTGTATCCTAAATCCGAAGACGAGTAAATACCGGATGTTAGTGTTTGGCACAATAAAACATTTCCGTAAAATAGTACTAAAAGCAGTAGTGTTTTTTTCATTTTTACATAGTTTAAGTAAAGTATTGAATTTACGCGTTTCGTTCAAAACATTGCCCAACGTTCCGTGTCTTGCCGTCAGGCAGTGCTTAGAACGTTTAGGTTTCTATCAAAGATAGCGCTTTTTATGAATAGTAGGAGAGAAGCTACTGCAATTCGCCGCTTGCGCAAAAACGCGATTAGCAATAGTCGTATTTAGTAATACTCAAAAAACGTTTTGTAAATACCGGTTTCGTCATCTGTCATGGTAATGACTTTGTTGTCTTGATTAAAGGTGTACTGATATTGATAGTAAGTCAGAGGGATACTGTAGTCACCGCCGTCGTATGGGTAGGCTTTCTTAGTATCAAAAATATTTTTAGAAAACGGGCGGATATCATATCTCAAAATGGCAATTGATTTTAAAACCGATGTAGGATTGGGTACGGATAAATTATAATTTTGGTACTCTACAAAAACGTCATGATTTCTTTCCTCAGCAATAATATTATTATTTGCATCATAATTGATTTGCTGGCTCTCGGAATTTGCAGCAATAACTTCTGATAAATTGCCGTTTGAAAAAACAAAAGTCCAAGGGACAAGATAGATGTTATCGTAAACCTTTGCCGTATTACCATTCCAGATAACGTGGGACACAATATGATGGTTACGGGTTTCGCTTAGTATCCTGCCATTGGCGTCATACTGAAAAGTACTAAAATAACTTTGTTCGGGAGTGGCTCCTATACATTTTTCTGCCAGGACATTACCGTTAGCATCAAATGAAAATTCTGAACTACTTATGGTGTTGAAGGTTTCAAAATCATTTTTTAAAGTGATTTTGAATGAAGCCTCCGGAAAAGGAATTTGGCTAACAGCTATAGTATTTTCTGATCCGTCATTCTGGCTGCAGTTGACAAAAAGAAGGCTTAGTATGATAATTCTTAGGTGTTTCATATCATGATTTTTAAGATTGCTGTTTCTCCACGATTACGGCTAACGTTCTGAGGCTCTAAAACAGTAGCAATAAATTTACGACAAATCATTCCAAGTACAAAACCCTTTTCAATTTACTATTGAAAATCAGGAAAAGCACAAACTGCGTGGTTGAGGCAAACCGCTGTTATAGGCGGTTATTGCAACTCTTTCTTTATTTCAAAAATTCCATTTTCCAGTCCGATAAAATAATTTCCTTTTTTGAACTCTGGTATTATGCAATCTTCAATTAACGTTTTAGTTTCTTCGTTTGTCAACTTCGGTAATATATCGTCGCAGTTTTGTATTTGAATTACGCGCAAACTTTTACAAACAACAATATAAACGCAAGCGAAATCAGTTTGTTTTGCTAAAGCTAATGAGTAATCAAATATATTCTGATAGGGTGAAATTGAGTCAACCGTTACAATTACAATTCTAATGTTATTCAGCTTTTCAAATGATTTTAGGCTTTCTTTGAGAATCACTTCTTGCGGAAAAGATAAAATGTCGTCATAATCATTCACATAGTTATCTATGCTTGGAAAATCTTTGGTTTGCTTATTTTCATTAACTACATTTTGACCAAAGCCAAAACTAAAAAAGAGTAGAGTTATTAATGTAAATGTTCTTTTCAAGGTGTGTTCTAATGGCTGCTACCGTTCCGTGGCTAATAGCAGCTGTTAAATTTATCACTAATTATCACAAGTGCAAAACCGCTGTTAACATCAGTTATTTTTTAATCTTTGGACGTGGCAGCATATTACTAAAATCAGCAAACTCTATTTTTTCTTTTGTTGGCGTTAACTGTTTGTAAGGCTTTATATTTTCTATCCACTTTTCAAATTCCCAAAATTCTTTTGGTCCTGTTTCGTGTAACATTAACTTCTTGTTGTCAACTGAAAAAGCTATTGTAGTTCCGTCATTTATACTACTATTTAATAGCAGGGAATCTTTAGGAAATTTAAATTTGCACACAAGACTGTCTAATATTTTTTTCTCATTCCTTTTAATTATAAAATAATATAATGACTTTTTATTTCCGTTGATATATTCGTCTTGATAATAAACGGTGTCTGATGAATTGAACTTTAAGCTATAGCTCATTTTAATATTACCTTTGGAAAAAGTAAAATTTGAAAAGCAATTTTCTTTTTTCTCTTTGCAACTATTTAAACAAAGCAACAATGTTGTAATTAAGATTAATGGTCTCATATAACGTGATGAATAATTGATGCTAATGTCTAGCGGCTTGGCTCTGTAGCGATAATTTACCGCTTTGTTGTAAAGATATGTAAATTTCCGGCTGAGGAAAATAAACCAATCATTGCGCAAAACCACTGTTGGCAGTAGTTTTTTACATTCTATTTCGATATTCTATTCCTCTAATTTCTTTTTGAACAATATCTTCAATAAACTTTTCTAAATCACAATGTTTTATTTTTTCAATTTCAAAGTTTATCTTTTTCACGTACTTTTCATAAAAATATTCAAATGGAGTTGTGATTGAGTCAAGGGCAAAGCTGTTACTTTTAAATCTTCCTAAATCAACAATCATATTATAAATTGAATTTACAATTAAATATCTTGATGTTGTAGTAACTATATTTTCTTTCTTAATTTTGTCAGTTAAGTTTTGACTGAATACTTCTGAAATTGGAGCTTCAAAGGCGAAATTCCATTCTCCATGTTGAACTTTATTTCGTATTGCAAAATTTGGAGTCAAATTTTCGGATATAATTTTTCGTAATAATAAATATTGTTCAACTAATTCATTGCCCAAATTATTTCGCTCTCTTCTAATATCTACTTGAATACAAAATTCATCATTTGCGGGCATTAAATCGTATGCAATACAAAAAACAATCTTAAAGGTTTCAAGCCATTTTTCAATTAAAGGTTTTTTAAGAATATAGTTTCGTTGATTATCATTTAATAAGTCTTTTTCGTATAATAGTCGCTTAAGACTTTCTTCTGCCCAAGAAACCTGAATTCCTGATAAAATTCGATTAAATGATTGTTCTTTTTTTCTTATATCAATCTTTCTAAAGTCAATATCCTCAAAATCGTATATTAAATTTCCGTTTTTGTCAGTTGATTTGTAAAACAATTTAATTTGATTTCGTATTTCCTCGTATCCAATTTTCAGATATTTCATGTTGGAATTGTGATAATCAAAGTATGTTTTTATTTCGTTTTGTGTCATAGTTCATTAATTGGTTAATGCGCGGCCGAAGAAATACTAATAGCACTTCTTCGGCCGGGAATCGAACCCGACATACTAAATCAGCAAAAGCCTCTTCAGTAGGACACCTGTCCACGCTTCTTTTAGCGAAGATCTTTGTTTTCAGGTTTTTCAAAATTACTGCCAACGTTTCGCGGCTTGGCGAAGTAGCAGCCCGCGAACTAATTATTTTCTGTTAAAGATAAAAATTCTTGCGAAACGCAAACGTGAATTTACCACAAAATTCGCAATTTCGCAAAACCGCTGTTGCCTGTCAGTGCTTGTTAGTTTATCAATGCTGTGGGGAATTCTTCAGCAATTAAGTCGTCAATTGTTTTTTGTTCTCCTTGATTTTTAAGTTTTTCAAGAATAGCTATTGTTTCTCTATATTCCATAGCTTCTGGCAACTTAATTATTTCTGCATCAAGTCCCGTTTCTTTAACTTTCTGTTCTATTTCATCTATAGTTACATTAAAGAATTCTTTGCGATAATTTAACATATTGACTTTATGATTAGTAAACGCTTTATGTAATTCATTTTCAAGTTTTGGTGCATCATCAGAAAAAATCATTGCGTGAATGTCAAACTGAAAAGGAACAGATGCATCTCCTAATTCTTTTACTCTTTCTGTTGGTTCTAATCTTCTTGTCATTCCAATTTTGAAAACATTTTCACCAAATGAGCCAATATTAGAAATAACATATACATGACCGCGTTTTGTCTGTTGAGCCATTGACAAGGCTCGTTCTTTACGTTCTTGTGCTTCTTTCAGTTCTTGCTCTAATTTTGCAATTTGTTCCAAAAGTTTATCGTGCTTTTCTCCTGTAGTCGATTCAATTTCCTTTCTTGCTTTTTCTAATGCTTTTTGGTAATTAGTTTCTTCTTTTTCAGCTTCTTTTTGAGCTTGCTCAAATTCTCTTCTCGCTTTTTCCTCTTCCCTTAATTCTTCTTGAGCGGCTCTTAACTCTTCTTTTTCTCTTTGTCTTTTTTGTTGATATTCGTATTCTAAAACTAACTCTTTAATTTTTAAATCAAGATACTCTTTTTGGATAGTAACGGTTTGACTTTCTCCAATTTTATTTATTGTTTCAAATGATTTAGTAATTCTCTCTTTCATTTGATTTACATTATTCCACTTTACTTTTGCTATTAAAGAGTCGCATTCTCCATTAAAAGCCCTTAATGTTAATTTGATATATCTTTTTGTACTCGCTCGTCCTTTCGCTTCGCTACCATCAATAGTCCAATTTGTTCTGCAAATCGCAGCCTTTTCGGAAGTAATCATTTGTTTTTGCAAATCGATAGCTTTCTTTTGTTCAGCTCTATATTCATCAGACTTCTCAAAGTCATAAATAGGTTCATAAATACCAAACTCAATTAAATCAAGCTTATTCTCAAATATACTTACCTCCTTACGAAGTTTAGTGTATGTTTCCAGTGCGGATTTGTAATCTGAGTTTAATTTGACGAAATCAGATTCAACTTTCTGTATTTCAGTTTGTTTATTAGAAATCAAAGATTCTAATGCTTTTCTTTGACTTTCAACTTCAACTTCAATATTAGAAATTGGTTTATATTTTTCAAGTTGTTTTTTTAGTTGTTCAATCTCTTGAAACTCTTTTTTCTTTAGAAAATCAAATAATCCCATATTTTGTTTTTTATTTAGTTCGGTTTTTTAGCATTGCAGCCAACTAGTTTATATCCTCAACTTTTGTCTTTTTATTGAGTATAGCTATCTTTAATTGGGGTAGCTATGCACAACTTGGGTTGAGTTTTTATTTGTTTTATCAATCATCAAAGGATGGTTTACTACTTTGTAAACTTTTGGTAATAATGTTTTACCGCTTGTAGCTACTGCCATCGTTTAGCACTAAATAACAAATACCCTTTCACACCATCACAATTTCCTAAAAAATACTCTACCAACCACCAAAAAGTCCGATAAGCGGCATTTTCTATCGTGGGGCTCTTGTCCTGTTCTTGTCGTGTTTTGGTTGGGCTTTCTTCGGTATTTGTCCTATTTTGCCCAAGGTTTACCGAACAAAGACCGAACAAAAACCGAACAAACCCCAAAGAAAGATCGAACGAATAGACAACATAGGACTATACCGGACTATACCGGACACCCCCATTGCCATTTGTAGCCACTGCTGTACCTTCGGGAGTAGATAGCCAGGCAATAGGCTGTGGCTGAGTAAACTAAAGTCTAATTTAAATTTGAAAAGTATGGGATCATACAACAAAGGTATTCTCGGGCCCTTTTCGGGCAAGGTGGGTACAGTAGTAGGCGCCAACTGGCGCGGCAAAGACATTATGCGCTCTTTGCCAAAAAGAGGAACACATGCACCTACGGAAGTGCAGCAACTGCAACGGTTAAAGTTCTTGGCCGTCAACCAATTCTTAACGCCCATCAACCCGGTACTGGGAAGGTATTATGGCAGCAACACCGGCGACAAAACCCGCATCAATCAGGCCATGTCGTACCACTTGAAAGAGGCGGTCAACTATGTAGCGCCCAACTTTGAAATCCTGTTCAACAAAGTACAAATCAGCAAAGGCGATTTGGTGGGCGTGCAAAACCCCACGATAGCCGCTGTTGGGGGTACCGATGTTAAGCTAGATTGGGAAGACAATTCGGGGCAGGCTGGGGCCAGTGGCAACGACCGTTTGGTAGTGGTGATGTACGAACCGGCTTCGGGGCTTTACTATTATTCTTTAAATGCCGAAACGCGTGCAGCCATAAGCACTACCATAACCTTACCTACGTATTTTGCCGGGTTTGAGGTGCATAGCTGGATTACGTTTGCGGCAGCCGATGAGAAAAAGTATGCCACCAGCATTTATTTGGGATCAGTAACGTTGCCTTAGCCACGCGCTATACAAGGCAAATGGAAAACCTGATGGGAACTGTTCTTGTCAGGTTTTTAGTTTTGGTTTCAGGACTGGGTAGGGTTTTAACGGTAAAAGCTGTTAAACTAATGTAAAAACAGTTGACATGGGCTTCAAAAAAGAGTACTTTTAACTGTCTCTACCCCTTATTCCATTAACTAAAAACTTTATTACGATGAAAAAAATCTTTGGGGCTATTCTAACAATTGTAATAGCGGGTATGACAATCACTTCTTGTCAAAATGATTCAGGTAGTTCGGCTACATTAACCAAAAACTCTGAATTGACTAAAATGCTGATGCGGGTAACGCATAGTGCTACACCATCCACCGGTAGAACCGAAACCGATGATCACTTACCTTGTTTTACCGTAAACCTTCCGGTGACTGTAGTCATTAATGGGCAAAATATTACGGTAACCGATATGGCTGATTATGCCACCGTGCAAAATGCGTTACATCATTGCGATGGCGACGATAATGATGGCGATGATTCTAACAACAGTGCTACTTTTGTATTCCCTATCACCCTTACGTTTGCCGACGGAACCACTCAAACGGTGGCTACTGCGGTTGAATTACACACTGCCGTACACAGTTGCAGTGATGACATAGACGATATTGATTGTTTAGACGTGCATTTCCCAATAAGTATTACTTATACCGATGCCAATAATGTAACAGCCACCATCACTTTAAACAATGATGATGAGGCTTATACGTTCTTAGCTACTTTAGGGGCTACCGAAACACTGACTATTTCTTATCCTTTAACTATTACCGACTCAACAGGGGCTACCGTAACCGTGACTAACAACGACGAATTGTTAGCGGCTTTACAGGCTGCCGATGACCACTGCGGCCACCATGAAGGTGACGAAAACGGCGATGATAATGGCGGAGACAATGATGGCGATGGTAGTAACAGCAACGGCTGATATTTGATAAATAATAATGCAGAAAATCCCAATTGGTAGTACTAGTTGGGATTTTTTGTTGGAATAGAGGTTCTCGATACAATTCCGATAAATCGGAATCACTCGAACTGACGCCTAGAGGAGTGTGTCGTCACTTCGAGTGTTTTTGGTTCTGTAGTATCAATTAAAAAAGAAGAGGCCTGCTCAACCAAAAATGTATCGAGAAGCCCTACTAAGGAAAAAGATTTCAATAGAATTCCGATAAATCGGAATCACTCGAACTGACGCCTAAAGGAGTGTATCGTCACTTCGAGTGTTTTTGGTTCTGTAGTATCAATTAAAAAAAAGATACCTGCTCAACCAAAAATGTATCGAGAAGCCTTACTAAGGAAAAAGTTGCCATACGATTTTTACCTCATGGAGTCTGTAAAACCACTTAAGCTAACACAAAAATTGGTTGAATAATGCTATTTTTATTGTGGAGTAATTGTTATTTTTATACGCTTAAACACGCCTAACATTATGAGTTATTACAAAATACAAAATCTGGAGCAATACTTTAAACATTACAATAAATCCATCAGAGAACCGAGAAAGTTTTGGAGCAAAATAGCCGATGAGAACTTTACCTGGTACCAAAAATGGGATAAGGTTTTTGAATTCGATTTTCAACAGGCCAAATTCAAATGGTTTTTGGATGCTAAAGTCAACATCACCAAGAATTGTATCGACAGGCACTTAGCCCGAAGAGGGGATAAGACCGCTATCATATTTGAACCTAACAATCCGGAGGAAGCAGCGCTGCATATTTCGTATAACGAACTCTATGCCCGTGTGGCCAAAATGGCAAACGTACTGCGGGAGCAAGGGATTCAGAAAGGCGACAGGGTTTGTATTTATTTACCCATGATCCCTGAATTGGCCATGGCGGTTTTGGCCTGTGCCCGAATAGGAGCCATCCATTCGGTAGTGTTTGCCGGTTTTTCAGCCTCGGCAGTGGCGGCGCGTATTAATGACAGCGAATGCAAAATGGTCATCACCTCAGACGGAAGTTACCGAGGCAACAAAGCCACCGACTTAAAAGGCATCATTGATGAAGCGCTGGAAAAATGCCCAACGATAGAGAAAGTTTTAGTAGTAAAAAGAACCAACACTCCGGTCAACATGAAAGAGGGGCGCGACCTTTGGTTACAACCACTATTAGACGAAGCCATCCCCAATAATGTGGCTGAGATAATGGATGCCGAAGATCCTTTGTTTATATTATATACTTCGGGCTCAACGGGTAAACCTAAAGGCATGTTGCACACCACGGCGGGGTATATGGTTTACACGGCTTATACCTTTAAAAATGTTTTTAACTACGAAGAAAATGATGTCTTTTGGTGTACTGCCGATATTGGTTGGATTACCGGACACTCTTATATTTTATACGGGCCTTTATTAAACGGTGCCACCACCATTATCTTTGAAGGCGTACCCTCGTATCCGAATTACAGTCGTTTTTGGGAAGTGATAGAAAAGCACAATGTGACCCAGTTTTATACAGCACCAACGGCCATCAGAGCATTGGCCAAAGAAAGCCTCGATTATGTACAACGCTTTCCGTTAAAGTCATTGAAAGTGATTGGCTCTGTGGGCGAACCTATTAATGAAGAAGCCTGGCATTGGTACAATGATCACGTGGGTGGCAAACGTTGCCCGCTGGTAGATACCTGGTGGCAAACCGAAACCGGAGGCATTTTAATTTCGCCTATTGCTTTTGTAACGCCCACCAAACCCACTTATGCTTCCTTACCATTGCCGGGCATACAACCGGTATTAATGGACGAGCTGCGCAACGAAATTGAAGGCAATCAGGTAACGGGTAGTTTGTGTATTAAGTTCCCTTGGCCGGCTATGGCCCGAACTATTTGGGGTGACCACCAACGTTTTAAAGACACTTATTTCACGGCCTTTCCGGGTAAATATTTTACCGGTGATGGGGCATTAAGAGATGAGGTAGGCTATTATAGAATTACCGGCAGGGTAGATGATGTGATTATAGTGTCGGGCCATAATTTAGGTACCGCCCCTATAGAAGATTCTATTAATGAGCATCCGGCGGTGGCAGAAAGCGCCATTGTTGGCTTCCCACATGATATTAAAGGAAATGCCTTGTATGGTTTTGTGATACTGAAAGAAGTAGGCGAAACCCGGGATAAGGATAATGTAGCCAAAGAAATCAATCAGTTAATTTCAGACCAAGTAGGGCCTATTGCCAAGCTGGATAAGATTCAGTTTGTCTCCGGTTTGCCTAAAACGCGTTCGGGAAAAATCATGCGTCGTATTTTGAGAAAGATTGCCGAGGGTGATTTCTCTAATTTTGGCGATACCTCCACCTTATTAAACCCCGAAATCGTTGATGAAATTAAGGACGGAAAAGTGTCATAGGCTAGTGTAGTGCTACACCAATCAGAACTCCGGAATTGTATTATTTCGGAGTTTTTTATATATTTTCCTTTTTAGTAAGAATCAGGGGATTCAAAAGTTAAAGTTGATGAATTGTACCTCCATAAATTATGCTTTTTGGACAGTTTTTCATAAACTTGCACTTCTAAAAATCCTTAAACTAACCCTATGAAAAAAATTACTTTATCCCTATGGCAGCAGTTAGCCATATTGTTTTTACTATTAACAAGCTCTTTCGCGGGGGCGCAATGTATTAGAACGACTCCTTATCTTTCCGTAGCCTCTAACAATTCAGGGGTGCCTCAAACGATAGCTACTTGTGCTTACGGAACAGAATATTGTACGGTTACGGGTTTACTTCCGGGTGCCAATTATTTGTTTTCAGAACAATCAGGAAGTACAGGCGGCGCGGGAACACATTTGTTCTTGACAGTGACTGACTTATCAAACAATGTTCTTGCTTATGGTACCTCACCGCTAACGATTAATGCCATCAACACTACAGATGTCAGATTGCATTTTGCTGATGATGCCAATTGTGCCGGTGCTTCTACTTGTCGTAATTCACAAGTGCAGTATTTAGCCACTTGTCAGGCGCCAACGGCTACCGTGTTTTCGGCTATCACATTGAATTCAGCAACCGTTTCCTGGACAGCCTCAGCTACCACACCGGCTAACGGCTATGAATATTATTATGCTACTTCCAATACTGCTCCAACGGCAGCAACCACTCCTTCAGGAAGTGTAGCCGCTGGTGTAACAACAGTTGATTTAAACGGTTTGTCTTCGGGGACAACTTATTATGTATGGGAGCGTGCTGTATGCAGTGCTTCTGATTCTTCTATTTGGAGTGTTACCGCTAATTTTTCTACTCTATGTAACCTGGTTACGGCTTTCACAGAAGATTTTGAAAACACCACAGGTGCTAATTTCCCGTCTTGTTGGGCCAAAGTAGGCACCACAGGAGCTTCTTATCCGCAAACCAGTACCGGTATTTCGGGAGCCAGAAATTTATATATGTACAGCTCCACTTCAACGAGCCAAGCAGTGGTTTCTATGACGCCGGTTAGCAATGCCGATGCCGGAACGCATCAATTCAGAGCTAAGGTAAGAGCTAATTTTACGGCTGGTGAAACCTTACAATTCGGTTATTTAACAAATCCATCAGATGCTACTACTTTTGTGTCTTTAGGTTCTATTGTGACTAACAGTACTACTGTTGCTCAAAATTTTGTGGTATCACCGGTTGTAGCACCAACAGGTATAACGACATTGGCACTAAGAACAGGAACCCTTTCTTATAGTGTGCTTATTGATGATGTAGCGTATGAGCCAATCCCAACTTGTATTGAGCCTACAGCTTTGACAGCTTCCGCTGTTACCGCTATATCGGCTACTGTTTCCTGGACAGCCTCTGCAACACCACCGGCTAATGGGTATGAGTACTATTTTTCAACTTCTAACACAGCCCCTACAGCTGTAACTCCGGTATCAGGAGCCGTAGCGGCGGGCATACTAACTACGGACTTGTCTGGCTTGTCTCCGGCGACTACTTACTATTTCTGGGCTCGTTCGGTATGTTCCGGTTCTGATAGCAGTATTTGGAGTTCTTTCACCACTTTTACAACATCCTGCATGAGTGCTACTGTGCCTTATACTCAGGATTTTGAATCTGCCGTTGTGCCTGCTGTACCTACTTGTACCTCTACTCAAAATATAGGACCAGGAAACAACTGGACGGTGGCTGCCAATCCGGGTTATGGTTTTGCTTCTAAAACGTTGCGATATGCTTACAGCTTAACGAATGCTGCCAACACTTGGTTTTACACTAACGGTATTACTTTAACTGCGGGAACCAATTATACCATTTCCTATAAATATGGAAATAACAGTACAACCTATACAGAGAATCTAAAAGTGGCTTACGGAACTTCTCCAACGGCTACTGCCATGACAACTGTGTTAGCAGATTATCCTGGAATTACAGGGGGTACAACAACTTCTTCTGCTTTATTAGGTACTGTTGATTTTACACCTTCCGTTTCAGGAGATTACTATTTTGGTTTTAATGCTTATTCTTTAGCCAATGAATATTATTTATTTGTAGATGATATTTCAGTGACTACTGCTTTAGCCAATCCTAATTTTGACGCTAATAGCTTTACATTTTATCCAAACCCGGTAAAAGATGTATTGAATATTGGCTATAATAAAACCATTACAACTGTAGCTATTTATAATGTTTTGGGTCAGGAGATGTTGGTAAAAGCGATCAATGCCGATCAATCACAAATTAATGTGTCTTACTTATCTAAAGGAACTTACTTGGTAAAAGTAACCGCAGAAGATGGTGCGACTAAAACTATTAAAGTGATTAAAGAATAACGATCATTCTTTATATAAAATAAAAGTCCCGAGCAATCGGGACTTTTTTATTGTAACAGAGTTTGGATACTATTGGTTATCCATTCAAAGTATAGGTAACACTAATTGCGGTATTCAGTAATTGTGAGATAGGACAGTTTTTTTCGGCATCCTTGACTAACTCATCAAATTGTTCTTTAGAAACGCCATCCACTTTAGCCGTTAATTGCAAATTGGATGCTACAATTTTGCCATCTTCAAAAAGGATATCACAGCTGGTTCTTAGTTCGGTTGCTGTAAATCCGGCAGCTTGCAGATTAAAGGCTAATTTCATAGAGAAGCAACCCGAGTGTGCCGCAGCCACTAATTCTTCCGGATTGGTGCCTACACCGTTTTCAAAACGGGAGCCAAAAGAATATTGTGTTTGATTCAAAACCGTACTTTGTGTAGTCAAATGGCCTTTACCATCTTTTCCGGTGCCGTTCCAAACGGCTATTGCATTTCTTTTCATACCTATTAGATTTTTAAATGAAGCCTAAAGTTAACAAAAATAGCAATGCCCCGTATTAGGGTTTTGTTAATTCTTTATACAGCTTTCGCTTTTCGTTTTAATAACACGGCACTTAATAAAGCTACCACGATTCCTAAAGGTAGTATTTCCATAAAGGTTAGTAAAATAACCATCACCGGATTTTTGTACCATTCGCGGTACATGTTTATTTCATCTGTTTTGATTTTGATTTCTATCACACTCATTTCGGTTGTTTTCATGTTGTCAATAGCGGTCTTAGCATATTTGTCCATGAAATCAGGAAAGAAGCAGTAATACTCAATGAGCCAAACGCCAACGTAAATACAGGAAGCCAGCAAAGCAATAAGTGCCCCCACTTTAAAAGCCTGCCAAAACGATACTGCGTTGTCATTCTCCTGGTCTCGGTACTTTTTGACACCGATAAAAACAAACGCAAAGGCTATCAGCATGCCGGTATAACCTATCACTTCATTAGGCTTGAAATCGGTATTGTGATAATAGGTGTAGGAGGCATAAATCATAAAAGCAGTCACTATCGCCCCGGCAATAAGACCATAAGTAAGAACAATTTTTTTCATATCCGTTTAGTTTAAGATTAGACTATATAGGTTTGAAAACCCTGTTGTAAATAACTCATTGGTATAGCTTTTCCATTGCTGGATGCTATTTGTGCAATATGGGTAAATAGGCTTCCCAAGGCCCCACTTCTTCTTTATACTGTTTGGCCATTACCCGGGCTATTTGTGCTATGTGTCCCAAGTCATGGGCTACCCAACAGGAAAGTAATTCCCGTAGTGTGACTTCACCAAAAGCGGGATGGATTCCTTTTTTAGCCAGAGCAGTCGCATCAATTCTTTTCGATTGCAGTACCGCCAGATTATGGTCGCGCCTACTGTTGAACTCATCTAATAACTGAACAATTGATTTTCCTTTGCTTTCTTCAAACTGCGCAAACCGGTCAAAAGGCTGAAAGGTTTTATCATTACTATCGGATAGTATGATTTCCATTCGGGCTATCCAATCGGTCTTTTCACCATGCAGTAAATGCCCCATGATATCAAACGGACTCCAAGTATCCGCTCCTTCGTTTTCAAAAATCCATTCCTCACTAAGACCATGCAATAGTGTACGGAGTACTGTTGGTGTGTTGGTAAGGACTTCTGTTGCTTTTTGTAAATCGAATTCCATGATCAGTAGTTTATCTGATATCAAAAATAAAGAATTTATAGATACTCCTGCTTGAGTAAACCGAAAACTACGGAGTCTTCCATGATATTGTTTTTATGGTAATGTTCCCGAAGTTGTCCTTCTTTGGTAAAGCCAAATTTAGCCACCAAATTCAGGGAAGCCTGGTTTTCAGTACCGATAAAAGCTTCCACCCGATGCAATTTCATGGAGCCAAAGCCATACTCTAAGATGGCTTTCACCGCTTCACTCATGAGACCTTTTTGCTTGTAGTTATCATCAAATAAACCGTAACCAATTTCCGCTCGGTTGTGGTCTAAATACCAAGTGTGATAGCCACACCAGCCAATGATTTTGTTAGTGCTTTTGTCCAAGAGTTGGAAATAGAGAAAGGATTTGTTGAATGTTGAAAGCCCTTTGCGGAACTTTTCCTTTTCAACGGCTAAAGCATTTTCGTCTGTTAATCCTAGAAAAGTAAGCAACTCAGCATCGGAGTACTTTTCATAAATATACTGAAAGACTTCCGGCGAAAGCTTTCGCAATAAAAGACGGTCTGTCGTTAGTATTTCAAAGGGTGCTGTCATCATGGTACTAAAATACTAAAATTAACGCTATAAAAAAGCCCCAATAATTTTTATCATCAGGGCTTTGTGGTTAAGTTATGACAGACTAATTCGCTTGCAATTTGGCTCTGTTTAGCTGTTCTGCTATCAGTTGTTTTAGATAGGGGGAGACCAGTTTTTCAATGGCTGCCGCCGATATATCCAAAGCTTTTGGATTTGAGGTTAGTTGTAACCAAGGTTTTGGTGCGCCAAAATCATAACTACCAAAAATAACCACCGGAGTTCCTTTGACTAACACGTGTTCTTCATCTTTTAAGATCCATTGATCTGCCCAATCATAAAGATACCGGGCATCTTTTTCCTGAAGACGCAGGCACGAATGCGAAGCCGGATAGCCCGGTAATTCATATTGATGCCAACCGACACCTAATTTGTTAGCCACGTTAAAATTCCAACGCAAATCCCACTCATCATTAAAAGTGCTGGTGGTTTTTTCGGCTTTCCAATTGGTATGGAAAAGTCCGGTAGGGGTAGGATCTGCTTTTCTGCCCATATTGGTGGGGCCGGTATAAACCAGTTGTCCGTTTTCATAAGCGGCAAAAGTTTGCGTAGCATAGGAAAAGAAAATGATTTTATCTACGTCATTCAGATACGGTACTTCCAACGGAAACGGAAGGTAATAAGCAATATCGCCGGTCATATCAGTGGGAATTACGATAGAATCCATTTTGACAATATTCTTTCTATCGGTTCGGTTTACGGCTAATGCAATGCTGAATTGAGTGCTGTCCGTTGTAGTAGCCAGCCATTCTTTGGTTTTGACCAATTGATACGCAACCGATTTGGGTTGGTGTCTTACCGGTGCCGGTTTCCTGACCTTCTTAGTTGGTGGAGTTTGTTGGCACGAAAACAAGATAAGGAATAAGCTGAATAGGATAAGTGACTTTTTCATAATGAAATCTTTACTGTAAAAGTCCACTTTTTCCTTGGGGAGTGTGTTACACAATTTTCAGAATTCGTTATGTGATTTGAAATGGATGGTATTAAAAAAGGCACTCTGTTGGGAGTGCCTTATGCTAATTAATATTCGCTAAACTGCAGATTGCTGAGGTTTTTATAGATACCGTTTTCAATTTCCAGCAGTTCTTTGTGGGTTCCTTTTTCGGATATTCTACCTTCGTTAAGCACCAAAATGGCATCGGCATTTCTGATAGTCGAAAGGCGGTGGGCAATGATAATACTGGTTCTGCCTTGCATTAAGTTTTCTAAAGCTTCCTGTACCAGTTTTTCACTTTCGCTGTCTAAAGAGGAGGTAGCCTCATCCAGAATAAGAATACTTGGATTTTTCAGCAAAGCACGGGCAATGGCAATACGCTGGCGCTGTCCTCCCGATAGTTTAATGCCGCGCTCTCCAACCAAAGTATCAAACTTCTCCGGGAAACCGTTGACAAAATCCAAAGCATTGGCTTGTTTGGCTGCTGCCAAAATCTCTTCCTCAGTGGCATTGGGTTTACCATAAGCAATGTTTTCACGAATGCTGCCACCAAATAGAATAACGTCTTGCGGAACAATACTCATATTACCACGCAGGTTTTCCAAATCGTAGTCATAGATGTTTTTATTGTCAATCAGAATCTGCCCGCCATCAATATCATAAAAACGCAACAGGAGAGAGGAGATGGTGGATTTACCGGCACCACTAGGGCCTACAATAGCAATCTTTTGACCATAATTGGCCGTAAAGCTTACGTCTTTCAAGACCTCAATTTCGGCACGCGACGGATAACTGAAAGCCACATTTTGGAAGGTAACGTTTCCTTTTATTTTTTCGGTAACCTGATAGTCGGTAGCGTTTATTTTTTCGGGAGTTTCCTCAAGCAATTCGAAAACTCTTTCGGTAGCACCAACTGCCTTTTGAATTTGGGCATACAACTCGGCTATACCGCCAAAAGAAGCGCCGACAAAAGTAGAATACAATACAAACGAAATCAATTGTCCCACGCTCATTTCCCCGTGTATGCTCAAGGTAACGCCATACCAAACTACGGCAACAATAGCTCCAAACAAACAGAAAATAATGAACGAAGCAAAATACCCACGGTACTTTCCTCCTTTGATGGCAATTTTGACAATCTCGTGAATCTTGCCTTTGTAGCGGGCAATCTCGTACCATTCGTTGGCAAACGCTTTTACGTTGCTGATGCCTTGCAGGGTTTCTTCCACTATGACTTGGCTTTCGGCTACTTTATCCTGTACGTTTTTAGAATATTTTCTAATGAATCTTCCAAAGACAACCGCTGCTACTGCTACAACAGGCACTATCGAAAGCATCATTAAAGTCAGTTTAAAACTTTGGCTGGCCAATAACGCGATACCGCCAATAATCAGGATAAATTGTCTTAGAAACTCAGCTATAGTAGTTGTTAAAGTATCTTGAATTTGTGTAATATCCGAGCTGATGCGACTGTTTAGTTCACCTACGCGCTTCTGTGAAAAGAAACTCATCGGGAGTTTGACCAAGTTACTGTATAACGATAGACGAATATTCGCTAAGGTATGTTCGGTGAAATTCACGAATAATGATAATCGAAAAAACGAAAAGAAGGATTGTAGAAATAGGATGCCAACTAAGGTTAGCGCGATATTATTGGCCACAGCCGTATCTTTATTTTTCACACAGTCAACCAACATTCCCATCAGTTTAGGAAAGGCAAGAGCTGTGGCACCGGTCATCAACAGGAATCCCAACCCCACATAGAATTTCCATTTGTGGTTGTCGGCGTATTTGAATATGAGTAAAGCTTTGTTTAGCGAACTGGCATTGAGCTTGGCTTTGGGTAAATTATTTTCTTCGTAACGGGCCATTCTTTTTTTATTGCAAAACTAATCAATAGTAGGGCAATGATATCTTTTACAAAGTATAAAGTTTTGTGAAAATGTTGTTACCCGAGTATCTTCTTTTTTTGTTGCTGAAACTCTTCTTCGCTGAGGATGCCTTTGGCTTTCAGTTCGCCTAATCGTTCTAATTGGGTCAGTATATCGTTGTTTTGTGCCAAAGGAGCGGTATTCCAATCTTCCGATGTATAGCTGTCATTTTCCTTTTTCTTTTGCCCTTTGGTTTTGACTGAAATTATCGTAGTGCCGCTGACAAAGAAAATTAGTCCGGCGACTAATAATATTCTGCCGTTATTTAATTCTCGTTCTCTTTCAGTCTGATACTGTTTGCTGAATTCTTCTTTAATCTGACCACTAACAGTATCGTCTTTGGCTTCATTGGTAACAATGATAGCGCCACCTACCACCAGCATGACAATTCCAAGGATTAAAAACAAAATTCCGAATATTTTTCTCATGGCAAAGATTTTGAATTAGTTACGATGGCTAATATAAATATTATTTCTGTCAAAATCACTGTACAGTTTTTAACTAAAACAGTATAAATAAAAAGAATGATGATTTCAAAAATTGCATTGATATAGTTGTAGTTTTGCAGTGCTTATTTTTTAGTAAAAACATCCATGAAAATATTATATACTTACATTAAGGAACACAAATCGCTGTTGTTCCTGGCACTTTTTTTAGCGGCTATTAACCAATGTTTCTCGTTGAGTGACTCCATCATCATCGGGAAATTGTTGAACCAATGTGGCGTGGGAGTTGCCAAATTCAACCATAATTATGCGGCTTTTACCAAAGCGGTGTTGGGTTGGCTGGCGTTATCGTTAGGAGCGGCGATGATGTCGAGGATTGCCAAAAACTTCCAGGATTATTTTACCAATATCATCATTCAGCGCACCGGAGCTCACATGTACACGGACGGCATTCAAAAAGCACTGCAATTGCCTTATCAGGATTTTGAAGACCAACGCAGTGGAGAGACTTTGGGCAAACTGCAAAAGGTAAAAATCGACTGTGAAAAATTCATTACACTATCCATTTCCATGGTATTTCAAACGCTTATCGGGATTACGTTTGTGGTGGTGTATGCTATTAATATTCACTGGTTATTAGGGCCAATCTTTTTGGCAACCGTTCCGGTGATTGCTTTTATCAGTTCATTTTTGGGCAAAAAAATCAAGAAAGTATCCAGAGAAATATTAGGCGAAACCACTGCGCTTGCCGGAGCTACGACAGAATCGCTGCGCAATATCGAATTGGTAAAAAGTTTAGGATTGACCGAGCAGGAAGTCAACCGATTGAACAGTACTACGATTAAAATCTTAGGATTAGAATTAAAGAAAGTGCGTTTCATCCGTTCGTTGAGTTTTGTTCAGGGCACTACCGTACACTTTATGCGCACCAGTTTGGTTTTTGCGTTGTATATGTTTATTTTCCATGGTATCATTAAACCCGGTGACTTGATTACGCTGATGTTTTTCTCTTTCTTTTTGTTTAATCCGTTACAGGAATTGGGGAATGTGATTGCCACCTTTAACGAAACCAAAGCCTCTATGGATAATTTCAGCGATTTGATGAATGCCAAAAGTGAAGAAACACCGTTGCATCCGCAAACTATTGGTTCTATTAATAATTTGCGTTTTTCCCATATTTCATTCAAACACCAAACGGCCAGTACTTATGCTGTAAAAGACATTTCTTTTGAAGCCAAAGCCGGGGAGACGATTGCTTTTGTGGGACCTTCAGGCAGTGGGAAAACAACCTTAGTCAAAATGCTGGTCGGATTGTATACTCCCGAAGAAGGTAACATTTTTTACAATGAGAAAAATGCCAAAGACATTGACCTGACGGAATTAAGACAGCAATTGGGTTTTGTAACTCAGGATGCCCAGTTATTCTCAGGAACCATTAAAGACAATTTACTATTTGTCAAACCGTCGGCTACCGATGAAGAACTGAACGATGTATTGCAAAAATCCGCCTGCCAGAATTTATTAGAGCGTGCCGAAAATGGGATCAACACTACGATTGGCGAAGGCGGTATCAAAGTATCCGGTGGTGAGAAGCAAAGGTTGTCTATTGCCAGAGCCTTGCTGCGCAATCCAAGACTGCTTCTGTTTGATGAAGCAACTTCGGCTTTAGATTCGATTACCGAAGAAGAGATTACGCAAACCATTCGAAATATATCGTCTAAGCAAGATCAAATCACTGTATTGATTGCGCATCGTTTATCTACCATTATGCATGCCGATAAGATATTTGTATTAGAACAAGGAAAAATCATTGAGCAAGGCAGACATCAGGATTTATTGGATGAAAAAGGATTATACTACGCCATGTGGAGACAACAGATTGGGGAGCGAGCACACTATCAAGGAGCAGCTGTTTAAGTGCAATTAGAGGGGTATTGGTTAGGTTGTACCGTTTCTTTTGATTATTTTCGTTAGTACAAATGGCACAATAGTTGAGTTGTGTGCAATATGAAACTTAAAATATCTTAATTATGAAACAGAAAATCTTATTAGTAGTAGCATTGGGTTTTTCAATGGCGATGCAGGCTCAATTTGTGGGGACACCTAAAATCCCGCAGCCCAAGATAACGCCTAAGCCTAAAACGGAAGCGCCAAGACCGAGAGTGGTTGTAACCAAACCCAAAGAGGAAGTTTCCAAACCTAAACCAGTGTTTGTAGAGCCTAAACCGGAAGTGAAACGACCTAAATGGAATAATGCTTCGGAAAGAGGCAGAGAAAGATCGGCTCGTGGAAAAGCAAAAGCTGCTGCCAATAAAGCCAGAAATCATGAAAAAAACGAAGGAAAAGAAAAACATTAATTCCTAAGCAACTGTTCTAGTGTTTCCAAGAATGATAAGAATTAAAAAAGCGGTTTTGTATAAAACCGCTTTTTATTTTTATGATGGTATATTATCTGTTAGCAAAGTTACTTTCTGGGATTCAGTAAAATAAATCAAAAAAATGCGCTTTGAAAAGCTATTTTGAGTACCTTTATTCTGCCCTATAATTATTTGTATAATCTTAAATTTAAGTTAGTATGAAAAATTATACCCCTCTTTTTGTTGTAACAGCTATTTTCTCGGTTAGCTGTTTTGCCCAGGGCAATGATGACGTTTTCACCAATGTACCCTTCGAAAACACCCTGGTAATGTCGGATAAATTGAATGATAATGAGTTTACGGTAGTCTCTTACCATGTCGAAGAAAAGATTAACATGAACTTCGGAAGCAGTACCAGCACATATACGGTTCCCGATTTGAAATTAGTAAACACCAATGATTTGGGTCCTAACAACAGCCGGGTTGTCACTCCGAAACTGGTAAGAACAAAAGTTGCCGTGATGGGTACTGAAGCGCCAGCTCCTGTTAAAGTTATAGGGAATGCTCCTATAAAACCAATTAAAATGGATACGATTGTCCCGAAAATGGGAAACCGATCTGTTCGTATCAATGTTTTAAATACCTATGAAAGGGTTTTGAATAATGGCTACAAAACGGAGGATATGCTCAAAAAAGTAGCAGACAGAAGCTTTTTTGACGATGATTGGGCAGCTGCTGCCGAATGGTATTGTCAATTATTTGAAATTACTACCGATTTAGATCCCGTGTACTTTTACCGCTATGCGAAGTCCCTAAAAGCTGTTGGGGACACTGAAAGAGCTACCGAAATGATGGCACTGTTTGATGCTAAGACTGCTAAAAAGTAAAACTATTTTATCCTAACAACACCCTTAGTATTCTACAACCTTATCTAAGGTGAGGTCTTTATTTTGCTTTATTGAAAGTATAAATTCCACCGGCAAATAGCACTACAGCTAGTCCTATGTAAAGAAACCCTTGTTGTTTACCTGATTCATTTGAGGCATCTATTTTTATACCCAATACACTAACAACAGCGGTATTGTTAGTTATTTTAGTGACACCCATATAGCCAATGCCAAGACTGAATAGTAGTAGAATTGTTCCAATAAGTTTTGTGGTATTCATTTGCTTCGATTTAGTGAGTTGGTAAGGTAGTTAAAAAGAAATGGCTATAGTACTTTGGCTTGACTTTTGTTTATACCTATCCAAATACTAAAAGAGGGAACCTATGAAAAAAGTAATGTTATTGTTTTTGCTCACTTCAGGAGTATATGCTCAAAAGCAAGTGTTTAACGTACAACAGTATTGCATTGATGAAAAACCGTTGCAGCAAGGCGAGTGCGATCAATCGGGGAATGAATATTCCTTTGTGTTCTTGGATGTCAAAAAACACGAAGTAGTATTTTATCTGACCGACTTAAAATTTGTCTATCAAATTATTGATGCTAAAACAAACGCTGTTGCTACTACTTATAAGCTTAAAAATGACTTAGGCGAAACAGAAATGAAAGTGAATAAAGCTCAAACCAGCATTGAATTTCTTAACCCTGAGCGACATGTTTTGCTAACAGTTGGTAAATCGACTAAGTCGGAATCTAAAATATGATATTAGTATCTTAGGCAGGACTAGTTGAAGTACTACTAGAACCGGATAAGTTCAGAGCAACTGCTAGCAAAAGAATAGCTATTCTTTGATAAATCGTACAGTCTCTTGAGTTGCTGTTTTTAAGTAATAGATTCCTTTAGTCAGACTGTTAACGGTTATCGTGTTCGTATCCATTGTGCCTTGTACTACTTTCTGACCCATCAGATTGTAAATCGTATAGTATGTTGGAACTATTCCGGATATAGTGATTTCGTCTTGAGCCGGGTTTGGAAATACTTTTATTCGGGTATCAGTTATCGGGTTACTATTTAGAGACAACGCTGTGTTTTGTTTTATAATTCTATTAGCAAATAATTCGCTGGCGTAGAGGGTGTTATTGTAAATAGCAATACCGTAAGGCCCCAAAGGAACATTTAAAAGCAGCGTTTTTACCGGATTGGCCTGCGTAATGTCAATAGCAGCTATGGTATTGGCCCCTAACTCCGAAAAAAGCAATGCATTCCCATTCAGGATAAAAGCCTTAGGATCATCTACTCCGGTAAGTAGGGTGTGCATTACCGGTACCGCTTGTGTTACATCTATCTTTGATATGCCCTGAGAGGGATAGGTAGCAGATACAGTAGAGCTAAAGTATAAATCGTTACCATTAATAGCCAAAGCAATCGGACTACTGATGCCGGTGATTACATTGGTCAAAACCGGGTTGCTTTGCATGACGTCTATTTTGGCTATTTTACCCCCGTTGTAAAAGGCAATATAAAGGGTATTGCCACTAAAACACAATCCCTGTGCAAAACCTATCCCGGTAATGACGTCGGTTGCTGTTGTTGGCGTGGCGGCATTGATGTTCACCTTGCTTATTTTGGTGCCTTGTGCTATGTATAAGTAGTTGTCTTTAATGGCTAAATATTGCGGAGAGGTGAGACCCGATACTACGGTAACCGCTGATGGGCTGGTGAGCGTAACATCTATTTTCTGAATTTTATCTCCGGCCACCATGTATAAATAATTGCCACTAAAGGCAATAATCAAAGGCCCACCCGGAAACCCACCGATTACCTCTGTACTCTGTGAATTAGTTTTAGCGGTGGTCATCAATAAAGGAATCAGCAACAATAGTAGCTTGTTTTTCATAAGTTGTTTTTATTAGTAGTCTTGATTAGCGTTCTTTGGTTGCGTTACTATCAATAAGAATTTCAAAAAAAACGGGTAGTTCTCCTAGTCATTGCGAGCGCAGCGAAGCAAACTGTTGAACCCACCGCAAACCTCCTCGCAGCGAAGCAAACT
>NZ_DAINRG010000009.1:0-7625 GCF_036741995.1 Flavobacterium sp. | reverse complement strand
CGCAGCGAAGCAAACTGTTGAACCCACCGCAAACCTCCTCGCAGCGAAGCAAACTGTTGAACCCACCGCAAACCTCCTCGCAGCGAAGCAAACTGTTGAACCCACCGCAAACCTCCTCGCAGCAAACCAATTTCATTTACAGTTCCATTATATCCTTTACCTCATTATACAAATCCAACCAGTTAGGATTCATGCTATTTATCAGTTGTTCCTTTTTGGCTCTATTACCACCTTTCAATTGCTTTTCACGTCCAATAGCATCACCAATCATTTGGAACTGCTCATAATATACCAACTTATTCAAATTGTACCGAGCCGAAAACGAGCCGTTATACCGTTTCTCTTTATGTTCCAAGATACGTTCAGGTAAATTAGAAGTAACTCCAATATACAAGGTAGTATTGTTTTTATTCGTGATAATGTATACAAATCCCGGTTTCATAATTAATCAGTCATTAAAAGTTACATAGTCATTGCGAGCGAAGCGAAGCAAACTGTTAAACCCTCCGTAAACCTCCTCGAAGCGAAGCAAACTGTTAAACCCTCCGTAAACCTCCTCGAAGCGAAGCAAACTGTTAAACCCACCGCAAACCTCCTCGAAGCGAAGCAATCTATCCCCTTAATCGCGTCATTGCGAGCAAAGCGAAGCAAACTGTTAAACCCTCTGCAAACATCTCGAGATTGCTTCATTCCTCGCAATGACAATACGTGGTTTTATGATAATAGTCACAACCAAACAAAAAGCACCCCTCTCAAGGTGCTTTCATCATGGTATTTATTTAGAAAATAGCTATGCCACTTTTTTACCCTTAGCACTTTCCGCTTCCATAACCGTACTAAACACCGTGCGTTCGGTGGCAGTAACCGCCACTATAGTTCTCACATCGGCATAACCCGACTTTTGCATCACTATGTTATACATGCCGCTAGCTAAGTCTTTAACCTCAAAGGCACCACTGCTAGTCGATTTTCGGGTAATGTCCGTATCCTCAATGATAACAGCCACTTTAGGCAACGGCAGCCCATCCGTATCGGTGATGAACCCCCTCAAAGCCACGGTTCGGTAACCCGGTCTTATAATTTTTCGGCTCGAAAAATAAGTAGCATAAAACTCAGGCTCACTAAACTGAAGCATCGTCACCAGTGCATCCATGTTTTTAAGCACCATATCACTGTCAGTAAACAAGCCATGCATTTCATTTGTCGCCTGTTTCCGTTCTACAATACCCGCTCTGGGCTTAGGAATATAAGCAGTATAATCGTTAATACTGTTCTCCAAAGTATCCAGCATAACTCCCGTAACGCCATAGTCTGTTAAATTCCCTACTAGGTCTTTTGCTCTGCCATAAATATACCGGCAGATATCCGCACATACCGTATCAGGGCGTCGGTACAAATTACTGATACGCTGATACATTTCCTCGCGCAGCACTACATCGTTAATGTTAATGGCATACGCTTTAACTCTTGTAGCTACATCAATAGCATTTTTAGTCATATCGAGTTTTAAATCATCCTTTACCATGCGATAACCTATCCGGTTAGTCGTTTGGCTTTCGCTTTTTGACCGTATTTCACTTACGGTAGTGGTAAAGGCACTGAGTTTATCAGCAAACTCAGGCATAATGGCTATAGTAGCCGCGGGTACAGTTGCCAAAAAATCTTCAACAACATAGTACATCGAGCGCTTACGCTCCTGTAATTGATTCATAATAATAGGTTTTAAAAAGTTTATAATCAATGATTTGGGTCGACCATCGTGCCAAAGTTATAAAAACATTTTCTTGCGAAACAAGCAAAAAATGTAAGTAAATACACTTTTATCATATTATCAACGATTCTTACATTTTACTTCAAAAAACGAATTGTAAGAATAATTTATTTATAAGATTTTACATTATTTTCAACAAAAGACAAAATTTATTGACAGCACAAACGACTATAAAGAACATCCTACAAAATTGTAAAACGATTTTTCACTAAAAAAACGTCGTGAAAATAGTTAACGTGTTAAAAATGAGTCCAATTATCGTCATTGCGAGCGCAGCGAAGCAAACTCTTGAATCCAAAACATAGTCATTGCGAGCACAGCGAAGCAAACTGTTGAATACCAAGCAGCTTAGCCAAGCAAAACCAATCGAGAAGCATAAAAAAAAGCGAAAGACTTTCGCCTCTCGCTCAATAGAACATAGCCTCTAGGAACTATTAGATTCTTTCTTATTTTTGATTCGTACTTATTACAAATCGGCGTTGGTCGATTGATTAATTAATGTTGATTTGTAATTTCTGCCATTAGTCCATATAAATAAAAATGTAGAATAACATTTACATTTGCACCTATTATAAAATTATCATAGTTTCCTTTAATCAATTTTGCAGTTAACTGAATTTCAGGTATTTTAATAGCTTTAAATTTTTCGCCATTATTTCTAATTACTTTTGCTTCAAATATTCTGACTTCTCCGGTTTGATCTTTCCATTGATAATGGAACTCAGGATTTAAGTTATTATATTTAGTTTGAATATTATTTAAAAATCTTTTACCTTCTGAATAATTATTATTGTATGATTCTGCAATAAAATTAAAAAAGTTGAATCTTAAAGGATTATCTTTTTCTAATTTTGAGTTATCACGACTTAATCTGAGTAATTTTATTCTAATATTAGGATTGTGTAGATTTCTACCATATATTTTGAATAAAAATTTTACTATTTCAAAATTACTTTGATAATTTTCCATTTCATTTAGGAAATCATCACATTTTTCAAAATTTCCTTTTTCAGAATAATAATTGAATAATAAAATACAAGAATAGGGTCTTAATCTATCATCTTGATATAAGTTTTCTAGATATGATTTATAGTCAATATTGTTTGTTATTTCTTTTAGATATTCAGCATATATTGTCTGTAAATTATCTATTTTAATTAAATTGTCGCTAACTGTTCTAAATGCCAAGTCTAATAGATCTTCAATTCGAATCTGTTTTTGCATATTGTCTTCTTCATCATGAACAATATTTTCTAATTCCCAAACAAGCATTTTAATGTAATCAACATAGCTAAATGCTGAAAAAGGATCCATAAGCTGTTTTGTTATAAACAACTCTGAAGCTTCTCTCAAATAAAATGAGCTATAATTCATTTCTTGTTCTTCTGCAAAGAATAATTTAGCTAATTCAAAATTTAAAACTGCACGTCTATGAATAAATCTATGATTACGATATTCCAAAAGAGATTCAGCATAAATAATTTCTTCTATTGCCTTTTTTAAAGATGCTTTTGTATTTCTTTTTTGTAAATTATATGCATAGTTTAATAAAAAATATGGGTCATCAGAAAGTTTAGTTAACGCAGCATCAAATAATTTATCAATTTGTGTATTACTATAATCTCCACTTTTTAAAAGTGCTTTTAATAAGTCATTTACTATATATGAATTAGTTTGCCCAGTTTCAACTTTTTTTAGCATTTGGACATAATAGTTAAACTGCTTATCTAAGTTGGGAATAAATCGAGTTACTAATTTTTCTGCAATCAATGGGTGTTTTGTTCTGAAGTATAAATCTGGTTGGGTCCCATGTGAATTCTTGATTTCTTGATATAAGATACCCTTACCTTCAGCTTTTATTATTTTGCTGGTAAATGATTCCCAGTCCATTGAAATACTGTGTTTCAGCCAAGTTGCGGGCATTAATAATTTGTATTTATGTAATAAAGCAGTATATAAAAATGCATCTTGAGCATTTTTTGATAATTGATTATAGCTACTTATTAAATCATTTTCATGATTGCCAGAAGTAATTGAGGCCATTAATGCAATGAATGAATCTGAATTATATTCTCGGATAATTTTGTTAATTAAATATTTTTTTTCCTCTGCATCTCTGAATTCTATTAGATTAGATTTTTTTAATTTTTCTAATAATTCGTCAATTTCATCATGCTCAAAATGTCCTGTAATTTTTAATTCATACGAATTTGTAATTGTCCTGGTTAATTTAAATTTTTCTAAAATATTTTCTCTTATTGGCACTAAAAAAAACACATTACAATCTTGAAACTGCTCAATACTTAAATCTCTTTGAATGTCTAAAAAACCTTTAAAATAGCTTTCTATTTCTACTTCGTCACAAAAAAATAAAAAGTTTTTAGACTTACAAGTCTTGACTAAATCTATAAGTAATTCTTTTTTGACTCTATTAAAATCAATTATTTCAAATGCGACAATATCGAGGTCAGGCAATTTTTCAAGCTCGTGGATTAACCTTAGTGCAAGTGTAGATTTACCAATTCCAAAATCTCCAGTAATAAAGAAGACTGGTAAGAATGTACCTTTTGGTTCTTGTAAAACGGTTTTAATTTTGCCTTTAAAGTCTTCAATAAATTTAGTTTTGATTACATCAGTACCTCTTTGAATTAAATTAAATGTTGGTTCTTCACCTCTAAAATAATCTTCATCTTTTACAAACCTATCTCTCAATTTAGAATTAAGTTGTTTTACAATGCCGTCAAGGTTTATTAGTAAATGTGGAGGAGTTGAAATTAAAAATTCATTACTATTAGAGATATATAACCCTTTTTTCTTTACAACAACATTAATTTGTTTTAAGTTCCATTCTTGATATTTAAGGAAAAAATCTTCAAAAGAACATTTTACTATACACACTTTATTCTTTGTGTAAAATGACAAGGCATTTTCATTAGGAAACGGGTCAACATTAATGATCCATCTTTTTTCACGAAAATTATATGAATCAAATTTTTCTAATATTTCTTTACCAAATTCATCAGAAAAGGAATATCCAATGCTTAGAAATGAAATTTCTGGACTTAAATTTTTTAAATCATTCAATACAATTTTATAAAATTGCTTGAGCTTATTAAAATCATCACTTGAAAATGCTAAAGGATATAGACTCTTGTCTTGAATACAACCATTTAATTTAATATATTTTACTTCAGTATTAGATTCTCTATAGTTATATTGATTTTTACTTCTTATTGTTTTTAATTCGTATTCCTTTTGAGAAGAATTTGTAATTGCATCAAAGGCACGTTCAACTAGCAAATCATAATTGGTTGTAATAATTTCACGCCATGGTATGCTTGCCATTATTTTGTGAGCTTCAGTTATATTTAGTTTTTGAATAATATTAGTAACAAAATTGTCAAAATCACCCCTGATAAATCTTTCGTCTGCAGATAATATATCAATCCATTTAGTTATATTTTTTTCATTTACACTAAACCCTAGCTTTGATTCATAAAATTCTATAAGCTCTTTACTTAAATACCTTTTTTCTCCAACTGAAGCCCCAGCCCCTAAAAAAAGAATCGTGTTTGATTCTTTTATTTTTAAAAATATTGAATTTAATTCTTCAGTTTGAGACTCTAAATCTAAAATATGTTCCATTTAAAATATGTAGTTTGTTTTTTTTACTAGATTATATGATATCACTTACTTCTTATTTGTTTGAACATAGTGATACTAAAATGATTTTCAAAAGTCGTAGCCATTTATTAGTTCACACAAAGTATAAAAAGCTCCCCACACCACCATAAAAACTCTTTTTTAAATCTACCAACCGTCAATAAGTCCGCTAAACGACAATAACACCCTTAACAATATCCATTACAGCCATAACAAAACTCATTACATGCCTAACAATATCCATTACAGCCATAACAATATCCATTACAGCCATAACAATGTCAATAACACACCTAACAATATCAATAACACCCTTAACAAAACTCATTACACGCCTAACAATATCCATTACAGCCATAACAAAAGTCATTACAGCCATAACAAACATCAAAATGTGAAAAAGTCAACGCATAACACAAAAAAGCCCCAACGGTCTTAACTCCGTCAGGGCTTTTCAAACTAACCTAACCTAAATTATGAAAAAAACTTACTCTACTAATTCACTTTGATTTCGAAACACCAACTGTCCATCAAAACTGTCTAACAGTATGATGCTGTCAGTAGTAACCTTACCCGCCAAGATCTCTTTCGAGAGTTGGTTGAGAACTTCTCTTTGAATTACTCGTTTTACCGGTCGGGCTCCGTATTGTGGGTCATAACCTTTCTCAGCCAAGTACTCAATGGCTTCCGGTGTGGCATCCATGGTAATGTTTTGGAGCGCCAGCATTTTGATAACGCTTTGCAATTGCAGTCCCACTATTTCTTTGATGTTGGCACTGGTTAGTGGCGCAAACATTACAATTTCGTCTATACGGTTGATGAACTCAGGGCGCACGGTTTGTTTTAACAAGCCCAGTACTTCCACCTTGGCGGCTTCGGTAGCAGCGTCTATGCTGCCTTTTAAGTTCTCAAACTTCTCCTGTATGATATGACTTCCTATGTTAGAGGTCATGATGATAATCGTGTTCTTAAAGTCGGCTACACGGCCTTTGTTGTCGGTCAATCTACCTTCGTCTAATACCTGCAATAAGATGTTGAACGTATCGGGGTGGGCTTTCTCAATCTCGTCTAATAAGACCACAGAGTACGGTTTTCTTCGCACGGCTTCGGTTAACTGCCCGCCTTCGTCATAACCCACATACCCAGGAGGAGCACCTACCAATCTACTCACGCTGTGGCGTTCCTGGTATTCACTCATATCAATACGCGTCATGGCGTTTTCATCGTCAAAAAGGTATTCCGCCAGGGCTTTCGCCAATTCGGTTTTACCCACACCGGTAGTCCCAAGGAATAGGAAGGAACCAATCGGTTTCTTCATGTCCTGCAATCCGGCACGGCTTCTTCGCACAGCATCACTCACGGCTTCAATAGCTTCTTCCTGACCTACCACGCGGTGGTGCAGTTCTTCTTCCAGGCGCAATAGCTTTTCTCTTTCGCCTTGCAGCATCTTCATCACCGGTATGCCGGTCCACTTAGCTACTACTTCGGCTATGTCTTCGCGGGTGACTTCTTCCTTAATCAAAGAAGTGCCCGACTGGTTTTCTATCAATTGTTGTTGCAAAGCATCTAAGCGTTCCTGACCCTCTTTGATTTTTCCGTAACGGATTTCGGCTACTTTACCATAGTCGCCATCGCGTTCGGCACGTTCGGCTTCCAGTTTAAAGTCTTCAATCTCCAACTTCACCGCCTGAATGTTATCTACTACATCTTTCTCTGATTTCCATTTGGTAAATATCTCGTTGCGTTCTTCTTTGAGGTTTGCCAAATCCATACCCAAGCCTTTGAGTTTGTTGGCATCATTCTCACGTTTGATGGCTTCGATTTCAATTTCCAACTGCATGATCTTTCTGTCCAATACATCGAGTTCTTCAGGTTTGGAGTTGATTTCCATACGCAGTTTAGAGGCCGCTTCGTCCATCAAGTCAATGGCTTTATCCGGCAGGAAACGATTGGTGATATACCGTTGCGATAACTCTACTGCCGCAATAATCGCGTCGTCTTTGATACGCACCTTATGGTGGGTTTCGTATTTCTCTTTAATCCCTCGCAGAATCGAGATGGCGCTTTCGGTATCCGGTTCGTCCACTGTAATCTTTTGAAAACGACGCTCTAAGGCTTTGTCTTTTTCGAAGTATTTTTGGTACTCGTCCAAGGTTGTTGCTCCAATGGCGCGCAGTTCTCCACGAGCCAA
>NZ_DAINRG010000008.1:0-80331 GCF_036741995.1 Flavobacterium sp. | reverse complement strand
ACTATTTCTTTCCCAATCCAAATAATTTTTACCCTTTTTTTATTCTTTTTTTAATACCCTGATATCATGAAATTTACAAATGTAGTTCGTCCATACTTTATCAAAATCTTCGCAAATACTCAAAACAGACTACCCTCCTAGCCCCGATTGTAGCAGTTACCATGTAACGCGAAAAGCGGGAAAAAGGATTACTGATAAGCACCAAGCCATTCGCTCCTTCTTATTTATTATTCGAAACGGATGGATTTGGACGGGGTGATTTTGGTAATAATATAGGACGGGATGAGTAAAACCAGTAAGCAGATGGCTACGGTTCCTATATTTAATAGCAGTATGTAGAACAAATTGATATCGACTGGTGCTTCGTTGACGTAGTAACTTTCGGGATTGAGCTTGATGATGCCAAAGTATTTTTGAAGCAGTAGCAAACCGATTCCGATGGCGTTGCCCCAGAGCAATCCTCTTCCTATTAAGTAGGCGGCGTTGTAGAGGAATATTTTTCTAATTGACCAGTTGTTGGCTCCGATGGATTTCAGAATACCTATCATTTGGGTTCTTTCGAGAATCAAAACCAGTAGCGCAACTACCATATTAATGGTAGACACGGCTATCATGACAATAAGAATGACGATAATGTTGAAATCAAACAATTTAAGCCATTCGAAGATGTAGTAGAATTTTTCTTCTATGGTTTGGGTATCAAGAGTGGAAGCCGTTTCCTGGTAGACTTCTTTTCCTTTTTGTTGGATTTGGGTAAAATCGTCTATGAAGACTTCAAAGGAACCGATTTGATCGGGATGCCATTTGTTGATGCGTTGCACGTGACGAATATCTCCTATTATATAACTCGCGTCGAACTCCTGAAAGCCCGAATTGTATATTCCAACAATTTTAAAATTGCGCAGATTGTAGCCTTCGCTGTTTTCTTTCATGAAATAGGTCACAAATTTATCGCCAAGCTTCAATCCTAATCGGTTGCACAAGTATTGTGAGATTACCACTTCCTCGTTCAGATTGGACTTTACATTGGGCAATCTTCCCTGAATTAAATATTCTTTCAGATTGTCGGTTTGGTAATCTTTGCCGACGCCTTTGAAGATAATTCCTTCGAATGCCGATTCGGTTCGGATGATACCGGCTTTGCTGGCTACGGCTTGGACGTGAGTGATCCCTTCAACATTTTTAAACTTGGGATAAAAACTCTGATGGATGGAAACCGGGTCAGTACTGACATCGGAATTGTTGTCGTTGTAGCCCGAGATAATGATATGCCCGTTGAAAGCGGAAACTTTTTGGCGTATTTTTTGTTGGAGACCAATACCGGTAGCGATAGAGACAATCATCATAATCATGCCGAGGGCAATAGCGGTGATGGCAATTTTTATAATTGGCGCAGATATACTACTTTTATGGTCTTTAGCAGTAATGAGGCGTTTCGCTATAAAGTATTCTAATTTCAATGGTATGATTTCAAATTCGGTGTTCAAAAATACAGTTTTATTCTCTGTTTTGCTAATGGTTGCTTGTAGTAGTCAAAAGGGACAAGAGATAAGGGATAAGGCGGAAGCTGAAAAGCAGAATGCAGCTATTAAAACGCAGAATGCAAGAATAATAACCGGTGCTGAAAATACTGATGCTTATCTGCCTTTATTAAAAGATAAAAAAGTTGGCATTGTGACGAATCAGACAGGTGTTCTTTCTTATGTAGACCAAGGAACAATAAATGATAAAGACGGGAAACCTAACGGTGGGTGGCGAAACGTATATGAAGCGCGTTCTATAGTTGACTTCCTGTCATCTAGAACCAACCTTCAAAAAATATTTGCTCCCGAACACGGCTTCCGCGGAACAGCTGATGCCGGTGAACATGTGGTGGATGGCAAAGATGCTAAAACCGGTTTGCAGATTGTTTCCTTATATGGCGACAATAAAAAACCAAAAGCCGAACAACTGGCAGGCATTGATGTTATGGTTTTTGATTTGCAGGATGTGGGCGCGCGATTCTACACTTATATCTCTTCGTTACATTATATTATGGAAGCTTGTGCAGAAAACAATATTCCGTTGCTGGTGCTGGACCGACCAAATCCAAATGGCAGTATCGTGGATGGACCCGTTTTGGAGAAAGAATATTCGAGTTTTGTTGGCATGCACCCCATTCCGTTGCTACACGGCATGACCATTGGCGAGTACGCCCAAATGATTAACGGTGAAAAATGGTTGAAAGATGGCATCCAATGCCCATTAACAGTGATTCCGTGTTTGAATTACAAAAGAGAAATGCCATACAGTTTGCCTGTAAAACCTTCACCTAACTTACCAAACGACCAAGCCATCAATTTATATGCGAGTTTGTGTTTGTTTGAAGGAACGAATGTAAGTGTGGGGCGTGGCACTGAAAAACAATTTCAGATTTATGGTTCACCCTATTTACCAAAAAGCGATTTTAGTTTTACGCCAATACCAAATTTGGGTGCCAAAGAACCGCCTTATAAAAACCAATTGTGCTATGGCGAAGATTTGACTCAAACACCAAAAGTGCATCAATTGGAATTGAAATGGCTGCTCAAAGCGTATAATACCACTGCTGACAAATCGAAGTTCTTTACGGCTTTTTTTACCAAACTGGCCGGAACCAAAAAGCTACAACAACAAATTGAAGCCGGAGTTTCGGAAAACGACATCAGAAAATCCTGGGAGAAAGGACTGGATGAGTTTAAAGCAATGCGGAAGAAGTATCTAATCTACTAAAGCGGCAAACGCTTCTTCATTTCTTCTACAATATTGTACGCGGCCGGGCAAATGGCTACATTCTGCAAGGTCAAATCAGAAATCTGCTGAAACTTTTTTCTATCCGTGTGTGGAAATTCGCGACAAGCTTTTGGTCGAACATCATAAATCATGCAGTAATTTTCATGATCCAAAAACGTACACGGCACACTTTGCAACACATAATCTTTATCTTCATCAATGCGCAAATACTGGTCGATGAATTGTTGCGGTTTTTGTTTCAAATGCTTCGAAATGCGTTCGATATCAGCCAAAGTAAACAACGGCCCGGTAGTTTTGCAGCAGTTGGCACACGTCAGACAGTCGGTGCGCTTGAACTCGGCATCGTGTAAATCCTGCATCACATAATCCAAATTCTTGGGCGTTTTCTTTTTGAGCTTATCAAAATACTTTTTGTTTTCGATATGCTTATCTTTGGCTAACTTTTGAATTTCGTTTAAAGACGGTTTGAGCATTTTTGTTTTATTTCTGATGCAAAAGTACCAACTTTAAACTTCTAAATCACACATATGAAAGACCTTTTTGGAAAAGCCATACTCGATTTTCAAACTAATAATTCGCCGGAAGATTTGATTACCGAAACCAACATCTCGGAAGCCGACGACATGAGCGTGGACTATCTTTTCAGAAATTACCAGGATATGCCAAAGCTCGAAAAGAAAGCCTTGCAACTGGCCAAAGGCAAAATCCTTGATGTAGGTTGCGGCGCGGGAAGCCACAGTTTGTATTTACAGGAAAAAGGATTTGAAGTGACTGCGATAGACATTTCAGCCAATGCAGTCAAAGCCTGTCAGCTTCGTGGTTTGTCAAAGGCTAAAGTTCAGAATGTTTTAGAGGTAGAAAATGAAAAATTTGATACTATTTTATTGCTAATGAACGGCACCGGCATCTTTGGAACGCTGGCCGAAACCTCCAACTATTTACTAAAACTAAAATCGCTTTTGAATCCGAATGGTCAAATTCTGATTGACAGTTCCGACATTATTTATATGTTTGATGACGATGAAGATGGTGGCAAGTGGATTCCGGGTGACGGATATTATGGCGAATTGACGTTTACCGTTTCCTATAAAGGCGAAACCGAAGAACCTTTTCCTTGGCTGTATCTCGATTATAACACGCTGCAAAATGCCGCTCATGCCAATGGTTTGGAATGCGAATTAGTAACCGAAGGCAAACATTTTGATTATTTGGCCAAACTAACTCTGTAAACAATGGAAAATTCAGCACTCGACCACTTACGTTATCCGATTGGAAAATTTGAAGCTCCCGAAAGTTACACCGCCGAACTTTTGGCGAAAGCCATAAACACCATCGCCACATTTCCTGAAAAACTGAAATCGGAAGTAGCATCTTTATCGCAAACCCAATTGGAAACTCCGTACCGAAAAGACGGTTGGACGATTCGCCAGGTCGTGCATCATTGCGCCGATAGCCACATGAACTGTTTTATAAGATTAAAATGGACCTTGACCGAAAACAATCCGACAATAAAATTTTACTACGAAAATCTTTGGGGAGAAGGCCTAGACAACAAAACCATGCCGATTGAACCCACGCTTCAATTCCTGGAAGGATTGCATTTCCGCTTGGCTTTCGTTATGAAAAATTTATCTGAATCCGATTTGAAAAAAACCTACGTGCACCCTGAGCACAACAAGGAATTCTCACTCCAAGAAATGATTTGCCTTTACGAATGGCATTGCAACCATCATTTGGCGCACATTACCGAATTGAAAAAAAGAGAAAACTGGAGTTAGACTTGTATTAGATCCGTTGTCTTAATGATGTCTTCCAAAGCCTTGTACAAAACATCCAAATCTTCCTGCGTATTATAGCCATTAATGGAATATCGAATGTAATAATCCCCATTCAAAGGCATTACCGGTACTTGGATTTTATAGGTTTCGAACAACACATTTTTAAGTGCTGTGGGATTGCTGGTATTGATTGGAATGCTGGCCATTTGCCCCAAAAACTCAGAAGTTATGGGCGAAATTGGTTGGGTGTTTAACAAATCACAAAAGCGCTGGCAATTGTCTAACACGATTTGTTTGCAGTTTTTTGACACGGCTTTCCAGTTGTTTTTTTCTAAAAACTCAATCACTTTGGGCGTACACAAAAACACTGAAACATCGCGGGTTCCCTGCAATTCATGATAATCCAGAAACTGACTTTCCCCAGGCGCCACACTTTCATACCCCCAGCTTACCACCAAAGGTTCCAACTCATTTTGCAGTGTTGGTTTCACATATAAAAAGGAACTGCCTTTGGGTGCCAGCATCCATTTGTGTAGCGTAGCCGTGTAATAATCCGGAGCCAGTTCTTCAATATTTAAATCGATGTGGCCCGGAACGTGAGCCCCATCCACTATAGTAATCAACCCAAGTTCTTTGGCTCTTTCGCAAATTTCTTTCACCGGAAAAATCAAGGCGGTGGCGCTCGAAATCTGATTTAGAAAAACCACTTTGGTATTGGCATTATAGCCTTTCCAAAATTCTTCTAGGATTTGTTCTTTGGAAGTTACAGGCAAGGTGATGTTTTGGCGAATGTATTTCGCTCCTGATTTTTTGCAGTAAAAATTCCAAGTTCTGTCCATCGCACCATACTCGTGATTGGTGGCCAAGATTTCATCGCCTTCCTTAAGCTGGATGCTACGCATGATCGTATTGATGGCAAAGGTCGGATTGGAAGTGAAAAATAAATCCTGAGCCTGGCATCCTACAAATTTTGCCAAACTCTCTCTTGCTGTTTTCAAATAAGCAGGTTGTTTTCTTTGAATAAAATCAACCGGATCGGATTCTAATTCGAGTTGAAAGCGTTGGAATTCTTCAAAAATGGGTTTGGGACAAGCTCCGAAAGAACCGTGATTTAGGAACGTGATGGCAGGATTTAATAAAAATGGTGAGGACATGATGGATGATTTTTGGTCAAAAGTAAAAAATCCCAAATCAAAACGATTTGGGATTTAAGATTATTTTGTTTGTATGGATATGGGCAGTGAAAATAGCACTCTTACTTTTTGGCCATTCTGTTCGGCCGGTAACCATTTTGGGCAGTCTTTCAAAACCCTAATCGCTTCTTCGCCGGTACCGTAACCAATATCTCTTAAGACTTTAACATCGGTAACGCTTCCGTCTTTTTCAATAACAAACGTTACGAATACTTTACCTTTCAATCCGGCAACGTTGGGAGTATTGTAACTTTTCCCTATATACTTGTAAAATGCCGAAAGTCCTCCCGGAAATTCTGGTTTTACCTCTACTCCCGAGGTATTGTATATATTAGTATCCTCCGGACTGTTTGTCGTGGCTGGAGTTACATTCTGAGCAAAAGCAAACTGACAACCGCAAAAAGCAGCAACAAGCATAAGCTTCTTCATAAGTTTATTGTTGTACGTATTTCATCATCATGGTTTGCAAACCCTGACCCCATTCTTGACCGGCCGCTTGTGATTTTTCGGCAACAGCTCCAGCATTGGCAGTGATTTTTTTACCAACAGGACTTTCATAGAAAGCTAACATGGCTTTGATGTCTTCTTTGGTATAGGTATCCATATAAATTTTAGCCATTTTGTCGTACAATGAAGGCAATGTTGCATCAAACTCTAAGATAAATGCGGCTTGCTTTTCTTTGGGAACCATTTGTAGAATTTGGTCTTTGGCCAATTTCATCTGCGAAGCAGAGCCACTAAGTTCAATTACTTTTAATACATCTTTTTTTAAAGCATCCTCTTGAGCAAAACCAACATGTGAAACGAAAGCAAATGTGGCTGCGATTAAAAATTTTTTCATTTTTTAAATTTTAAGTTTATAGTTGTTAATAATATTTAGTTTCTTTTTTTGAAGACCATTGGGTATTTTATTTCTATGCTAATGGCTTTCCCGTTGCGTTTGGCAGGCTCCCATTTGGGGCATTTTTTCAAAACTCTTATGAATTCTGTGGCCGATTCGACATCAAAAAACTCAATGATTTTAATATTCTTGACACTTCCGTCAACATCAACAGTGAAAGCGCCAACCATTTTGCCGGGTTTGGTTACTTTGGTATAATCAAATTCTTTATGGATAAAATCTGTGAACTCGTCAATTCCGCCACCATTGAACTTGGCTTCGATTCGGTCACCTTTTAAATAAACTTCATCTTCCCCTTGAATTTGTGACAAGGCAGCCATTGGCAACAACATAAATAACAAAAGTGGCATTAGCTTCATATAATGATAGTTAAGGAATGTTCAAATATTTATGTGTTTGTAACGATACTCTCCACTTGGGGTTGTTCATCACATAATCTACGATTAACGGCGTCATTTCTTCTTTTTTACTCCATTCCGGTTGCAGAAAGAGTATGGCATTATTATTTACTTTGGCGGCTTGTTCTTCGGCAAAAATAAAATCGTGTTTGTTGTAAACAATGACTTTTAACTCATTGGCGATAGCATAAGCCTCTGCCACCGGGAGTTTATTTTTCTTTGGCGAAAGGCAAAACCAATCCCAAGTACCCGTAACCGGATAAGCACCCGAAGTTTCAATATGAACTTTAAGATTTTTGTCTTTTAACTTTCGCGTAAGCAATGTCATGTCCCAAGTTAAGGGTTCGCCACCCGTCACTACAACCGTATCAGCATAATTGGCCGCATTGGCAACAATCAAATCGGTAGCAGTTGGCGGATGCAATTCGGCATTCCAACTTTCTTTCACATCACACCAATGACACCCTACATCGCAACCGCCAATTCGAATAAAATAAGCTGCAGTTCCGGTGTGAAAGCCTTCGCCCTGAATGGTGTAAAACTCTTCCATCAGGGGAAGCATTTCTCCTTTTTCAACGGAAGATTGTGTTTCTTTTGATAACATTTTTTTGAATATAGTTGGCAAAGATACTCAATTTGAAAATGAGTTAATTTGAAAATTTGAAAATGCTGCAAAATAAAAGACCGCCCTGATGCTTCAGAACGGTCTTACTTAGTAATTTCTATAGTTTATTTCAACACTTTCAAGGAATCTAACGCGTAGGCATTTGTTGGATCAAGCGCTAAGGTTTTATTGAACAACTCTTTGGCTTTGGCTTTATCTGTATTAGCAAAACTGGCTGCCATGTTGTTGTAAGCTTCGATGAACTTAGCTTTATTCTTAGTGATTTCAGGTTCTCCTTTTGCTGTAACCGTATCAATATATTGTTGGTAATACGTAGTCATCATCGCATCATTTTCCAACAATCTGTTGGTTCTGGCTCTGAACAAATAAGCATCTTGTGTTGTTGGCGAAGCTGTTATTACATTTCCAAAAGCCACATCTGCTTTTTGCAAAGCGATAGGATCCGCTTTTACTACATCTTTTCTGGTATTGTCATAGTACAATGCATTTCCGAAGTAGAAATTATCAATCAAGAAGTTTTTAGAATTTGGATTAGTAACCGCCAATTCAAAAACGGCTGCCGCAGCAGTAAAGGCTTTTTGATCGTATAATTTTTTTCCTAATTCATTCAACTCATTTACCGCTAATGGCTCCATGTCGATTGCTTTTTTGATGTCTGCAATAGCTGTGGCCAACAATGTTGGATCTACAGTTTTACCATCGGCACTGGTTCCTTTTTTGATTTCAGCCTGGCCTAAATACAAGTAATCACGCGGAATAATTTTGTTTGCCGGATTGGACGTATATTTTTGCAAAGCGTCTAAAGCGGCATCTGCATTTCCATTTTCATAAGCTGAATACCCTAAATATCTTAGAATTCTTGGATTTACGCCATCTAATTGTTTCATTTTGGTAGCTTCAATTTCCAAGGCTTTGTAATCTTTAGCTAAGATCAAGAAGTCGGCATGACGCATACGTGATGTGATGGAATAATCCGTCAAGCTCATGTATTTTTCATAAAAACCTAAAGCTTTTTGAATATTTTCGGTATAGGTTTTTGGCTCATTATTTCCCCATAAGTAATAAGTTTCAGCCAATTCTCTGTACACCGGCCCATAATTTGGATTGATCCCAATAACTTCGTTATACGCTTTTACAGCTTCTGTGTAGGCTTTGGCACCTTTCAACAAAACCCCTAACTGCATTTTGGCTCTGATTAAAGAACTGTCCGTTTGGTAAGCATTTCTGTAGGCGACATAAGCTTCATTTTGTTTTTTATCGCCATAATAAGCATCCCCTAAGGCCAATTGCACTTGAGCATCGGTAGGATTTGCAGTGGCTGCTTTTGTCAAAACAGCGATGGCACTTTTATAATCAGGCTTGTCAGCATTCATATAGGCCTGAGCGATATACACATACTCTTCTGTATCTTTCTTTTTCAAGTCTTTGGTAACCAAATCAAATTTGGCTTGAGCCGCTGCTTTGTTATCTTTATCTAAATCTAACTGTGCTAATCCGATATTATTGAATCGGGCACCATCCGTAGCGGTTAATCCTTTTTGGAAATAAATAGACGCTGAGTCGGCAATGTTTTGTTTTAGGTAAATGTTCCCTAAAAGGAAGGCAGCTTTACCATTGGTAGGCTTAGCCTGTATTACTGATTTCAACAACGATTTGGCTTTTTCAAATTGTTCAGCATCAATAGCTTTCTTCGCTGGCTCTAAATCTTGTGCTTTCGCAATGGTGGTAGCTACTAACGCTAAGCTGAAAATTTTAAACTTGTTCATCTTGCAATTTTTAATTTTTATCTTTTTTTATTTGTTTCTAATCAGAATTTTTCTGCTTGGCAGTCGCTCAGGCATTAAACCTGATTTTAAAATAATACGCTGTCCTCTATCTCCTGCAAGGAAGGAAGTAAACCCCATTCCTAACCCGGCATATCCCTGACAATTGATAATATACAAATGACGTGCCAAAGGATAGTTTCCGGAAGCAAGATTATCCTGCGTAGGTGAAAAGTAAGCCGTGGCATTTGTATCTTTCACACTTAACACATTGACTTTATCTACCATTTCCTGTAGCTCTAATGCCGGTTGGTATATCCAATTCATTCCGACAACGCCAATCATTCCGTTGTTTTGAGCCACATATTTTATTACCTCTTCATTGGTTTTGAAAGAGAAAACATTTTTTTGATTCGAAATAGTTACTCCCGCTTTTTCGGCAATATATCTTGCTGTGCTGGAATTAAGATTGTCGAACACTAATCCTTTAATACTGGAAACTTGTTTGCCTTGCATAAAATCAATTACATCCTGCAAAGCGATAAGCGTGTCATTGGATGCTTTATTTTTTATAAGAGCAACGGCATCCATAGCAAAAGGTGTTGTTTTCGGTACTATTTTTTTGGATTCAAAAACTTTTAATTCTTTAGCGGAAAGCTGTCGTGTTAAAACAGCGATTTTGGCTGTATCGTTTAGCAAAGAATTCAATACTTCATTTTCTGATTTGGGAACCAAATGCAACTTAGCACTGTATTCGGTTTCAAAAACAGCTTGTTCGTCTTCTACTATCGGCAAGATAGATTCATCGACATAAATAGTTGCTTTTCCCTCAATGATAGTGTCCTGTTTGCCTTCTGTTTTCTTTTGACAGGAAAAAACAAACAATAGGGTTATTAAAAGAAAGCCGACAATTGATTTTGTTATTTTATTCATCATCTAATTTATTCAAACGCTTTACTTGAGGTATAAAACGTAAAAAAGCAAATAATATTATAAGACATCCAACAATTAGTTGGAGATTATTTGGCAAATTCAATTGCAATTTTTTCCAGAACAACAAAAGGCATCCCAAAAAACAAAAAGCAATAAAATTGAGTAAGCTAATAACGAGAAGAAATCGCTCTTTTAGCGATTTCTTCTGAAAATTTTCTATGATTTTTGAACCCATTTATTCGGCTGATTGAATAGAAATTGGTAGGGAGTATAATACTCTCACTTTTTTTCCATTTTGTTCACCGGGATTCCATTTTGGACAAGACTTCAAAACTCTGATAGCTTCTTTTCCTGTTCCGTAACCGATGTCTCTGATTACTTTGATATCTGTTAACGAACCGTCTTTTTCTACAACGAATGTTACAAATACTTTTCCTTTCAATCCTTCTTCTTCAGGAACCTGGAAATTTTTACCAATGAATTTGTAGAATTTATCTAACCCACCAGGGAAATCAGGTTTAACCTCGATACCGGCTGTGTTGTAGATTTGATTGTCTTCTTCTACTACACTCGGACCGTTACCAACTGGCTCAACACTTAATTCCGCATCCGGATCACCTTTGATAGTTTCAGCACCGATTTTTTTATCTTTTATTTCTTCCACTTTTGGTGGCTCTTCGGTTACTTCCTCTGCTTTAGCCACAACTGGCTTTACAAATTTTACCTGATCCACTTTTGGTGGCGGTGGCGGTGGTGGTGGAAGATCTTCTTTTGGTTTTTCTTTTGGCGGTAATTTTACCGTTGTAATTTTTTGATCTAAAACAGCTTCGTCTGAATTATCCGGAAGCAAATTCATCAATACGGGAATACTAACCAAAAAAACAAAAATAACACCTCCAATAATTAGAGATCTAACGGTAGTCTTACCGTTTGTTTTTCTTAGTTCGTAAGCACCATATAATTTATTTCGTCCTTCAAAAACAATTTCCAGCCATTGATTTTTTAATAAATCTAATTTCATGTCTTTTCTTTTTTAATTAGATTAAGGATTAGGAGTTTTTTCCGTCGCAGGAGTTGCAGCTGTAGATGTTCCTCCAATCAATTTGCTTTCTTCTGGTGTAAACTCATTTACAATGGCGTAAGTAGGAACACCAACAATGGCCATTTCATCAAGTATATCCACTAAATTGCGATACTTAGACTTCTTGCTTGGTTTGATAATTACAATCATTCCTTTGTCTTTGGTTCCGGTATATTGAAGTACTGCCGCTTTTCTGCTCAACAATTCTTTTCGGATTCCGTCTTTACCATACTCAAAGTCTTTTGGCGCACCTCCTGAAACCGGAGTTGCCAACAAGCCCACATAACGAACCAATTTATTGTTCTCTCCTAATAATATTGTCATCGTACGATTCTCATCTACTTTAACATCTTTATTTTTATCCTTGTCCGGATCTTTATCTGGCAAACCCAAATTCATCGATTGGGGTTTAGACAACGTTGTGGTAAGCATAAAGAAAGTGATTAAAAGGAAAGCTAAATCCACCATAGCCGTTAAGTCTACTTTAGAGTTTTGCTTTTTACTCCTTACTTTTTTACTGCCTTTTTTACCACCGCCGTCGCCGGTATTTAATTCAGCCATTTAGTATATTTTTTAAATTATTTTTCTTTTCCTCTCAAACCAGTAACCAAACTAAAGCTATTGATTTTTTGATCTTGCAAAATATCCATCACTCTTTTGATAATAGGGTACTCTTCTTTAGCATCACCTTTTATGGCAAGTTCCAATTCTTTATCATGCAACTCAATGTTCGCAATTCGGGCATTCTGAACCCAATCTGCCAATTGGTTATCCAAAGAATCTTTAGGGATTCCGGGCTGCTGAACATTCTTTCTGTCTGAAGGTCGCATGTCAAGAATCTGCTTAAGATTCTGAACCGGCACTCCAAAACTTTCCATTATTGCAAACTTATTTTGATCATCTTCCGAAAACTGAACGCCATATTTTTTACCCATTAATTCAAGGGTTCTCACACGGACATCTTTTCCTTTGACATCAAAAAATACTTTTCCATGACCTACAGTCAAAGTAGCCAAATCTTTTTCAGGTAACTTAGTCTGTACTGTGGATGCTGGTGTATCAACCGGCATTGCCTCAGGAACTTTAGCAGTAGCAGTCAAAATAAAGAACGTAAGCAAAAGGAATGCAACATCACACATCGCCGTCATATCGGTAGATGTTGACTTTTTTTTCATTTTTATTGCCATTGTTTTATATAGTATTATTGATAGTGACTATCAAAATTATTGTTTTAAGCTACCTCTAAAATGTCTGTAAGTATTAACGATAGTAGTACCTGCTTCATCAATAGCATAAGTAAGACTGTCGATTTTTGAAGTAAAGAAGTTATAACAAATAATAGCTAAAGCAGAAGTTGAGATACCTGTAGCTGTATTAATCAACGCCTCAGAAATACCGTTTGCAAGCTCAGCAGAATCTGCTCCACCACCACCAGCTAATCCGGCAAATGCTTTAATCATACCTGTTACCGTTCCTAACAATCCTGCAAGAGTTCCTAAAGAAACTAAAGTAGACAAAATCGTCATGTGTTGTTCTAACATTGGCATTTCAAGAGCTGTAGCTTCTTCGATTTCTTTGTGGATGGTTTCAGAAGCTTCTTCACTGTTGAATCCTTCTTTTTTAACATCTTGGTATTTTACTAAAGCGGAACGGATAGCGTTGGCTACAGAACCTTGTTGTTTGTCACAAGCAGAAATGGCTTCTTCGATATGCCCTCCTTTGATGCTAGCCTGAACATTTTTCATAAAGGCATCTAAATTTCCTTTACCGGTAGCTTTAGAAATCACAAAATATCTTTCAAATGAGAAAACAACCACCATTAACAATAACCCCATCAAAACCGGCACAATTGGCCCTCCTTTGTAAACCATTGCCAAATAATTTCCTTTTAGTGGTGTTCCTGTGTTTACTCCACCTTCAAAATTTGACCCTGCACCCATAATGAAATTCCACACAAGAATTCCAATTAAAATACATACTACAATCACAATTCCAGAGAACATTACTCCTAAGTTTGAACCACTTTCTTTTTTAACGTTTGCCATTTTTTTAAATTTTAATTTTTAAATAATTTATAAGTTTTAGTTGTTAAATAAACTTGATTGGTAGCAAATTTAATTTTTTACTTCAAATAAAAAAACTTTTTTTAGATTTAATACTACCTGCCTTAATTTCAATCAAAATAAGCGATTCAGACATTTCAATCAATCATTAAATATTAAATAAAAATACTTTCCTTTTTAAGTGTTTTAATGAGTAATTATAAGTATAACGTGAAAAGTGTTGAAAATGTATTTATCCCATCAACCTTTTTTTCAAAAAGTTAAATTTACCGCTTTTTTTACTGGGTTCGAAAATAATTAACATTTCCTTATTTTTGAAAAGACAATAGCTTTACCTACTTTTACAACTCCACTATTTTTAATACCCGAATGAAAAGTTATTTCACAATAGGATTGCTAGTGCTTTCGAATATTTTTATGACATTGGCCTGGTATGGCCATCTAAAATTCAAAGAACTGAAATGGTTTGAAAATGCCGGACTCATTACCATTGTTTTAATCAGCTGGGGATTAGCTTTTTTCGAATATTGTTTTCAGGTTCCTGCCAACAAAATAGGCTATGAAGGCAATGGAGGGCCTTTTTCTTTATTGCAACTCAAAGTCATTCAGGAAGTAATTACCTTAGTCATTTTTGTGCTTTTCTCCCTGTTGTTTTTCAAAAATGAAACCTTACGTTGGAACCATATCATTGGCTTTGCCCTTTTGGTATTGGCCGTTTATTTTATGTTTAAAAAATAAAACCATTTCTATTATGAAAAAAGCAATCTTATTGTTACTGACCTGTTTGGTTTTCAGTTGTTCCCAAAAAAACACTCCTATTGACAGTACTGCTCTGAAAGCCGAAGTCGCAAAAGCCGAAGACGATTTCAAAAATTTGGCGCAAGCCAAAGGAATTCAGGAAGCTTTCTACACTTTTGCCGACAGCAATGCCATTATCAAACGCGACAATGATTCGCTCATTAAAGGAAAAGAAGCAATCAAAACCTTTTTCAGCAATCCGAAATTTAAAAAAGCAGCCGTGACCTGGAAACCTGATTTTATTGATGTTTCCAATGACGGAACCTTAGCGTATACCTATGGGAAATACGTTTGGACGGTGACCGATTCTTTGGGAAACAAAAAAGACTTTAAAGGTGTTTTTCACACCGTTTGGAAAAAGCAAAAAGACGGTCATTGGAAATTTGTGTGGGATTAAATTTTTAGAATTATGAAAAAATACTTTATACAAAAAGCACCCTTCATCGTGCCAACAACAGATGGTAAACTCATAGAAGAACACCACGGTCAGGCTACGACGGACAACTCCGAAATTTCGATAGCCCACATGGTCGCGCCACCACATTGGAAAGAACCTTTTCAAACCCCTGAGTTTGACGAGTACACCTATATCATTTCAGGAAAAAAACAATTTATTATCGAAGGCGAAGTTGTGATTTTAGAAGCCGGTCAATCCATCAAAATAGAGAAAAATACCCGTGTGCAATACTCAAACCCGTTTGACGAACCGTGTGAATACATTGCCATTTGCAAACCCGCTTTTGATTTTACCAAAGTACACCGCGAAGAATAAAAAAAGTCCCGAATGATCGGGACTTTTTTATTGTAATAGGGTTATGATTTTGTTTTCGACTTCCTCACTATTCCATTTTTCTTCGATGTTGGGCATTTTCATGACTTCTTCCATAATGCTATTTTGAAAATCTCCCAAAGCCAAGGCTTCCGAATACGGATGCAGACTAAAAGTCACCCGGCTGTACAGTGGCAGCCATTTATCAGGATGTTTATCCGAGAACCATTTCTCGATTTTCTTTTGCAGTAAAAATTTTTCATCAGCCGTTTTGGTGCTCATCTCAATGAAATTACGCAACGAAAGTTCTGCAATCGCATCGGCATTCGGTTTACGCGATTTTTGATATTCTGAGAAAATGGTTTTCCAATCATCACCATATTTCGTCATCATTTCACTCAAAATGGTAATGTCTTCAAAACCGGCATTCATCCCTTGCCCATAAAAAGGAACTATGGCATGTGACGCATCACCAATCAAAGCCACTTTGTCTTCAAAGGTCCACGGATAACATTTCATCATCACCAAATAACTTGTCGGATTTTTGAAAAAATCTTCCACCAAATCCGGAATTACAGCGGCTGTATCGGGAAAATATTCTGCAAAGAAATTAATCAAACTTTCTTTGTCTTTTAATTGTTCGAATGAATTTTCACCTTCAAAAGGCATAAACAACGTACAAGTAAACGAACCATCCAAATTAGGCAGAGCCATTAGCATAAAGTTGCCTCGTGGCCAAATGTGTAATGAGTTTTTATCTATTTTATGCGTGCCATCAGGATTGGCGGGAATGTGTAATTCTTTGTAGCCAATTTTCATAAACTCCTGCGAGTAATCAAACATGCTCTGACGCTGCATGCGGTGACGGATTCTGGAAAAAGCACCGTCGGCACCAAAGACTTTATCGTATTTCAACTCCGTCCACTCGCCCCTTTCAGAATCTCCGATATGCAAAGTGGCATCGGCTAAAGTAACATCCCAAATTTTGTGATTAAAAAAGAACTCTACGCCTTCCGCTTCCGCCAAATCAATCATTCTGCGGTTTAAAACACCTCTAGACAAAGAGAAAATAGCTTCTCCGTCTTTGCCATAATATTGATAATTGAGTTTTTCGTCTTTTAAATGAATGGCCCGTTTATCAACCGGAATGCCAATTTTTCGAATTTCGTCATCCAACCCTACATCCTCCATGGCTTTCCACCCTCGGGTTGACATTACTAAGTTGATAGAGCGCCCCGAAAACTGAACCGTTCTGATATCCGGACTTCGGTCATACACATGCACGGTATGGCCTTGTTTTTTGAGATAGATTGCTAATAAAGTTCCGACTAAGCCCGAACCTACCACAGCAATTTTTTGAGGAGTTTGCATTTAATTTTAGTAAACGGTTTTGCAAATTTAATGGTTTGCCCCGAATAGACGAATGGAATCAGGATAATTATTTGTTATAACGCTATTTACTTAGGTTTAAAAACCAACTTGGTAGCTGTTGCGATGATTTCCTTTTTGTTGAGTTTCATTTTTCGGAATTTGCCTTTGACAAACATATCCGCCTGATCGTTGTAATGGGAACTCATTGGGTTGCCCGATTGTCCTGTTGGCAAAACACTCCAGCTGTTTTCAATATCCGAAAAATCAATAATGCGTCTGGTGGAAGGACCTCCTTTCACAGTAATTTCGGCATCATCGGTATAAATAAATAACTGGTTATTGATGACTTCATTGGTACCGGCAATTGGAAAACTACCCACATTGAAAAACTTACTAAACAATTTCACTTTGCCAATCGGATGTTGGAAGGTTACCTGATGCACTTTTCCCCATTGCCATTGCGAAATATCGGTTCCCATTTGTTTTTCTAACGAGGCTGTGGCTTCTTTGAAGGATTGCGTCAAAATCTCAGCTTGTGTTTCTTTTTTAGTTTTGGTTCCAATATTGTCCCACCAAACCGAAGCCGCATTTCTACTCTGATTTTCTATCACTTGTTTGATGATATGGGTGCTTAACAATAATTTGAAATTATCCTTGCCAAACTCATCTTCAAAGGTGTCTTTCAAATAAAAATACAGCCATTTGTTAAACAGTGTCGGCGCCACCTCATCAACCGCGTGCGTACCTTGCCATGCCTTTAACGTTTTTAAAGCTTGTTTTTCATTGGCCGAAAAATTGGCAGCATTAATTGGCGCTGTCATATTGACTACTATTTCCCTAGCAGTTGCTGAAGTATTATCGACTATCATTTTACTAACTTCTTCTTTGGTCCAATTGCTTTTTGGAGCCAACAAACCGTCTATCCGAAGCGCTCTGTCTTTGGGCAAATAATAACCGGGATACAAATACCCGTCAATGGCTTCGGGCTGATTGTTCGAAGTATAAACATAATTCCATGGCGGATTGACCGCAGATGGATTTTTGGCAAAAGGCAGAAACTCTTTCTTGTCATCAATACCATTAGCCCCGTTGAGAATGAAATTGGTATTGACACTTTTATCCACCTTGTACAACTTCCCCGAAGTAATCCAGGCAATATTGCCTTTAGCATCACCATACATAATATTGAGCCCGGGCGCTTTGATGAGTTCTATGTTTTTATGAAAATCTTCCAGGTTTTTAGCATGGGACAATTCATAAACAGCATTCAGAATTTGATTTTTTTGTTGGGTGTAAATCCACGACATGGCAACCGATTTTTTGGTGGCTAATCCGTCTAACAATCCTGTGATGATTGGCCCGTGATGGCTGGTTTTCACATTTAGTTTGACATCGGCACTGTCTTTTACTTTGATGGTTTTTTGCTTATAGGTATAATTTTTATAACCGTCTGGAGTGTTGTATTGGTGTTCATTATTCGGATTGTCTTCTTCCTGAAAGAAATCCACATCATCGTTTTCGAACATCGTTAAACCATAAGCATAATCGCGATTGTGCCCGAGTAACGGAAACGGCGTTCCGGCAATGTAATAGCCATACATTTCATAATCAGGACAGGAAATGTGGGCTTCGTACCAAGTCCCCGGTTGTGAATACATAATGTGTGGATCATTGGCCAAAATAACTTTGCCATTTTTGGTTTTAGCGCCACCAATAACCCAACTGTTGCTGCCAATAAAAGCAGGAACCGGAGACTGCTCCAACAACACTGTTAAGGTTTTGCTGATTTCGCTGTAAGCTTTATAATTGCCTTTATAAGACTTAAGTTGTTGGCTACTAAATTCGCCATGAATGCCAAAATCCTGGAGATATTCCATACCAAATCTGTCACGAATATCGGTTAGCAAAGGATCTGTTTTTTGTGCCATAGCAAAGCTGAACGACATAAAACCAAAAATATTATAGACATCTTTCAGCGTGAATTTTTCGGGTTTAATTCCCAGCAAACGGAATTCTATTGGGGAAACGCCTTCTTCCAGGTATTGGTTAATTCCATCGAGATAGGCATTGGCCAAAAGATACGTTTGTGAATTTTTATCCATTTGGGCTACCGCTTTGGCGGAGTTTTCATCAATGCCAATTCCGGCAAAAAATTTATCAGTCTTCAACACCGGATTGCCAAACATTTCGGAAAGTCTTCCGGGAGCAATGCGTCGCATGAGTTCCATTTGCCACAATCGGTCCTGCGCATGAACATATCCCAGAGCGGTCATAGCATCTTTTTGGTTGGCGGCATAAATGTGAGGCACACCGTATTCGTCAAAATAGACCGTTGTTTCTTTGGAAATATTTTTTAACGATTGCTCTCCTTCGTATTTAGGTTTGGTGTATTGCAGATAACAAAAACCCAAGAGGAGTATAACAATTATAAGGGTTAAGACGATTAGGAAGATTTTCTTTAAGGCTTTCATAACGCTGTTGTTTACACAAATATAAGTAATTACTGAGCATCATTATGGAAGATTATTGTAAAAAGAAAACCCTTTCAGCAATGCACTAAAAGGGTTGTTTGGTTCTATACTATAAAGAATACTCTGTTATTTTCTTGGGAAATTTATTTTCTGCCCCACATTCAAGCCGTTGTTTTTGGCCAAAACACCACACATGTGAAATAGCATTCGGGCGCCCACATTACCATCCCAATCGGTATCGCCAGGTGCCACTTCTACTAAATCAAATCCTATAATTTCTTTACCGCTTTCGGCAAGTTTATTAAACAAATAAGTAGCTTGTTCAAACGAAAATCCACCAGGCACCGGTGTTCCAGTATTAGGCGCATACCATTGGTACATCCCGTCAATATCAAAACTGATGCAAACCTTTTGTGGCAAGGTGGCTATGATGGCATCACATTGTTCGGCCCAGGTTTTCCCTTCAAAAGTTTCTGCTTTCAAATCAGCATCGGTATTTACCAGTACTCTTCCTTTGGCTTGTTTTACAACTTCTACTTCCTGCTCACAAAAATCGCGAATCCCGACTTGTACAATTTTTGAAATTTGTGGAATCTTTAATGCATTGTACATAATTGACGCGTGGGAATACGTAAACCCTTCGTAAGCAATACGCAAATCCATGTGCGCATCCAAATGCAGAATTCCGAAATTCTCATGCAATGTTGCCAAAGCTTCGTAATAGCCCAATGGCGTAGAATGATCCCCGCCAATAAGCGCTACTTTTTTGCCTTTGTTCATCCAGTACAAGACTTTTTCTTTGACTTCCGTATGCAGCTCACGGCACACTTTATTAATCTTATCTAAATCTGCCTGCAACGCCGGATAGGTTTCTATGGCCTCGCCGCTTTCGAGCATTTCGATGATAGGTTGTGCCAAAGCTTTGTACTTTTCTGAGTTGGTTGCCCAATGTTTTGGCGCTTCATCAAGGTACATTCCCAATTTCCATAACTCCGGGAAATCCTGATGATTTAAATCTACCTGAAACGAAGCATCCAATATAGCTTCCGGTCCTTCTGAAGCCCCGGCGCCATAACTTACGGTAACTTCCCAAGGTACTGGAATAATAATAATTTCTGATTGTTCTGCCGAGAATGGCAATCCAAAAACGGTAGCATCGGCCAAGCCTGGCTGACTTGGATCAAAGGTGTCTATAATTTGTTGTTTGGTCATTTTATGAAATTCTAAGGTGCAAAGGTACTGAGTTACTACGTTTTTATAAAACTCTTTTCATAAAAAAACCACAATGATTTCGCATTGTGGTTTCTATTGATTCTTTTTTTAGCCTTATTGCTTTATAAATTTATAAGATACTTTGGCATTGTTGAAATACACATTGTAAATCCCTGTAGATAAAGTAGTAATATCGATACTTTCTTCATTAGTGTTTACTGTTTTTCTCAATACTATTTGTCCTAACATATTATAGATAGTCACGCTTTCGTTTGCCTCAAACTCACCTTTCATATGCAACACCGTAGTGGCCGGATTTGGATATAATACAAAGTGATTTTTGACCGACTCATTAACCCCTAAATTAGAAGTAATGGTAAGTTGGAATGTTCTTGTTACTGATGTGCCGCTGGTAGCTACCATAGTAATAGTATATACTCCCGGCGCCAATACAGTTCCGACTGTCGGATTTTGAGTTAAAGTAGCATTGCAATTGGCTACTATGGGGTTTGCCAAAGTGGCATAGCTAGGTAAAGTATAGGTGTTAGTGCCCGCATCTGCTTGTACTGTTTGATCTGCGATTGGAGCCATACTCAATGCAAGTGCCGGTAATGCATAACCCGCAGCATTGAATTTGGTAGTCATGGTTTGAATATCAGCACACGGATAATTCATATTTATAGCTGCCTGTCTTACGGCTACAGCAGCTGTTTTTTGATTTGATCCTCCATTTGTAAGTGCTAACCCTTCTAAGAAAGCGGTATCTGTTTTTGTCTTACCGATTACATCATAAATTTTCATTAAGGCAGTAGCCCAAATTTGGCCATATACATGAGATTCTGTATACGTTGAGCCTGTTTGCGGATAAGTTCTGGTATAGGCTGTTGTTCTTCCGCTCCACCATTCATTATGCCCGTCCCAACTGAAAACCCAATTATAAGCAGCTTCTGATGAAGCCCATTGGTTTAGACTTCTGCTATAAGACATTGCCCAATAATCACCATTTCCTTCACCAAGTCCTGTTGCACTTGAAGCATTACCACCGGTAATCCAATCATGCAATCCATGACCTAATTCGTGTAAAATCACATCGGCATCTTCTGCGTCATCAACACCGCCTTCACCAAAAGTCAGTGTCCCGTTAGTATAATAAGAGTTATCATCTCCATTAACTCCAGACGGATCATAATACAAAACACCATTATTTGTCAAGGGTATACACGGAATCCCTAGAGTCTCATTGATGTAACGCAAACTCTTATCAATATGATAAAAAGCATTTACTGCTTCAAAAGCATCATCAACTCTAGTAAACAAAAAATTCGGTGTTGCTTGGGTAAAAAGACCTTTACTAGGTGCTTCTAGTTCTTTAATTTCAACATAACTGCTTTTCAATTTGTAAACTCCAGAAGTAAAATCTATTTCAGGTAGTGTTACAGAAGATCTGGCAGCATCTAGCTGAACTGTATTTGTTTCAACAGTATCATCGGGTGCTACTGCTCCTGTGTTGTCGTCATAATTGCCGCCATAAGCTACATGAGCTTGAGATAGCGGATCCGGATTAAACACATAAGCAGTGCCAGAAACATAACTTGCATTCTGTTTTGCAGCTAGGTTTTTCTTCTCTGCTTGTTGTTCAGTATTTTTGGATTCTTCTTTTTTATGTCTGTAATAAACCGCAATATCTTTCTTACTCAGGATGGCACTTGTAGCGGCGTCAATTATTACTTCCCAACTTCCGGTTATATCATGTGCATTGGTAACTACGCGATAAACCAATTTTGTTGTTCCATCGATATTCATGACATATAACTTTGCTTCCTGAAAAGTTACTGCTTCTTTATATTTCAATTCGCTATCAGAAATGGCTATAGCCTGGCTTTTAGAAATACTTGGTGTAGTCGTAATATTAGCTATTTTATCATCATAACTGTTTGAAGAATAAGCTACGGTATTTTCATTGGCAAAATTGATTACAATTTCAGCTCCGAAAACAGGAACATCATTCAGCATTTGTTGAAAACGAAGTGTTTCTCCGGCCAATCCTTTTCTGACAAAGCTCAATTTAAAAGTGTGAAATGATTGAATATTTAATTCTCCCGAATGGTCATTTATCCATTCTCTGGCAGCACTTTCATTTTTAGAAACTTGCGCTATGCTTGAGAAAGAGAAAGCAATCGAGGCAAGAATGGTGAAAAATAGTTTTAATTTCATTTTTTTCGTAATTAGTTTTTGTGGTATTTGGTTAATTAAGGAACTACAAATCAACGAATTGTTTTGCACAAATCAAATGATTGTTATGTTAAAATTCCCTGTTTTAGGATTTGTCCGAAGTCGTACATATCTTCAAAAGAGCAATAAAATGGAGCTGGTGCTAATCGAATTACATTGGGTTCCCGCCAGTCGGTAATGACGCCATTTTTCATCAAATAATCGAACAAACTTCTGCCTTGTCCGTGGAGAAAAACCGAAAGCTGACATGCTCTTTCTTCCTGATTACTCGGTGTGATGATTTCAAATTCGGTTCCCGGGATGTCTTTGTCAATTTCGTGCAAAATGAATTCTAAATAAGCGGTGATGCGATTTCTCTTTTGGATTAATTTTTCCATCCCCACTTCCGCGAATAATTCAACGGAAGCCAGATACGGAGCCAAAGACAAAACCGGTAAATTGCTCACTTGCCAGCCATCGGCACCAATAATGGGATCGAAAGTCGGTTCCATTTTAAAACGACGTTCTTTGTTCTGCGCCCACCAACCGCCAAAACGAGCCAGTTCTTTATTGGCATGATGCTTTTCGTGAATAAAACAACCCGAGGCATTTCCCGGACCGGAATTCATGTATTTGTAACTGCACCAAGCAGCAAAGTCAATATTCCATTCGTGTAATTTCAATTCGATGTTGCCGGCAGCATGTGCCAAATCAAAACCAACTATCGCTCCGGCTTTATGCCCGGCTTCGGTGATGGTTTGCATGTCAAAAACCTGTCCGGTGTAATAATTCACTCCACCTATCAAAACCAAGGCCAGCTCATCGCCTACTTCGGCAATTTTGGCCAAAACATCTTCCAAGCGAATGTTGTGTTCGCCATCTCTTCGTTTGATTTCCACAATAGCATCTTCAGCTTTATACCCATGGAAATGCACCTGACTTTGAAACATGTATTGATCCGATGGGAAAGCCTTTTCCTCGCAGATGATTTTATAACGGGTTGGGGTTGGTCGGTAAAAAGACACCATCAGCAAATGTAAATTTACGGTCAGTGTATTCATTACGGTGATTTCGGAAGGTTTGGCTCCCACCAACTGACTTAGCGGATTGGCAAATCTCTCGTGATAATCCCACCAGGGTTTTTCGGCATAAAAGTGGCCCTCTACGGCTAGGTTGGCCCAGTCGGTCATCACTTCATCTACATATTGTTTGGTACGTTTGGGTTGTAATCCCAGAGAGTTTCCGGTAAAGTAAATTACATTTTTGCCGTTGTGTTGCGGAAATAAGAATTCTTCTCTATACGATTTTAATTCGTCCTGAGCGTCGAGTTGCTGCGCAAATTCGCGTGTGTTTTGAAATGTCATTGTGGTCTAGTTTGTGGCGTAAAAGTATTGAAAAGTAACAGAGTTACAAAGTTTCAATTCCTAAAGATTGTATTTAGCCCTGATGGGAGCGGCACCGAAGTAGAGCGGACAGCAGGAACATGGATTATTGCTATGCGCAAGCGATTGGCTAATAAAAAAATCCCAACAGGACTGCTGGGATTTGGTATTTAAAACGGAAAGAATTCAGATTAGATGATTAACATGGCGTCTCCATAAGAGTAGAAACGGTATTTTTCTTTGATGGCTTCTTCGTAAGCTTTTTTCATCAAATCGTGACCGCAAAATGCCGAAACCATCATCAACAAGGTTGATTTTGGAGTGTGGAAATTGGTCACCATACAATCAGCGATGCTGAAATCGTAAGGCGGGAAAATAAATTTATTCGTCCAGCCCACATAAGGATTTAACGTTCTTGCCGAGGAAACCGAACTTTCGATAGCACGCATGGAAGTAGTTCCGATGCAGCATATTTTTCTCTTTTTCTCTTTGGCGTTATTAACGATGTCGCAAGCTTCCTGAGAAATGATTAATTCCTCCGAATCCATTTTGTGTTTGGATAAATCTTCCACTTCTACCGGATTGAAAGTTCCTAAACCAACGTGTAATGTTACTTCGGCAAAGTTCACTCCTTTGATTTCCAATCTTTTCAACAAGTGTTTCGAAAAGTGCAAACCAGCGGTTGGAGCAGCTACAGCTCCTTCTTCTTTGGCATAAATGGTTTGGTAACGCTCGGCATCTTCTTCGGTTACTTCGCGGTTGATGTATTTTGGAATAGGGGTTTCTCCCAATTCGGTCAATTTTTTACGGAACTCGGTGTACGAACCGTCATATAGGAAACGTAACGTTCTCCCACGAGAGGTTGTATTGTCTATTACCTCAGCTACTAACGAATCGTCATCACCAAAGTACAATTTGTTACCAATTCTGATTTTACGGGCCGGATCAACCAACACATCCCAAAGACGTTGCTCAGCATTTAATTCTCTTAACAAGAAAACTTCGATACGGGCTCCGGTTTTTTCTTTGTTTCCGTACATACGCGCCGGAAAAACTTTGGTATTGTTCAAAATCATTACATCGCCATCGTCAAAATAATCGATAATGTCTCTGAATAATTTGTGTTCAATGGTTTTTTCTTTTCGGTTAACGACCATTAATCTGGCTTCGTCACGATTTTCGGCAGGAAATTCAGCTAATAATTCGGCAGGAAGATTAAACTGGAAATGAGATAATTTCATGTAAATTTCTGATATTAAATATTAGATTTCAGATTTAGTACATCTGAAGGTAAAGGCTGCAAATATACTATTGTCAGATAGGCGTTGTCAAGTAAAAAGCGGTTTATTTTTATAAAAGGTTCTGAGGTATTGAGTTCCTTAGTGTCTGAGTTCTTTAAATTTCCGAAATTTCAAATCCGATGCTTTTTAAATCGTTCCAAAAAGTGGGATAGGATTTAGAAACCACCTCGGCTTCTTCAATAAAGAGGGAAGTTTTCAATCCCAGAGGTGCAAAAGCCATTGCCATTCGGTGATCCTGATAGGTTTTTATGGAAATATCCGGATTGATTTTGGCTGATGGTTCTAAAGTCAAACTCTCTCCGGTTACTGAAACTTTGGCGCCCAGTTTGGTGAGTTCTGTTTTCAAGGCTTCTAATCGGTCGGTTTCTTTGATTTTCAGCGTATGCAACCCCGTCAAATAACAGCCGATTCCCAATCCAAAACACGCTACAGCTATGGTTTGAGCGATATCGGGAGCGTTGTTTAGTTGTAAGTTATGGGTTGTGGGTTGTGGGTTATTTGATTTGCGCAAAAGAATAGTGTTGTTTTGAAAAACGGTTGCAACACCAAACTCTTTAAAAATTTCTGACAAAGTACTATCGCCTTGCAGGCTGTCTTTTTTGTAACTGGATAAAGTGATTTCGGTTCCGATTTTTGACAACGCAACTATCGAATAAAAGTAAGATGCCGAAGACCAATCCGATTCAATAGTAAATTGTGACTTGTGGATTATGGATTGGGGTTTTACTGAAATTTTATTTTCGATAAAGGATGTTTCTACGCCAATTTCATTCAGCAAAGCCAAAGTCATTTTAATATAAGGAACTGACGTAATCTCGCCTTCCAAAGTAAGTTCAATGCCGTTTTCCAATTTTGGAGCGATAAGCAGCAAAGCCGAAATATACTGACTGCTGACATTGGCCGGAAGTGCTACTTTATTTTGCGTTAGTTTTTTGCCTTTGATTCTTATGGGGGGGAAACCTTCGTTTGCTTCATAGCTGATTTCGGCACCTAATTGTCGCAACGCTTCGACCAGAATTTTAATCGGTCTTTCTTTCATTCGGGTGGAACCGGTTAACACTACTTCTCTATTTTCCTGCATGGAAAAATACGCCGTGAGAAATCGCATGGCGGTTCCGGCATGGTGGATGTCAATAACTTCATCGTTTGAAACCAATGCTTTTTCCATCACTTCAGAATCATCTGAATTGGAAGCATTTTCCAAGGTAAGATTTGGATATAACGCTTGCAGCAATAGCAATCGGTTGGTTTCCGATTTGCTTCCTGTGATTGAGATTGCCGATTTAGGAGTAACGATGGAAGATTTGAGATGGAAGTTCACTATTATTTCAACTTTTCATTATTGTGATGGCGGTCGTGGTCGCGGTTGGTTTTTAAATCCATTTTTTTATCAAAAGCAGCTTGCAAATCGATACCGGTTTGATTGGCCAGACACAAAACTACAAAAACCACATCGGCTAATTCTTCACCCAGATCTTTGTTTTTATCGCTTTCTTTTTCGGATTGTTCGCCATAGCGACGGGCGATGATTCGGGCTACTTCGCCTACTTCTTCGGTGAGTTGTGCCATATTGGTCAATTCGTTAAAATAACGAACGCCATGATTTTTAATCCAATTGTCTACTTCGAGTTGGGAGTGTTTTAAATCCATATCTTATTCCTTATTTTTTGTGTCGATTAGTATAGTCACCGGTCCGTCATTTAAGAGCGCCACTTTCATATCGGCACCAAATTGTCCGGTTGGCACTTTTTTACCTAATTCTACTTCCATTTGTTTTATAAAAGCTTCATATATTGGAATGGCCAGTTCGGGTTTGGCGGCTTTTAAGTAGGAAGGGCGGTTGCCTTTTTTGGTCGAAGCTTGCAATGTAAACTGACTTACAATAATGATATCGCCACCAACATCTTTCAGCGATAAATTCATCACATCATTTTCATCACCAAAAATTCTGAGGTTGGCAATTTTGGCGGTCAGCCAAACAATATCTTCTTTGTTATCAGCTTCTTCAATGCCAATTAAAACCAATAATCCTTTCTGAATGTCGGCAACTCTGGTTCCCTCAATAGTCACTGAAGCCTCAGCAACACGTTGAATAACGGCTTTCATTGCGGATTAGGATTTTCGGGTTTCGTCACTGGCAATTCTATCATCACCATAAGTATCGGAACGGTAATGTTCGTCATCGCCTTCCAGTATTTTGAGGTAACTGTTGTAGCGTGACCAGGCAATTTTATCTTCTTCCAAAGCGGCTTTTATGGCGCAATGTGGTTCTTCTTTGTGCAGGCAATTATTGAATTTACATTGGTCTTGCAGCTTAAAAAACTCCGGAAAAAAACCACTGATTTCAGCAGGTTCCATATCCACAATTCCGAAGCCTTTGATACCCGGCGTGTCAATGATTTTCGCATCAAATGACAAATCATACATTTCGGCAAAAGTGGTGGTGTGCTGTCCTTGTTTGCTTTGCTCGGATATGTGTTTGGTTTTCAAATTCAGTTCCGGTTCCAAAGCGTTGACCAAGGTTGATTTCCCCACACCGGAATGTCCGGAAAACATGCTCACTTTCCCGGTCATCATCGCTTTCAATTCATCAATTCCTTTTTTCTCAACAGCAGACACTCGCAGGCATTTGTATCCAATTTCAGTATAGATGTATTGCAGGTACAGTTGCTCTTCCAACATCGCTTCATCAAAAGTATCAATCTTATTAAAAACCAAAACGGCTTCAATGCCATAAGCCTCGGCAGTAACCAAAAACCGATCAATAAAACTCGTCGTCGTTGGCGGATTATTAATGGTAATCAAAAGAAAAACAACATCAATATTAGAAGCAATAATATGCGTTTGCTTAGACAGGTTTACCGACTTTCGGACAATGTAATTTTTTCGGTCATGAATGTTGTGAATCTGTCCGATAACCTCATCCGTTGTAGTGTCTAATTCGAAATCTACCACATCGCCAACGGCAATCGGGTTGGTACTTTTGATGCCTTTCATTCGGAACTTTCCTTTGATACGGCATTCAAAAACCTGATGATCTTCGGTTTTCACGGTATAAGAACTACCGGTAGATTTATAAACTAGTCCTGTCATGCCACAAAGATACCATTTTAGATTTTAGATTTATGGTAAAAAAAAAGTTGCCATTCCTGACAACTTTTTTAAAGTATAGGCAACTAAAATTAATATTTATAAACGATTGCTTTTCTGTTGGATGCCCCATCAGTCGTCACTAAAATGAATGGGTAACCCAATTTAGCGGCTTTTATTTTCAAGGCTTTGTTAGCGGTTTTATCTCCGGCACTACCTGTTTGATAAGCCATCAGTTCCTCAATAGTACCGATTTCATTTCCTTTTTCCAAACCGGCGGTGTAATCTAAGTTTTCAACGATAATCACTTTAGTCCAATCCGCTTCTCCGGCAACCACCAATTTGTTAGAAGTTTTTACTGTTTTACCCGTTTTACCGTAAACAATTTTTTCCACAGCATTCTTGGCAATAGTATATTCTTTATCCTGACCTTCATAAGTAAACACTATGGTGTTTTCGTCAACTTTTACTATTGTCCCTTTAAGCACTTCGCCAATTTGTTTTGTAATAACATCTGACTGAGCGCTAACCAAGTTAAAACCAAAAACCAATGTGAATAGTAAAATTATTTTTTTCATATCTTTTATTTTTTAGTATTAATAGACTGTTTTATAAGTGTCGAACAAATATAAAAAAAACAACTATCGCCACAGCATTTAACCGATATTCTCCCAAATTATCCGTTTATTATCTTTTCCTGGTGGCTAATGCTTTCCTGGTGTATGGCTTTGAACAGTTTCAAAATGAATTCTTCACTGAGTCCTTTTTCTTCGCCTTCCAAGATCATTTTGCCTAAGATTTCATTCCATCGTTTGTTCTGCAAAACGGCAATATTTTTCGCTTTTTTCAGTGCTCCGATTTGTTCGGCTACTTTCATTCGGTTGCCTAAAATCTCTAACAATTTTCCATCGGCTATATCAATATTAGCTCGCAGTTTTATCATTTCCGTATTGTAATCGTCTTCTTCGGTCGTCATTTTTTTGACTTTCAAATTCTCGAAAATTTGTTTCAAAACCGTTGGCGTTACTTGCTGTGCGGCATCACTCCAGGCATTATCCGGATCAATATGCGTTTCGATAATCAATCCGTCATAATTCAAATCCAAAGCCTGCTGCGACACTTCCTGAATCATATTTCGGTTACCGGTAATGTGTGACGGATCACAAATCAGCGGCAACTCCGGAAAACGACTTTGCAGTTCAATCGCCAATTGCCACTCGGGAATGTTTCTGTACTTGGTTTTTTCATAAGTCGAAAATCCTCTGTGAATCACACCCAGTTTTTTGATTCCGGCATTGTACAAACGCTCCACGCCGCCAATCCACAAAGCCAAATCAGGGTTCACCGGATTTTTAACCAATACTATTTTGTCGGTTCCGGCCAATGCATCGGCAATTTCCTGAACCGCAAACGGATTGACCGTAGTACGCGCGCCAATCCACAACACATCAATATCGTGTTCCAAAGCTAATTTTACATGAGCTGCATTCGCTACTTCGGTGGCCATTAGCAGACCCGTTTCGGCTTTGGCTTTTTGCAACCATTTCAGCCCGATGGCACCCACGCCTTCAAATCCTCCCGGACGCGTTCGCGGTTTCCATATTCCGGCTCTAAAAATACTCACATCGGAGTTTTTTAATTCGTGTGCAATTTTCAACACTTGGTCTTCGGTCTCGGCGCTGCAAGGCCCTGCGATTACTAAAGGATGCGTTAATTTAAAATCATCCAACCATTTTTTGTTATCTACTGTAATATCCATAGCTTTATTTTTTTCCGTTTAATATTTCTTTGATTCTGTTCGTGTTTTGCATTTCGTTAAAGACTTCGTCATAGTTTTCGTCTTCCAGTAATTTTTTAAAGTGAGTCAGATTGGAAATGTATTCTTCCAAGCTTTTAACGACATGTTTTTTGTTTTGTTTGAAAATTGGTGTCCACATGGCCGGAGAACTTTTGGCCAAACGCACGGTGCTTTCAAATCCGCTGCCCGCCATGTCAAAGATATCGCGCTCGTCTTTTTCTTTTTCGACCACGGTTTTTCCCAACATAAACGAACTGATATGCGACAAATGCGATACATACGCAATGTGTTTATCATGCGATTTCGGATCCATATACCGAATCCGCATGCCCAGCTTTTTAAACAACTCCATTCCTCTTTCCTGCAACTTGAAAGTCGTTTTTTCGACTTCACAAATGATGTTCGTTTTATCCTGAAACAATCCTTTAATCGCTGCCGAAGGTCCCGAAAACTCGGTTCCGGCAATAGGATGCGTGGCCATAAAATTTCTTCTTTTGGCATGGTTTTCAATCGCTTCGCAAACCGGTAATTTAGTCGAACCTACATCAATGACTAAGGTTTCTTCCCCAATGGCATCCAGCACTTTTGGCAAAAGCACCAAACCAATATCCACAGGAACCGAAACAATGACCAAATCAGCATTAACTAAATCTTCTATCGAAGCTTTATCCTGAATAATTCCCAATCGGATAGCTTCTTGCAAATGATTGTCGTTGGCATCAATTCCAAAAACGGTTGCCTTTTCATAGTGTGATTGGATGTCCAATGCCATCGAACCACCAATTAATCCTATTCCTATTACGTATATTTTTGTCATTCGTTCTTATTTAAAATCTTGCAATCGCCTCTTCTATTTTGGCTTCCGTAACACAAAGCGAAAACCGAATGTAACCTTCGCCATTACTGCCGAAAATAGTGCCTGGCGTGATGAAAATATTTTTTTCAAGTAACACATTGTCAATAAACGCCTCCGAAGAAGCGATTCCTTCCGGAAGTTTGGCCCAAACAAATAAACCCACACTGTTTTTATCAAAAGTACATTTCAGTTTTTCGGCCAATTGAAAAATCAGATTTCTTCTTTTAGTATAGATTTCATTTTGCTTTTCAAACCAATCAGTTCCGAGTTTCAACGCTTCAATCGCTCCTTTTTGGATGCCGTAAAACATTCCGCTGTCCATATTGCTTTTTACTTTTAGCACGGCGTCAATCAACCTTGGATTACCCATGACCATGCCCACGCGCCAGCCGGCCATGTTATAGGTTTTAGACAGCGAATTCAATTCTAAAGCCACTTCTTTAGCGCCATCCACCTGCAAAATCGACAATGGATTTTTGTTCAACACAAAACTATACGGATTGTCATTCACAATTAAAATATGATGTTTTCTACCAAAAGCAACCAGCTTTTCAAACAATTCTAAAGTTCCGTTAGCTCCCGTCGGCATGTGCGGATAGGAAACCCACATCAGTTTCACTTTTGACAAATCCTGTTGCTCCAGTTTTTCAAAATCGGGTTGCCAATTGTTGTCTGCAACCAAATCATAAAACACCGCTTTGGCCTGTACCAATTCGGTTACCGAAGCATAAGTAGGATACCCCGGATTCGGAATCAACACTTCGTCCCCTTCGTTTAAAAAAGCCAGAGAAATGTGCATGATGCCTTCTTTGGAACCCATCAGCGGCAGGATTTCGGTATTGGAATCCAAACTCACTCCGAAATGATTCTGATAAAAATCCGCCATGCCTTTTCGCAACTCAGGCAAACCCTGATAGCTTTGGTATTCGTGGGCTTTGTCGTCAAACATGGCTTTATGCATCGCTTCTATGACTGAGGCATCCGGAGCCAAATCAGGACTACCGATACCCATATTGATTACCGGTTTTCCTTCGGCCAGCATTTGGCGCACTTCGCGCAGCTTTCGCGAAAAGTAATATTCCTGAACGCTTTCTAATCTGTTGGCGGTTGTTATCATTGTACTCCTTTTTTATATTCTCCTAATACTTTAAAATGGGTTGTCATTAGTTCCAAAATCTTTTTGGCTTTTTCATAATGCTTGTATTTTTCGAAAACCACATCCACAAAAAACGAATACTGAAAGGGTGTTTCAATAATCGGCATCGATTGGATTTTGGTCAGATTCAACTTAGAGTTGTTCATCACATTGAGAATCGTCGCCAAACTTCCCGGCGTATCGTCCAATTCAAATTTGATAGACGCTTTGTTGATTTCTTCTTTGGGCCATTCTTTGTTTTGCGTTTTCACAATTACAAAGCGGGTTTTGTTGCTTTGAATCGTATGGATTCCGGCGGAAATAATTTCCAAATCATATAGTTTGGCGGCAATCGGAGCGGCTACCGCGGCAATTCCAATCAGTTTTTGCTCCTGAATTCGACGCGCCGTTTCAGCAGTATCGCCACTTTCGACCAGCTTGATATGCGGATACTGACTAAAAAAAGGAGCGCATTGCAACAACGCCATCGGATGTGAATGCACTTCCTTGATGTCATCAATTTGCTGTCCTTTCAACGCCATTAAATTCAGGTGAATATCCAAATAATGTTCGCCAATAATGTGCAGATTGTTGTGGTCAATCAAAGCATAATTCGGAATGATAGAACCGGCAATCGAATTCTCTAATGCCATTACGCCTTTATGGGCTTGGTTGCCCAGCAAACTCTTTACCAATTCGGGAAACGACATGCATTCGTCTAAATCAAATTCGGAGGCAAAATATTCCTGCGCCACCTGATGGTGGAACGAGCCTTTGATTCCCTGTATTGCAATTTTCATCTCCATAAGTCAAAAAAAAAATCCCGATTGGCATCGGGATTGTATCTTTAGTTAAATGATTTCTTTTTAAAATAACTACACGACAATCCCGTTTCTTTCCCAGAAGAAATAAAAAGAATTGTTATAATAAGTAGCGTTTTGTAACATAACTGTGTTTCGTTGTTTGGCTAAAGTAAAAAAATAAAGTGTAGGTTTTACATAAATAAAATAAAAAATTTACGCCAACGTTTTCGTAAAATCATCCCATCGGATTTCTTCGTTATGCTTTGATTAATTAGTACATTTGCTTCAAATAAATTATCATGTCGATAGAAGTTCAAAATATTTCCAAAAGTTACGGTGCTCAAAAAGCATTAGATAATGTTTCCTTTTCCATCAAAAAAGGAGAAATCGTTGGTTTCCTGGGTCCGAATGGTGCCGGAAAATCGACTTTGATGAAAATTTTGACCACTTTTATCAATGCCGATGCAGGAACAGCCACCGTCAATGGGAATGATGTGAATGAAGCCCAATTGAAAGTACAGCAATCGGTTGGTTATCTGCCCGAACACAATCCGTTGTACTTGGATTTATACGTTCGCGAGTATTTGGCTTTCAATGCTGATGTGTATAAAGTCGCCAAATCCCGCATTGAAGAAGTAATTCAACTTACGGGTTTATCGCCTGAAAGTCATAAAAAAATTGGACAATTATCGAAAGGCTATCGTCAGAGAGTTGGTTTAGCCACAGCACTTTTACACAATCCTGATGTTTTGATTTTGGATGAACCCACCACAGGATTAGACCCAAACCAATTAGTCGAAATCAGAAATGTGATTAAAAATGTGGGCAAAGACAAAACAGTTTTTCTTTCCACGCATATTATGCAGGAAGTAGAAGCCATTTGCGACCGCGTCATCATCATCGATAACGGCAAAATCGTAACCGATAAAAAACTGGACAAACTCGTTACGGAAGAAAAAGAACAAATCATCGAAGTAGAATTTGATAAAGCAATTGAAGAAGTGTTATTGGCGAATCTACCCAACATCAAAACCTATAAAAACACCAGTGATAACATTTGGCTACTGACCTTCACGACCGAAGACGATATGCGACCGGCCGTATTTGATTTTGCCAATGTCAATGGTTTAAGAACACTCCATATCAATTCGAAAAGCAAAAATCTGGAGCAGATTTTCAGAGAAAAAACCAAAAAGAAATAAACATAAAATCCCGAAGCTTCGGGATTTTTTTATGGATAAACCTCGTGTCCGGTGAACAGTTGTTGCACATTGTCTATCGGGGGCACATTTTTCAGAATAATATTGCCCGTGCTGTTCATTACGCCTACAATACTCTGCACCGGATGCACTATCATATCGTTAGACCCGCGATGATACACTTCAATTTTCTGAGCTAGTAGATTTTCAGCTTCAATTCGGCCATCTCCAAATGAAAAAAACAATTTGGCATAAGTAGCATCTCCCGAAAGATAAAAACGAGAAACATTATTACTCTCAACATGCAAAGAATCGCAATTCGTAATATTTAGTATAAAGTCACCTGTCCCGGCTCCTTTTTCACCATCACCATCCTTATCTAAGGAATATACTTTTAACTTTGGAAACGCCAGCACACCATTGGAACTGATATTCCTATCGGTTTTTGAATAAATTTCTTCCAAGGTTGGAGTGGTTACCAAAATCTTCGTAGTACCGTAGGCTCTAACCCAATTGCAGCTCACATCATCTTTAAAAATAAGCTGATCACCATTTTGCTGCACTTCTATATTGTCAATGAAATTCTCACCCGCCTGAATCTGAACCTTATAGGCTGTCCCTTTGGTAATAACAACTTCTATACCTTGGTACACTTTAATTCTTTTAAATGGCAGCACCTCAACATCCTTGGTGGTTGTAGCTCCGGTGCTCTCCACACAATCGCTTGGCTTTTCACACGAATTCAAAACAAAAACAAACGCTATAAACAAAACTATCTTTTTCATCTCTCTCCTTTTATAATCTGACTCCGATTCCAAACTCTAAGGCTTCCGCCAAAAACAAATGCGTTTTAATGGTAAACCCACCAAAAATTTTATCCGTAAAATAATATTTCATCCCCACCCGATCATAAATCGAAATGTCTTTCTTAAACGGTCGGTACACATAATACCCAACCTGCGCTTCCAGTGAAATTCGGTTGATAAACAACTCATGTCCCACAAAAACGCCCACTCGCTTATAATCCGTAGTAGCATCAATATGCTTGTCCGGATACGCCACTGAGTAATATTTGATATAATCCTTAAACGATTCTGTCAGGAACAATTCCGTTCCCAATTGCAAGGCCGATTTTCGGTTAAAGCGTTTATCCACATAAAAACCAATGTGGTAAAAAGGACGCTGACCGCTTCTGATTATCGGGCTTTCATTAATTCCGCTTCTGAAAACAAAGTTATAGTGAATCGGTTCGCGGTAGTTTTTCTGAACCATAGCCGTGTCGTTGACAATCGTCTTTTCGGCATCAAAATTATAATTCAAACCAACATTCAGCATATAAGTATTAATCCCGCTATTCGGCGATTTCACTCTTCCGTTAGAATAATGCGTAAACAAAAGTCCGGCATGAAACCCAATATTTTTAAACAACGTCTGATTGTCATAACTTAAACCAATATTGGTATTGTCCAAAATCTTGGTCCCAAAAGCCTTATTCTTACTGTTATCCACCTTGTCATACGGATTGGTAGTAAGCGCCAACCCCTGCGCCAATCGGAACTGCAAATGTCTGTTCAGAAAATAAAAATTGTAAAATCCACCCACCGAATAACATTGTCCCAGTGGCTGACTGTTAAAATCCTGGTACAAGAAAAACGCACCATAATCGGGAAAGTTATAGGCCTTTTGCCATTCTTTTTCACCATGAGTGCGCACCAAAAAACTAAGCATCACCCCTTCCGGATGCCCGTTAATCAAATGATACATATCTTCTTTGTGCGGCAAAGTATTCCCACGCAAATCCGAAACCTCAAACGAATACGTTGCTTTTTGTTGGGCAAAAATCGTCCCCGAAACCAATACAATAAAGTAAACTAAACGCCTCATCCTAAAAGTTAAAATCGCACAAATATAATCGAATATCTTAAGGAGCGAAGCGTTCGGGCATTTTTGTGATCCCTTTTCCCGCTGTCCGCGCTACACGGTAGCCACTCCCATCGGGGCTAAATTGGAATGGTCTTTTGTCACCTCAGCACAGTCCGCGGGTTTCATCAAGCTGTAATTAACTATCCACAAAAAATGAGCAGCAATCTCTTAAAAAAAAGTAAGTAATAAAATACAAAAACCAGCTGTTTTTCAACTAACGTCGTCTGACAAACCATCTACATCGTCTGGCAAAGCACCTAGGCCATCTGGCAGAGCACCTAAATCGGCTCTCAAACTAACTACAGCAGCTATCATCTCATCTGAGTCGTCTGACTAAGCAACTACAAAGGCTATCAAAGCCCCTAAAGACTATAACAAAGTCCCTACAGAGTCTTTCCTACTTCCTAATCTCAATAATATCACAACGAGTTCCGTCTAGATGCTGAACACATCCTTTTATTAAAAAATAGTGGAAGCAATTGCCTTAATGTTCTCTGCTTTCCCCATCGAGTAGTAATGCAACACCGGAATTCCGGCAGCCACTAACTCCTTGCTTTGCTTAATACACCATTCAATCCCGATTTGTTTTACATGATCGTTGTCTTTGGCTTTCACCACTTCCATGATTAAATCATCCGGCAACTCAATGCTAAAGCGGTGCGGAATTAAATTCAACTGTTTCTTAGTAGCAATGGGTTTCAGCCCCGGAATAATAGGAACGGTAATTCCGGCAGCTCTGCATTTCTCCACAAAATCAAAAAACTTCTGATTGTCAAAAAACATCTGGGTAATAATATAATCGGCACCGTTTTTTATTTTCTGTTTTAAGAAATGGATGTCACTGTCCAGGCTCGGTGCTTCCATGTGTTTCTCAGGATAGCCCGCCACACCAATGCAAAAATTAGTTTGAGCCGAGTTTTTCAAATCTTCATCCAAATAAATTCCATTATTCAAATTACTAATCTGAAGCACTAAATCCGTCGCATATTCATTGCCTTCTTTCTCCGGATGGAAATAGGTTTCCGTTTTCAAAGCATCACCTCTTAACGCTACCACATTATCAATCCCTAAGAAATCTAAATCAATCAATAAGTTCTCCGTATCTTCTTTAGTAAACCCACCACACAAAATATGTGGAATCGCATCTACATTATATTTATTCTGAATCCCGGCACAAATCCCAACTGTTCCCGGGCGTTTCTTCACAACTTTCTTTTGCAGCAAACCGCTTGGCAATTCTTTGTATTCGTATTCCTCACGGTGATAGGTCACATCAATAAACGGCGGATTGAATTCCATTAACGGATCAATACTATCAAAAATAGACTGAATGTTTTGTCCTTTCAAAGGCGGTAATATCTCAAAAGAAAACAATGATTTTCCTTTGGCATTTTCTATATGTTGGTTTACTTTCATGTTAATCGGCTATGTTTGGATTGAGCCATTTCGTGGCTGTTTCAATACTGATATTTCTTCTTTTGGCGTAATCTTCTACCTGGTCATTTTTTATTTTTCCGAGCCCAAAATACTTACTTTCCGGGTTCCCAAAATAATAGCCGGAAACCGAGGAAGCCGGCCACATCGCCATGCTTTCGGTTAGCTTCACGCCTATGGCTTGTTCTACATTCAAAAGCTTCCAAATCGTTGGTTTTTCCAAATGATCCGGACAGGCAGGATACCCCGGTGCCGGGCGAATCCCTTTGTATTCTTCGTCAATCAAATCCTGATTCGACAGACTTTCCTCAGAAGCATAACCCCAAAGTTCTTTTCTGACCTGCAAGTGCAAATATTCAGCAAAAGCTTCGGCCAATCTGTCGCCAAGCGCTTTCACCAAAATCGAATTGTAATCGTCTAATTGCTTTTCAAATTCGGCGGCTTTTTCATCTACACCAAAACCAGTCGTTACACAAAAACAACCTATATAATCTTGTTTAGCAGCATCTTTTGGCGCTACAAAATCAGCCAATGCAATATTAGGAGCACCTGCCGTTTTTTGCGATTGTTGACGCAAGGTTAAAAACTTCACCAACTCTTTTCCACTCTCATCCGAAACCTGAATATCGTCATCATTGACTTGGTTCGCCGGATAAATGCCGAGAATTCCTTTAGCGGTCAACCATTTTTCGGAAACGATTTGGTTTAGCATTTTTTGCGCATCGGCAAACAAACTGGTCGCTTGTTCCCCAACCACCTCATCAGTCAAAATTGCCGGATATTTTCCGTACAATTCCCACGAACTAAAGAAGGGTGTCCAGTCAATAAAATCAACCAATTGAGACAATTCCACTTCAACGGTTTTGGTTCCGATAAAGTTGGGTTTGACCGGAGTAAAATTGTTCCAGTCCAATTGCAGTTTATTTTTTCTGGCCTCTTCAATCGACAAGTAATTTTTGTCCCGACTTCTATTCAAATACCCTTCACGGAGTTTGTCATATTCGGCACGAACGGTTTGAGCATAATCAACTTTGGTTTCTGCCTGCAACAAATTACTGGCCACCGTTACCGCACGCGAAGCATCGTTAACGTGAACCACAGTTTCTTTATATTCCGGGGCAATTTTCACGGCAGTATGAGCACGGGAAGTTGTAGCACCTCCAATCATCACCGGTATTTTGATGTTAAGTTTGTCCATTTCTTTGGCGAGATAAACCATCTCATCCAACGACGGTGTAATCAACCCGCTCAAACCGATGATATCTACATTCTCACGAACTGCTGCTTCAATAATTTTTTCGGGCGGTACCATTACGCCTAAATCTATAATCTCGAAATTGTTGCAAGCCAATACTACGGCTACAATATTTTTACCAATATCGTGTACATCGCCTTTTACGGTGGCCATCAATACTTTTCCGGCACTAGATGATTTTCCGTCTTTGGAAGCTTCTATATAAGGTAACAAATAAGCCACGGCTTTCTTCATCACGCGGGCCGATTTTACCACTTGGGGCAAAAACATTTTTCCGCTTCCGAACAAATCGCCCACCACATTCATTCCGGCCATCAAATTGATTTCGATGACTTCAATGGGTTTTGAAGCTAATAATCGGGCTTCTTCTACATCAATTTCTATGAATTCGTCAATTCCTTTTACTAAGGAATGTGTTAATCGGTCTTGTACTGAACCGCTTCGCCATTCCTGAACCGCTTTTTCATTGGCTTTAAAATCGCCTTTGAAACTTTCGGCTAAATCCAATAATCTTTCAGTAGCGTCTTCTCTTCGGTTTAGTAAAACATCTTCAACATGTTCCAAAAGAATTGGATCAATTTCATCATAAATCTCCAGCATTTCCGGATTTACGATTCCCATCGTCATGCCGTTTTTAATAGCATGGTATAAGAACGCCGAATGCATCGCTTCCCGCACTTTATCATTCCCACGGAACGAAAACGAAACATTACTCACACCACCGGAAACTCCGGCATAGGGCAAGTTTTCACGAATCCATTTGGTGGCTCTGAAGAAATCTAATGCGTTTAATTTGTGCTCTTCCATTCCGGTAGCTACCGGGAAAATATTCGGATCAAAGATGATGTCTTCTGCCGGAAAATGAACTTCATTTACCAAGATATCATAACTTCTTTTGCAGATTTCAATTCGTCTGTCGTAATTATCGGCCTGACCTTCTTCGTCAAACGCCATGACGATTACCGCAGCTCCGTATCTTTTAATCAGCTTGGCGTGATGGATGAACGCTTCCTTTCCTTCTTTCAAGGAAATCGAATTCACGACCCCTTTTCCTTGCACGACTTTCAAACCAGCTTCGATGATTTCCCATTTCGAACTGTCAATCATGACCGGAACCCGGGCAATATCCGGTTCGGCAGCGATTAGATTTAAGAATTTGGTCATGGCATACACCCCATCCAGCATTCCTTCGTCCATATTGACGTCGATGATTTGGGCACCGCCTTCTACTTGGTCACGGGCTACCGAAAGCGCTTCGTTGTATTTTTCTTCTTTGATTAAACGCAAAAATTTACGCGAACCGGTTACATTGGTGCGTTCTCCTACGTTGATGAAATTAGATTCCGGGGTAACGATCAAAGGTTCTAATCCGGATAGTTTTAAATATTTATTCGTTGCTTCCGCCATTATATCGTTTCTAAAATTTGTCTTGGTTGGAATTCTTTGGCCACATCGGCAATGGCTTTGATATGTTCCGGCGTGGTGCCACAACAACCGCCAATGATGTTGACTAAATTGTCTTGTAAATATTCTTTGATTAACGCTTGCATTTCGGCTGGTGTTTGATCGTATTGCCCGAAAGCATTAGGCAAACCGGCATTCGGATGTGCAGAAATGTTTAAGGTAGTATTGTGTGCTAATCTTTTTAAATAAGGTTTCAATTGATCAGCTCCGAGCGCGCAATTAAACCCAATAGATAACAACGGAATGTGCGCAATGGAAATCAAAAACGCTTCCACAGTTTGCCCTGAAAGTGTTCTTCCGGAAGCATCGGTAATAGTACCGGAAACCATTACTGGAATATCTAAATTGCGTTCTTCCTTTACTTCTTCTATGGCGAATAAGGCGGCTTTGGCGTTTAGGGTATCGAAAATGGTTTCTACCAAAAGCACATCACAACCACCGTCAATCAACGCTTCAACCTGTTGTTTGTAGGCAATGCGCAAATCGTCAAAAGTTACGGCACGGAATCCCGGGTCATTTACATCCGGACTCATGCTTGCTGTTCGGTTCGTTGGCCCTATAGAACCGGCTACAAAACGTGGTCGGTCGGTGAATTCGTCAGCGACTTCACGGGCGATTTTTGCCGATTCGTAGTTGAGTTCGTAAACCAACTCTTCTAAGTGGTAATCGGCCATCCCGATGGTTGTTCCTGAGAACGTATTGGTTTCTACTATATCAGCACCGGCTTGGAAATACAGGCGGTGAACCTGTTTTACAGCCTCGGGTTGGGTGATGGAAAGCAAATCGTTGTTGCCTTTCAGCGGATGTGGAAAATCCTTGAACCGCTCTCCGCGAAAATCTTCTTCGGAGAAATTGTTGCGTTGCAGCATAGTGCCCATCGCTCCGTCGAGGACTAGGATTCTTTCTTTTATAGCGTCTTGAATTTTTGACATTTACTTCTTCTTTACAAAAATGGATAACTAATTAGCCCCGATGGCAGCAACTACCGTGTAGTGCGGACAGCGGGAATATGGATTACTGCAACAGCGCAAGCCAATCGCTCGTAAAAATTATAATAAGTTATCGTGAAAGTGAGAAGAATTCTCGGGGTTATCTGCTCTCCGTAAATGGAGATAGAATGTAGCACCTTCTTTTGGCAAAGGGTTGCTAAGCTTTCAACGGGTCTATTCCCTCCAGCTTTCGTGATAACGAACAATAAGTTTATGAACGCTGCAAAGTAACGCCATAGAATTGGAATTTGCAAACGATTTGAAAAAATAAAAACCTACAACGTTAGAGTGCTGTAGGTTTTCGCGGTTTTAAGGTTAGTTAGAAAATAAAAACCGTTGGTAACTGGTATTAATAGAATTGTAAAACAAAACGGCCAGGCAAAACAAAGTGAGTGTCAAACCGGTTACATATAAAGTAGTGACGGTTGCATTAAAAACGAGACAGAGAATACTGAAGCGAATGAACTCGAGGTGAAAAATCCAGCGCTTTTGTTCGAGCATGGCGCCGGTTACGATGACGCTCAACACTATGAAAGCCGCCAATAAAAAAAGATTGGTTTGCGGAATATTTTTGGAAAACAAAATGGTGAGAAACAAAACCACAACAGTAGTGACTGTTTTGACTTGGATGGCACGGATTAATTTTGTGGAATACTGAATGTGATGTACTTTCTGCGACAGTTTGCGTTCTAACAGCGTTCGGATTCTTGGGTCGTGGTCATTCGGGCTTCCAAAAATGACTTTGTTTTTTTGTTGGAATCCTTTAGCCAATCGAAAAGCCACGCCGAGTTCCAGAAAATAATGAAAATGCTGCCAAAGGAAACTGTGACTGCCCAACGATTTGGTCAAACCGTATTTTGGTTCTTCGGTTTCTGCAACAAAAGTGCCGAAGATTTTGTCCCAAATGATAAGCATGTCGCCATAGTTTTTATCCAAATACTGCGGATTGCTGCTGTGATGCACCCGGTGATGCGAAGGTGTTACGATAATATATTCCAACCAGCCGAGTTTTCCAATGAGTTGGGTGTGCGTAAAAAAAGGATAGGTTCCGTGAATTAGTAACAATACGGTAATCATCTCAGCCGGAAAACCGATTATTGGTAAAATGCTCCAAAACAAACCACGAGCCACCGCCTGAATTACCGTAATTCGGGCAGCAGCCGTATAATTGAAATCATCGCTTTGGTGATGCACTATGTGAGCGGCCCAAAAGAGATTGATTTCGTGGCCAAACCGATGATACCAGTACCAAACCAAATCGGTAGCAAGGAACAATAAAATCCAAGTCAGCCAATTGTTCTCAATGGTGAAAATGGAAAAGTTTTGGTTGAGCCAGGTAAAAATAAAGAAGAACGAACCGGTCGTCAGCAAATCGGAAACCCGCTCGACGATGCCCACATTGACATTGGCTACTGTTTCATTAAATTGGTGGATGTCTTTGTTTTTTTTCTTGCTGACATAATATTCCAACACCATAAAAAAGACAAAAAACGGAATGGCTAAGGCGATAAAATCTAATTTCATTGGTTATTTTTTGTTTGTTATTAGTAAAAGCGGTTGGGCTAAGTTGCCTTACAACCAAACCGCTTCTTTGATTTTGAGTTGCTCGGCGACTTTGAGAATATCGGTTAAAACGCCACGCGCGGTGACTTGTCTTCCGGCACCGGCACCCTGAATGACGATTGGGATTTCGCCATAGGATTTGGTATAAATCTCAATCAGGTTGTCGGCTCCTTTGAGTTGGCCCAGCGCGGAACTTTTGGGCACCGAAATCAATTTGACTTCCAATTGTTTGGTGGCCACATTCAATTCGCCCACATAGCGCAGGACGTGATTGTCGGCTTGGGTGATTTTGGCAATCTGAAATGGTTTGTCAAACAATTGTTTGTTTACAGAATAATCGGCTTTGGAATGGTTTTCATTTAAATTGGGAAGCAAAAGGGATGCAATATTGATATCTGCAAACTCAAAATTCTGCCCGATTTCACGTGCCAGAATGAGTAGTTTTCGGCCCACATCGTTTCCGGATAAATCTTCACGGGAATCCGGTTCGGTTAACCCAATTTTTTCGGCCTCCGCCAAAATGGTGGAAAACGGAATATCTTCATTGGAAAATCGATTAAAAATATAACTCAGCGAACCCGAGAAAACGCCACGGATTTTGGTGATTTCTTCTCCGGAAAAATACAAATCGTTGATGGTTTGCACCACAGGCAATCCGGCGCCGACATTGGTTTCATACAAGAAAGTCTTATCGAATTTTTTGAGGTTTCTTCTCAACTCTTTGTAGAAATCCGTGTGCAGCGTGTTGGCTTTTTTGTTGGCGGCTACTATGTTGAATCCGTTTTGGAGTAACGGAATGTAATTTTTGATAATATCGGAACTGGCAGTGGCATCCACCGCTATCAGGTTTTCCAGTTGTTGTTCCTGAACATATTCGATGATATCTTCTATTCGGAACGGAATAGCCGATTGGGCAAAGTTGGCTTCCCATTTGTTTTTGACGCCTTCTTTTTCAAAAAAGGCCAAAGTAGAATTGGTGATAATGGGAAATCGCAGGTCGATGTTTCTGGTCTCGAGAAAGAACTGTTGACTTTCGATAACCTGATTGATTAAAGTGCTTCCGACATTTCCGATGCCGAAAAGGATAACATTTACTCTAAGCGCTGACATAGTTTTGTTGTTTTTGTTTGTTAAAAATGGGGGCTAAAATTTGGGCCAATTGCTCGAACTCGATTAAAAAAGCATCATGACCGTGAATGGAATTGATTTCGTGATAAAAGGCATTTTCTTTTACCGATTGCAGTTGCTGATGCGTTTCGCGATTTTCATCGGGAATGAAAAAGTAATCGGTATCTACGGCAATCACATGGATGGTTGCTTGAATGTCATGGGCTAAAGCCAAAAAATCTTTTCGGTTTCTGGTAATGTCATTGGTTTTTAGCAAATGATTCATCAACTTATAGGCCGACAATCGGAAGCGATTTTTAAGTTTAAAGCCGTGATTAATCAACCAATTCTCGATTTGAAAAATGGACAGATTGTTGAGTTTGTTTCTTTGAAAACGTTGGTTAATCGATTGTGGTGTTCGGTACAAAAGCATGGCGTGCAAACGCGCATCGGCAATCGGATCATCGGAATTATTGAGAATCTGATCCTGAATCAAAACATTGGCAATGACCCAATCGGTGGCTTTCCAATCGGTCGCAATCGGAATTAAATTGTCGACAGCGTTGGGTTTCAAAACTGCCATTTCCCAGGCCACGGCACCGCCAAGACTTCCGCCAATGACAGCAAAAATGGTTTCTATTTTCAGAAAGGATAAGCCTTCCCAAAAGATTCGGGCCACATCGCGAATCGTAAAATCCTGATAAGCTGAAATCAGATTGCCAAAGTTATCATCATAGCCATTCCCCGGAATATTGAAAGCAATAACCGTGAAATAATGCGTGTCAATAATTTTGTCCTCACCAATCAAATCGCTCCACCAGCCGCTTTCTCCGGTCACATTGGAATTGCCGGTCAGAGCGTGATTGACCACCACCACCGGCGCAGTGCCAATGGGCTGCCCAAAAGTCTGAAAGAACAACGGAATGTAGGGACGTTGTTTTCCGTTTTCTAAATCAAAATGAAACAGGTCTATTTTTTCTAAATCTTTCATTGCTTTTATTTTTCTATACTTTTTTAAAAAGACTGCCTCCAACCTCAACTTTGAAGACAGTCTTTAACAAACAAATAAAACCTAACCAATGGTTTTTCTTTTTATGCTTTTAAGCTGCTTCGGTGGCTTGAAATTCTTTGAATAACACCACTGAAACCGGAGTGGGATTGCTTAAATTATCCTGAACCGGACAGCGGTCTTCTACAGTGATTAGCCAATTTTTCAATTGCTCCAAAGTGGCATCTGATGTTGGTTTCACCACCACCTCAATGGAACTGAAACCCGCTCTTTCATTGCTGATTTTTCCCTGGTATTTATCTAAACTTAGGGTTCCAGTTATTTCCACTTGAAGCGATTTTAGCGTAATACCTTGTTCTTTGGCTACCAATTTTCCAACAGCATTAATGCAGCCGGCGTAACCTGCCAGGATATATTCTATCGGACTTGGCGCATCCAACTCGGCATATTTTTCATTTTTACTGATTCGTATATCAAAGTTTTGTGTCTTGACTACAAACTGATTTTCTTCTTTTCCGTATCCTAATACGTTTACAATTTTTGTGCTCATGATTCTTTAAATTAATTGTGGGGATTTAATGGTTACGAAGACCGCTTTCAAATCGGCTTTCAGGTCGTCGATGTTTTCTAAGCCAACCGATAAGCGAATCAAATCTTTGGTTACTCCGGTAGTTTCCTGCTCGGCATCAGACAACTGTTGATGTGTAGTGCTGGCCGGATGGATGATTAAGGATTTGGTGTCACCAATGTTGGCCAATAGCGAGAATAATTTCGTTCCGTCGGCTACTTTTTTGGCGGCTTCGAATCCTCCTTTTAAGCCAAAAGTTACGATGCCGCTTTTGCCTTCCGGTAAATATTCATCGGCTAACACTTTGTATTGGGAAGTGGCTAATCCCGGATAATTTACCCAAGCTACTTGCTCCTGTGCTTGCAGCCATTGGGCCAATGCCAAAGCATTTTCGCTGTGTTTTTTGATTCTGATTTCCAAAGTTTCCAATCCCTGAATGGTTTGAAAAGCATTGAACGGACTCAGTGCCGCACCAAAATCGCGCAAACCTTCGATTCTTACTTTGGCAATGAATGACGCTGCGCCCAAAGCTTCATAGTATTTCAAACCATGGTAACCGGCCGATGGCTCTGTGAATTCCGGGAATTTGCCGTTGCTCCAGTCAAAATTTCCGGCATCGATGATGACACCTCCCAGCGAAGTTCCGTTTCCGGTGATGTATTTGGTTAACGAGTGAATGACAATGTCAGCACCGTATTGAATTGGGTTTAGCAAAAAGGGAGTTGCAACGGTATTATCTACAATAAACGGTACTTTGAAAGCTTTGGCTTCTTTGGAAATCGCTTTCAAATCCAATACATCCAGTTTGGGATTGCCTAAACTTTCGACGAAAAAGGCTCTGGTGTTTTCCTGTGCGGCTTTGGTAAAGTTTTCCGGATTGGAAGGATCAACGAAAGTGGTGGTGATGCCCAATCTTGGTAAAGTCACTTTCAGCAAGTTGTACGTTCCGCCATACAAGCTGTTGGATGCTACGATGTGATCACCGGCTTTTAACAAAACCAGTAGCGTTGTAGCAATGGCTGAAGTGCCCGATGCGGTTACGACTGCCCCGATTCCGCCTTCCAATGCGGCTAGGCGTTGCTCGAGAATGTCGTTGGTTGGATTGTTCAGTCGGGTGTAAATGAATCCGGCTTCGGCTAAACCAAACAGGTTGGCGGCGTGGTCAGAGTTGTTGAATACATACGAAGTCGTTTGGTAAATTGGAACGGCTCTGGTTCCTGCGTTTTTAGTAACGTCGTGTCCTGCGTGCAATGCGTTGGTTGCGAATTTTTGTGTGCTCATGTTCTTAGATTTTAGATTAATTAGTTATTTAGATTATTAGATTTTTGAAATAAAAAAAGTCCCTTTGGATGGCTTACCAAAGGGACTTTCAGAGTATAGATATAACTACGATTAAGTCTTCTGCATTTGGCAACCGGGTATGACGGTACAACAACACATCATGTGCATCATGCGGATCATCATCATATTTTTTTGGGTTGCGTTCATTGTTTTAATTTTTTTAAGCTGTTCTGAATTGGTTTGAAATAAAAAAACCTCTGCGGTTAGGCAGAGGTTCGATTGTATATTTTAAAAATTTAAAATTATGCAATAGTGTGCTCTGCGGAAGTTTCCGACATCATGCGACACATATGGCAAATTGTAAATAACATTTTTCGTTGTTTTTGTTGAGGCAAACTTCTGAACTATTTTTTAATTGACCAAACAAAATTTGAAACTTTAACATTTGAAGTTTGTTTATATATATTTAAATACTACGTATTTAGATTTTTTTCCAAATCATAAAAAAAATAAAAAAAGCAAAATAGTTTTTTGTATTCTAAATAGTCTTTATACATTTGCACTCGAAAATGAGAGGAAAAATTTGAACTGATTGCAACCTCGTTAAAAAATGCTAAAGCAGAATTCTTCTTTAGCTTTCCAGCAATCAGCCTTTTCTTCGTTAAAAGTAATATTAAACTAAAATATAGTTATGGGGTATTTATTTACGTCGGAGTCAGTGAGCGAAGGACATCCAGACAAAGTTGCAGATCAAATTTCTGATGCATTAATTGATAACTTTTTAGCCTTTGACCCTGAGTCAAAAGTAGCTTGTGAAACTTTGGTTACAACAGGTCAGGTAATTTTGGCCGGTGAAGTAAAATCAAATACTTATCTTGATGTTCAATCCATTGCAAGAGAGGTAATCAGAAAGATTGGATATACTAAAAGTGAGTATATGTTTGAAGCTGATTCTTGTGGTGTTTTATCTGCTATACACGAGCAATCTGCCGATATTAATCAAGGAGTTGACAGAGCCAGCAAAGAAGAGCAAGGTGCCGGTGACCAAGGAATGATGTTTGGTTACGCCACTAATGAAACGGAAAACTATATGCCTTTGGCTTTAGATTTGTCTCATGCTTTATTAATCGAATTGGCTAATCTAAGAAGAGAAAATAAAGAAATCACTTATTTGCGTCCGGATGCAAAATCACAAGTTACTTTAGAATATTCAGATGATAACAAACCTGTTAGAATTGATGCTATCGTAATTTCAACCCAACATGATGATTTTGCTGCTGAAGCAGAAATGTTGGCTAAAATTAAAACCGATTTAGTGGGGATTTTGATTCCGAGAATTAAAGCAAAATACCCACAATACGCTCATTTATTCAACGACCAAATCACTTACCATATTAATCCAACCGGAAAATTCGTAATTGGTGGGCCACACGGAGATACAGGTTTGACAGGAAGAAAAATCATTGTAGATACTTATGGTGGTAAAGGAGCTCACGGTGGTGGCGCTTTCTCTGGAAAAGACCCATCAAAAGTGGATCGTTCCGCTGCTTATGCAACTCGTCATATCGCTAAAAACTTAGTAGCTGCCGGATTGTGTGATGAAGTTTTGGTTCAGGTTTCTTATGCTATTGGAGTGGCAAAACCAACTTCTATCAACGTGGTAACTTATGGAACTTCTAAAGTGAATTTGACTGACGGAGAAATCAGCAAAGTGGTTGAAAATGTTTTCGATATGCGTCCTTACTTTATTGAGCAACGCTTAAAATTGAGAAATCCTATTTACAGCGAAACTGCTGCTTATGGACACATGGGAAGAAAACCAGAAACGGTTACTAAGACTTTCCAATTGCCGAATGGTGCTCCAAAAACAGTAACGGTAGATTTATTTACCTGGGAAAAATTGGATTATGTAGATAAAGTAAAAGCGGCTTTCGGATTGTAAAATTCAAATCCAAAATAATCATAAAAAAATCCCGCTTTAGTAGCGGGATTTTTTGTTTTTAATACGTTCCGTTTTTCATCTTTTCAAGAACTTCTGTGTACTCCTGAATTTTTTCCTTGTTGGTGATTTCTATATTATCAATGGCCATTTGCTCTGTTAGTATGGCTTTATCTCTTTCGTGATTTTTATAATACAATTGTCCCAAGGTATCTAAAAAGTAGTAATTTTTTTTATCCACTTTCAAGCTGGTTTCACTCCAGTTAATGGCCTTTTGAATAGTCGCGGCATCGTTATTTTTGGTCTCAACAACATTCCAGGCTACGTTATTGGCTAATCTGGAGAAATCCCCTTTGAAGTCTTCCCAGTCGGCATAATTCTCTTTTTGAGCCATATACATTTCGTCTAAAGTCTCTATCAAACTTGGATTTTTTGCCATAACCGACTGAAAGAAAGTTTCATACTCGGTGTAATACACTGTATTATTGGTGAGATTTTTTTCTTTAATTTTCTGTAAATATTCTTCGAAATTGTTAAGTTGATATCCTGAGAGTTTCAAAAACGTTTTGTAATACTGCATCAATTTAGTGTGAGTAGCATAATCGTAATTTAGGGCCTGGCATCTTTTCTGAAAAAACAAACTTAACGAAGCGGTAATATCCCTGTCAATTATAGGATTGTCAAACATAACATTTTCAACATCCTCAACCGCTTGCGAAACGGGTTTGTTCTCATTTTGAACTATTTCTGCATAGTTTTTATATAAATAATCTAAAATTTTAAAGTCGATATCCGTTATTGATTTTTTCTCTTTGTACAGTTTAAAAGTAAAACCAGAGTCATTCAATTCATTTTTACAGATGGTAACAAAGTCTTGGTCATAACTATTGTTTTTGGTATAAGAATCGACGATTAATTTCCATTTTTCGGCTATAATTTCTTTAGCTGTTTTGAAAGTATACAAGTTCTCCCTGTCAGATACGCGGAAATAATTTCCTTCCATATCGTTATCTTCTTCATCGGAAACAGTGGCAGTAGTATCAATTGTCTCAACATCATAATCATTTTCTATTGTTACAGCGGTTGTGTCAGCATAAGACTCTGAATTCGGTTCTTTTTTGGTTTTTACTATTGCTAAAAGTCCATTTTTAATATCGGGCAACGTTGTCTTTTTGTTGCTGATTAATTTGTCTAATTTTAATTTGGCGCTGGCTCTTTCCAACTCATAATAAATAGAACTAAACTCCTCAAAAATGTCCTCATTATCTTGTAAAGTTCCTTTTGTGTGGTAAACCAATTCGCCAGAAGGATTGAAGAACAGTAAGGCGGTTTTGTCCTTTATTTTAAAATTATCCAAAAGAGATTTGTCTTTTTCGGTAGCTAAATAAAAATTGAAATGATCTTTCCGGGCATCGTATCTTCTGCGCATATAAATGCCGATATGCTCTTCACTGGTTTTTATAAATTGGTTGAATTTTACGCTGCCCTCCTTACTGTTATCCACAGCCACCACCAAGAACTTCGTTGGTGTTTTTTCAATACTTTTTAGAGCCTCCTGATAACTTTTTAAGACGGTATGGTTGAAACTATATTGAGCACTTTCTTTCCTTCCGAAATAAGCAGAATCATCTTTCTCCTGAACAAATCCGTTATTTTTAATCCAATCTTTATCCAATACCACTTCCACCGGAGATACTTCATCCGATTTAACTTCTGTTTTATCATCTTTCTCAAACGTAAAAACAACTTTGTTTTTCTTTCCTTCCATGATGGATAATTTCTTGGTAGTCGGATCAATAGTCCCTTTTAGTTCGAACCCCGAAAGTGACATGGTGTTGAATTCCACCTCTATTTCATTGGCATTTGGATCGATTTGAAATTTAGAAACAATAGGGTTTTGTTTCGGATTGGCTTCAACAAAATACAGGTATTTGGTTTTTTCAACATCAATTTTAAACTCCTTTTGGTTATTATGATTTAGGTTTGACTTCTTTTTCAAACAGTCCAGCAGGCTCTTATATTCAATGACGGCATTTTCATCTTTTTGTGTCCCTATGTAAATGTTTTTTCCCATATACATGGCATATTCAGCCACGAATTTTATTTTAAGCGTACTGGAAAACGGAGCTTCTGTGTTGGTTTTGATTTTAAAATTTGATTCGTTTGGCGAAAGATTTCTAAAATTAATGGTGTCATTTTCAATCGAATATTTTCCGTATAAAAATGTCATTTCATATTTATTGTCTTCAAGAACCTTAAGCATGATTTTTTGTCCTTTGACATTTGATTTGTAGACGCCCGGCTCTAAAGTGGGGGCTTGAGAATATCCAACGGAAATGATTGATAACAGGACTACAATAAAAATGGTTCTCATGATGGCTGGGTTAGTTAGCGGTTTAATATTTTTTAAAAATAAATATATTTCCAACAACTAACGTATTTAGAAGAAAAATATTATCATAAAAACCTCAAACTTTATAAAAAGCCTACAAATTGTATTTCAAACTAAAAATAACATAACGCGGCTGCACGAAATATTGTGAGTTCGAAATCCGTAATTGATCGAAGCTGTTATCGTTTAAGGATTTGGTGTTTAACAAATTGGTAGCCGAAATTTTGTACTCCCATTTGCTGTCTTTCTTTTGATAGACAAGGCTTGACGAAAGAAAATCATATTCGTTATCCACGGTTTTTTTATTGTTGTAATAATGATAAAATTCATATTCAGTTACCCAGGAAAAACTTTTTAGGAAGAAATAATCCAAGCGGGCAAAAGGCTTATCCGTTGTGTATTTGGTGTGATTGTATTCGTTAATTGAGTAAGTGTAGCCCAATTCCAGATTGGGTGCATTTTTGAAATTCGTTGATGCTTCCAGCGTATAATTTTGCGTAAAACTTTCCGTATTTCTGTCCTGAAGCCCAATTCTGTTATTGAATTTTGACCAACTCAGGTTGGCACTAACCGAAGCTTTGTAATGTTTTAAAAACGAACGCCCATAATTCCCCATTCCGGATAACGTTTCATCGGCAAAGTTGGAATTGTAGGGGGTTACCATTTGATTCACTGTATTAAAAATCGCTTGCGATTTTACCGCATTAACGCTTCTGGTGTAAGTAGCATAAGCAAAAATATTCTCGAAATTGAACATGTTGTATTTGAAATACCGTAGCGAATGAACCTGCGAAGTGGCATTTTCTAAATACCTGTTGCCACTGAACAAGCTGTTGTAATTAGACAATACATAGCCTTCTGCCAGTTTATTAATATCGGTAAAATCATTGGTTAACGAAAAATTGTATGTCAGTGTTTCTGCTTTTTTGATTTGGTATAAAGCAAAGAAATCGGGAAGCACCTTTGTGAAATTATTTTTTACCGAAGTCCCTAGTTGCTGGTTATTCATATCGTAATAATGGAAGCTAACACCCGGTGTGAACGTGAATTTTCCGGTCAAAATTTTGTAATGCAATCCCACGAAAGCATCGTTAAAATTATAATTGACCGCATTGTTATTCTCAGCAGCATTCAAATCATTCTGGTTGCCATTGTCCAAAATTTGGAAAATGTGCGAATTGAAATTTTGATGCGAATACGTATTTCCCAGCGTTACATTGATGTTGCTTTTTGGCGTAATCATATAGTAATAATCAAACTTGGCGTCAATTTTATTGGTTTTCACCATGCGGTTTTGATTGATGTCATTGCGGTTTTGACCACTAATATAATCCGAAAGATTGAACGGTTGTGTTTCTAAATTGGCGTTGTAAAACGGGTCGTCATTTTGGTACAAATGCTGGGCTTCAAAAGCAAAAACGTTTTTATCATTTTTGGTAAAATACAAAGCTATATTTTGATTCACCGACGTAGGACTTTGCTTTTTATTGGTAAAAATATTTTCGGTGTTTGTGCCAAAATTGGTGATGGTTTCTCTGGACAAATCGGACAATTCATCCTGCTTCGACAACTTGGTTAAAATATCATAATCAAACTGCAGGCTAGTGCTTGGTTTATAACTGGAACTCAATTTGAACAATCCGAAATTGCTTTTCTGATTGGCGTTTTCGGCATTATTTTGCTGCACATTATTCGACAAAATAGTCGTCTGTGATTGGGTTTCAATTGCTGTTTTGGAAGCGGAAAAAATTCCGAAACCACTCAAATTCCAAGTCTTTGTCGGATTGTATGAAAAATTGGCTGCGCCAAATTTGGTGTCAATATCTTTGGCTCTGTTGTTTCTCAGCAATGAAATTCCCAAATCATTAGACGACACATTGAAACTGCTGCCGCCTTTGGCCATCATGCTTTTGAAACCACCCGTCATTTTAAAATAATCCTGAATCGTCAACGGCAATTCGCCAATATTATTGAAATTGGAAATGACATTAAGACTGTACTTCGGATTATAATAAAACACTTTCGGATTGATTAAATGCCGGTCTTCTTCATGCCCAACACCAATGCCGGCGGTTAAATCGCCAAACCAAAAGTTCTTTTTGCCTTCCTTCAGTTTGATGTTCATAGCAATATTATCCTGATTGTTTTCTACGCCTTTCAGTATCGAATTTTCGTTGTAATTTCTAAGCACTTGCACTTTATCTACAGCATCGGCCGGAATGTTTTTCACGCCCAACTTGGTGTCACCGTCAAAAAAGTCTTTGCCTTCCACCATTAGTTTGGACACTTTTTTGCCTTCTACTTCTACTTCCCCATCGGCATTGACTTCAACTCCGGGAAGTTTTTTGAGGACGTCTTCCAGTTTTTTCTCAGTGCCGGTTTTGAACGAATCGGCATTGTAAACAATCGTATCGCCTTTGATCGAAACCGGCATTTCGCGTACAATTTCAACATCATCCAGTTCAATACCGCCCGATTCCATGGTGATGTTTTGCGTGATGTTTTCCGTTTGAGTGGTGAGGGTTATCTCTTTATTTTTCATACCGAGATAACTCAACTTAATCGTATAGGTGGTGTTGGGTTTTAAATTCAGTATAAACTTTCCTTTGTCATTGGTAATGGCGTAAGCGTCCATAGCTTTTGTGGCTTGATTCATTGCCATAATATTGGCCATTTCAAGCGGGGCTTTATTAGTATCCTGAATGATTCCCTCAAAGCGAATGTTTTGGGAAAAGGAAAGCAGCGTAAAAAATAAAGGGAGAAGAAAATAGATTTTTTTCATACAATCGTCGGTGCTGCTTAGTGTCCCATTCTGATTTGCATTCTGTTGCCGTCTTTACCATCGTACATTTGGCGCATTTCTTCCATTTTTTTAATCACCGTTTCATCATATTCTTTTTGTGAAATGACTTTGCCATTGGTGGGTGCTTTGATTTCGGCTTTGTCTTTAGCATTCAAAACAATTTTGGAACATAGAATCACGGTTTTGCCATCATTCACTTCTAAAATCAAACCCGGCAATCCCCAATAACTTTCCGGTCCTTGATTCACAGGGATTTCAGGCGCATACCAAGCCGTGATGGTGATTTCTTTCGGCATATCAAAGTCATCCATGAAGTTGGTTTTCTTGTCTTTGTCTTCGGTTTTGGTGGCTGTATCTACTTTCTTATCATCTTCTTTTTTAGGTCTGAAATTTCTAAAATCCGATTGGCTTACCGGACGAACGGCGGTCGCTTTGAAACAGGTATAACCTCCAATAACCTTGGTTTCAGATTCCATTTTCCAGTTTAATTTTGGCAACGAATCTTTGACCAAAAACTCTTTTCCCATAAATTCTTTATCAACCGTATAGCTCTTCTCTTTTACATTTTTGTAATAGGTTCCGCCACCGCCCATGATGGAAGTCATCATTTTGAAACCTCCTTGTTGTCCACTTCCCGGCGCATCTAGCTTTTCCTCTTCTTTGTAGATGGAAGCTGATTTGTCAAAATTGAGAATGAATGTTTTTTCAAACATTTTTTTCATGCGTTCTTCAATCATCTTCTGCATTTCGGGCGTGATTTCTTTATTGCCTTCCATTCGGGTTTTGAAATCGGAAGTGCTGGTTTTGGATTCGTAAACCGCCATGCCTTGAAAATCTTTTTGGGCAGTAGATGTAAAAAATGCCAACAGCAATAGGGTAGTGTAAACTATTTTATTCATTGTTTTTCAATTTGATAGAACAAATATGACGAATCAACCCGAATTGTGTTACCAATATTTTGTTAAAATAGTATTTTGGAGATGCTGAAATTAATTCGGTTTACTGTAAATTAGCAGTATGATGAAAAAAGCTATTTATTTCCTTTTAGTATTGACTTGTTCCCTGTGTTTTAGTCAAAAGCCAAAACTAAAAACAACCTCCATCAGTTCTGAAGAAATGGAGAACAAAACTTATGTGGGTTTTGATGGTTTGGGCAATAATTATTACATCAAAAACAATGTCTTCATCAAGCAAGACGACAAACAAAAATGGGAATATAAAAATGTAGCTTTGGGCAAAATCACTTCGGTGGATTATATCAATCCGTTGCAAATTGTGGTTTTTTATGAAGATTTCAACACCATCATAACGCTCGACAATCAGCTGAATGAAATTCAAAAACTGAATCTTTTTGACATTGACAACACTATTTTTGCCTCTAAAATTGGCATGGCTTCACAGAATCAATTTTGGATTTACAATGCCTTGACACAGCAAATTTTGTTGTTCAATTATTCGAATAACACTTCCTCCACAGTTGGGAATCCTATAGCGGAAAGCATCAAATACACTCAGTCTGATTTCAATAATTTTTATTGGATTGACGAAAATAACAATTGGTATTCCACCGATATTTTTGGCAAAGTAACTTTACTGGCTAACATTCCGCCATGGGAAAAAATCCAGATTATTGATAATGACAAACTGTTGTTTTCGTATGACAATGTTCTGTACTGTCTGAATAACAAATCCAAAGTGATTTACGAAATAGAAATTGTTGAGAAATCGTTCCAAAATTTTTATTACAAAGACCAAATTTTAGCTATTTTTACCAATCAACAAATTACCAATTTTAAATTAAAATTACCATAATGCACATAGCGGTAGCAGGAAACATCGGAGCAGGAAAGACAACTTTGACAAGATTTTTGGCCAAACATTTCAAATGGGAACCTCATTTTGAGGACGTGGTTGACAATCCGTATTTGGATGATTTTTACCATCAAATGGAACGTTGGTCGTTCAACCTGCAAATCTATTTCCTAAACTCACGTTTCCGCCAAGTGTTGCAAATTCGCGAAAGTGGTAAAAACATCATTCAGGACCGAACGATTTATGAAGACGCGCACATCTTTGCTCCGAACTTACACGCCATGGGATTGATGACCAATCGTGATTTCCAAAACTATACTGATCTTTTTGAATTGATGGAAGGCTTGGTAGGTTCACCCGATTTGCTGATTTATTTGAGAAGCTCGATTCCCAACCTGGTTTCGCAAATTCACAAACGTGGTCGTGATTATGAAAACACCATTTCGATTGATTATTTGAGCCGATTGAACGAACGTTACGAAGCGTGGATTACGACTTATGACAAAGGAAAGCTATTAATCATTGATGTTGACAATGTAGATTTCGTCAACAACCCCGAAGATTTAGGAATGATCATCAACCGAATTGACGCCGAGATAAACGGTTTGTTTTAATATAAAGTCCCAATTGCTGGGACTTTTTCTTTATCTTTATAACACTCAAAATCTGCAGCTTGCTTTTTGCCATGATCACGGAATCCTAACTTAATTCACGAAATCATGAAGTTAAAAATCCTCAAAAACAAAGCGGTTTGCTGGTTCTTACTTATTAGCATTATTTTTCAAAGCTGCACTGTATACAAAAGGGCACCTGTATCTATATCGGAAGCTCCGCAAACCCATAAAAGAGTTTTAATGGTTACCGGTTCAGACAAAAAAATACGCCTCAAGAGAATTGAAAAAACAGACAGCATTTATTATGGCATAAAAACGGTAAAAAGTGAGGAGGTTAAGATTCCATTAAATGAAAAAGACATCAAAAAAATAAGAGTAAAAGATCAGGCAGCTTCGACATTTTTAACCATCGGCTCCATCGTACTTACTTTTGGAATCATTATAATTGCCGTGCTTATTAATGATTTGAATAATGATTTAAATTCCATTAATTCGGGAGGCAAAAACTGAAGACGCTCCTAGCTGATTTAAATAAAAAAGCCTCGCAATCGCGAGGCTTTTGTTTACTGTTTTATATCAGAATTATAAGTTCAAAATCACATATTCTAAAATTAAACCGGCGTTACCAATGTTTCCGGTAGCATGGTTATGGAATGTGGTGTAATAAATAGTGCCGCTATTAGTAGTGCTTGTACATGACCCCAGAGAATCACCATGAGCCTCATGAGCAGGCCAATCGGCAGCATCTATTGTGATGGTAATCGGAGTTCCAGAATCATCGGTATGACAAATGGTAATCCAATTTCCGTCAGCACCATTTCCTACTGGTTCTGAAACCGTTCCGGAACTGAAATTGGTGGTTTTTATCATTAAAGGCTGATTCGAAGCAGGATCAGTAACCAATACATCCCAATAAGTAGCATCATAGCTGAATACATTCTGCCAAGAACCAAGGTTGTATTCAATATCTAGTGATGAAAATCCTAAGGCAGTTGCTAAATTAGTATCACTAACTTGTGCTCCTGAAATTGTTGTGCTGGCTCCTATGTTTTTAGAACACAGCTTATCATCCGGAATAAATCCGCCGGCTTCACCACAATTGTGTGAATTTGATGAGCCTCCGGTTAAATAGGCAACAGCCCAATCAGAAGCATACAAACTACCTCCATTGGTCACAAAATTGGCCAGGTTTGTATCCATCGCTGCATTAACATAACCTTGCTTCGCGCCACAATTTAAAAAGATGATATCGTATTGAGATACTACATTATAATCGGCTAAGTCAGTATTGGTGATTTGCGTTATCGTATACCCCAAACCGGTAACTATATCTTGTATTTCGTCATAAGACCCCGCCACATAAGCCATATTGGCTACCTGATCTAATCTTGATACAGAAGGGTCAATGGTTAATGTTTGATCTTTTACTACCGTAACTTGCAGTGAAGTTCTAAAGTTGGTTCCACCACCGGTTTGCATTTGCAATTTTCTTTGTCCGACAGGAGCCTCTAACGAAAAATCTCCATTGGCCTGCGTATAGGTATGGTATATTTTATTATTGTCATCAAAGACAAAAACTAAAGCGCCTCCAACGGGTTTGGAACCATTTTTTACCAAAAGTTTTCCGGTTATAGTTCCGGTATCTTGAGCTGGTGTTGAACTATCATCCTTACTGCAACTCACAGTCAGGAAGACTAATGCTAAAAGTGTTACTAAAATAGATTTGATTTTCATTGGTCTTGGTTTTTGGTTAATAAATTGCTTGATTATAAGATACTTGGTATTTCAAATATAATGAAAAAATTATATGAAAAACACATCAATAAAGTACTAAATAAAAAAAGTCCCGCAATTGCGGGACTTTTTAGTCTATAGAAAATCGAAGTTTTATTATTTTGAAGCAGCTATTTTAGCTTTTACTTCATTGTAAGTACCTTCAATCGTTTCAGTAACCGTCTTCCCATTTACCGTTTTGGTAATGGTAGCTTTTACATGATTGTCACCACTTTCCAATTCTTCCATTGTAGCTCCTTTGGCAGCTTTTGCTTTATCAGCACAACAAGCTTTTCCTTCTCCTTCTTTACACTCTTTTGGAGCAATGAATTTTCCATCAGCACCATAGTGTGACAAACAAGCTTCTTTTTGCTCAGGAGTACATTTCAAAGAATCGCACATTGCAGCACATTCTTCTTTGGTCATGGTAGCACATTTGCTCATATCGCATTTGCCCATCATATCACCTTTGCACTCCATTTTTACATCCATTGTGCATTTCATATTCTTCATCTCACCACCTTTAACACCGTTTCCTAAGATTGGAGCAATTACCAATCCAATCAAACAAGTCAATTTGATTAAGATGTTCATCGAAGGACCAGATGTATCTTTAAATGGATCTCCAACAGTATCTCCGGTTACAGCCGCTTTGTGAGCATCAGAACCTTTGTATGTCATTTCTCCGTTGATTTCAACACCCGCTTCGAATGATTTTTTAGCATTATCCCAAGCACCACCAGCGTTATTTTGGAATACCGCCCAAAGCACACCTGAAACGGTAACTCCGGCCATATAACCACCTAACATTTCAGCGATTAATTGGTTGTTATCAGCATAAACTAATTTACCTAAAAGCACAATGGCAATTGGGAAACCGATAGTCAATACTCCTGGCAACATCATTTCTCTTAAGGCAGCTTTAGTAGAAATCTCCACACATTTACCATATTCCGGTTTACCCGTTCCTTCCATGATTCCTGGAATTTCCTTGAACTGACGACGTACTTCGTATACCATGTCCATAGCCGCTTTTCCAACCGAGTTCATTGCCAAAGCAGAGAACACTACCGGAATCATACCTCCTACGAATAGCATCGCTAATACCGGAGCTTTGAAGATGTTAATCCCGTCAATTCCTGTGAACGTTACATACGCAGCAAATAAAGCTAACGAAGTTAAAGCCGCAGAAGCGATAGCAAAACCTTTTCCTGTTGCAGCAGTTGTGTTACCAACTGAATCCAAGATGTCTGTTCTTGTACGAACTTCTTTTGGTAATTCACTCATTTCAGCAATACCACCCGCGTTATCAGAGATTGGTCCGAAAGCGTCGATTGCTAACTGCATTGCTGTGGTAGCCATCATTGCAGAAGCTGCTAAAGCAACTCCGTAGAAACCAGCCAAAGCATACGTTGACCAGATAGCACCGGCAAACAATAATACGGTTGGGAATGTTGAAATCATACCGGTAGCTAAACCAGCAATTACGTTAGTTCCTGCACCAGTTGATGATTTTTGTACAATTTTCAAAACCGGACTAGTACCTAATCCTGTGTAATATTCTGTTACTGATGAAATAGCTCCACCAACAAATAATCCAATTAAAGTAGCGTAGAAAACACGCATTGACGAAATGTCTTGTAGTCCTTCTCCAAAGAAAGTCATTTTCATTGTTTCCGGTAACATATGTTGTACCAGGAAGAAACAAGCCACAGCAGTCAATACAATAGAAACCCAGTTTCCAATGTTTAAGGCTTTTTGTACTTGAGCTTCTTTAGCATCATCGCTAGTAATTTTTACTAACATGGTTCCGATGATAGAGAATAAGATTCCGAAACCGGCAATCGCCATTGGCAATAAAATTGGACCAATACCACCGAAAGCGTCTTCGATTTTTCCGCCCATATCTTTGATAACATAGTTACCCAAAACCATAGCAGCCAATACAGTTGCTACATAAGAACCGAATAAATCGGCACCCATACCGGCAACGTCACCTACGTTATCACCTACGTTATCAGCAATTGTAGCAGGATTTCTTGGATCATCCTCAGGAATACCAGCTTCTACTTTACCTACTAAGTCAGCACCAACGTCAGCAGCTTTGGTATAAATACCACCACCAACTCTGGCGAACAAAGCAATAGACTCAGCTCCTAAAGAGAAACCAGCTAAAGTTTCCAAAACAACGGTCATTTTTTCTGTTCCGTCTGCTCCCCAAACTCCACCCATAAAGAAGTGGAAGAAAAATATAAAGAATGTGGTTAACCCTAAAACCGCTAAACCGGCAACACCAAGTCCCATTACGGTTCCACCGCCAAAAGAAACTTTCAACGCTTGTGGCAAACTCGTACGAGCCGCTTGTGTTGTTCTAACGTTTGTTTTAGTGGCAATTTTCATCCCCATGTTTCCAGCTAAAGCCGAAAAGAAAGCTCCGAAAATGAAGGCAATAACTATTAATAAATGTGTTTTAACACCCGGTAAAAAAGTAATACCTGCTAACACAGCACTTGCAATAAGTACAAACACGGCTAACAATCTGTATTCTGCTTTTAGGAAAGCCAAGGCACCTTCGTAGATGTAATCTGAAATCTCTTTCATCTTACCGTCACCGGCATCTTGTTTTAAAACCCAAGCTCTTTTGACAGCCATAAATAGCAGTCCAATTATTGCCATTACTATCGGCACGTAAATCATCATTGATTCCATAAATATAATTTTCGTTATAAATTTTATCGGGGGCAAAAATAACAAAATTTTAAGAACTAATACAAGTTGTATCCGTTTATAAAAAACAAATCGGATAATTTAGCAGCGATCCTTAAATTTTATTTCTTTTTTTGAGGTAATAATGCCATAAGATATAGGAGGCTAAGGTTCGGTGAGGCTTCCAATTATCGGCTAACAATTCCATTTCTTCCAAAGTGTGAATGTCGTATAATTCTTTGATTGTATTTTTGATGGCAATGTCGCCCAGCGGAATAATATCGGGAGCCTGTAGGCAAAACATGAGATAAACTTCTATGGTCCAATTCCCTACTCCTTTCAGTTTTAAAAGTTCTTCGCGAATTTGTGCTTCAGATTTGGAAGCAAAACTCTCGAAAACAAGCTCTTTACTGAGGACTTTTTCGGCTAAATGTTTTAAATAAATACTCTTTTGGCGCGAAACTCCAAAACGGCGTAGTTCTTCATCAGTAGCATTAACCATTTTCTCCGGAACTATTTCACCAAAATACTGCTGCAGTTTTTCATAACAAGCCTTGGCCGAAGCAATAGAAACCTGTTGCTCCAATATAATATGACACAAAGCCGCAAAGCCTTCGTCTCTTTTTTGGATGATGGGATGGCCAAAATTTTCGACTATAAACTGTAGTGTCTTGTCTTTTTCAGATAAAAAAAGAATGGCTTCCTGCATCTTAGAAGTAAAATCCGAACGAACCTTTGATGGTGAAATTATTGGTATCCGGCAAATCTCGGTAATTCCCACGCCACGCAAAATCGATGCGGAATACTTTGAAAATATTCCCTATTCCGGCGTTGTATTCCCAGTATGGTTTTTCGGGTGCTTTATAAAGTAAGCCTGAAGCATTGATGGCTCTGTTTTCGTCGGTAACCGTTCCGTAAACGCCTTTTATGCCTACGATTTCACGAAGATTTAATTTTCTTAAGCCTGGGATTCTGGCAAATATTTTACCATTGAAATTGTGCTCCCATTGGAAAGTCGCATATTGATCGGCAACAAATTCGTAGAAATTTAAATTGCTGAAAGTATTGTCGATAATGAAATACGTTTGATTCCCGGGCACTACACTCATCAATCCTAACGGAATCTGACCAAATGTTTTTCCTAGCTCCATAGTGAAATTGGAACGTCCAAGAGCTCCAATAATAATCGGCTGTTTGTAATACAATTGTATTTTTTGGTAGTCAAAATCACTATTGATAAATCCTTTAATCCCTTGACTATAGTTCACAAAAAAGCGACTGAATGGCGCATCGATATCACGTCTTTCTACACCGTATCCAATGGTTTTTTTCTTTGGCGTAAACTCAATTTGAAAATTCAATTCCGATTGTTTTACCTCACTCTTGGTAGTGGTGAACGTATCATCGGTAAAATAATCCAGTTTGAAAGTGGGCGATGCCGATTCTAAAGTCCGATACGTAAACCCGAGCTGGAACGTTAGGTTTTTGACCGGTTCAATTTCGGCAGCTAAGCTTGTCAGATTAATATTGGTCAACTTACCATTAGAGCCCGTAGTGAACAATCCCGACGAAGCATAACTTCTCCCCAACACATCATTAGTAGTGGTTAAACTAGCTCCAATCTGTTCTACATCGCGCCTATTCCCTCCCGAAAGAATGATTCTGTTTTTCTTATCCACCATCCATTTTCCGGAAGCTCCGTATTTGAATTTGTTATCGTCAAATCCGTAAGCGGTATAGCCTTGCAAACGCCAAGTATCATTGGGTCCAAAATAAGTTCGGCCTCCTGCTCTTAAGCGAAGTCCTTCGACTTCATTATAGCCAATGGTGGAGAAAATCGGTCCGTAATCAAAATGACCGTACTGAATATACCCGCTTCCCAAAATGGAAACCAAATTATAAATCTGCTTGAATCGCTTGACCGTTTTGAGCGTGTCAATCATTTTATAGATTTTTTGTTCGTCTTTGTTGAGTTTCTCAAAGCGGTTTTCCTGCCAATAATCATCTGAGCGGCTATACACCGCATTGTCTATAAAATTGACTTCGTCTTTATAAAACTTATCCGGTTTCTTTTCGTCAAACTTGAAATTCTTGTAGAGTGTGGTTCGTTTTCCGTAAACTCCTTTGGATTCTTCTTTCTTTCTCAAGGCAAAATCCGACATCATATAATCTCGGGTTGGCAGGAAAATCGAATCATTCAAAACATCAAATTCCTGTTCCAAATAAATATCTTTTACCCAGTTGATGTTGGCACTTTTGGTGATGGCCATGTTGATTTTTTTGATGGCAAATGTGGTGTCATTCACCCAAAAATCGCCTTTGAAAGTCAATTCGTTTTTACGTCTCGGATAGAACACAATATTATAACAAAGCTTATTATCGATAACCGCCGTATCAGCCAAAACATAATTATACACATCGATTCCGGTTCGGGATAATGGGCTGGTAAAGCTTTTGTCAAAGAAGTACAAATAGTTGTCGTAAATATCGAAATCATTGTACAAATCTTTGATAAACATATTCACGCCATCCCCATTTCCTAGGCCTGAATTTTTATTAGCGGTTAGAATTTCTTTGGTTTTCTTGGTTTGATTATCGCCATACACCTGCGACAGCGATTCGTTTATAAAGATGGGCAAATAGGTTTTCCCGGTAACTCTGGAAGTATCTACGTTTTTGAAAACAAACTCCATCCCTTTGAAGATTTTACTTCGCATAAAGGCACTGTCAATGGTGTTCATGTCAAACTCTACTTTTTCATATTTATCGTACTGGTATTGCTTGAACATTTTCAATCCGTTCTTTCTTCGGCGTTCCCATATTTTTCTCAAAATATCCAGCGCCGGATTGTTCTTTTTGGAAGTCTTTCCGGCATAAATTTTCACCTCTTTCAAAGTATTCCCTTCGGTCAGGATTACTTTGAAATCATAATTTACCTGCTTTGGCAGTTTCACTACTTTATCGGGAAAGCCTACAAATGATACTACCAACTCGGTGTAATTATCGGGTGATTCTATATAAAAACGACCGTCTTCATTAGAGACTACTCCGGTAGTAGAACCTTTAAAAACCACATTGGCGTAAGGAATGGGCTGCTTGGAATTATCAAGTATAACACCGCTGACTTTGGTTTGCGCGGAAACGATATGGGCAAATACAACTAAAAATAGACTTAAAAATAGCTTTCTCATAGACAAAAAAAAACTTCATCAAAAAAGGATTGATGAAGTTTCAAATATAGGTAAAATTCTATTATTTGTATGTTACTTTTTTTACGGCTTTGATAACATCTTCAGCATTCGGCAACCATTCTTTTAATAGTGTTGGCGAATAAGGCGCCGGGGTGTCAGCGGTAGTGATTCTTTGGATTGGAGCATCCAAATAATCGAAAGCTCTTTCCTGAACCATATAGGTAATTTCAGAAGCCACACTGGCAAATGGCCAAGCCTCTTCAAGAACAACCAATCTGTTTGTTTTTTTAACCGAAGTGATAATGGCATCATAATCCATCGGACGCACAGTTCTCAAATCGATGATTTCACAAGAGATTCCTTCTTTGGCTAATGCATCCGCAGCGATGAAAGCTTCTTTGATAATTTTACCAAAAGAAACAATCGTTACATCCGTTCCTTCTCTTTTGATATCGGCAACACCTAGTGGAATGGTGTATTCTCCTTCCGGCACTTCGCCTTTGTCGCCATACATTTGTTCAGATTCCATGAAAATCACCGGATCGTTATCGCGAATAGCAGATTTCAATAACCCTTTAGCATCATAAACCGTTGACGGAACGACTACTTTCAATCCCGGAGTGTTAGCAAACCAGTTTTCAAAAGCCTGTGAGTGTGTGGCTCCTAATTGTCCGGCAGAAGCGGTTGGCCCACGGAAAACCATCGGCATTGGGAATTGTCCCGCCGACATTTGACGCATTTTAGCAGCGTTATTGATGATTTGGTCAATTCCGACTAGCGAAAAGTTGAACGTCATATATTCCACAATCGGACGACAACCGTTCATCGCTGAACCTACTGCAATTCCGGCAAAACCAAGCTCCGCAATCGGAGTATCAATAACTCTTTTCGGTCCGAATTCATCCAACATTCCTTTGGAAGCTTTGTAGGCTCCATTGTACTCCGCTACTTCTTCCCCCATCAAATAGACAGATTCGTCGCGACGCATTTCTTCACTCATCGCTTCGGCAATCGCTTCTCTAAATTGTATCGTTCTCATATATGATTATGTTACTTTCTATAATTTTGAATGGCAAAAATAAAAATTAAAAATGATTAAAAAACATTTATTGGCCTTAATTAATAGCGTTTTGGCAAGACTGCGATTTGAAATAAAACCTAGCCCGTTTTTCATCGCTTACGAAATCGATTGAAATTTGAAAAAATATTATGCGCGCATAGTACATTATTCAAAATAATATGCTAATTTTGTGCCTCGAATTTCACAACAAATACTTAATACTTATGAAAATATTAGTTTGCATCAGTCACGTGCCTGATACTACTTCCAAAATCAATTTTGTTAATGGTGATACCGAATTTGACACCAATGGCGTACAGTTTGTCATCAATCCTAATGATGAATTTGGTTTAACCAGAGCCATTTGGTTTCAAGAACAACAAGGCGCCAATGTTACTGTTGTTAATGTAGGTGGTGCCGATGCTGAAGCAACCCTTAGAAAAGCATTAGCCATCGGAGCTAACGAAGCGATTCGCGTTAATGCTACTCCAACTGATGGCTTTTTTGTAGCCAAACAATTAGCCGAAGTGGTAAAATCCGGCGGTTACGATTTAGTAATCTGCGGGAAAGAATCATTAGATTATAATGGCGGGATGGTACCAGGTATGTTGGCATCCTTATTAGATTACAACTTTGTAAATTCTTGTATCGAATTAACTGTTGACGGAACTACTGCCAAAGCAGCCAGAGAAATTGACGGCGGAAAAGAAACCATTGCAGCATCCTTGCCATTGGTAATCGGTGGACAAAAAGGATTGGTAGAAGAAAAAGATTTACGCATCCCAAACATGAGAGGTATCATGACAGCCCGAACTAAAGTTTTAACAGTGCTTGAACCGGTTGCCGCTAACGTAAATACCAAAGCAGTAAAATTTGAAAAACCAGCTCCAAAATCAGCCGTAAAATTGTTTGCTGCAGATGATTTGGACGGATTAGTAAATGCCTTACACAACGAAGCAAAAGTTATCTAATTTAAAAACACACAACATGTCATTATTAATATACGCAGAATCGGCAGACGGAAAATTTAAAAAAGTAGCTTTTGAATTAGCTTCCTATGCCAAAAAAGTAGCCGAATCATTAGGAACAACGGTAACCGCAGTAACGGTTAATGCCGGAAATGTTTCCGATTTATCCAAATACGGAGTAGATAAAGTATTGAAAGTAACTAACGACAAACTAGCCAACTTCAACGCCAAAGCTTACGCCGACATCGTTAAACAAGCTGCTCAAAAAGAAGGAGCCAAAGTAATTTTACTTTCCTCCACTACCGATAGTTTATACATGGCGCCGTTGGTAGCCGTTGGTTTAGATGCCGGATTTGCTTCGAATGTAGTAGGATTACCATTAAGCACTTCGCCTTTCCAAGTAAAAAGAAATGCTTTTTCCAACAAGGCTTTTAACATCACCGAAATTGCAACTGATGTTAAAGTATTGAGCTTAGCCAAAAACTCTTATGGTGTCTTCGAAAATGCTTCGGCTGCTTCGGAAGAAGATTTCAATCCAAGTTTGAACGAAGCCGATTTCAATGTAAAAGTGGCGGCTGTCGAAAAAACTTCAGGAAAAGTAACTATTGCCGATGCTGACATCGTAGTATCGGGTGGACGTGGCTTAAAAGGTCCGGAAAACTGGCATTTGTTAGAAGATTTAGCTACCGTTCTTGGTGCTGCAACAGCATGTTCCAAACCGGTTTCTGATTTAGGATGGAGACCTCACAGCGAGCACGTAGGACAAACCGGAAAACCGGTAGCCGCCAATTTATACATCGCCATTGGAATCTCCGGAGCAATTCAACATATCGCCGGAATCAACTCTTCCAAAGTAAAAGTGGTAATCAACACCGATGCTGACGCACCTTTCTTCAAAGTGGCTGACTACGGAATCGTTGGAGATGCTTTGGAAATTCTTCCGAGATTAACCCAAAAACTAAAAGAGTTCAAAGCGCAAAACGCCTAAACCCCTTTGGTATTTCATAGTAAGAGCTGTCAGGAAATTAATTTTATGACGGCTCTTTTTTTATACTTTCCATTTTAAGAAGCGAAAAGTTTTTGTTACTTTGCAGTCCATTTTCCTGCTGTATGTTACAATCTTTTTTCAAAAGGATTTCCACTGTCATCAGGGCTAAATTTAAACCATAGCATTTCAGCCATCATTAGTCTGAAATCTGATAGCTAAAAATCATAATGAGTTTAGTAAAACTAACCATAAAAGGAATTTCTTATAGCCAAACGCAAAACGGTGCGTACGCTTTGATTTTAAACGAAGTAGATGGCGAAAGAAAACTACCGATTGTCATTGGTGCTTTCGAAGCACAATCCATCGCCATTGCTTTAGAAAAAGAAATCAAACCCCCACGTCCGTTAACACACGATTTATTCAAAAGTTTTGCCGACCGCTTTGATATTGTAGTCAAACAAGTCATTATTCACAAACTGGTAGATGGCGTTTTTTACTCGAGCATCATTTGCGAAAGAGACAAAATCGAAGAAATCATTGACGCCCGAACTTCGGATGCGATTGCTTTAGCTTTGCGCTTTGCCGCTCCGATTTTCACTTATAAAAACATCTTAGACAAAGCCGGAATCTACCTGAATAATCCAACAGAAACCGAAAACCAAAACATAGAGGAAGAAGGCGTTTTATCAACCCCTGAAACTTTTGGATTAGACAACGAAGGCAAAGCAGGCGATGTATATGTAAGCATGAGTTTATCCGAATTGCACGAAGCGTTGGAAAAAGCCGTACAAGACGAAGATTACGAGAAAGCAGCTAAGATTAGAGACGAAATTTCGAAAAGAGAATCATAATGAAACAGTATCATGATTTAGTGCGACACGTTTTGGAAAACGGTTGCCAAAAAGGAGACAGAACCGGAACGGGAACCAAAAGTGTTTTTGGCTACCAAATGCGCTTTGATTTAAATGAGGGTTTCCCAATGGTGACTACCAAAAAATTGCATTTAAAATCAATTATTTATGAATTGCTTTGGTTCTTAAAAGGCGATACTAATATTGAGTACTTAAAAGAAAACGGCGTTAAAATCTGGGATGAATGGGCGGATGAAAATGGCGATTTGGGTCCGGTATACGGCCATCAATGGCGCAACTGGAACAGCGAAGAAATTGACCAAATCACCGAATTAATCGATACGTTAAAAAAGAATCCAAACAGCCGACGCATGTTGGTTTCTGCCTGGAATCCATCGGTTTTGCCGGATACTTCTAAATCTTTTGCCGAAAATGTGGCGAATGGAAAAGCCGCTTTACCTCCGTGTCACGCGTTCTTTCAGTTTTATGTAGCGGATGGAAAATTGTCTTGTCAGTTGTACCAAAGAAGCGCTGATATTTTCTTGGGTGTACCGTTTAACATTGCTTCTTATGCGTTGTTTACTATGATGATTGCTCAGGTTTGCGAGTTACAGGTTGGAGAATTCATCCACACTTTTGGCGATGCTCACATTTACAACAATCATTTTGAGCAAGTAGAATTGCAGTTATCGCGTGAACCAAAACCATTACCTAAAATGATTTTGAATCCCGAAGTGAAAAATATTTTTGATTTTCAGTTTGAAGATTTCACTTTGGTCGATTATGATCCGCATCCGCATATTAAAGGAGCTGTGGCAATTTAGATACACTAAAACATATAAAAAAATCCGCTTTACAGCGGATTTTCAATTTCTAACCAATAAACTAAAACCTATAGTGCTAACACACTATTTTCTGCACCGGCAAATTCGTTATAAGCATAACTATCTGCTTCCGGATCGTTCACATAAGCTCCATCCACTAAATATTTGAACTCAAAAGAATTGTCTTTTGGCAAATCAAAAGTAGCTTTGAACGTTCCTGTTTTTAACTTTGATAATTCTCCTTCTGATGGATTCCAATTGTTGAAATCACCAACCACTGAAGCTGAATTAGCTTCTTTTGCCTCGATTGAAAAGGTTACTTTAACAACCGGTTTTGTTTTTATAAATTGTTTCTTGATAGCCATAACTAATTCATTTATAGATTACTGAGACAAAGTAAAGGCATTTTTTTTTACGTTTTACACGCACTGTCATTTTTAGGATATTGTTAAAAAGTAAGCCAATTTTAAAGAAGATTAACAATTTAATGGGCTTTAATTTTTGTATCTGTGATTAAGAAAACGTTTTCTTACTACAGTATCTCAAAATGAAATTTTAGCTATTTAAAAATAAATTTTACCTTTAAGGCACAAAATATGCCTTATGGAAACCGAACAACACGAATTATATGAATACGCGAGAGACAGAATCAAGCAAAAAAAACGCTTGTACTTTCATTTTATGGTTCTTATAATAGGCAGCTTGTTTTTATTTATTGCCAATAAATGGTTGTCATTCTATCCTGACAGAACTTGGTGGACATGGGCGGTTACCATCTGGATTTTTCTGTTTTTACTCCACGGCATCAAAGTTTTTATCATAGACAGCTTTATGAATAAAAACTGGGAGCGAACTCAAATTGACAAATTGATGATGCAGCAAGTTAAAAAAAAGGAACAGTTGAAAAATGATTTAGAAAATACTAAATCTGACCTACAATGATAACACTTATCGCTGCCGTGGCAGAGAACAATGCGCTTGGGAAAGACAACCAGTTACTTTGGCATTTGCCTGAAGATTTCAAACGATTTAAAAAGTTAACTACCGGACATTACATTATAATGGGAAGAAAAACTTTTGAAAGCTTTCCAAAACCGCTACCTAACAGAACCCATGTGATTATAACCCGCCAACAAGACTATGCTCCGGCTGATTGTATTGTGGTTAATTCATTGCAGGAAGCCATAACGGTTTGTCCAATGGACGAGGAAGTTTTCGTTATTGGTGGTGGAGAAATTTATAAACAATCTATTGAAATGGCTGATAAAATAGACATCACCAAAGTGCATCACAGTTTTGATGCTGATACATTTTTTCCAGAAATAGATTTGGGGCAATGGCAATTAGCTTTCGAAGAATTCCATCCAAAAGATGAAAAACACACTTTTGATTTCACTTTTCAAACTTATATCAGAAAATAAAAACCAATACTTATATTTCAAATAATATTTGATAACTGAGTATACAAAGCATTAAGATTAATAAGAGTCCTGATACAATAATAATTAGATTAGATGTTTTTTGAGAATATCTTTCTAAAAAACCTTTGATACCAAATACCACAAAAGTACTAAAGGTGAAATAAATTAAAATTTCCGGGAAATTACTTAATCCGAAAAAACTCTGAAAAGAGATTAAATTATCATCTACGACTTTAACGTAATTTTTTAAAACAAACACCAGAATCACTGCAATAAAAAGTGATATAAATAGCCATCTGTATTCTGACACTATAACTTTTGATTTCATACGTTAACTGTGTTGTTGTTTTTGTTTCGCAAAGTTTCAAAATATATTTCAAATAAAAATCCCTACAAATAGGGATTTTTTATCATAATTATTAAGCATTATTCTTATAAAAAATCATCTTGCTTAAAATCGGGTCCTTTTCAAAAACATTCAACGAATCAAAATATTGGTTTATATTTGTCAAAAAAATAAGCATGCCAAAGACCATAACTCCATATAAAAACTCATCGTTAGGAAAGAAAGAGCAAGTCACCCAAATGTTTGACAACATTTCCGGAAACTACGATGGATTAAACCGAGTCATTTCGATGGGAATTGATGTCAAATGGAGAAAAAAAGTAGTGGCTTTGGTGGCTGCCAAAAATCCCGAAACCATTTTAGATATCGCTACCGGAACCGGAGACTTGGCCATTTTGATGTCCAAAACATCCGCAAAAAAAATCATTGGGCTTGATCTTTCAGCCGGAATGCTCGAAGTTGGACAGCAAAAAATCAATGCTCAAAAACTATCCGATAAAATAGAAATGGTACTGGGCGACAGTGAAAACATTCCTTTCCCTGACAATCATTTTGACGCTATCACAGTTTCATTCGGTATTCGAAATTTTGAAACATTAGAAAAAGGATTAGCCGAAATTTACCGCGTTTTAAAACCAAATGGTCTCTTTGTTATTTTAGAAACTTCCGTTCCAACAAAATTCCCATACAAACAAGGGTATGGTTTTTACACCAAATACATGCTTCCGCTTATCGGAAAACTGTTTTCCAAAGACAACAGCGCCTACGGATACTTATCAGAATCGGCAGCAAATTTTCCTTTTGGCGAAGCCTTAAACAATATTTTACGGGAAATTTCGTTTATAGATTGTAAAGCGATGCCGCAAACCTTTGGCGTTGCCACAATTTATACAGCAACAAAAAAATGAAACTGAGTTTTTCAGTGCAGCTATGAAAAAAATATTTGTTCTATTCCTTTTACTTTCCCTTCAGTCCCAAGCACAGCTGGGTAAAAGCATGTTTACCAAAGATCCGATTATCAACTTGGAAAATTTTGACAAACAAAGAGTATATTGGGGCTATTTTTTAGGATTCAGCAGTTTCGATTTTAAGACGGATTATAAAACGGTCGGAAACGATATTGATGTAAAAGGACACACCGGATTTAACGTTGGCCTTGTTGGAAGTCTCAAACTACAAGAATATGTGGAATTGCGTTTTGAGCCAGGCTTGTATTACGCCAGCAGAACGTTGACTTATCCCGGATTTACCAATGACCGGGACCGAATCAGAGAAGTAAAAGCGACTTACATTGATTTCCCTTTGCTTTTAAAATTTTCTGCCTTACGAACCGGAAATGTTCGTCCCTATTTGTTGGGGGGTTTATCAACTACATTAAATCTTTCGAGCAATTCCAAATCAAAAGACGACAACTTAGAACAAAAATTCAGAGTAAAGCCGTGGACACAGAATTATGTGTTGGGATTTGGTATTGATTTATATTTTGAATATTTCAAATTCTCCCCTTCCATCAGAGGTGTTTTTGGGTTGAATGATGAACTAATTCGGGATAATGATCCCAACAGTCCTTGGACGGGCAACATCCAATCTTTGAAAACCCGTGCTGTGGTGATCAATTTTACTTTCCACTAGAATTTCTTCTAAATTCGCTTAAAAAAATAGCGGTGGCGGTGGCTACATTTAAACTTTCGGTTTGTTGCCTGTCACCAAATCTCGGAATAGCAATTCTGTTTTTGATGCTTTTTTCAACAGCCGCTGAAATGCCATTGGCTTCATTGCCCAAAACCAAAATCCCTTCTGCTGGCAGCTTTTCTTCGTAAACATTTTTCCCATCCATAAAAGTACCAAAAACGGGAAGCGGGCTTTGCAAAATAAATTCGTTCACATCTACATAACTTATCTTTACTCTGGTAATAGAACCCATCGTGGCCTGGATTACTTTGGGATTATACACATCAACCGTTTCCGGAGAACACAACAATTGTTTGACACCAAACCAATCGCATAGGCGGATAATGGTTCCTAAATTGCCAGGATCGCGAATGTCGTCAAGTGCTACAATCAATCCTTTGGTTTCGATTTTTGTTTCCTTGGGCATTTTAAAAATAGCTAAGCAGGAACTTGGCGTATTCAATGCTGTAATTCGATTCATATCCTGTTCTTTGATGCTTGTTTTTTGGGAATCGGAAACATTCTGGAAAATGGCTTCGGTAACGAACAAATGATCTAGCACAAAATTTGATAGTAACAATTCCTGTATTACTTTTACGCCTTCGGCAAGGAACAATTGATGCTCATTTCGATATTTTTTATGCTGAAGACTCGTAATTAGTTTTATTTGGTTTTTACTAACCATAAAATACTGTACTTTTGAATTAAATATTTCGCAACGCTTGAAAAATAGTATCACAAAAATATCATTATTTATTCTAATTGGACTAATTATCTTTGGTTGCAACACTACAAAAAGAGTTCCTAACGGGAAAAGCCTCCTGACCAAAAACGACATTTATGTTGACAACAAAAAGAACAACATTGAAGATGTTTTCAATCAGTTGTATCAAAAACAGAATACTTCCATTTTAGGCTATCGTCTTCGATTGAACATTTACAATTTGGCCAAGCTCAAAACCGATTCGATTTACAAAGCCAAGTTTATCAACAATCCGAAAAAATACTACCGAAAAGCCAAATGGCTTTCCAGAAAACAAGTGAAGCGGTTGGGCGAATCGTTTTGGTACTCGGGCATTCATAATTTCCTTAGAAAAACCGGGGAAGCTCCGGTAATTTTAGATACCAGCAGCACCCGAAAATCATTGCGCCGTTTGAAATCGTACTACTTTAACAAAGGCTATTTTGATGTCACCACCAAATATAAAATTGACAGCATAGCGCCTAAAAAAGTCAAGCTAAAATATGATATTGCGATGGGAACTCCCTATATCATTGACAGTATTGACACTTATATCTCCAGTCATCCTTTGGATTCCATTTATCAATTGCGAAAGAAAAATTCATTGATTAAAACCGGCAAGCGATTTGAAACCAGTGATTTCGATGAAGAAAGAAGTCGCATAACTGCCGATTTCAGAAATAATGGCGCTTTTCGTTTTCAACAAAATTATGTGACGTATGACATTGATACGCTGGTTAAAACGCACAAAGCCAATGTGGATTTAGTCATCGAAAACGAATCCATTAGAATAGAAGACAGCATTAAAACCGCGCCTTTTGAACTCTACAAAATAAGCAAAGTAAACATCTTTACGGATCACAGTCCGACAAATCCGAATGCCAAAATAACCGACAGCACCACTTTTAAAGATTTCACTTTATACAGTTCCAGCAAATTAAAATACCGCCCAAAAGCAATTACAGACGGCGTCTTTGTTATCAAAGGCAATTATTTTTCAGACAATAAAACCACGCTTACTTCTAAATATTTGAGTAATCTTAAAGTGTTCAACTATCCGCTGATTCAATATGTGGAAGATAAAACACAGAAAAATGGTTTGATTGCCAACATTTATCTGACGCCGAGAAAGAAATATACTTTTGGTTTCTCTACTGATTTTTCGCATTCCAATATTCAGGATTTTGGGATTTCGGGGAATACCTTTTTAGGCATCCGAAATGTATTTAACGGTGCCGAAACTTTTGACATTGGTTTCCGGGGCAATATTGGTTCTTCAAAAGACTTAGCCAATCCGAACAACAACTTCTTCAACATTTCCGAGATTGGAGTGGATGCCAACTTAAATTTCCCGAGATTATTTTTACCATTCAAAACCGATAAAATCATCCCGAAAACGATGATTCCGTACACTAAACTGAGTGTCGGTTATGCCAAGCAAACCAACATTGGACTAGACAAACAAAACTTTACCAGTTCACTTACGTACAATTGGACACCGAGAAAAAATACCAACTTCAAGTTTGAGTTGTTCAACATCCAGTTTGTTAAAAACCTGAATCCGACCAATTATTTCAACATTTACAAATCGTCATACAATACCATAAACGAGATTGCCCAAAACTATACAGTCAATCCGGATTATTTAGATGAAAACGGAAATTTAAAAATTGAGAGCGGCGTTTTAGGGTTTGCCAATGATGCGCTTACCGATTCGAGTTTGGGTGTAACGGCTGCTGACAGTAAATCCATTTTGAGCATCGTAGAACGAAGAGTGCGATTGACCGAAAACAATTTGATTTTTGCTTCCAGCATCTCTTTTTCTAAAACCTCACAAAGAGATTTATTTGACAACGATTTTTTTGCCATCAAAACCAAACTGGAATCGGCAGGAAACATGTTATCCATATTGGCCAGAGCCGCTAAACAGCTGAAAAATCAAAACGGCGCCAACACCATTTTTGACGTGGAGTATTCACAATACATCAAATCAGAATTCGAATACATTAAACATTGGGATTTGCGACGTAAAAAAGTATTGGCCACCCGAGCTTTTGTTGGCATTGCCATTCCTTACGGAAATTCTAACAGCGTCCCTTTCTCCCGAAGTTATTTTGCCGGTGGTTCCAATGACAACAGAGCCTGGCAATCCTATAGTTTGGGGCCGGGTGCCAGCGGTAGCTTTTTGGATTTTAATGAAGCCAATATGAAACTGGCTTTCAGTACGGAGCTGCGTTTTAATATTTTCCAAAAACTGAACGGGGCACTTTTTACCGATGTGGGCAATATTTGGAATGTCTTAGACAATACGACTTACGAGCCTTCCATTTTCAGCGGCATCAAATCGTTAGAAAATTTAGCGGTCGGTACCGGATTTGGTTTTCGCTATGATTTTAATTTCTTCGTAGTGCGTTTGGATATGGGATTCAAAACCTATAATCCGGCGCTTCTGGAAGATAAATGGTTCAAAGAATTGCGCTTTGACAAATCCGTTTTAAATATTGGAATAAATTATCCTTTCTAAAATTAGAAATTATTATTTTTGTACCCTTAACTCAAAAACAACACAAAACAATGGCTCACAATATAAAACCAGGAGTGGCAACCGGCGACGAAGTTCAGGCAATCTTCAACTATGCTAAAGAAAAAGGATTTGCGCTTCCTGCAGTTAATGTAATTGGTTCCAGTACTATCAACGGCGTTTTGGAAACGGCTGCCAAATTAAAGGCTCCGGTTATCATTCAGTTTTCGAATGGTGGTGCTCAGTTTAATGCCGGTAAAGGTTTGTCAAATGCAGGCGAAAAAGCAGCTATTGCCGGTGGCGTTGCAGGTGCCAAACACATCCATACTTTGGCGGAAGCTTATGGTGCTACCGTAATTTTACATACTGACCATTGTGCCAAAAAATTATTGCCTTGGATTGACGGTTTATTAGATGCTTCTGAAAAACATTTTGCCGAAACTGGCAAACCTTTATTTTCTTCCCATATGATTGACTTATCGGAAGAGCCTATCGAAGAAAATATTGAAATTTGCAAAACCTATTTGGCCCGAATGAGCAAAATGGGCATGACCTTAGAAATCGAATTAGGAATTACCGGTGGTGAAGAAGATGGCGTGGACAATTCAGATGTGGATAGTTCAAAATTATACACCCAACCTTCTGAAGTATCATATGCTTACGAAGAATTATTAAAAATTTCTCCTAAATTCACTATCGCTGCTTCTTTCGGAAACGTACACGGCGTTTACAAACCGGGGAATGTAAAACTGACTCCTAAAATTTTGAAAAACTCTCAGGATTATGTGCAGAATAAATTCAACACCGGACACAATCCGGTTGACTTTGTTTTCCACGGCGGCTCGGGTTCCACTTTAGAAGAAATCAGAGAAGCCATTTCTTATGGTGTTATCAAAATGAATATCGATACCGATTTACAATTTGCTTTCACCGAAGGCATCCGTGATTATATGGTCAACAACATCGACTACTTAAGAACACAAATCGGAAGTCCGGACGGAGCCGATTCGCCTAACAAAAAACACTACGATCCAAGAAAATGGATCCGCGAAGGAGAAGCTACTTTCAACAAAAGATTAGAACAGGCTTTCGCCGACTTGAATAACGTTAATACTTTATAATATTGAAAATTAAGTTTGTTCGTTTGTAGTTTATCGTTTTAAATTAAACCCACCGCAAACAACAAATCATAAACAAATAAACTTAACTATGGCTTGGTTTAAAAGAACAGAAAAAGGGATTACCACCGCAACCGAAGACAAGAAAGACGTTCCAAAAGGACTTTGGTACAAATCACCAACCGGAAAAATTATTGACCAGGATGAATTGGCCAGAAATCTTTGGGTAAGTCCTGAGGATGATTTTCACGTTAGAATCGGCAGTAAAGAATACTTTGAAATCTTGTTTGACAACAATGAATTCAAGGAGTTGGATGCCAAAATGACTTCTAAAGATCCTTTGAACTTTGTAGATACTAAAAAGTATTCAGATCGTTTGAAAGATGCTATCGATAAAACAGGATTAAAAGACGCTGTGAGAACGGGTGTTGGAAAATCAAAAGGGAATGACTTGGTTGTTTGCTGTATGGATTTTGCTTTTATTGGTGGTTCCATGGGTGCTGTAGTAGGTGAAAAAATTGCCCGCGGTATCGATTATGCTATCAAACACAAAACGCCTTTTGTGATGATTTCCAAATCAGGTGGTGCTCGTATGATGGAAGCGGCTTACTCTTTGATGCAGTTGGCTAAAACGTCCGCAAAATTAGCCCAATTGGCTGAAGCCAAAATCCCATACATCTCTTTATGTACCGACCCAACTACGGGTGGAACTACCGCTTCTTACGCTATGCTTGGCGATATCAACATTTCAGAGCCAGGAGCTTTGATTGGTTTTGCCGGTCCGCGTGTAGTGCGTGACACCACAGGAAAAGATTTGCCGGAAGGTTTCCAAACGGCTGAGTTCGTATTAGACCACGGTTTCCTTGATTTTATTGCGCCAAGAAAAGAACTGAAAGACAAAATCAACTTATACATTGACTTGATTTTGAATCAGGATGTGAGATAAGTTAGTCTCAACTTCATTATAGAAAAAACACAAAGTTTACGCTTTGTGTTTTTTTATTTGTATCAATTCGCTTTTGATTACATCCCACTTCTAATCGCTTCCACAGGATCTAAGCGCGAAGCGGAAATAGCCGGAAGAATACCGGAAATCAATCCTATAATAGCCGCTAAACTAGTCCCTAAGATTATGTTCCCGAAACCAAGTATGAATTCAAAGTCTAAGACTTGCGTTAATATCATGGCGATAATCCAAACCAAAAGCAATCCAATCAATCCGCCAATTACACAAAGAATAATCGCTTCAAACAAGAATTGGAAAAGAATGAATTTATTTTTGGCACCCAATGATTTTTGAATTCCGATCAAGTTGGTTCTTTCTTTTACCGAAACAAACATAATATTGGCAATCCCGAAACCACCCACTAACAGCGAGAACAAACTGATAATCCATCCTCCTATCTTTAAATTACTGATAATGCCGTCAATCAAATCGGTAAAACCGGACAAAATATTAATAAAGAAATTGTCTATATCGCCTTGTTTAACTCCTCTGAAGTTGCGGAGTTTTTGAGCAATCTCGCCTTTCAACGCTTCAATATCAATTCCTTTTTCGGGCTTGATGATAATAACCGGTAGAACTTTCGGATTGTTATCTCCATAAATTCTTCTCAAAAAAGTGGACGGGAAAAAAGCCGAGGTATCATCGCCACCCCCCATTTCAATTCCGGATTCACCTTTCTTTTTGGTCACACCAATAACCGTAAATTGCTGTCCGTACATGCGAACGGTTTTGCCAATCGGATCAAAATCGTCAAACAGACTTTTGGCAATATCGTAGCCCAAAACCACTACTTGTTTCCCGGCATAAGATTCGGATTCGTTAAAAAATCGCCCTTCCGAAAACTCCATTCGTTGTATATCCACAAATTCAGCAGTTACCGGCACCATATTAACATCCGAAACCGTTTTCGATTCCTGTTTGATGCTTTGGTTGGAAGTAAAATATTGGAAACACGTATTCTCTACATTGTTCAAAGAGCCTTTTAAATATTGGTATTCCTCGTAATTTACATTGGGAAATTGCTCTCTTTTCCAACGTGGCACTTCGGTTGGACCAAAAGACTGACTGGTTAAATAAATAGTATTCTTATCTAAGGTACTCAAATCGGCTTTGATTTTTCGGTCTAAAGAATCTACCGCAGCTAAAACCGCTATGATGGAAAAAATCCCAATGGTTACTCCCAGCAAGGAAAGCATGGTTCGCAATTTATTATTGCGCAAAGCGTTCATGGCAAAAGCAAAACTTTCTTTAAGCAGTCGGAAGTACAGTAGCATTTATGGTTGGTTTACGGAATTGTAAATTTCTATAAAAATAATGGAAATCACTACAATTTTATTCAATGTCTTATTGGTGTCAAAAAATAAAATATTGTTACAATTCCGACTTGAATTTTGCCACTAAAAAAACTACTTTTGTTGGCTTAAACACAACTACACAATGAACACTACAAAAACCATCAAATCGGCCTTGATTTCGGTCTTTTCCAAAGACGGTCTGGAGCCGATAGTTCGTCAACTACACGAACAAAACGTAACTCTTTATTCTACTGGCGGAACCGAAGAATTCATCAACAATTTAGGGATTCCTGTAGTTCCTGTCGAAGAAGTGACTTCGTATCCTTCTATCCTTGGCGGAAGAGTAAAAACATTACACCCGAAAATTTTCGGCGGCATACTAAACCGTCAGGACAATGTCACCGACATCGAGCAAATGAAGGAATTTGAAATTCCGCAACTGGATTTGGTGATAGTCGATTTATATCCGTTTGAAAAAACCGTGGCTTCCGGAGCAAGCGAAGCTGATATTATTGAAAAAATTGACATTGGTGGGATTTCGCTAATCCGAGCTGCTGCCAAAAATTTCAAAGACACCGTAATCGTGGCTTCAGTAAATGAGTATTCGTTGTTACTCGATTTGATTTCGACTCAAAACGGAGCGACCACTTTGGAACAAAGAAAATTGTTGGCTACCAAAGCATTTCACGTTTCCTCGCATTACGACACGGCTATTTTCAATTATTTTAATACCGAAGAAACGTATTTCAAAACCAGCATCGACAACGGACAGATTTTAAGATATGGAGAAAACCCACACCAAAAAGGTTTTTTCTTTGGCGAATTTGAAAAGATGTTTACCAAATTACACGGCAAAGAATTGTCGTATAACAACTTGCTAGACGTTGATGCCGCTGTGAATTTGATATTAGAATTCAAAGAAAACGAACCGACATTTGCTATTTTAAAACACAACAATGCCTGCGGATTGGCGACAAGAAGCAACATGAAGGAAGCTTATTTAGCGGCGCTGGCTGGTGACCCAACTTCGGCGTTTGGCGGGGTTTTGATTGCCAATGGCAACATAGATTTGGCTACAGCCAATGAAATCAACAGCTTATTCTGTGAAGTAGTCATTGCACCAAGTTATGATGACGAAGCCATTGCCGTTTTATCCGAAAAGAAAAACAGAATTATATTGGTACAACACGATGTGGAATTGCCAAACCGTCAGGTGAGAACCTGCTTAAACGGACTTTTAGTTCAGGACAGAAACACTATTACGGACGCGAAAGAAGACTTAAAAGTGGTGACCAACACCGCGCCAACGGCACAAGAAATAGACGATTTATTATTTGCTTCAAAAATTTGTAAAAATACTAAATCAAACACCATTGTATTTGCAAAAAACAGTACATTAGTGGCATCGGGAACGGGTCAGACTTCACGAGTAGATGCTTTGAAACAAGCTATTGAAAAAGCCACTACTTTTGGATTTGATTTGAACGGAGCGGTGATGGCGAGTGATGCGTTTTTCCCTTTTCCGGATTGTGTTGAGATTGCCCACAACGCAGGAATCACGGCGGTTATTCAACCCGGTGGTTCGATAAAAGATGAATTGAGCATTACTTTTTGCAATGAAAATAAAGTTGCAATGGTATTTACAGGAACACGTCATTTTAAACATTAATTTGTTTAACTTTGTCCGTTAAAAATTTATAAACATTTAAACCCTTAAAAAACTTATGGGATTTTTTGATTTCATGACTGAGGATATAGCAATTGACCTTGGTACAGCAAACACTCTGATAATTC
>NZ_DAINRG010000007.1:0-82261 GCF_036741995.1 Flavobacterium sp. | reverse complement strand
TTTTCCGTAAACCTCACCTTTCATGATCCATACTTTGATACCCATTCTACCATAAGTAGTATGTGCTTCAGCCAAAGCATAATCAATATCGGCTCTGAAAGTTGATAGAGGAATTCTACCTTCTTTGAATTGCTCCGAACGTGCCATTTCAGCTCCGTTCAAACGACCAGAAATCAAAACTTTAATACCTTCTGCATTCATACGCATTGCTGCTGCGATAGCCATTTTAATAGCTCTTCTGTATGAAATACGGCTTTCGATTTGACGTGCAATACTAGTTCCAACTAAATATGCATCTAACTCAGGTCTTTTAATTTCAAAGATGTTGATTTGAACCTCTTTGTCAGTAACTTTCTTAAGTTCTTCTTTTAACTTGTCTACCTCTTGACCACCTTTCCCGATAATAATACCAGGTCTCGCAGTTGTGATAGTAACGGTTACAAGTTTCAAAGTTCTCTCGATGATTACTTTTGATACACTAGCTTTTGATAAACGAGCATGGATATACTTTCTGATTTTATAATCCTCAGCGATTTTATCACCGTAATCATTTCCACCATACCAGTTTGAATCCCATCCTCTGATGATACCAAGTCTGTTTCCTATTGGATTTGTCTTTTGTCCCATCTTACTTAATTGCTTTGTGTGTTATCTAATTGTCCTAATACGATGGTAACGTGATTAGAACGTTTTCTAATTCTGTGTGCTCTTCCCTGTGGAGCCGGACGAAGTCTTTTCAACATCATTCCACCATCTACAGTGATTGTTTTAATGAATAAGCCTGCTTCTGAAACGTTTCCGTCAGCATTTTTCTGCTCCCAATTGTTGATCGCAGATAATACCAATTTCTCTAATTTTCTTGAAGCTTCTTTTGAGCTAAATCTTAAAATATTTAAAGCTCTTTCCACTTTCTGACCTCTTACCAAGTCTGCTACTAAGCGCATTTTTCTAGGTGAAGTAGGGCAGTTATTCAATTTCGCGAAAGCAATAGACTTATTAGCCTCTTTTCTCGCATCTGCTGTTTCTCTTTTACGAACTCCCATTGCTTCTTATTTTTTACCTTTATTTTTTGCTCCAGCATGACCTCTAAAAGATCTAGTTGGTGAAAACTCTCCTAATTTGTGTCCTACCATGTTCTCAGTTACATAAACCGGAACAAATTGACGACCATTGTGTACTGCGATTGTTTGTCCAACGAAATCCGGAGTAATCATAGATGCTCTAGACCAAGTCTTAACCACACCTTTGTTTCCACCAGCAATATTTTCCTGAACTTTTTTATCTAATTTATAGTGTACAAAAGGTCCTTTTTTTAATGAACGTGCCATGTCTATCTAATTATTTCTTTCTGCGTTCAACAATATACTTATTACTTGGGTTTACTTTAGAACGAGTTCTATACCCTTTAGCAGGAAGTCCTTTTCTAGAACGTGGGTGACCTCCAGATGAACGACCTTCACCACCACCCATTGGGTGATCGACAGGGTTCATGGCTACTGGTCTTGTTCTAGGTCTTCTTCCTAACCATCTTGTTCTACCTGCTTTACCAGATACAATCAACTGATGATCTGAGTTAGAAACTGCTCCAATAGTTGCTGAACAAGTCAACAAGATTAATCTTGTCTCTCCTGATGGCATTTTGATTGTAGCATATTTTCCGTCTCTTGCCATTAATTGAGCAAATGTTCCGGCCGAACGAGCAATAGTAGCTCCTTGACCTGGACGCAATTCGATACAAGAAATTACAGTACCTAATGGAATTTTGCTCAATGGCAAAGTGTTTCCGATTTCTGGTGCTGCACCTTCTCCTGACACAACAGTTTGTCCTACTTGTAGACCATTTTGAGCAACGATATACGTTTTCTCTCCATCTACATACCACAATAATGCGATAAAAGCAGTTCTGTTTGGATCATATTCAATTGATTTCACTGTAGCTGGAATTCCAACTTTAGTTCTTTTGAAATCGATCATACGATACCTTTGTTTGTGACCACCGCCTGTATAACGCATGGTCATTTTTCCTTGACTATTTCTACCTCCTGAGTTTTTTATCGGTGCTAACAAAGAGCGCTCCGGCTTATCAGTCGTGATGGCGTCAAAACCATTCACAACTCTAAAACGCTGACCCGGGGTAATAGGTTTTAATTTTCTAACTGACATTTTCTATTAGATATTATTGTAAAAATCTATTGTTTCTCCCTCTTTTACTTGTACAACTGCTTTTTTGTAAGCACTTGTTTTTCCGCTAATCAAACCACTTTTTGTATACTTAGTAGTTCTATCAGCTCTATAGTTCATCGTGTTAACAGACACAACCGAAATTCCGTAAGCAGCTTCTACTGCTTTCTTAATTTGAACTTTGTTTGCTTTTCTGTCAACAACAAAACCAAAACGATTGAAAACCTCACCATCTTTGGTGATTTTTTCAGTTATGATAGGCTTAATTATGATACTCATGGTCTGTTATTTGCTTAAATTTTCTTCAATTCCTTCTAAAGATCCCTCTAAAAGAACTAAATTATTTGCATTTAAAATTTCGTAAGTACTTAATTCTGAGTTAGTTACTACGCTAGATGCCTTTAAATTGCGTGAGGACAAATATACATTTTTATTTGAATCACCCAACACAAACAAAGATTTTTTGTTTTCTAACCCTAAAGCTTTCAAAACATTAATAAAACTTTTGGTATTTGGCGTTTCAAAATTAAAGTCTTCCACAACTACTAAATTTGATTCTTTTACTTTTAAAGAGAAAGCTGATTTACGAGCTAATCTTTTTACTGTTTTGTTCAATTTGAAAGAATAGCTTCTTGGTCTTGGACCAAATACTGTTCCTCCACCTTTGAACAATGGACTCTTTTTAGATCCTGCACGTGCAGTACCTGTACCTTTTTGTTTTTTAATCTTACGAGTACTTCCCGCTACTTCAGCTCTTTCTTTTGCTTTGTGCGTTCCTTGTCTTTGATTTGCTAAGTATTGCTTAACATCAAGATATACTGCGTGATTATTTGGCTCAATGCCGAATACTGAATCAGAAAGTTGTACTTTTCTTCCAGTATCTTTTCCGTTGATATCTATTACTTTTACTTCCATTACTTCTGAATGATTACGTAAGAGTTTTTACATCCAGGAACACATCCTTTGATAACCAGTAGGTTCTTTTCAGCCACTACTTTTAAAACTCTAAGATTTTGTACTTTTACATTATCACCACCCATTCTTCCTGCCATACGCATTCCTTTGAATACACGTGATGGATAAGAAGATGCTCCTACAGAACCTGGCGCTCTCAAACGGTTGTGTTGACCGTGGGTAGCTTGTCCAACACCACCAAAACCGTGACGTTTTACAACCCCTTGGAAACCTTTTCCTTTTGATACACCTTGTACATCAACAAATTCTCCTTCGCTGAATACTTCCACAGTGATGTTATCACCTAATTTGTAATTTTCTTCAAACCCTTGGAATTCAACGACTTTTTTCTTGGCAGAAGTACCCGCTTTTTTAAAGTGACCTAAGTCAGCTTTAGTAGCGTGTTTTTCGCCTTTGTCATCGAAACCAAGTTGAAGAGCTGAATACCCGTCAACCTCATTGGTTCTGACTTGGGTAACGACACAAGGCCCAGCTTCGATTACTGTACAAGGAATGTTTTTCCCATTCTCGTCGAAGATGCTTGTCATGCCGATTTTTTTTCCAATTAACCCAGACATATTAAACTAATTATTAATTAATAAATTTTTTGTTATTCAATCATAAAGAATTAAGTAGTAGAATCATTTTCAAAACTCTACTACTTAAAACTTAAACTTTTAAAGAGTACTTACACTTTGATCTCTACTTCAACTCCACTTGGCAACTCTAACTTCATTAGAGCGTCAATAGTTTTTGAAGATGAAGAGTAAATGTCTAATAATCTTTTATACGAACTTACTTCGAACTGCTCTCTCGCTTTTTTGTTCACGTGAGGAGAACGCAATACCGTAAATATTTTTTTGTGTGTAGGTAACGGAATAGGACCTGTTACAACAGCACCTGTGCTTTTCACAGTTTTTACGATTTTCTCTGCTGATTTATCAACCAACATGTGATCGTAAGACTTTAATTTTATTCTAATTTTTTGACTCATCTTGATAAGAATTAAGCGTTACCTTTTGCTTTTTTGATTACTTCTTCTGAAATATTAGAAGGAGTTTGCTCGTAGTGAGAGAATTCCATTGTAGAAGTTGCTCTACCTGAAGACAATGTTCTTAATGTAGTTACATAACCAAACATTTCTGAAAGTGGCACATTAGCCTTGATAGTTTTGGCTCCATTTCTGTCACCCATATCATTCACCTGACCTCTACGACGGTTGATATCACCAACGATATCTCCCATGTTTTCTTCCGGAGTAATTACTTCCATTTTCATGATTGGCTCAAGGATTACAGCTCCGGCAGCTTTTGCTACTTCTTTGTATCCCATTTTAGCGGCTAATTCAAAAGAAAGTGCATCAGAATCCACCGGGTGGAAAGATCCATCCAATAGAGTTACTTTTAAACTATCTACTTGGTATCCAGCTAAAGGACCTGTTTTCATTGCTTCTCTGAAACCTTTCTCTACAGAAGGAATATATTCTTTAGGAACGTTTCCACCTTTTACTTCGTTAACGAACTGTAAACCAACTGGTACTTTTCCGTCAACTTCATCAGCAGGCTCTAATCTAAATACGATATCACCGAATTTACCACGACCTCCCGATTGTTTTTTATAGGTTTCTCTGTGTTGAGCAGATTTTGTGAAAGCTTCTTTGTATTCTACTTGAGGCTCACCTTGGTTTACTTCAACTTTGAATTCACGTTTCATACGATCTACAAGGATATCTAAGTGTAACTCACCCATACCTGAAATAATCGTTTGACCTGAAGCCTCGTCTGTTCTTACGGTAAACGTTGGATCTTCTTCAGCCAATTTTGCCAAAGCCATACCCATTTTATCCACGTCAGCTTTAGTTTTTGGTTCAATAGCGATACCAATTACTGGTGCAGGGAATTTCATTGACTCAAGAATGATTGGGTGTTTTTCATCACACATCGTATCTCCAGTCTTGATATCTTTAAATCCAACTGCTGCTCCAATATCACCTGCTTCGATATAATCGATTGGGTTTTGCTTGTTAGCGTGCATTTGGTAGATACGAGAAATTCTTTCTTTGTTTCCTGAACGAGTGTTCAAGATGTATGAACCAGCATCTAAACGACCTGAATAAGCACGGAAGAAAGCCAAACGACCAACATAAGGGTCAGTAGCAATTTTAAATGCCAAAGCTGCGAACGGCTCTTTTACATCAGGACGACGTAAGATTTTAGTTTGATCTTCTTCTAATAAATCAGCATCATCAGGGTGAATACCTTGGATACCTTCTTTATCTAAAGGAGATGGTAAATATTTACATACAGCATCCAACATAAATTGAACACCTTTGTTTTTGAATGATGAACCAGCAATCATAGGAATGATAGCCATATCCATTGTAGCAGCTCTTAAAGCGTTGTTGATTTCTTCCTCAGTGATAGATTCTGGATCTTCCATGTATTTATCAAGTAGGTTCTCATCATAATCAGCTACTGCTTCAATAAGAATGTCTCTGTATTCTTTAACTTCAGCAACCATGTCAGCAGGGATATCGATAATATCGAAAGTAGCTCCTTGTGTAGCATCATGCCAAACAATTGCTTGATTTTTAACCAAGTCAACCACTCCTCTGAAATCATTCTCTTCACCAATTGGCAAAGTGATCGCTACTGCGTTTGATTTCAACATATCTCTAACTTGTTGACAAACTGCCAAAAAGTTAGATCCTTGACGGTCCATTTTATTAACGAATCCCATACGTGGAACTCTATATTGATCTGCAAGTCTCCAGTTAGTTTCTGATTGTGGCTCAACACCATCAACAGCACTAAATAAGAAAACCAATCCATCCAATACACGCAATGAACGGTTTACCTCTACAGTAAAGTCAACGTGTCCTGGGGTATCAATAATGTTAAAGTGGTAAGCTTGTGATTCTGGTAATGGTTTACCTTGTTCTGTTGGAAAACTCCATTCACAAGTTGTTGCAGCAGAAGTAATGGTAATCCCTCTTTCCTGCTCTTGTGCCATCCAGTCCATTGTTGCAGCACCATCGTGCACTTCACCAATTTTGTGTGATTTTCCGGTATAGAATAATATACGCTCCGTTGTTGTTGTTTTACCAGCATCAATGTGAGCAGCAATTCCAATGTTTCTTGTTAATTTTAAATCTCTAGCCATTTCTTAAATATTAAAATCTAAAATGTGAGAATGCTTTGTTAGCCTCAGCCATCTTGTGAGTATCCATTCTCTTTTTAACTGCCGCACCTTCTTCTTTAGCCGCAGCTAAGATTTCAGAAGCTAGTTTTTGAGCCATTGATTTCTCATTTCTTCTACGGGCATAAAGAAGCATCCACTTCATTGCCATAGAAATTTTTCTGTCTGGTCTGATTTGCATTGGGATTTGGAAGGTAGCTCCACCTACTCTACGACTACGTACTTCTACGTGAGGCATAACGTTTGTTAAAGCATCTTTCCAAACTTCTAACGCTGATTTTTCATCATTGTTCTTTTTTGTTTCTACGATATCCATGGCATCATAGAATACTTTGAAAGCTGTTGATTTCTTACCATCCCACATCAAGTTGTTCACGAAACGTGTTACTAACTGATCGTTAAATTTAGGATCTGGTAAAAGTGGTCTTTTCTTTGCCGCTCTTTTTCTCATGTCTTTTCTTTAAAAGTTTTAAAATTACTTTTTAGCTTCTTTTGGGCGTTTAGCACCATACTTAGATCTTCTTTGTGTTCTTCCTGCTACACCTGAGGTATCAAGCGCACCACGCACAATGTGATATCTAACTCCCGGTAAATCTTTTACCCTTCCGCCTCGCACTAATACTATCGAGTGCTCTTGTAGATTATGTCCTTCTCCTGGGATGTAAGCATTCACCTCATTTCCATTAGTCAAACGTACACGCGCAACTTTACGCATGGCTGAGTTTGGTTTTTTTGGAGTAGTAGTGTAAACACGCGTACAAACACCTCTTCTTTGAGGACAAGAATCTAAAGCAACCGATTTACTCTTCTTAGTGATTTGAGTTCTTCCTGTTCTTACTAATTGTTGAATTGTTGGCATAATTAAATACTAAAATTTCTTTATTTATTAAAATCCCGCTTTTTTAGGGGTTGCAAATGTAGTAATTATTTTGAACGAAACAAATCGTAATTAATTAATTTTTTTATTATTTAAACATTTGTCTATTAATGAAATAAAGAATAGCCATTACGCAAGCCTTCGCCTTTAAAACCGAAGCCCCGTCAATGGCTATTTCAAACAAATTGTTTTTAGATTCGATTATCAGCAATAAAAACAGATTTTTTGCGTTATTTTGAAGCAAACAATCATCTCATTTGAAACAGATTTTTCTCTTTTTATGTCTAATTATCTTCAGCGGAACAATTTCTGCGCAGTATCTTCATTTAAAAATCATTGGGCAAAACGAGAAAGAAACCAAAACCATAGACAGCATTGGCTACAATTCAGATCATCCAAACACCAAATCAATTGTTGACGAAAATAATTTGTTGTATGAAAAGCTCGGACAAAAAGGCTATTTGGAAAGCCAGCTTTCTGAAAATTTCAAGTTAAATGATTCCACATTTTGTTTCAAATACAGCCTCGGAAAAAAAATAAATTATGCACGCATATATATAGGTATAAATTTTCAAGAAAACATACCGAGTAGTTACACCATCAAAAACGATTCTCTGACACTTCCTTTCGAAGAAGTTGAAAGCTTTTTGAGCGGCACTTTAAAAAAATTAGAAAGCAATGGTTTTTCTATGGCCAAAGTCAAACTCATCAATCTTCAAAGGAAAAGCAATTTCATTACTGCCGATTTATCAATAATAAAAGAATCGAAGAGACAATTGAACGGCATAGTAATTAACGGCTATGACAAATTTCCGGAAGGGCACAAGAAAAATATAATCCGACTCTACCGCAATAAAGTTTTTAATCAAAAAAACCTAGACAAGCTCTACAATGATTTTGACAAGTTCCGTTTTGTGAAGCAAAGTAAGTATCCTGAAATTTTATTTACCAAAGACTCGACCAAAGTGTATGTGTACTTGGAAAAAGCCAAAGCCAATACTTTTGACGGATACATTGGCTTTACTAACGATGAAAACAAAAAGCTGGTTTTTAGCGGCTACTTGGATTTGGTCTTGAATAATATTTTAAATTCGGGAGAGAAACTTTCGCTCTACTGGAAAAGCGACGGTCAGCAACAAAGAACATTTAATCTTGGCGTTGAATTGCCTTATGTCTTCAAAAGCCCAATCGGCATTAAAGCCGAATTAAACATCTTCAAGCAAGACAGCACTTTTCAAAACACTAAAACCGCCATTAACCTGGGTTATTATTTCAATTATAACACCCGTGTCTACTTGGGTTATCAATCCACCGAATCGAGTGACATCCAAAATGCCAACACCACGACTTTGAGTGATTTCAATAATTCATTCACAACTTCTTCTCTAGAATTTCTAGATTTTAAAAATGATGATTTTCTATTTCCGGAAAAAACAAATTTAAATTTTGTTCTGGGCCTTGGCAAAAGATACTCTAAATTGATTTCTGACAATCAACTTTTCACCAGCTTGTCATTGAAACACAATTTCTATTTGAATGAAAAAAACATCTTAAACATTAAATCCGAGAATTTCTATCTGCAAAGCGAAAATTACATTGTTAATGAATTACACCGATTTGGAGGCATAAACTCTATTCGTGGCTTTAACGAAAATAGCCTGCAAGGAAACATTTTTACCTCCATACTAACCGAATACCGCTACATACTAACACCAACCCTATACATTCACTCCATCATTGATTACGGGCATCTTCAGGACAAAACTTCAGACAGTAAAGAAAACCTACTCGGTATCGGGTTTGGATTCGGATTATTAACCAAAAATGGGCTTTTCAATATTGTTTATGCCAACGGAAGCACAAACAACCAACCCATCAAATTATCCAATTCCATAGTCCATATAAGTTTTAAAGCTAATTTCTAAGAGTTTAAAAACTTTAACACTAAAAAATTCTGTCAATATTAGGATTTTTAAGATTTTTTTAAGACTTTTGGAAGACTAATTATAACCAAATTAAATAATGAAAACAAAGTTAAATGGATTCTTGACGCTATTTATTGCGTTATTAGTGCAAATCTCTTTTGCACAAGAAAGGATTGTAACTGGTGTTGTATCTGACAACAGTGGCTTACCAATTCCAGGAGTTAATGTTCTTGTTAAAGGAACTAAACTAGGTACTCAAACTGATTTTGACGGTAAGTATTCTATCAAAGCCGCTCCAAATCAAACACTTGTCTTCAACTTTGTTGGGATGAAATCTCAAGAAATTGTAGCTTCATCATCAACAATTAATGTCAAAATGAAAGACAATGCTGTTGAATTAGAAGGAGTTGTAGTAACAGCTTTAGGTGTTAAAAGACAAAAGAAAGCATTAGGGTATGCAACAACTACAGTAACAGGGAAAGACCTTACTGAAGTTAACAACACCAATGTATTTGAATCTTTATCTGGTAAAATTGCCGGTGCCGACATTACTGCGCCTGCACAAGCTGGAGCTTCATCAAAAGTAATTATTAGAGGTTTTGGTTCATTAAGAGACAATAGCCCTCTGTATGTTATTGACGGAACGCCTATCTCTAACAACACAACAAGCGCAACAGGCAATACAAGAAGTTATGATGCCGGTACTGGTATAGGGGACTTAGACCCTAACAATATTGAAACCATGACAGTATTAAAAGGCTCAGCCGCTGGTGCTTTGTATGGTTCAGCCGGTGCTCATGGTGTCATAATAATTACCACCAAATCAGGCAAAAACAAATCAAAAATTTCTGTTGAAACGTCACATTCCGCTGAATTCTCACAAGTATCAAGAGTGCCACACTTTCAAAATACTCACGGTCAAGGATGGGACAATAAAGGATATTCTAACTGGTCTGGTCACCCTGACTATGGCTTCAGTAATGAAAATGGTTCTTGGGGACCAGCATTTAATGGTGAAATCAGACCTTGGGGAGCAATTGTTGATAACGCTCAACAAATTAAACCTTATGTAGCATTAAAAGACAATTATAAAGATTTCTTCGAGCAAGGCGCAACATATACTAATAGTGTTAGAGTAAGTGGTGGTGGAGAAAATTCAAATTTCTCTATTAATTTTTCAGACGTTAATTCAGACGGTATTATACCAACAGATGCTGACTCTTTTAAAAGAAAAACTTTTGGCTTCAACGGAGGTGTTACTAGTGATAAATTAAGCTTTAAAGCAAGTCTTAATTACATTAAAAAAGATCAAAATGCAGTAAACACTGGCCAAGGAGCCGATGCTGGTGAAGGAAACACATTAGTTCAAGAAATGTTACAAATCCCTCGTGATATCAGTATCGTTGATTTAGCCGATTACACCAATAATCCTTTTAACAACAACAGTAATTACTTTACTCCTTATGCAACTAATCCATATTGGGTAATTAATGAAAACTCCACTAATATTGTTGCCAATCGTTTCTTTGGAAATGCTAATTTAACTTATAAATTCAACAGTAAATTATCTTTAAGCTATCAAATTGGTGGTGATTACAAGGTAGAAAAAGTAAAATCATATGGTGCAAAAGTAACATACGAACCAGGATCCGCACAAGATTTAGGTGGTGCCAATGCAATCGTTGGTGGTGTTACTGAATTAACTGATGAAATTTCTAATTACGACACGAATTTAATTTTATATTACAATACAAAAATTAAAGAAAATTTTGGTATCAATTCATTTATTGGTTTTGGAAGCTATGAAAATAAAAGAAACAGATTGTTAGCTTCTATCACTAATTTAGATATCCCTAATTTTTATGAACTATCAAATTCTGCCGTTAAACCAACCGTGGCACAAAATGACACTATGAGTAGAGGATATTCTGTTTACGCATCCGTTGAAGCTTCCTATAAAGAAAAAATTTATTTAACCCTTACTGGAAGAAATGAGTGGAATTCAACTTTGCCAAAACAAAACAATTCTTACTTCTATCCATCTGCCAGTTTGAGTGGTATTGTTATTGACAACTCCGATTATTTCTTTAAAATAAGAGCCGGTTATGCTGGCTTGGCCAATGGAACTGATCCTTATCGAACTAACTCAGCTTTAGTTCCAGGTAATGCGGTTTTAGGCTTTGGTAACATCTTTTTACCAATTGGTGGTGTTAACGGATATGAAAATGGCGGAACTTTAGGTAACGCAAACTTAAAACCAGAATTTGTTCATGAGTTTGAAGTTGGATTCGAAAGTAACTTGTTTAAAAAGAGAGTAAATTTAGATGTCTCTTTATATAACAAAAAAACAGACGGAGGTCTAGCCACCGTTCCAACAGCTACATCAACCGGTTATGCTTTTATTACACAAAACGCTGTTGATTTAACTAATAGAGGTATTGAATTAGTTTTAAACCTTGTTCCGGTAAAAACTGAAAATTTCCAATGGGATTTTACTACCACTTTTGCCAAAAACGACTCTAATGTAGATGCTGTTGCTGGTGGACTTGATAAACTTCAGTTAGCAACAAACTATGGAGTATCTTTCAATGCAGTAGTAGGTCAACCATTAGGAGTATTTGAAACATTTGTTCCTCTTAAAAATGACGCAGGTCAATATATTGTAGACCCAACAACAGGATACTATAAAGTATCAAGTGATGAGCAAATCGTTGGAAATGCTCAAAGAGATTTCATCATGGGTTTCAAAAACAAAATTTCATATAAAAACCTAACCTTATCATTCGGAATCGATTGGAAACAAGGTGGTGAAATGTATTCATACACTAAAAGACTATCTCATTTCACAGGAAATGGTATAGAAACTATTTATAATGACAGAAATCCATTTATCATTCCTAATTCTGTTGTTGACAATGGTGACGGTACCTATTCTGAAAACACTACGCCAATTAACTTTGCGACAGTGTCAGGAGAATCTAATGGTAATGTAACTGATTTCTGGAATACTCAAAACAATCCTGGCGTTGAGGCTGGACATGTTATAGACAAAACATTCGTAAGATTAAGAGATGTTTCGTTAACGTATAACCTTCCTTCTAAATTATTAAAAAACACAGGGATAGTGAATGCTTCATTCAGTATTTATGGTAAAAATTTAGCTTTGTGGACTCCAAATGAAAATCCTTACATCGACCCAGAATTATCAACTTACGGTTCAGATCTAGGAAGTGAGCAAGGAGAATTTGGTGCCAACCCGGCACAAAGATCATATGGTGCTACACTTAAATTAACCTTTTAAAAAAATGAAAATGAAAAAGTTTATATTTAGTATTATAACCTTAACAACTGTATTCGTTAGCTGTAATACAGAGTTAGATATCAATAGCGACCCGGATTTATTAAATCCTGACAACGCCCCACTTTCTGCTCAATTACCAGCAGGAATAACTGGAATTGTTGGTTCTGAAGGAGCTGGAATGGCTATTTTTGGCGGTTTCTGGTCACAATACTGGACACAAAGTAATGTGGCAAATCAATTTAAAGACATTGACAATTATTCTGCCAGTACATCAGATTACAATTTTATCTGGGATGGAATGTATGATGCTTTGGGAGACATACGCAATGTTAAAAGAAGAGCATTAGCAGAAGGTAACTGGAAGTATTATTTAATTGCTACTACGCTTGAAGTACAAGCTTCACAAGTGTTAACTGACATGTATGGCAGTATTCCTTACAAAGAGGCAAATAACAAATTGATTTTATCTCCACATTTTGATACCGGAGAAGAAATTTACGGTTACATGATTGATGATTTAAATGATGCTTTATCAAAAGATTTATCTCAATCTACCGGTTTGGTACCTGGAAGTGATGATTTAATTTTTGGAGGTGATATGACAAACTGGACAAAGTTTGCCAATACATTAAAACTAAAAATTTACATGAGACAAACAAACAGTTCAAGAGCAGCAATAGCTGATGCTGGTATCCAACAATTAATTACTGATGGTGTCGCATTTTTAGATACTGATGCTTCAATGACTCAATTTGTAGATGAAATCAATCAAAGTAATCCACTGTACGAATACGTTGTTAGAAGACTTAATGTAGCAACTAACTTAAGAATGAGCAAAACATTATCCTCTTATTTAATTGATAATTCTGACACACGTAAAGCACAATATTATCTTGCTGGTAACGCTCTAAACCAAGGTGATTTTAATAGTACAGCTACTAACATTGCTGTTGTTAAACTAAGTGCAACTACACCGGTATTATTATTAAGCAAAGAAGAAAGTCTATTTTTACAAGCCGAAGCTATGGAGAGATATAACGGTGGTGTTGGTGCAAAAGCATTATACGATGCCGCTGTTACTGCCAACTTCGCTAGATATTCATTAAGCGCATCATCTTACCTTACAGGAGTTTATTCTTATCCAGTTGCCGGTACATTTGATCAAAAATTAGAAGCTATTATAACTCAAAAATGGGTTGCCAGTTTCCCTGGAAATGGATTTGAAGCGTTCTTTGAAACAAACAGAACAGGATATCCAAGAACTTCAGCTGTACCACAAACAGATGCAGGCTATGTTTCAGGACAACTTGCTTATGCCGCAAATGGAGTTACAGGTGGTTTATTCCCTAAAAGAATAGTTTATCCGCTAACTGAAAGAAATGCAAATACAAATGCGCTAACTTTAGTACCAATAACTACCCCAATTTGGTGGGAATAAAAAAAATATTATGAAAAAAGTAATTTTAAGTTTAGTATTCATTTGTGCTTTTTTAGTATCATGTGAATCGGATACAACAGGAAATGTATCCAAGGTAACAAATTATCCTCAATTTACACTTAATGGGGACGCCATTATTTATGTCCAAAAAGGAGATGAATTTATAGACCCAGGTGTAATTGTAACTGAAGGTGGTGTAGAAATACCATATACAACTTCTGTTTCAGGAGATTATAGAGGAGGTACAACATTAGATACTGACATAGTAGATGTATATCAAATTGTATACTCAGCCGTAAATCAAGATGGTTTCTCAGGATCTATTTCAAGAACTGTAATTGTATACGAAGACAGTGATTTAATCACTAGTATTTCTGGTTTATACAAATCAACAGTAGTAAGAAATGGAGTTGTATCAGCTCAATATGCTAATTTAAAATATGTATTAGTATGGAAAAATACGGACGGTACATATGAAATGTCAGATGGTATTGGTGGATATTACGCTATTGGTAGAGGTTATGGAACTGGTTATGCCGCCAGACCTGTAATCATTACGGCTAATGATATTGCTACAAATAACTTTGCTCCAATTCCAAGTTTTGGTGTAGGAGCTTTTGGAGGAACAGCAACAATGTCAGGTTTAACAGCTAATCCAGCAACCAATAAATTAAGTTTCTCAACCACTTGGGATGCAGGATATACATTTGTAGTAACTATGACTAAAGTTGTTTTATAAATTATAAATATGAAAAAAATGAAGATTTTAAAAAATAGTTTAATAGTTAGTTTTATCCTAGCATTAACACTTGTTTCCTGCGATGAAGGTGGAGATCCAAATCCAGGAGGCACTAACACTCAAAAATTTGCTGGCGATTGGCACGTGATTGCGTTAGAAAACGATGGAGTAACTCCAGCCTTTGGGGGAGATTATGTATTGTTTTCAACATATAATGCCTCTTCAAATGACGAAAACTTTTGGCTTGATGACCACGATAACTGGATGGAAATTAAAACAAAAGTACAAGCCACAGATTTTACCAACTTGACATTCTCCGGTCAACCAGCCTCAGCAGAGCTTTATACTGGCGCTACTGTTACAGTAACCAATGGTAAAATTCTAAAAAATGCTGCCCATTCATTTGGAGGACATATTGTAGATAGCCTTTATTTTGAAGCTGAATTTGATTGGGATCCGGGTGTAACTTACAAGTTTGCCGGTCACAGAAGAACAGGTTTCATAGAAGATGAATTATAGTATTTATTTTTTATAACACAAAACCACCAGTTATCACTGGTGGTTTTTTTATATCTTTGCGCCATGGAAAAAGAAAACCAAATCTTCGGAATCAGAGCTATTATTGAGGCCATAACCGCCGGAAAAGAAATCGATAAAGTATTTATTCAAAGCGATGCTCAAAGCGAATTAATGCAGGAATTGATGAAAGCTATGAAAAAACATAGTGTCAATTTCTCCTATGTTCCCGTAGAAAAACTAAACCGATTAACCCCCAACAATCACCAAGGTGCTGTAGCAACCATTGCTCCTATCACGTTTGTAAAATTGGAAACACTGGTCGACAGCGTAGTCGAAAGTGGTAAAACTCCCCTATTCTTAATCCTTGACCAATTAAGTGACGCCCGTAACTTTGGAGCCATTATCAGAACAGCAGAATGCACCGGTGTGGATGGTATAATAGTTCAAAAAACTGGCTCAGCTCCCGTTAATGGCGACACCGTAAAAACTTCAGCCGGAGCCGTATTCAATGTGCCAATTTGTAAAGTCGACCACATCAAAGACGCCATTTTTTATTTGCAAGGCAGCGGTATCAAAACGGTAGCAGCCACCGAAAAAACAGAAAGCAGTATTTATGATATTTCACTTGCTGAACCCGTGGCCATCATTATGGGTAGTGAAGACCGTGGCATCAATCCTTCGGTACTGAAAATTGTAGATGAGAAAGCCAAGTTACCCATGTTCGGAACCATTGGTTCTTTGAATGTTTCTGTGGCCTGTGGCGCTTTTCTATACGAAACAGTAAGACAAAGACAATAAGAAGCGAATGGCTTGGGATGGATCAGCAATCCCTATTCCCGCTATTCAATACAATAAAAATGTCCCGAAAATTCGGGACATTTTTATTTCCATTACTATCGGGGCTAGTTAGCCAATTATTCGATTGTTTTGTTCTCGTCAGTTCTTTGCATATACTCATAAACATAGTGAATGGGAGCTGGCGGAATCTCCTCCATACTTTCTTCCTCAGGTTCCGGTGTATTCACAAAGTTGCCATTCTCATCAAAATGCTTCATAAACACATCCTCCTCCGGATTGAAATCGGGCTTCTCCCAAGGATATCGGGTAGCCTTAACATAATCGGGCGTTTTAAAATAAGCAGCAAATAAGAAGCCGGTAATTAGTCCGGCTAAATGTCCTTCCCATGAAATCTGCTTATCCACTTCCGGAAAAACATACCAAATCAAACCTCCGTAAATCATCACTACTGAAAGCGACAAAGCCATCAAACGATAATATTGCGTCATCATTCCTTTAAAAAAAATAAAGGAAACCAGCACATAAATCAAACTACTGGCACCAATATGAAAAGAACTTCTGCCAATTACCCAGGTAATAATACCCGAAAGCAAAATGCCATACAACAAAACCTTCAGCGAAACATCTCTATAAAAATAAATAAGTGCCGTAGTCAGTATAAAAAGCGGAATAGAATTATTGGCAATATGATTCAAATCGCCATGCAAAAACGGACTAAAGATAACGCCTTGCAAACCCGAAAAAGTTCTGGGTAAAATACCATGCGAAGTCAAATCGACATTAAAACTATTTTCAAAAAAGAAAACAGCCCACATCATAAGTAGCAACAGCGCCGGGACTATCCAAACAGAAGGCGTAAATTTAAAATGATGGGAATCGTTCATGAAACTATTTTAAAATCTATCAAGTCAATTCAAAGATAAAGCCAAATTTTATTTAATGCTATTTTGGCAGAAATCTTTACTTTTACACCATGGAAGCACCACTTGCCGAACGCATCAGACCACAACGTTTAGAGGATTATATCAGCCAATTACACCTCGTTGGTGATAACGGCTCGTTGACACAACAGATTGCACGAGGCGTTATTCCTTCGATGATTTTTTGGGGTTCTCCCGGTACTGGCAAAACCACTTTGGCGCAAATTATTGCCAAGCAAAGCAATCGTCCGTTTTATGAATTGAGCGCCATCAACAGTGGTGTGAAAGACATTCGGGATGTGATTGAAAAAGCCAAACTCAGCGGTGGTTTGTTCACTGCCAAAAATCCAATTCTTTTTATTGATGAGATCCACCGTTTCAGCAAATCACAACAGGATTCGTTATTGGCTGCGGTTGAAAAAGGCTGGGTTACGCTAATTGGAGCTACTACGGAAAATCCAAGTTTTGAAGTTATTCCCGCTTTGTTGTCACGTTGTCAGGTTTATATTCTCAATCCGTTTTCTAAAGAAGATTTATTGGCTTTGTTGCAAAGAGCTATGAAGGAAGACAAAATCATTTCGACTAAAAAAATAAAACTAAAGGAAACCGAAGCCTTACTACGCCTTTCGGGCGGAGATGGACGCAAACTATTAAATATTTTTGAACTCGTGGTAAACGCCAGCCCTGAAGGCCAGATTAAAATTACCAACGACAAAGTTTTAGAATTAGTACAACAAAACACGGTGCTCTATGATAAAACCGGCGAGCAGCATTATGATATAGTTTCGGCTTTTATCAAATCCATTCGCGGCAGCGATCCTAATGGAGCCGTGTATTGGTTAGCCCGAATGATAGAAGGTGGCGAAGATGTAAAATTCATAGCCCGAAGAATGTTGATTTTATCGAGTGAAGATATAGGCAATGCTAATCCTACTGCATTTATTATGGCCAATAATACCTTTCAGGCGGTAGCCACTATCGGTTATCCTGAAAGCAGAATTATATTAAGCCAGTGTGCGGTTTATTTAGCAACTTCAGCGAAAAGCAACGCCAGTTATATGGCAATAGGCGAAGCACAAGCCTTGGTAAAACAAACCGGCGATTTATCGGTACCGATTCATTTGCGAAATGCCCCTACGAAGTTGATGAAAGAATTAGGTTATGGCGAAGAATACCAATATTCACACAATTATGCCAATAACTTTTCGGAACAGGAATACTTGCCGGATGAAATTAAAAATACCGCGTTCTATAAACCCGGAAATAATGCCCGGGAAAACGAATTACGCACTTTTCTGAAGAATCGCTGGAAAGACAAATACGGCTATTAAAACTTTAGTTTCAGAGGTTCAGAAACTAGTTTTCCACTTTCATAATATTCAAAAAACCATTGGTCGTTTTTTAAAATTACTACACCGTTAGTATTTCCTTTTACCCCGATGAAAACATTTTTCTGTGAAGTGTTCAGCAATCGCATAATGACTCTTGGTTCACTATTGACAATTTGAAATCCATTGGTAATAGGTTGGGCAAAAAAGAACATTTCCGGACTAATTGCTTCCGTTGTTTCCGTACTTTGGGTTTTGGCGGCTAACGTTTCTGATAAATCTTTTTTTACCGGAATTGGCGTCACAGGTGTTTCCGGTACAACTGGTATACCGTTGGCGTTGGTCGCATCATTTTTACCGTTATAGGTATAATTCAGTTTCTCAAATGATTTAGAAGCATTTCTTATAGCTTCATTATAGGCAACTGCAAAATCTTTTTCCCGGCTGGTGCCAAAATCAGTTTCATAAACAACCTTTTCCTTACAATCCTTTAGAACCACTTTTATTTTAGTAGCAAAAAAACTATTGTCCTCTACCAACGAAGCATACAAAATAGCACACCTTTTGCTAGTGACTTCTTCAGGAATATCATCCGTGCTTAAAAACGCTTTGAATCCGTATTTCTGTAACAAAAGTTTAGTAGTTGTATTTAATCGGTATCGGTCATTATATTTTAAAAAATCAAATTTAATGGGAACTATTACATATTGATAATCATTGATGCTTTGCGAAAAAGCCGGAATAGCTAAAAGTAAAATCAGCAACAAGAATGTTTTCTTCATTTTATAGTATATTTTTTAATTCTGATAAATGTTTTATGGTCAAAACTCCTGCTATGGAGTGGATTTCTTTTTCGTCAAATAAAATGGCCTGCATACCGAATTCCATCGCCCCTCTGACATCCGCATCAATACAATCACCAATCATGATGGCATTTTCTTTATTGGCTTTTGCCAAAGATAAGGCAAATTCAAATATGTTCCGGTGTGGTTTTTTGACACCAGCCAATTCCGAATTGGTAATCGTTTTAAAGTAATTCCCAATGCCGGAATTGTTGATTTTTTTGCTTTGTACTTCGGCAAAACCGTTGGTAATAATGTGCAGATTGTATTTCGGATACAAATACTCTAAAACTTCCAAAGCGCCATCAAAAAGCTGATTATTATCGGGCAAAAAATCAATATAATCGTGTGAAATTTTATCAATAGCAGCATCAGAAATATTGTAATTCAGCGCATCAAAAGATTGTCGCAAACGAGTATAACGCAATTCTTCGTGTGTTATTTTATCAACTTGATACAGCTTCCAACACGCTTGATTGATTGGCGCATATATTTCCATAAACACTTCGGTATCAATGGTCGGATGTTGTTCTTTGAAGATTTTATCAAAAGCGATAACGGAATTTTTATCAAAGTCCCAAAGCGTGTGATCTAAATCAAAAAAGATATCGGTAATGTGTTTCATTTTAAAAAATACCTTCGTCCTGAAAACTCAAATAGCCCTTTTCGGTGATGATAATATGGTCAAGCACTTTAATATCTAATTGGTCTCCGGCGATTTTTAGTTTTTTAGTAATTTCTTTATCAGCGTCACTGGCCTGCAATTTCCCTGACGGGTGATTGTGTGTCAAAATTACGGAAGTAGCATTGTGTTCCAAAGCCATTTTGAAAATTAATCGAATATCCACCACCGTTCCGGTAATTCCTCCTTTGGAAAGTTGTGCTTTATAAATCACTTTATTGGAATTATTGAGATACAAAACCCAAAATTCTTCATGCGGCAATTCGCCAATAATGGGTTGCATAATCTCGAAAACCGCTTTGCCCGAAGTTATTTTTTGAAGTGCTACTGCATCTTCGGCTCTGCGTCTTCTTCCCAATTCTAAAGCCGCTGCGATGGCAACAGCCTTGGCCTCTCCTATTCCTTTGAAGGTCATTAACTGTTTCAAAGACAATTTCCCTAAAGTATTCAAGTTGTTGTCCACGCTGGCCAAAATTCGTTTGCTCAAAGCCACAGCACTTTCATTGCGGCTTCCGGAACCTATCAAGATAGCTACTAACTCGGCATCACTCAAAGCGGTCTTGCCTTTCAACATGAGCTTTTCGCGGGGCTTATCATCTTCTGCCCAATGTTTTATGGAGAAATTTTGTTCCATTAGTAATACTAAAAGCTTGCTTTTTACGTTATTAAATGAAACCCTAAAAGTATGAAATCATTTCATTTTACGCTAATTTTACTTACATTTTTAACATGCGGACAAAAAAGCAGCGAAGCTGTAGTTTCACTAAAAACAAATCCGTTTCAGGAAAAATTATCAGCTGCCGCTATTTCAATCATTGACCCAACTATTGAATATGACCCAACCTATTTTGCCATAAAATACCCTTATGGCGATGTGCCCAAAGACAAGGGAGTCTGTACTGATGTGGTGATTCGGGCATATCGAAAACTGGGTGTCGATTTACAAAAGGAAGTCCATGAAGATATGGTTAAAAACTTTTCATTGTATCCCAATATCAAAAAATGGGGGTTGCATAAAACCGATACCAATATCGACCATAGACGCGTTCCAAATCTTGAAGTTTTCTTTGCCAGAAAAGGTGAAAAATTAACTGTTTCCGATAATCCGGATGAGTATCAAACAGGAGAAATTGTGACTTGGATGATTGGCAAAAAATTTCCCCACATTGGCATCATTACTAATAAAAAATCACCGGACGGAAAGCGCCCGATGATAGTTCATAATGTGGGAAATGGTCAGGTTCTAGAAGATTGTTTGTTTCATTATGAAATTGTTGGGCATTTTAAATATACTAACTAATCAACCCTTTGACCTCATCAAAATTCAATCCGCCATAATTCCCGGAACTCATTAAAAGCAATGCTGAATTATTCAAATCGTAATTAAAAAGAAAGTCTTTAAACTCAGCCGGATTGGTATAAATAATCAAATCATCCCGTTTGAAGGATTGGGCAATTTGGTCATAACTTACTTCTTCCAGTTGTTTGATCTTCACTGCATCAGGTGAATAGAAAACCACTGCTACATCAGCGGCATCGAGTGCTCCTTCGTATTCTTTCAGGAATTCGGCATTCAAACTGCTGTAAGTGTGTAATTCTAAACAGGCCACTAACTTTCTGTTTGGATATTGGGCTTTTACGGCTTTGGTTGTTGCCGACACTTTACTAGGCGAATGCGCAAAATCTTTGTAAGCCACTTTGCCTTTACCTTCAGCAATTTTTTCTAATCGTTTGGAAGCGCCTTTGAAACTGGCAATGGCTTCGTAGAAATCAGCTTCGTCTACGCCCATGTTTTGGCAAATCCATTTGGCACCAGCCAAATTATTGAGATTGTGTGCCCCAAAAACCTCAATCGGCATTGGTCCTTCCGGTGTGTCTAATAAAGTCGTTCCATCTTCCACCGAGTAACTTGGCGTTTGATACGGAATTCTTCTGATGGTATTGGTTGATTCTTCGGCTACTTTTTTAACCGTGGCATCTTCCTCGTTATAAACCAGGATTCCGCCTTTGGTAATTTGGTTGACAAAAATCTCAAATTGCTCTACATAGTTTTCAAATGTTGGAAACACATTGATATGATCCCAAGCAATTCCCGAAAGCAACGCAATATTGGGTTGGTACAAATGAAATTTTGGTCTTCTGTCTATTGGAGAAGACAGGTATTCATCGCCTTCCAACACTATAAAATCATTGGTTTCGGTTAAATGCACCATGGTATCAAAACCTTCCAGCTGTGCTCCTACCATATAATCTACTTCGATATTGTGATAATGCATCACGTGTAAAATCATAGAAGTAATGGTCGTTTTTCCGTGCGAACCGCCAATGACTACACGGGTTTTGTTTTTGGATTGTTCGTATAAAAATTCGGGATACGAATAGATTTTCAATCCGAGTTCTTTGGCTTTCAATAATTCAGGATTATCGGCTTTGGCATGCATTCCCAGAATGATGGCTTCAATATCAGCCGTGATTTTTTCGGGAAACCAGCCCATTTCGGCCGGCAATAAACCCTTTTTTTCTAATCTCGATTTGGAAGGTTCAAAAATCGCATCATCGCTTCCGGTGACTTGGTATCCTTTGTTGTGTAAAGCTAATGCCAGATTGTGCATGGCGGCACCGCCAATGGCTATAAAATGTGTTCGCATGTTTTAAGACTTGGTTTTATCTTGGTATGTTTCTAATACTAATTTTGCTCTTTGGGGCTGATTCATTTTGTTTTTATATAAATCGGCCAATTTTTGATAAGTGGTTTTAGAGCCGCCAATGGCTATGGCTTTGGTATAATTTTTTTCGGCGTCTTTGTAGCGTTCAAAATACTCGGCAATATGTCCTTTGGCCAGATAGCCGTCAACGGGAGAAATTTTGAGTAATTCGTTGGCATACTTTTGTGCTTTTCGTTCGCTTCCGCCAACAATTCCGGGCAATTGAAGGTATAATTCAATCAAAGCCCACCGCGCTTCTATATGATTCGGATTGAGCTGTATGGCTTTTTCAAAGGAAGATTTTATATCGCTTATCATTCCCAGTGCTTTGAATTTATTACAGTCTTTGGCTTTCATACCAAGGCAGCCACCGTATTTATAATAATAATTGGCTTCTTTAGGATTGAGTTGTTTTAATTTACCATAATAAAACATGGCGCTGTCCCATGATTTATTCATACCTTCTATATCGCCTAAATACTCTAATGCCTTTAAATGATTTGGATTTTCTTTAATAACGTTTTCAAAAATGGGTTTGGCCAAAGCATACTTTTCCTGAGAAAATAGCTTTTCGGCTTTTTCAAAATTGGACTGTGAATACAATAGCACAGGAAAAAGAAGCATGATTTTGACAATCAATCTCATTTATTGCTTTTTAATAGGAAACAAATATAAGTTTTATTGTGTTTAAACGGAAAGCTAAAAACAGGGATTGCAAATAAATCATAGGCTTTTTCAATTCATGCTTTTCTCCACAAAATCGTTGGAATTTACTAAATAAAACCTCCGTTAAAGTAAGATTTAATCGACGAACTACCTTGCTTCAAAAAACATAAATGATTGCTTTGTAGCTAATTACGATTTTAACAACAAAAAATTTGTCAAAAACTGTAATTTATCGATTATTGAGGTAGAATACCTATAAAATTGCCCTTCACTGGTGGTATCGGGTAAATTTGTGGAAGTATTAACGAAGTTTAAAATTCATCGCCCTATGAAGAAAAACTACTTACACTCGAAAAAAAGATTTTTACTAGAATTATTTTTTGCTAAAAAATATATCCTACTTCTAGTTGTGCTTACTTCTTTCACAAGCCAATCTTTACAAGCTCAAACTGCCGGTCCGAACAATGCCGGAACAGGAGCTAACAACACCGGAACAGGAACTATTGCCTGGACCACTTTCGCTAATGTAACTGCTGCTGATGGAGCAAGTGCTACCTCTGCAATCACAACCAATGCTTTTACCAATTATTTGCAAGGCACTAATTATGGTTTTTCCATTCCTACCGGAGCTATAATTAACGGCATAGAAGTTGTTATAAACAGAAAAACCAGCGCCAATAACGGTGGAAAAGTTACCAAAGACAACATCGTCAGAGTAATTAAAAACGGTACTATCGTAACGGCTACAAATTATGCCACGGCAACCGGATGGCCAACAACATTGGCAACCGCAACCTATGGTAGTGCAACCGATTTGTGGGGAACTACATGGACTCCGGCTGATATAAATGCTGCTAATTTTGGTGCCGTGATATCGGCAACCGCCAATAGCGGCATTACTGCTGCTGTTGATTATATTCAAATTAAAATTTATTACACCACCATAACCTTTTCACCAGCAAACGGATGTGTTGGATCTGGAACTTCTGTTGTAATAACCGGAAATAATTTGATAGGGACAACAGCTGTAAATTTTAATGGAACAGCAGCGAGCTTTACTCAAAACAGCACTACTCAAGTAACAGCTACTTTACCTTCTGCTGCTATAACTGGAACAATATCTTTAACGACTCCGTCGGGCACAGGAACAAGTGCTGCTAGTTTTACTGTAAATCCATTACCAGCAGTTGCTGCCATAACAGGAACTACATCCGTTTGTATTGGTAATACAACCTCTCTAACGGATGTAACTTCTGGTGGAACATGGAGCAGTGCAACACCTGCAAAAGCTTCCATCAATTCGAGTGGCGTTGTAACGGGAGTTGCTGCCGGGACAGCTGTTATTTCTTATACCTATACGAATGGCAATGGGTGTACTAATTCCGTTAATACTACCGTTACTGTAAATGCTTTACCTGTAGTTACTGCGCCAAGTTCGGTTTGCACAGGAAATACTGCTCAATTAACTCCAAGTTCCGGCGGAACATGGAGTAGCAGCGATACCACAAAAGCAACTATTGATAATACCGGGCTTGTTACAGGAGTAACTTCAGGAAATGTGACTTTTACTTTTACTGATACCAGTACAAATTGCAGCGCTACTACAACTCCTGTGAGTGTCGTTACATCCCCATCAATTACTACAAATCCAGCAGCAACTCAAACTATATGCTCTGGTAGTTCTGTAAGCTTTAGTATTAGTGCAACTGGTGGCGGTTTAACTTACCAATGGTATAACGGTGCTACTTCATTAACTAACGGAGGAACTATTTCGGGAGCTACTACTTCAACATTGACGATAAATCCTGTTTCCTTAAGTGATGCCGGAGCCAATTATTATTGTGTTGTTAGCGGTTCTTGTTCTCCAAATGCTACTTCCAATACAGCCGAGTTAATTGTTATTGACAAAGTAACTATAACTACCCAACCTTTAAGTGTTCAATCATTTTGTATTGGCGATACCGCAACCCTATCCGTAAATGCTACTAATGGAACGGCATACCAATGGTACAGAGGAGCTACACTTTTAGTGGACGGCGGTACTCTTTCTGGAGCTACCACAAACACATTAACGATATCGCCATTAGTTGTTGGAGATAGCGCTTCTAACTATTATTGTTTGGTATCAGGAACAAGCCCTTGCAGTGCAGTGGCTTCCGGTTTTGCTACTGTAAATGTAAATCAAGGTGTTTCTATTACTACCCAACCACAAGTTTCTTTAGCGGTTTGCCAAGGCAATTCAGCAAGTTTTTCGGTTAGTGCTTCCGGTGGAAATTTAACGTATCAATGGTACAAAGGAGCTTCTTTACTAAATAATGGTGGAACTATCACTGGTGCCACAACAGCAACTTTAGTACTATCTTCAACATCAGCAAGTGATTCCGGCTCATATTCTTGTCTTGTTACTAACAGTTGTTCCGGCAGTATTGCCAGTGATACCGCTACATTAGTGGTTAGCGCTACTACGGTTGGAGGTGCTGTGACTAGTTCAATGCCAAATGTACTTCCTGCCGTAAGCAACATAACGGAATGTCATTTTGCAACGGGAACCTTGTATTTAAGCGGAAATACCGGTAGTGTTGTTAGATGGGAATATACTACAACCGGTGGCGCTTCGTGGATTCCTATTATTAATACTGCAACCAGTTATACTTATACTAATATTACTGTTTCCACTTTTTTCAGAGCTGTAGTCCAAAATAGTCCTTGTAGTTTGGCCTATTCTTCAACTACCTTAGTAAATGTTATACCAAATGTAAAACCAACTCCGGTTACAGCTACGCCATCTACTATTTGTATTGGGGATTCTTCGGATTTATTTTCACAAAGTGGTTTTGCCACGAGTTCATTAATTCAAGACGGAGGTACATTTAGCAATGCTAATCCAGCCAACTGGCAAGTTGATGGTTGTGGTAATTGTTTGAATGCGGGTGGAAGTAATACCAATCCGGCTCCATTTCATTTGAGTGCTACGAATGGCGGAACGTATTCCGGTGTAAATTATACTTCTAACGGAAAATTTGCTATTGCCAATGGAAACTACAACTCCATAATGGAAACTCCTGCTTTCAATACTTATGGTTTGAATTCAGCGACTTTGAGTTTTAATCATGCTTTTAATTTACAAGTTGGCGCTTCCGCTACGGTAGAATTATCTTTAGATGGTGGTCTAACTTACACTGTCGTTTTAGCACAATATGTTGGTGCCAGTACCCGAACTCCCTATACAGCATTCCCTATTACAACTATTGATTTGAGTAATTATATTGGTCAAGCCAATTTAAAAGTTCGTTTCAATTATCATGGCACTGTAAACAGTTCTTGGGCCATTGATAATATTTTAATTCCGGAAGCTCCGTCCAATTTGACTACTGAATGGGTGGATTCATCTACCGGACTTGTAATTAGTAACACGGCTACCGCTACAGTTTCTCCAATCGTAACTACCACTTACGCTATAACATCACACTTAAACGGTTGTACCAGTTATGGCCCAGACGGAACAACTTATGTTACGGTTACTGTTAACCAGAGACCAACTGCTAATATCGGTCCGTCACAAACTATCTGCAATGGTGGAACAGCTACATTTAGTGTTGCTTTAACAGGAACCGCTCCATGGAGCATAACATACAGTAACGGAACAACCTCAACGACAGTGAACAATGTTAGTACAAATCCGTATGTGTTTAGCATTAGTGGTATAACTTCTAATAAAACCTATACCATCACGGCGTTAAGCGATTCCAAATGTATTTCAAAACCACAAGATTTAACGGGTTCCGCGGTTGTTACTGTTTTAAACGGAACGGCTGGTTTATGGACTGGTTTGATCAGTACCGATTGGTTTGATTGTAGAAATTGGGCCGGTGGTTTACCGTCTTCAACGATTAATGCTCAAATTCCGGCAGGAGCAGCAAGAATGCCTCTCATTGATCCTTCTTCATCAAGCTTTGCTGCTTCGTACAGCAATATCGCTTCGGCACAAGATATAATCATTGCTAACACAGCATCAGTAACTATGGCTGCCAATTCCAACTTATACATTAGCAGAGATTGGAAAAACAGCGGAACTTTTACACCGGGAACCGGAACGGTAACCTTTAACGGGTCAACTGCAAATCAAATTCAAACGATAAATGCAGGTATAAAAACCAACGAAACATTTTACAATTTTACACTTAACAACTCTAACGGAGCAAAAGGTATAAGTGTAGTAGATGGTTTTGCCTTAACTATAGCTAACAGTCTGTCTTTACAAAGTGGCGACCTTCGTCTGGTTGGCGAAGCACAGTTACTACAAAGTGGTACAGCTGCTAATCCATCTTCGGGAACGGGTAGAATTTTAAAAGATCAACAAGGAAGTCAAAGCAGCTATCATTATAATTACTGGTCTTCTCCGGTTACAACTAATGGTACTACTTATACCATAGGAGGTGTGTTAAGAGACGGAACAGATTCCACTTCAAATCCATTCAGTCCAAGCAATGTGACGTTCGGTGGCGGTGTTTATTTTGCAGATGGTGCTTTAACAAGTCCTGTAAAAATTAGCACAAGTTGGTTATATAAATACACCAGTGTTAGCACCGCTTACGCCGGATGGCAGTATGTAGGCAATACCGGCACCCTTAAACAAGGAGAAGGATTTACCATGAAAGGAAACAGTGGTTCTTCATCAAATACAACACTTCAGAATTATGTTTTTGTGGGCAAACCAAATAATGGAACTATTTCGGTAAGTATAGCGCTAAACCAAAGTTACTTAGTTGGAAATCCTTATCCTTCTGCCCTTGATGCTGATGAATTTATTAAAGACAACATTAAAGACGGAGCCGGAAGAGCTGCCTCTAACATCTTCAACGGAGCGCTATATTTTTGGGATCATTTTGGAGGAACAGCTCATATTTTAGGACAATATGTGGGTGGTTATGCTACCTATTCCTTAATGGGTGGGGTGGTTGCCATTTCTAATGATCCATTAACTGCCAATAACGGGTCAACCGGTACAAAAGTGCCAACAAAATATGTAGCTGTTGGTCAAGGATTCTTTATCGGAACAGGAGCCACAACAGAGTTAACCACCAACAATCCTAACTTAAGTACACCAGTAACTGGTGGTACCATCAATTTTAAAAACAGTCAGAGAGTTTTCAAAACAGAAACTTCTGGTAGTTCTCTATTTTTCAAGAATACGGCAACCGAAGCTACTGCAACTGACGAGCGACCAAAAATCAGACTAACCTTTGAATCGCCTTCCGGTTTGTACAGACAGTTGTTAGTTGGCGCTGACGAAAATGCCACCAGTTCTTTTGATATTGGTTACGATGCTCCGATGATTGATGCTAATGATGAAGATTTATACTGGCCAATAAACGGAACCAAATTTACTATACAAGCCATAACTGATTTCAATGAAAACCAAATTATTCCTATTGGAATCAAAACAGCTACTGAAGGATTGAGTACCATTAGAGTGGCTGGCTTGGAGAATATCCCTGAATCTACTCAGCTTTATATTCACGATAAAGAGACCGGAAACGATTATGACATTAAGAACAGTGATTTTTCAATCGCGTTGCCAATAGGTGACAATACCGATCGATTTTCATTGCGTTTTACCGGAAATGCATTAGGAATAGTTACTCCTGATAATGTAAAACCACTACTCTATTTTACAAACAATGACAGCATGTTAAACATTAAAAACAATAGCTTGACCAGAAATATTACTGCAGTAAACTTATTTAATTTATTAGGTCAATCGGTTGGCACTTATAAAGTCGAAAACACTAACCAACAAGATATAAAAATACCGCTTCAACAACTGGCATCAGGAACCTACATTGTAAAAGTAACCACTGACAAAGGTGATTTTAGTGAAAAAATAATCATACAGTAAATTAACAATTAGCTAAAAAACACAATAATTAATGACAATTATTCGTGATTTTATTAAAATAGAACCATTATCAATACTCATTTAACAAAAATAAAGCGTTAATCCAAATTTTAACATTCAAGCGCATATATATTGTGTATATTTGAGATTATAACACGTTCAGTTTATTTACTGCATCAGCTTTTCGACTATGAAAAAAAACTATTTCATCCCCAACCCGAAAAGTCTCAAATCGTTTACCCCTACTGCTATTTGCTCTGTTCTTTGTAAAAAATCATGGAACGGAACGCATTTACTATTGCTAATTATTACCTTTTTTGCTACATCATTTGAAAATGACTTAAATGCACAAACGGTTACGACATACACAAGCTCAGGGACTTGGGTCTGCCCACAAGGAGTCACTACTATACAAGTAGAAGCTATAGGTGGCGGCGCAGGAGGAAGAGCGTCCGGGAGTACTAAAGGCGATACCGGAGGAGGTGGTGGTGGTGGCGCTTATGCCAAAAGAAGCGCTGTTACAATGATTCCCGGAACATCCTATACGATAACCGTTGGAGCTGGAGGAGCCACTTCATTTAACGGTGGCACAACTACCGCTGCATTTGGAAGCACAACAATAACAGCCGCAGGAGGTTCAACAGGAACAACCACTACCAATGGTCTCGGCGGGAATGGCGGTACAGTAGCCGCAAGTCTTGGAGATGCCGGTGCTGTTTTTGCCGGTGGAAATGGCGGTAATGGTTTTGGTTCTTCTAGTGGCGCTGGTGCTGGTGCTGGTGGTGGTGGTGGTTCAGGTGCCGGAAGTGCTTTAGCCGGAAACAATGGAACTAGTGCTGCAAATACATCTACCGGTGGCGCAGGCGGTGCTGCAAGAGTTACTTATGGTGGTGCCGGTGGTGCCGGTGGAAACAACGCTACAGCAGGTTCGAATGCTTCTACTACCAATTATGGTGGCGGTGGCGGTGGCGCCGGAGAGAAAAATTTAAGCGGTGGTAACGGACAGGGAGGCGCAATGATCATTACTTACACTTGCCCAACAAATACTGTAGCTAATGCAGGAACTAATCAAACTTTAGTAGCTTGTGCTACCACAACAACTCTGGCGGGTAACATTCCAACATACGGCACCGGAACCTGGAGTGTAGTTTCGGGAACAGCAACAATAACTTCTCCAAATTCAGCAACATCAACTGTTACGGGATTAACATTAGGAACAACCGCAACCTTGCGTTGGACAATTACCAACGGAAGTTGCGGAAGTACAACAAGTGACGTAACAATTACTACTTCTTATGGCTCTAGCTGTTTGACATATTGTACCGTTGGGGGAAACACCGCGGCTAGTTCTTATATTTCAAATGTTACGCTCAATACTATAAATCAAAGCAACTCTGCTTGGAATGGTTATGTGAATTATTACCCAACCGTTTCAACTAATTTACTTCAATCGAATTCCTATACCATAAGCGTTACCATTTGGAATGCAACAACTTCTCAGAAAAATATTTCAGCCTGGATTGATTGGAATTTGAATGGCACATTTGATGTCGCTACTGAAACGATTTTATCCACAACTTCAACCGTTGCCGCAGCACAAAGTGTAACGTTAACCAATACTTTTACGGTGCCTTTGAGCGCCGTTGTAGACTTATCAAGATTGAGAGTTGAACTTGCCTTTAACGCGGAAGGAGCCGCCGCTCCTTGTAATGTAAACAGCTTAACGGATGCTCAGGATTACAAGATAAATGTGCAGCAAATTTTGCCTTGCTCAACCCCAACAACGCAACCTACAGTATTATCGTTAACTCCGGGAGGAATAGAAATTTCCGGAACTTTTACAGCAGCATCGCCAGCACCAAATAATTATTTGGTTATAATCAACACAACCGGTACTACACCTACTCCCGTAAACGGAACAACTTATACCATTGGAGGAACTGTAGGTGCCGGAAACACAGTAGTTGATACCGATAGTAATAACAGCTTCACCGCTTCCGGATTAACTATTTCTACGTTGTATTATATTTTTGTTTTTTCATACAACTCTTCCTGTACAGGAGGTCCGTTGTATTTAACTTCAAGTCCTTTGACCACAAGTGTCACTACATTAGCAACCAGCTATTGCATCCCTACCGGAAACTTGAATTGTTCTACCAATGGAGATTACATAGCAAATGTCACTATCAATACACTAAACAACAATACAACCTGTGCGGCAAGTGGGTATACCAATTATCCGGCAACGGGAACTCAAACTACTACTCTAACCCGAGGCAACACATACAATTTAAGCGTAGGAACCGGAAATGGAAATAAAAAACACGGTTTGGCTGTTTGGATAGATTTCAATAAAAATCAAGTATTTACCGATGCCGGAGAATATTTTTTCATTGGTAATGGCGTTATTGCCAATTCCATAAATACTGTGGCGGTGGCTATCCCTGCAGGGGCTACATTGGGAACAACAAGAATGAGAGTGCGATACGGCCGGCAAACTAATGTGGCTTCAACTTCAAGTTGTACTATGAGCGGAACTTATGGAGAAACCGAAGATTATACTATAACCATCGCTGATCCTATAGTTTGCGTAGCACCAACAACACAACCTATAACGTTAATACTAAATTCTACTGGTACCACCATTGCAGGAAGTTTTACTGCTCCGAGTCCGGCGCCCGATAATTATCTTGTTGTTATTAATACAACTGGTGTAGCGCCGAGTCCGGTTAATGGAACTTCTTATACTATTGGCGGAACCGTAGGAGCCGGAAACACAGTAGTGGACAATGATGCCAATACTGCTTTTGTAGCTTCAGGATTAACCGTTTCGACCACTTATTATATTTTTGTTTTTGCCTATAATTCAGCTTGTTCCGGTGGACCAAAATATAATATGGTAAGTCCGTTAAATGGAAGCATAGCCACTATCAGTTCTAATTACTGTACTCCATCTGTAAGCAGCGGGCAGCAAAGCTTGGGTTATTTCTCTGAAGTAAGTTTTGTGGGAACACTGAATGACGTTTCCAATTATTCAACTTATTCTTCGAGTCCATTGGGGTATCAGGACTTTACTAATCTAACCAACTTAGCCATTCAAGCCCAGGGAGAAGGAGTTAATATTTCCGTACAAGCTTTGAATTCGTCTTATATGAAAGCTTGGGTAGATTGGAATAAAGATGGTGATTTTTTGGATGCCGGAGAGCAAGTATATAGTACCGGCGGAATTTCCACCTATTCAACAACTTTCGGATTTGTTATTCCGAGTGGCACTGCTGTGGGTAATTATAGAATTCGTTTGCGATTAAACAGTCGTGATTTTACATTCCCTTACGATGCCAATTCAACAGATAGTTATACTTCCTGTGGTAATATTAATTATCCGGGAGAAACCGAAGATTATCTATTTACCGTTGTATCAAGCTGCAGTGCCTTAATTTCAACAGTTACTGATGGAAGAACTTGTGGCTCCGGAACGGTAACTCTGGCAGCAACCAGTGCTTCTGCCGGCGTGACCGAATACCGATGGTACACCACCCCTACAGGATCAACGCTTGTCGGAACATCTTCTACCGGAAGCTGGACAACTCCTTCAATTTCCACCTCAACAATTTATTATGTTACGGCTTATAACGGTTGTGAATCTTTAGTAAGGACCGCCGTAACCGCCAATATCAGTCCAATTCCGACATTGACTTATTCGCCAAGCAGCCCAAGTGTTTGTGGTGAAGATGTTGTGTTGAATTTAACAGCTACCGGCGATCAAGAAGAAGTGTATTTAATAAACGAAAAATTCTCCAGCGGATTAGGAACATTTACCAATACCAATATCGTTTCTACTACTGAAAACACTAATTCTCAATGGCAAAATAAAACGAGCACCTTTATACCAACGGCGGTTACAAATTACAATGTTTGGTTTCCGGCCATTTCAACCGGTGTTAACGGAAATGGTTTTGCTTTTGCTACTTCCGATGTAGGTGGTGTAACGATTCATAATCAAATGGCTTCGGCTACAGTAAGTTCCGCCAGCTTCACAAGTTTAACGTTATCCATGCGTTTGTTTTATTCCAGATATTATGAAGACGGGCTATATCTTCCGCTTGATTATGTTACTATTGATGTTTCAACCGATGGCGGTAGCAATTGGACCGAAATAAAACGATATACTGAAGATGTTGGTATTGGAACCCGATTTGAAACAGTTTCTTTTGATTTGGCCGCTTATATAAACCAGCCCAATTTAAAAGTTAGAGTTCGTTATTATGGCGAATGGTGTGATGGTTTAGCTGTGGACGATGTCAAATTATATGGTTACAGACCTATTGGAACAGCCTTAAGCTGGACAAGCGCTACTCCTGTTGCCGCCTTTACCGATGCGGCCTGTACCATTTCATACACAGCAGGAACTCCGGCTACGAATGTTTATGTGAAGCCAACAATTACGCAATTAGAAACCGGAACTTATTCTTTCACAGCTAATGCTACTTTGGCTAATGGCTGTACAACCAGTCAAACGATTACTGTAACTAATAATTCTAAAATTTGGCAAGGAGCAAATTCAAGTTGGGATGATGACAGCAACTGGAAACCTAGTGGAAAACCAACATCAAGCAATTGTATTATCATTCCTGACACTCCTATTGACCCAATCATTTCAGGAACAAGTTATGATGCTTATGGTAAAAACATCACTATCAAAAATGGAGGAATAGTAACTGTCAATTCTGATAATAACATTACCATAACCGATGAAGTAACAGTTAAAACCGGTGGTTTATTTGATTTGAAAAACAGTTCCAGTTTGATTCAAACTAATGACAGCGCCATTAATTCCGGAAGTATAAAAATGACCCGAACCAGTAGATCTATGACAAGATGGGCCTATGTGTATTGGGGCTCACCAATAGTCGAAGATGCTTTTAGCCAAATTCCGAGTCAATTTGATTTGAAATACAAATGGCAATCGGGTACCTCAGCGGGAAGTTGGCTAACACTATCTTCTGTTTCAGCCGGACAAGGATTCATTACCCGCGTGAAGAATATTGCCCCGTTCAGCACCGGAACCGGAACTATAGATTTTCCATTTATCGGAACACCGAGAAATGGAGCCCTAACGGTAACAGTTGATAGTTTTGACTCAAGTTCCTTAGTGGCTGGAAATACTGTTCTTTTGGCAAATCCATACCCTAGCGCCATTAATGCTACCACGTTTTTACAACATTCTAACAATACAGAATTGGGAGGAACGTTGTTCTTTTGGACATCCATTACAACCTATTCAGGTACCGGCTTGTATAATACTTTAGATTACGGAAGTTGGAATTTATCAGGCGGCGTGGGTACAGCACCATCGACAGACCCAACTAACCTCAGTTTAAAACCTAACGGTAGAATTGCCGCCGGACAAGGTTTCTTTGCTCAGGTTTTTGCTGATGGAAACATCTCTTTTAACGACAGTATGCGTGTTCCTGATTATAATTCTCAATTTTTCAGAACGAATCAAAACACCGCTGATTTAAAAAACAGAATTTGGTTAAATCTATACAGTGCTACTACCTTCAGACAAACTTTGGTGGGCTACATAGCAGGCGCTACCAATGATTTTGATAAATTTTATGACGGTGATTCCTATACCAATAATGAAATCAACATTTATTCTTTGCTTAACGAAAGAGCATTAGTCATCCAAGGGAAAGCTCTTCCATTTGATGACAATGATGTTATTCGACTTGGATATAAAATAACGAACAAGGGAATCTATTCAATTACTATTGATGAATTGGATGGGATTTTTGGGCAAAATCAAAATGTATATTTGAGAGATCGATTGTTAGGCGTTGAACATGATTTAAAACAAAGCCCCTATTCATTCCAAAGCGATTCCGGTACTTTTAACAATAGATTTGAATTAATTTTCAAAACAACTGCTCTGGGAATTTCAACTCCAAAAGAAACACAACCGCTTGTGTATTTCTCAAATTATGACAGCACATTGAACATTAAAAATAATAATTTGAATACAGTTCTTAAATCTGTGAATTTATATAGTGTTTTAGGTCAATTAGTAACAACTTATGCTATTAAAAATGACGATCAACAAAACATTCGAATTCCAATAACAAACGTTGCATCGGGAACATATATTGTAAAAATACACTCAGAATCTGAAAGTTATACTCAGAAAGTAATTATAAACTAATCTAACTAAACTTTAGTATCGCTACCGATTCTACTAAAAAAGGATGTTTTAAAAAAGCATCCTTTTTTATTGTATAACTATTCCTTAATAAATCTAAAAAAATAATTAGAAAATATCTTATCAATGATATTTTTTACCACATTATCCGCATTTATTTATCAACAATCGTTGATTATGTTTTATTTTTTTAACAAAATCAATGTATAATATTTATATTTGATATTTGCTAACGGATTGCCAAGATTGAATAAATTCCCATGACTATAGATTACCCAAAAACTCAAAATTCCAAACCGGTAGTTTTGAGGACAATTGCCTCTCAAATTGCGTTAGTAGCACTAACTGTTCTATTCAATATTGCTACCAGTTTTGCCCAATGCAGCAACTATCAGGTTTATGAAAGCTTAGGAACATCATTACCCACTTCAGGCGGAACATGGGCTGCCACATCTATGACATACGGAACCACATCAGGAACAGCAAGAACAGGTGTAAATTATGCTATTTTTAATGCAAATGGCGACATATTAGAGACTCCTCAAATTGCAAATCCAAGCATTTTTTCATTTTGGTACAAACGCTCCGGAACCTCAACAGGTTCACCGCAATTCACAATTGAGACTTCACTGAATAACAGTACTTGGACATCGCAAGGAACAGTAACACCTACAGGAACCTATCAGCAATTCACTTTAAATTTGGCAGCTCTTTCGTTGACCAATGTTTACGTTAGAATCAGGGATACCAGAGCATCAGGAGCTGCAGAAAGATATGTTGATGATATTTCCTGGACATCAACAGCAAGCAACACTGTGATTCCAACAATTGCCAATTGCTCACAAACCATTACTTGTGGCACAACTTATAGTTTTAGTGATTCCGGAACTACAAGCGACACCTATAATGCTTCGGAAGATTATACTATCACTTTTACACCTTCAGTAGGTACTAATAAAATTCAAATGATCTTCAGCACATTTGATACTGAAAGCTATGACGGAATGGTTATTTACAATGGGCCTACTACCGCTTCACCCATAATTTCTTCCGGTTTATCAGTGGGAAGTAGCAGCACAAATTGCCCCGCTGGATCGTATTACGGAACAACAAGTCCCGGAACCATAGTTTCAACCGATGCAACGGGAGCTATAACCATACGCTTTAGGTCTGACTCAACCACCAACAATCCGGGTTGGTTAGCTAGTGTTAGTTGTATTTCCGTAAGTCCGTGTGTCGCTCCTGCAAGTCAAGCTTCAGCCTTTTCTCTCGGAACCATAACATCAAGTTCAATTCCTTCTTCATTTTCAGGAACGGCTGATGGTTATTTGGTAATAAGCTCAACAACCAACAGCCCGCCATCACAACCTGTCAATGGAACAACCTATTCCAGTGCCAATATTGCTACACTTGGGGCAGGGTTAACTTTTGTTCAAACAGGATCATCAACCAGCATTGCTGAATCGGGGTTATCCGGCAACACAAAATATTACTATTTCATTTATGCGTACAACAACACCAGTTGTTCCGGTGGTCCGATTTATAATACCAGCGGAGCCCTTACCGGTAATGGCACAACTTGTCCGGCCGTACCGAATTCGGTTGCCACGGCCAGTATATCCACTAGCGGATTTTCACTCAACTGGGCCATACCCACGGGTGGTTCTGCTTCCGCAGTAACCTATACTGTTCAAGTGACAACAGACTCCGGTTACACGACAAATGTGGCGGGCTCTCCATTTACTATTGCTGCACCGACTGTAACCTTAAACCTAACTGGGTTAAGTTCCGGAACTAAATATTATTACAGAATTCTTGCCAGCAATGGCTGCAGTAGTACGTATGTTACCGGAAATGTTACCACAGTAGCGGTTGCTCCTTCAAACAATCAATGTGCAAATGCAACTTCGTTGCCTTGCGGAACTACCAATTTATCGGGCACTACAGTTGGAGCTTTAAGTTATGTTAACGGAACAGGCTGTACTATGGCAGACTATGGTGTTTGGTATACTTTTGTTGGAGATGGAAATTCAAATACTATAGCAGCAACAACTACAAGTTATGACATTGAAATGTCAATAGCTAGTGGGTCTTGCGGATCTTTAACCAATATAACCTGTCAGGACATAGCGGTTTCAAGCGGCACAGAGACTTATACTTTTACAGCAACCTTAGGAGTAACTTATTATGTCTATATTGCTTATTACTCAAGTGGTGGAACTACTACAGGACCTTTTACCATTTCGAGAACTTGCACAACCCCTTTTAATCCATGTACCTCTATTCCAAATATTTCGGCTTGTAGCTCAACAACTAATACTACAATAGCATCCGGTACCGGAGTTTATGGTTCCTCTACTTGCGGATGGAGTACTCCGGGTCAAGAACAGATTTACACCTTTACACCTTCTACATCCGGAAATTATTTTATACAACAAATTAGCTCTTTTGATTATATTAATTATCTATTCAAACCCGTTTCATCAGGTTGTGGCAGTAGCGGTTGGACATGTATCGATGCGCTTTGGGGAGCCGGTACCACACCGGTTTTTGCCCTAACAGCCGGAATTCAATATTACATCCTTTTAGACCCAGAAAGCTCATCCGGCGGAAGCATTAGTTTTGTACTTAACTGTCCGATTACAACTCCCGCAAATGATAATTGTAGTGGTGCCATTTCATTAACGGTGAACCCTACTTTATCTTGTGCTACCAATACTTCAGGAACAACTTTAGGAGCTACTCAATCTCAAACAGCTTGTTCCGGTACGGCCGATGATGATGTGTGGTATAAGTTTGTGGCCACAAATCCATCTCACACAGTAACCGTAACTCCCGGTAGTTTGTCGGATATTGTACTGCAAATTTTTAGTGGTAGCTGCGGATCTTTAACAAGTGTAGATTGTGTTGATGACACATATTCTTCAAACGAAGCAACAATATTATCCGGATTAACCATTGGAAATACTTATTACATAAGAGTTCATAGTTACAGTAGTGGTTCGGGGCAAGGAACATTTACCATTTGTGTTACCACAAATGTACCTTGCACCAGCGGTACAGGAACCGGTACAACCAGTTTAGGTTGTCCATCAGTGACCTCAGGTGGTTTAGGTCTAAACGGAGCAGACCCGGCACCTATCGACTGCCTTTCCAACTCAAGTTGTGTTGACTTGGAAGCTACCTACTTAAGATTGGGTCAAACAACAAGCTACTCAGTGGAGGCTATCCCTTACGCACCGCCTTATCAATTCAATTGTTTAGCCAATGCGGTGAGTGTGAATAGCGATGATATATGGTCTCCGGTAGTTAACTTGCCTTTTAATTTTTGTTTTTATGGCAACACTTATAATTCCTGTCTAATTGGTTCGAACGGCATGTTATCTTTCAATACTGCCAATGCCGGAGGAGCCACCGGATATGCTTTTAGCAATAGCTTACCAAGCACAACCGGAGCCTTATTTGCCAATACCATTTATGGCGTTTATCACGATATTGATCCGAGTGTAGGTGGCGAAGTGGGCTGGGAATTAATAACTTTAAATACAGGTTGTCGTGCTTTAGTCGCTTCCTGGAGTGATGTTCCCATGTTTTCTACCAATAGCATTTTATACAGCGGCATGATGGTACTTTATGAAAATACAAATGTTATTGAAGTATACATCAAAGAAAAAAATATAGACGACTACAACGTATCGCCCTGGAATGGTGGGAATGCCATTGTTGGAGTTCAAAATGCGGCCGGAACACAAGCGGTAGTGGCTCCTGGAAGAAATGGTCTAGACACCAATTGGGCAGTCACCAATGAAGCCTGGCGATTTGTTCCTGCCGGCACATCGATTACCTCAATCAAATGGTATGAAGGTGCCGGAACTGCTGGTACTGTTGTTGGTACTACTGATACGATTAATGTTTGTCCGGCTTCAACAACAACTTATACTGCTGAAGTAACCTATACTTTGTGCAATGGGACAACTCTGAAAGAAACCGATCAAACCACCGTTACCGTTACCGGAAGTAAAGTATGGAATGGTTCCGTTGATACCGATTGGAACAAAGCAAACAACTGGACACCGGTTGGCGTTCCAACGAATACTGACTGTGTTGTGATTCCGAATGTAACCAATGATCCAATCATTTCCGGAACATCGTACAATGCTTATGGCTATAATTTAACTGTGCTAAATGGAGGAAATTTACAATTGAATTCGGCTAACAACATCACCATTACCGATTTTGTGAAAGTAGCCACCGGAGGAACATTTACCATAAAAAACAGTGGCAATTTGGTTCAGATTAATAATTCGGCAGTAAATACCGGAAACATTACTATGGAACGAACCACTAGTATTCGCCAGTTAGATTATGTGTACTGGTCATCACCGGTAGCCAATTTTAACGTGAGTAATATCACCGCTCCTATCGCCTCCGGACTAATTTATAAGTGGAACACAACTGTCGCTAACAACAACGGAGGTCAGGGCAATTGGCAAAGCGCCACTGGTAATACGATGTTGCCGGGAACAGGTTATATAGTCGGAGGTCCGGCTAGTTTTAGCAATACTGCTTACTCCACACTTCTTGGCACTTTTAATGGTGTCCCAAACAATGGTATCATCACTACAATCATTTACCGTGGCAATGACCAAAACACAGCGTATCATACCGGAACCAATGGAACCGAAATAAACAATTACAGCGACAACTGGAATTTACTTGGAAACCCTTATCCTTCCTCGATAAAAGGCAGTCAGTTTTTATTAGACAACAACACCAAGATTATGGGACAACTAAGATTATGGACCCACGGAACGTTGCCGGCCATCATTTCGAGTCCGTTCTACAACACCTTTATTTACAATTACAACCCGGGTGATTATTTTACTTATAATTTCACCGGAACCAGTTGTTGTCCGGCTGCGGGTGCTGATTTATTTGTTGGTGCTGCTCAAGGATTTTTTGTTCAAATGGTGGATGGTGCTGCTTCCTCCACTACCGTTTCTTTTAACAATAATCTTAGAAATGAAAGTTATTCCAATACTACCTTTTATAAAACAGCCAATCCAAATGCAGCAAATACTAACATAATCGATATCGAAAGAAACAGAATTTGGCTGGATTTATTAGATGTTAACAAGCAATCTGACCGTGCCCTGATTGGTTATATTGAAGGCGCTACCATGGAGGCCGACAGCTTCTTTGACGCAGGTACATTGGCACCAACTCAAATGGCAATTTATTCTATGATTGGCAATGATAAGTTTGTAATTCAAGGACGCTCAATTCCTTTTAACCCTAATGATATAGTGCCGCTTGGCGTTAAAATCACCACTCCTGGCAAATACACTATTGCCATTGGAGCAGTGGATGGTTTGTTTGAAAATCCAAATAAAAACATCTTTTTAGAAGACACTGAAACCAAAACAATTCAAAATCTACGCGAAGGCCCTTATACTTTTGACATTACTGCCGGAACGAATAACACCCGTTTCAGATTGCGTTATAAATATCCACATGGCAATGGCAACAATAGCAAAGCGTTATCAGAAACTGTTCTTGTAACCGCTGCCAATAAACAAATCAGCATACAATCTTCGGAACAAAACATTCAAAGTGTAATACTATATGATTTAGTCGGAAGAGAAGTTTATACTGCTGATAAAATAAACAAAACCGAAGTTACCATCAACAATGCCGTAATAAACCAACAAGCGTTGATTGTCAAAATCATGCTAAGCGACGGCACCATCGTAACCAAAAGGGTGATGAATTAATCTCATTAAACTATCTATCCATAAAAAAAACGTCCCGAAAATTCGAGACGTTTTTTATTATAAACTGAAGTGATCTTATTTTACCAAAGTCATTTCGTCAACAATGTGTTTGGCTCCCGAGAAATTCTCAATAACCCAAAGCACATAGCGAATATCTACATTGATGGTTCTTTGCAATTTGTTGTCAAAGATAACGTCACCGGCCATAGCTTCAATGTTTCCGTCAAAAGCCAAACCGATTAATTCCCCTTTACCGTTCAACACCGGAGAACCTGAATTTCCACCTGTGATATCATTATCGGTTAGGAAATTCACGTGTAAACTTCCGTCTTTATCAGCAAATCTTCCGTAGTCTTTTTTCTTGTTCATTTCAAGAACTTTCACCGGCAAGTCAAATTCTTCATCGCCTTTTTTATACTTTTTCACTTGTCCGTCAAGGGTAGTGTAATTGTTGATTTTAGCATCGTTACGCTTATCAGCTGGCAAAGCACGAACTTTTCCATAAGTCAAACGCAACGTAGAGTTAGCATCCGGATATTTGATAGCGCCAATTTTTGACTCTCTCAAACCTTCCACTAACAAACGGAAAGAAGCTCCGTAATCATTTTGTGCTTTGGCAATTTCATCTGATTTTGAAGTAAAATGTGTTACCAGATTAGTAGACAAAGCATACAACGGATCGTTATCTAATTGTCCTTGTGTTGGCAATTGCAGGAATGCTTTCACTCTGTCTAACGAAGAAAAAATACTCAAATCAATAGCCGCATTGGCATATTTTGTAAAATCGTTATTATTTTCAGCACCAATTTTTTCTACCATCGGAGCGATTTTGTAACCGGTTGATTTGGTAGCATACAATTTCAATTGTGCCGCCAAGATGTCTTTTTCAGCCGGAAGGTATAAGTCTTTATAAATGGCTGTTGCCGCTTCTTCGATAGCCGGAGCCATTTGAGCTCGTTTAGCCGCATCTGCTTTCACATAAGCATCTACTTGTTTTCCTAATGTTCTTGCGATGTTACCCAAAGCCGAGGTTCTGAACAATTGTGATAAGTAGTTATCATGTCTTGACTTTTCATTGGTCAAGGCGTAGAACTTATTGATATTGGTAATAACGTTACCATACTTGGCTTTGTTGGCTGGTTTGTTGGCCCATTTGTCAAATTTAGCTTCTTGTTTTGCTTTTGAACTGGCTGTACCGAATTTGGTTAACGCATCAATCATTCCCTGACGGTTTTTCCAATAGTTGGCTGTTCTGGCATATTTTGAAGCGTAAACCAGATTCAAGGCATCGCTTTGATCCATGTATTTTTTCATGTTGTCCATACCGGTTTTAGCACCTTCTACCCAAGCAGGGTAAGCAAACTTTACATTTTGCTCAATACCACCTGCCGGCATCCAACGATTGGTAGTTCCGGGATAACCTAAAATCATGGCAAAATCACCTTCTTTAACTCCGGCTAAATTTACAGGCAAATAGTGTTTTGGCTGTAAAGGCACGTTGTTTGGAGAATAATCTGCCGGGTTGCCCTCTTTATCAGCATAGACTCTGAACATAGAGAAATCAGCTGTGTGACGTGGCCATTCCCAGTTGTCAGTATCGCCACCAAATTTTCCTAAACTTTCCGGCGGAACTCCTACTAAACGTACGTCTTTATAATCCTGATAAACGAAATAATAGTACTCATTGCCTTGGAAAAACGATTTTACCGAAACGGTATATTTTCCACCTTCGTTGTTTTCTTTTTCGATTAAAGCAATCTCAGCATTCACTGCTTTCTCTCTATCTGCCTCGCTCATTGACGGATTTAGTTTGGCCAAAATTCTTTTGGAACAATCATCCATACGCACAAAGAAACGCACATACAAACTGGTTTCCGGATGTTTTTCAGCCATTTTGTTTTGGGCCCAAAAACCATCTTTCAACAAATTGTTATCCGCTGTCGAAAGCTCAGCCACGGCATCGTAACCACAATGGTGATTGGTTAATACTAAACCATCTTTAGAGATGATTTCGGCGGTACAGCCTCCATTGAATTGTACAATAGCATCTTTCAAACTGTGGTGGTTGATGCTGTAAATTTCTTCGGAAGTCAGTTGCAAACCTTCTTTTTGCATGTCTCTATGGTTCAAACGTTCAATAAACATTAGAAACCACATTCCTTCATCGGCCTTCATGCTCATAGGAAGCAACATCATCCCGACGATTAAGGATAGAATAATTTTTTTCATTTTAGTATTTATAAGTGTTATTAGATTGAATGCTAGTAGTCTATCAAAAAACAAAATTGTTACAAATCGTGTTACAGAATAGCGCTAAAAAGCGGTGCGAATATAGTTTTTTTCGAGAATTTACGAGGGGTTTTTAACATAAAAACAACACCATCATCGTGTTGAATTCGGAGATTTGAAGATTTGAAGATTTGAAAATGAGCTTTTTGTCTTAAAAAACCAACTTTTCAGCATTTTCAAGGGCTCACAGCCTTCAACGAGGCTTCGGACTCCTTCAAAGAGTCTTCGGAGTGCTTCCAAAACACTTCGGAAAGTTGCTTTTGGTCTTCGGACAGTAACAAACACTTTTCGGAAGGATTCTTTTTGATTGCGGAGGATGGCAAACGTATTGCGGAGAGGTGCGATGTTGCTTTGTAATCTTTTTTATATATTAGCTGATGATATTAAAACAGGAATAAAATTGAATTTTGGAATAGCACAATATACCAGCTTATCTCAAGAACAAAGCAATTGGATAAATGATTTATCTGTTGAATTAAAATCTTTTTTTGAAAATCGGGATTATGGGAAAGATTTAAATGAGCTATATTTTGGAATAATAATCGTAAAACCTGAATTTGACCAATTTTTTAAGGTCAAAAGACCACGATATAAACCAGGAGAAAGGACATCATTTGTTGACGGATTTGAAATAAAGTCAAATAATTGTGTGGAAATTGATTGTAAAATAGAATTCAACAAAGTTTCAGCACTCAATAAAACAGAACTAATTAAAAAAGTCTCTGAAGAAATATTGACTACATCGGGTTCTCTTACTCGATTATCAAAACTGAAAGATTTTGACTTTAATTCTTATAAAGTAGACTTAGAAAAATATTTGATTCAAAAAAGACACATATAGTCAAAACCACTCAGAGTGACAAATTCAAACAAAAAATCCCGCCTTTAAGCGGGATTTTTATTTATATACCATGACTGTTCTCCGGTTCTTCGGTGTCTACGTTTAGCATTTCCCAAAGCTTGTCTTTTAACTCGGTTAAGCCTTGATTGGCTACTGAGGAAATGAACAAATACGGAGTCCCTTTGAACTCTTTATCTAACTGGGATTTTAATTCGTTTTTCAATTCGTCGTCCAGCATATCGCATTTGGAAACCACAATCAGTTTGTCTTTATCCAACATTTCCGGATTGTAGCGGCGTAATTCGTCTAACAGAATTTCGTATTCTTTTTTGATATCATCGGCATCGGCAGGCACTAAAAATAATAACGTCGAGTTTCTTTCGATGTGGCGTAAGAAGTAATGCCCCAATCCTTTTCCTTCGGCCGCACCTTCAATAATCCCGGGAATATCCGCCATGATAAACGACTTGAATTCGCGATACGCCACAATGCCTAAATTCGGCTTCAAGGTCGTAAACGGATAATCGGCAATCTTTGGCTTGGCAGATGTCAATACCGAAAGCAAAGTCGATTTTCCGGCATTTGGGAAACCTACCAAACCTACATCGGCCAAAACTTTCAATTCCAAGATTACATCCAACTCTTCCGTTGGCATACCCGGCTGGGCATAACGCGGTGTTTGATTGGTCGAACTTCTAAAATGCCAGTTCCCTAAACCACCTTTTCCGCCTTTTACCAATATTCTTTCTTCACCATGTTCCGTGATTTCGAACAAAATTTCTTCAGTTTCTTTATCGCGAACTACAGTTCCTAATGGCACTTCAATCACTTTATCTTCCCCATCGTGTCCGGTACTACGAGAGCTTCCGCCATCGCCACCGTGACCGGCTTTGATATGACGCGCAAACTTTAGATGAAATAAAGTCCATAGTCCTTTGTTTCCTCTTAGTATCACGTGCCCACCGCGACCACCATCACCACCATCCGGGCCACCTTTTTCAATAAATTTTTCTCGGTGTAGATGCGAAGAACCTTTCCCTCCTTTTCCGGAAGAAACATATATTTTTACGTAATCTACAAAATTTCCCTCTGTCATAATTCCTAGTTTTCAGTCTCAGTTTTCAGTCTCAGTTCCGCCATTTACCACTTTCTGTAAACTGCGACTGTGACGGCCAACTTATTTATTCTTTTAATGCTTTTACCAGCACTTTATCAATCTTCACGCCATCCATATCGATGACTTCTAATTCAAATTTGTTCCAAATGAGTTTCTCTCCGGTGGTAGGTATTTTGCCCATTTCGGTCATGATTAAACCGCTCACGGTGGTTACCTCATAGTCATTGGTCAACTCATCCATATCAAAATACGTCAGGAAATCGTGTAAGGAATACAATCCGTCCACCAGCCACGTTCCGTCTTCCCGGCTTATCAATTGGTATTCATCATCATCAAAATCGGCCGCATCACCCACCAAGGCTTCCAAGATGTCATTCAAGGTAATAATTCCCTGAAAAACACCGTATTCGTCGGTTACCAAAGCATAATGTACTTTGGATTTTTTGAAATTCTCCAGCGCTTTATAGGCCGAAGTATGTTCAATCATATAGACCGGTTCTTTGACAATCGATTTTAATTGGAAATTGCCTTTTTCAAAACCGGCAAACAAATCTTTCAGCAATACTATACCAACCACATCGTCCAAATTATCCTGACAAACCGGATAAAACGAATGCAATTCGTCCAGCATTTTGGTTTTCAATTCGGCAACCGTATCGTCATACGAAAGATAAACAATCGATTGGCGGTGCGTCATTAAGGAATTTACCTTTCGGTCGCCAATGTGGAAAACGCGTTCTACTATGTCTTGTTCTATTTCCTGTACCTCGCCGCCTTCGGTGCCTTCTTTGATAATAGCTTTGATTTCTTCTTCGGTAACTTTTCCGTCGGCTGTTGGTTTGATTTTGAAAACATCCAAAATAAAATCGGTGGATTTAGTCAATAACCAAATAAACGGCATAGTGGCTATGGACACCATTTTCATGGGAACGGCAACGCCTTTGGCAATCGCTTCGGGATAATTCAATCCAATTCTTTTCGGCAATAATTCACCTAAAACCAAAGAAAAGAAAGTCAATATCACCACTACAATTCCAACAGCAATGCTGTGGGCATAAAGCTTTAACGCCGCAAAGCTCTCTATAAATAAAGTAACATCGGTAGTAATCTTATCTCCGGAATAAATCCCGGTCAGAATCCCGATTAACGTAATTCCGATTTGAACCGTAGATAGAAATTTGTTAGGTGAATTGGCCAAATCCAACGCCACCTTGGCATTGGTATTTCCTTTTTTGGCTGCGGTTTCCAAACGGTTTTTACGCGCCGAAATCAATGCGATTTCCGACATGGAAAAGACGCCGTTGAGCAGTATTAAAAAAAGAATGATTAGTATTTCCATTTTGAGTTATGAGTTATAAGTTATGCGTTATGAATATAACTGCTAACCAAAAACGTAAATTATAAATTGTCGATTACTGAGCTTAAGCGTTGCGTAACTTCTGCAATAGTACCGATGCCATCCACCGCATAAAACTTACCCTGAGCATCATAATAGTTGGTCAATGGCGCTGTTTTTTGGTTGTATTCGTCATACCGGTTTCTGATTTTTTCCTCGTCCTGATCGTCAGGTCGGCCTGATGTTTTACCTCTTTCCAACAAACGTTGCACCAAGATTTCATCGTTAGCTTCCAACGCCACAGTAGCCGTAATGCTTTGTCCTTTGGATTCTAAAAAAGCATCCAAAGCGGCTGCCTGCGCCAAAGTTCTAGGAAAACCGTCGAATAAAAATCCGGCTGAGAGTGGGTTGTTATCCACTTCGCTTTCCAACATTTTGATGGTTACTTCATCGGGAACTAAATCGCCTTTGTCCATAAAGGTTTTGGCTAGCTGCCCCAAATCCGTGTTGTTTTTTATATTGTATCTGAAAATATCTCCGGTAGAAAGATGCGTCAGGTTGTATTTTTCTTTTAAAAATTCAGCTTGTGTGCCTTTGCCTGCACCTGGTTTTCCGAAAAGAACGATGTTAATCATTTTGTAAAAGTTGTAGTTATAGTAAGGTATATGTTATTCTGCTAATTGGTATACATCCGGTAAATTTCTTCCTAAACCGTCGTAGTCTAAACCGTAACCAACGATGAATTTATTTGGAATTCTGATTCCTACGTAATCTATTTTAATGTCTTTTTTATAGGCTTCCGGTTTGAAAAATAAGGTGGCAATTTTTAAATGCTTCACTTTTTTTTCTTTGAAAATAGCTTTCAGTTCTTCAATAGTATTTCCGGTATCCACGATGTCTTCGACGATTACTACTGTTCTGCCTTCCAAATCTTGATTCAAACCAATCAGTTGTTTTACTTCATGAGTTGTTTTTGTTCCTTCATACGAAGCCATTTTGACAAAACTCACTTCACACATCCCACGATATTGTTTCATCAAATCGCTCATCACCATAAAAGCGCCATTCAAAACGCCAACAAATACAGGCACTTCATCAAAAAAATCATCGTCCATTTGTTTGGCCAAATTTTTAATGGCAAAATCAATCTCTTCCGAAGAAATAAAAGGTTCGAAGGTTTTGTCGTGCAAATGTATCATGTGTGTTGTTTTTAAAATAAGGTGCAAATTTAAAGAAGTCTTGAGTATTAAGTACTAAGTATTAAGACTTTTTTCCAAAAATGCTATTTTTACAAAATGAATACGATTTTTCAGGACCGAATTGCTAAAAGCAACGCCAGTACCAATTGCCGCCATGGCCTTCGCGATTTTGTGGCTCAAAACCCGGAACACATGACTGAGTTGGTGGCATTCGCAACGGATTTATCTAATAAAAACCACTACAAAGCCGTCTGGATTATTGAATTGCTGGTCGAAACGCATACGCAAATGCTGGTTCCATTCATTGACTTAATTTGTAATACGATGGCCCAGTACAAACACGAATCCGCCATTCGTGGGATGTCAAGAACGGCTTATTTTTTAAGCACTTCCAAAACTATTTCATTGACCGAAAACCAAAAAGAAAAACTGATTGAAATCTGTTTGGATTGGCTCATTGGTGATGCTAAAGTGGCTCCAAAAGCCTATGCCATGTACACTTTATGCCATTATGCCCAAAAGGAAGACTGGATTAAAGACGAATTGAGAAACATCATCAACAAAGATTTTCATGCGCAATCCGCCGGATATAAGGCTGCCGCCAAAGAAGTTTTGAGAAAGATTTCGAAATGATTTTTGAATTGGATATAGTATCTTTGTGCCAACAACTACAACAACTACAACGAATGAATTATTTCTCTTCTGATTTTAAACTGGGAATTCTCGGTGGCGGGCAATTGGGCAAAATGCTCTTGGCCGAAACCCGAAAGTTCGACATTCAAACCTATGTTTTTGATCCCAGCATGGATGCGCCTTGCCAATACGGAGCCACAAAATTTTTTATTGGTGATTTGATGGATTTTGATACGGTTTATGATTTCGGGAAAAAAGTGAATCTGTTGACTATTGAAATTGAAAATGTGAATTTGGATGCTTTGGACCAATTGGAAGCGGAAGGCTTAGCCGTTTTTCCATCGCCAAAAACATTGCGATTGATTCAAAACAAAGGCGTACAAAAAGATTTTTATGTCGAAAATCAAATTCCAACAGCCGCCTATAAACGATTTACTTCCTTATCGGATTTAAGAACGGAAATTGAAAACGGCATGATAGCCTTGCCTTTTGTATGGAAATGCGCTCAGTTTGGTTATGATGGTAATGGTGTAAAAGTGGTACGTTCCATTTCGGATATAGAAAATTTACCCAATGTAGAATGCATCGCGGAGCAAATGGTACCATTTAAAAATGAACTGGCCGTGATTGTTGCCCGTTCCGTTTCCGGGGATGTAAAAACCTATCCGGTTGTTGAAATGGAATTCCATCCCGAAGCCAATCAGGTAGAATATGTAATTTGCCCGGCTCGAATTGACTATAATATTGCCAAAAAAGCGAATAAAATTGCGCTTCAGGTTTCCCAGGCCTACAACCATGTTGGATTGCTGGCGGTTGAAATGTTCCAGACGCATGATGAAGGGATTTTGGTCAATGAAGTCGCACCGCGCCCTCACAACTCAGGACATTACAGCATTGAAGCCAGTTATACTTCGCAATTTGAAAACCATTTGCGAGCCATCTTGAATTTGCCTTTGGGCAATACCGCTAGCAAAGTTGCCGGAATTATGGTAAATTTGGTCGGAGCAGAAGGTTTTTCGGGACCGGTGATTTATGAAAACATCGAAAAAATCATGGCAATAGATGGTGTTACGCCACACATTTACGGCAAAAAAGAAACAAGACCATTCCGCAAAATGGGACACGTAACGATTGTCAATGAAGATATGGCAGAAGCCAGAAAGATAGCCGAAGAAGTAAAGAATACTATTAGAGTGATTAGTAATTTGAAAATGTAACCCTTTGAAATTTGAAAATACTAAAGCCATTTTTTAAGATTAGTTTTTATGCTGTCATTGTCTTTTGTGTGATTTCATATGTCTCATTAATGGCATCTATGCTAAGCAGTAAATTAAATAATACCTTTCCAAATTTCAGTATGGGTTTTCCTTTTACCTATTACCATCAATTTTTACTACATGACAATGATTTCCATCATGGATTTAAAAGAGGAATGGTGGCTGATTTTTTAATTATCTGGATAATTACATTCATTCTTTTGGCAATAAAAAAAAAACCACAAACAACAAACCAACAACAATAATGAGCAAAGTAGCCATCATCATGGGAAGCCAAAGCGACTTGCCAATCATGCAGGAAGCCATCGACATCTTAAAGAGTTTTGACATCGAAACGGAAGTCGATATTGTTTCGGCACACCGAACTCCCGAAAAATTATTTGAATTCAGTAAAAATGCGCACCATCGCGGTATTTCGGTTATCATTGCCGGTGCAGGCGGTGCTGCCCATTTGCCGGGCATGGTCGCATCAATGTCGCCACTTCCTGTAATCGGTGTTCCCGTTAAATCGAGCAATTCCATTGACGGCTGGGATTCTGTTCTGTCTATTTTGCAAATGCCAGGTGGTGTTCCTGTGGCAACGGTAGCTTTAAACGGAGCCAAAAATGCCGGAATTCTGGCAGCACAAATCATCGGGAGCCATGACAAAATGGTACTTGATAAAATTATATTATACAAAGAAAGTCTCAAAGACGCGGTGAATAAATCATCGGACGAAATGAAGAAATAAACTATGAAAATCTTAACAGAAACCTTTACTACCAAACACAATACGGCACCATTTAGCCAAATTAAAATAGAGAATTACCAACCCGCTTTTGCAGAAAATATTGCCAAAGCCCGGGCCGAAATTGACGCGATTACTAACAATCCGGAAGAGCCGACTTTTGCCAATACCATTGAAGCTTTAGACTTTTCGGGAGAAGCTTTGGATAGATTGTCGTCTATTTTCTTCAATCTGAATTCGGCGGAAACTTGTGATGAACTGCAAAAAATTGCTCAGGAAGTATCGCCTTTACTGACTGCTTTTGGGAACGATATTGCTTTGAACGAAGATTTATTCAAACGGGTAAAAGCTGTTCACGACCAAAAAGACAACCTAACGTTAACTCCGGAACAAGCCACGTTATTGGATAAAAAATACAAAAGTTTTACCCGAAACGGAGCGCTGCTTTCCGAAGATAAAAAAACCCGTTTGCGCGAAATAGATACTGATTTAGCCAAATTAAAATTGACTTACGGGGAAAATGTTTTGGCCGAAACCAACAGTTACAAGCTGCATATTTCCAACGAAGCTGATTTACAAGGATTGCCCGATGGCGCTAAAGAAATGGCTCGCTCATTAGCCAAATCCGATGATTTAGACGGTTGGATGTTTACACTGGATTTTCCAAGCTATTTGCCTTTTGTAACTTATGTTGACAATCGTGAACTGCGTAAAGAAATGGCGATTGCTGCGGGGAAAAAAGCCTTTCAGGAAAATGATTTCGACAATCAGGAAAATGTAAAAAACATAGTGAAATTGCGTCACGAAAGAGCCAAGTTATTAGGCTACAACTCGCATTCGCATTTTGTTTTGGAAGAACGCATGGCACAAACTCCGGAAAAAGTACAATCGTTTTTAAATGATTTACTGGAGAAAGCCAAACCGGCAGCTCAAAAAGAATTTGCCGAATTAACCGCTTTCGCTAAAGAATTGGACGGATTGGAAAGTCTGGAAAAATGGGACAGCGCTTATTATTCAGAAAAACTGAAACAGAAGTTATTCAGCTTGGATGACGAGATTCTGAAACCGTATTTCAAATTAGAAAACGTACTGAACGGCGCTTTCACTGTAGCTGAAAAATTATTTGGTATCAAGTTCAAAGAAGTTTTTGATATCGACAAATACCATGACGATGTACAGACTTTTGAAGTATTAGACTTCGAAGAAAAACTGGTAGCCATCTTCTACTCCGACTTTTTCCCGAGAAAAGGAAAACGCAACGGCGCCTGGATGACCTCGTTCAAGCCACAATTTATTAAAAATGACATCAACGAAAGACCGCATGTGTCTATCGTTTGCAACTTTACGCCACCAACCGAAACCAAACCATCGTTGTTGACTTTTAACGAAGTGACCACTTTGTTTCATGAATTTGGACACGCCTTGCACGGTATGTTAGCCAATACGACTTATCCAAGTTTATCGGGAACTTCGGTGTTTTGGGACTTTGTGGAATTACCAAGTCAAGTGATGGAAAACTGGTGTTACGAGCCGGAAGCTTTGGCTTTGTTTGCCAAACATTATCAAACAGGAGAAATCATTCCGCAGCAATATGTGGAAAAAATTAAGGAAAGTGCGAGTTTCTTAGAAGGCATGGCAACATTGCGTCAATTAAGTTTTGGACTTTTAGATATAGCGTATCATGCCAAACCGCATAAGATAGAAAATGTAAAAACCTTTGAAAAAGCAGCCATGAGCAACACTACCCTGTACCCTGATGTGGCTGAGAATTGCATGAGCACTTCGTTTTCGCACATTTTTCAAGGCGGGTATTCATCGGGGTATTATAGTTATAAATGGGCGGAAGTTTTGGATGCGGATGCTTTTGCGTATTTTCAGGAAAAAGGCATTTTTAATAAAGAAGTCGCCACCAAATTCAAAGACAACGTACTTTCCAAAGGCGGAACTGAATTGCCGATGGAATTGTACAAACGTTTCCGCGGACAGGAACCAAAACCTGAAGCGTTATTGAAGCGAGCCGGATTGATTTAAAGTATGAAGTACGATTTACAAAGTACAAAGCATACTATATGATTTAAGAACCGGAGGTAACACTTCGGTTTTTTTTATGAAAATCAAATCGCGTTAGGGATTGCAGCGAGCTACCATGTAGCGCGGAAAGCCCGACCCTGAACTTGTTTCAGGGGAACGCCCAAATTAACTATAAATATCTTTCATTTTTTTTTGAAAGTTTAAAAACTTTTAGTTACCTTTGAGTCATGGAATTCAAAGAAGCTAAAAATAAATTCGTTCAAACCTGGGGAGCCTTGGGCTCACAGTGGGGCATCAACAAAACGATGGCACAGATTCATGCCTTGTTGATGGTGTCTAACGAAGCCGTTTCGATGGAAGACATTATGGACGAATTGCAAATTTCACGCGGGAATGCCAGTATGAATTTGAGAGCGCTAATGGATTGGGGCATCGTGTACAAGGAATACAAAACCGGGGAACGCAGGGAGTATTTTACTGCCGAAAAAGACTTGGACGAATTAGCAGTGAAAATCTCGAAAGAACGCAGCAAACGCGAAATCAAACCGGCTTTGAAAGTATTGAAAGAAGTGTCTTCGATTGATGCGAGTGCTACCGCTGAGGAAAGACATTTTGTGGAGCAAACCTCAAAATTGTATGATTTTGTACTGAAAGCTGATAATGTTTTGGACAAAATAACCGAATACAAAGACAATTGGCTGGCACAGATTTTAATTAAATTTATGAAATAACCTTTTTTTTTAATTCTAACTTTCATTTTTTTCTGAAAGTTTAAAATAATAAATATCATGAAAACTTTTTTTAAAATAACCGAAATCATAAATATTATTGCATTGCTATTCCTGTTGTTAGGCGCTTACGGATTGGCCATCACTGGCATACTGCAAGTTACTGCTGCCTTATTATTTGTCATACTGTTTCCAAAAAACAAATTAATCTATTGCTACTTTGGTTTGGTTATTCTTTTCTTTTTACTTTGGGATGGTCATAGCATGGATTGGCTTTTTTTACTACCTATCTTTTTAGTTTTCTTCCTAACTTTTATCATTTATAATCAAAAAAGAAAATTATGAACACCACTATCCCCAACTGGCTCATCATCTTTAGTGGTGTTGGTCAAATTTTTACAGCATTGATTTATCCTTATATCCGTCATCATGTTTTTGATTGGTATAATGATGTGAAACAACTCAAACCGCTGAATCAGGAAATCTGCAAAACCTATGGGCGGTACATACAAGGATTGAACTTTTCGTTTGGTTTGATTGCCATTTTGTTTACCAATGAACTGAAAGAACAATCAGCATTGGCCGTTGCTTTGACCGGATTAATAGCCGCCTATTGGGTTGGAAAAGTAGCCACACAAATTGCTTATTATCCAATGTATCAAATTCCACAACGCAGGCTTTTCAAAATTGGGAGTTATGGTATGAATGCATTGTTTGTGCTTTTTGCCTTAGTGAATACATTGCTTTTCCTTCATAATATAATTGGACATTATAAACTATAAAACAGCAAAAATGAATTGGTCCTATTTATTTAAACATTGGTTTGGTACATTATTACTTGGACCTATAATTGGTCAAGTAACCGAATATTACTCTTCGGTCAATTCCCATCTGGTTTTAGGTTATTTAGAAGCCTATCCAGTATTCATTATGGTTAGTTTATTTTGTTCAAGCCCAACTTACATTTTATATGGTTTTTTATATCTCTTCTTAGCCAAAAAAAATAGCAACCCTAACTATGCCAAAGTGATTTTAATTTTATTTGCAGTTTCAGGAGTTATAATTTCATTTTGGTTAATCGGAGGCAGCATGAGTTTTAATGGTACCATATCTTATTGTATTGCCTCAATATTAGCCGGGCTTTTATTTAAATTAAATTTCAAAAAACTCTAAATAAATCCATGACCACCATCCGTCTCATCACCAAAATACACGCACCAATACAAACCGTTTTTGACGTAAGCCGCAACATCGATGTGCATCAACTCTCTACTTTTCAATCCAATGAAAAAGCCATAGCCGGCAGAACTTCGGGTTTGATTGAACTAGGAGAAACAGTTACCTGGCGCGGAAAACATTTTGGTTTTTATCTGAAACATCAAAGCAAAATCACCGAAATGGAGATTCCCAATTATTTTGTGGATGAGATGATTAAAGGTCATTTCAAATCGTTCCGGCACGAGCATACTTTTGTTGCCAAAAACGATACAACCGTCATGATTGACCATTTGGAATATGAAACCCCTTATGGCATTTTGGGAAAACTTTTTAATCGATTACTTCTGAAAAACTATCTGACTTCCTTTCTTAAGCAGCGAAATACTTTCCTTAAAAATTTAGCAGAAAAAAAATAGGCAAACCCATTCGTTTTAAAACAAAAAAGCCACCTTACGGTGGCTTTTCTATATAAATAATTTATGCTTATTGTTTAATGACTTTGATTGTTTTTGAAGCATTTGCTGTTTCAACTTTAACAAAGTAAGTACCGCTAGTCAAGGTAGACATATCAAGAGCGGCGGTAATTCCGTTTACTTTTTTGGAAGCAACTTTTTGGCCTAAAGTGTTGTACACCTCAACAGCCGAAATAGTGCCTACATATTCAATATTTAAAATATTGGTAACCGGATTAGGATAGTATTTCAATCCACTCAAATCAAAAGAAGCATTCCCTAGCGCAACTGTAACTGTCACGGCCAAAGTAGTAACACTTCTACAACCATCAACTGTTTGTACAGCATAGTAAGTAGCACCCGTAACTAACTGAGTACTGGACGCCAATGGATTTACATCCGCTAATGCATCAGCTTCAGAAGCATACCAAACTACGGCAGTTCCGGTGGCTGTTAAATTAGCTACAGTAGCGTCGGCAGTATTGGCTACAGAAACCGTTTGCGTAGAATTGCCTGTTGGAGCCGGTGTGGAAGTAACAGTAATCCCAACTGTACCCTCAGCATAGCAACCTGTAGTTGCATTGGTCCCTCTAACAGTATAGATGGTACTGGATGCTGGTGATACGGTAATTTCATTACTAGTCAATGCGTCCGGATTCCATAACCAGTTTACCGTTCCTGTTGACCCCAATGGCCCTCCAAGAACAACATTCAAACGCTGTAAAGAAGTAGCTGGTGTTACTGTTCCAGCCGTTACAAGGTTTTGAATAGGATTAGTCGCAAACGTAGTACTGGTAGTAGCCGATATCGTCATAGTATTTGTAGTAGCAGTATAGTAAGTAATAGCATTATTAGTACTATCTACACCATTTTGTCTGATATCAACAACAATGTTAGAAACACCGTCCCAAACATAAGGTGTTGCAAAAGTAATTGTATTCACTCCTATAGCGTGAGTGTAGGTTGCAGGACCATATACGGTAGTTAAACCGGTAGTAATAAATGAGGTTAAAACATCATTGGTAGTTGTTCCGATTCTTATAGAAAAATTAGTAACATTAGTGCCTGAGCCTAAAGTAGTAATATCATAAGCAATAGAAGTTATATTCCCTGGTTTTAATCCCATAGCCTGAAGCTCAGTCGCAGTAAATATAGTTTGATTCCAATATTGAGCCCAACGATTACAAAAAGCAGTTGGTTGTGTCGTAGCACTAGTTAATGTTGTTCCTGTTCCAACAGAAACAGTCCCCGGTACAGTAGTTAAGGCTGTCAGTGTAGCAGAACTTCCTTGACAAATGGTAGCCGAAGTTGGTGATACCAGTACAGTCGGATTTGGATTTACCGTTACTGTCACAGGAACAGTAGTGGTACAATTGCCTGCCGATTGAGAAGCTGTTAAAACATAGTTGGTAGTAACACTTGGATTAAATATCCAACCCGCTGCTGCATTACCGGTTACGTCTGTTGCCGGTGACCATACATAAGTATCATAGTCAGCTGTTCCGGCTGTAATAGTCACAGCTGCAGTTGATTGTCCGCTGCAAACCGCCACTGGAGTAGTCGTCGTTAAAGTCGGTGGCGTAGTTACCGTAGCAACAACTTCTGTTCTTGGTGAAACACAACTACTGTTGTATTTTAAATCATAAAAGTAATAATAGGTACCGGTAGTAGTTCCACCCCATTCAGAAGACGTTACGTTAAGTTTACCATCCGTTCCGTTATAAGGGAAAGTCAAGGTAGTGGAATCGCGAATTAAAGTAACACCCGTATAGGCTTTCACCAAAATTCTATAACCTGTTCCGGCTGGTAACGTAAAGTTAAGCGGAATAATATTCGGGGTAGTAGTGCCTCCGGCTGCAATAGCTACATTTCCGGTAGAATAGATTTCAGTTAATGCTGCATTCGTGATTTTAATATCTACTGTCCCGGCAGTCGTTGAATATAAAGAAACGCTTTGCAAGTTTAAAGGTTCTGTAGTATTAAAAACAACACCCCAGTTTGTTAAAGTGGTACCGGTAGCCGAGGCTGGTGGAGCCGATTTTCCTGAAGATTGAGTAGTACCATTAAGGCTAGCTTCAACCCAGTAAGACGTGGTAGCCGAAATACTTGGTGTAGTATAACTTGTTCCCGTTGCCAGAGCATTTCCTCCTGTAGCAGCAGCATACCATTTCAAAGTACCTGCTGTAGCCGTAGCACCCAAACTAACGGTTCCTTGTCCGCAAACAGAACCCGGAGTAGTACCATTGATAACCGGTGGGTCACAAGGCGTAGTAAAAGTAGTAGATGATGTCGACCAAATACTAGTACTTCCCGAACCACAAGCACTTCGTACCCAAACGTAATAAGTAGTGGTAGCACTCAACCCTGAAATAGAGGCAGTCAATACACCAGCTCCTACAGTTCCTGAAACAGTAGTTCCTGCAGTAGGCTCAACAGCGGAAGTGGAATAATAATACTCATATCCGCCACTTGGCGCGGTTGTAGAAGCAGTCCAGTTTACCGTTGCTGTATAAGCAGTAGTCGCTGCAGAGGTTAATCCCGATGGTGGTAAACACGCTGGTGGCGCAATAACGCTTACTTTATAGTCTTCTGCTTCTGTTCTTGTATTGGCAGTTGAACAAGCATCCGGTGCTATGGCATTGAAATCAATTCTTACCCGCATTCTGTAATCACCAATGGCAGTTCCGCTTGGCACTGTAAAACTTCCGGTTTGATTATTACCATAAGCAGTCGTAACAAAAACTCTTTCGGTAGTATTATCAAAAACTAAATCGTTATTCCAATCTACCCAAATACTGGTACCCACAGTTCCTCCCACAATAACAGAAGAAAAATTGATGATTCCGGTAGCATATTGGCTCACCGAAGCGGTAGCATAATTATCCTGATACCCGGTTCCGGTATACCCTGAAATTAAATTTGAAATATTGGTGGTTCCTCCGGTAGTGGAGAAACTATTGATATAAGAGGTGTTCGCCGTTGAAGAAGGAATACAATACCCGGTAAAGAAAGTACCGGAACTCCAAGCGCTAAAATCTCCTGAACCACAATTAGATCTTACATAATAAGTATAAGCAGTATTAGCAGTCAAACTGGTCAACCCTAAGGTAACCGCTGCTGTTGTACCACTGGTTACCAGTCCGGTAGCACCACTGCCAACCGCACCGCTGGTTCTTACTTCATAATCATAACCGCTGGAAGGAGCCGCTGTAGGGGCTGTCCAACCTATTGTTGCTGTAGTAGCAGTAAAAGTAGAAGTCACCAAACTCGTTGGAGCACCACAAGTATAAACTTGTAATGCAATGTTATCTATAGAAGCCGGAGGATTCGCTCCGCCTGAACCATCATTTTTCCAAACAAAAACCAAACGTTTGGTAGTTCCCAAAACATAAGTCAATTGCGCTGCCGACAAAGTATAAGTAACATTTGTCGTAGTGGTTGGTGCTGTAGTACCATTGCGTTGTAACAAAAAGTAACCGGTGGTACCATTCGTATAACCGGTCCAACCCGTTGTAGTCGTGTTGGTGCTTGTAGGTCCCGCTGTAGTAGGCGTAATGGAAGTATCCATCACATAAACTAACAGATTATCATAATTTCCATCATTCCCATTGGCTCTCCAATCAAAACTTAATGTGGCAGACACTGCCCCAGCCGGAAAAGTAACATCTCTGTAAAAAGAAGAACGGTTAGCGGATGAATTGGTATACGCCCAACTAGTACCAGTGTCATTGGAAACATAAGCGCCTCCCGTACCGGTAAACCAACCGGGTGCTGTTCCCACATTCCAAGTGTTAGTTGCGGCATTTACAGTGGTCCATCCATTAGCAGCAAAAGTAGAACCGCTTTCAAATCCTCCCTCAGCAGCAGGATTGATAAGGGTTGTTTGTGCCATAGTTTGTTGTCCTAGTAAAAGTGTCAGGACAAAAAAGCAAAAATTGTATTTCGATGCGAGAATTTTGGGCAATCGAAAATACAGTGAAAAAGTAGATTTTTTCATTCCATAAATAGATTTAGGTTAATAAGGCGAAATGTAGCTTTTAAAAATCCTAATGGAAATCATTAAAAATTCTTTAACTTTATGTGTCTTAATTTTTAAATTTTAATGATAAAATAGTTAAGCAATCCATGTTAAAAGTGTTAATTTTTTTGAATATGCCCTAAAACTTGAACCTGAGAAAACGAAAAAAAACCATAATTCACCCTAAAAGTTCATTCTTCCAATAGCTTTTTAGGAACCAAAACTAGCTTGGATTCAAAAACCAAAGGAGCGACAACCACCACAAAATCGGAATGCTTTCTACCCAAAAAGAACTGTAATATTTTGATTTCTTCTCATGAGCAAAAAGTAAAAAAAGCAAAATAGTAAAGGCCACACCCAATCTTAAAAACAAAGCCGTAAAACTAAAATCGGTTTGAAAAAATCCTAAAAGAATAAAAAGCAACAATAAAACACTGCCGACTATTTTGGTGCGCTCCACTCCTATTTGCTGCGGAACGGTTTTTAAATTGGGATCATCAAGCTGCAAATCAATAATTTCAAAAATCAGTATCAGTACAAAAATTAAAATAAAACGCTGAACAGCAACTACAAAAATATCAATCGACAATGGGATTCCGGCATTAATTAGAGGCAGAAAAAGAGTCACGCCCACCCAGCACAAAGCCACTATATAAATCTTCACGCCTGCCCAATTTCGGGCATTTTTCCGGTTAGGAAAAAAGGGCAACGTGTACAACATCGTCAGTATCAGAAAAGCAAAAGCAATGATTTTGGTATTTTGTGCCAATTGCAAAAAGTAAAATCCGGCCGCCAAAAAAGAAAGAAAACTCAAAGTTGCAATAGCTTTTAATTCGGTTCTCATTTGCAGTTTTTGAGTCCGAGCCAAAGCATCATATTTGACAAAATTATACCCGACTATTGTTCCGAAAAAAGCAAAATAAGCACTGACTCCCACCTCTTCAATACGAAACAAAAAACCAGTCATCTGCACGAATGCAAATACTGACAGTGCTACATGAATGCTGCTGTTAATGTAAAAGTCGAGAAGTTGCTTTAGCCATCGCATTTTATAAAAGTAATCAAACTGTTGATAAGAAGTCTTTTTGGTTGAAAATTTGTCAAAATATTAGACTTTGTTTAGCACAAAATTAGAACATTAATAATTACTTTTGTTGGCGTTAAAAAACAGCACAACTAAACACACTTAGAACTTACATTTTAATGAGAACAGACGCATTTGCATTACGCCACATAGGTCCACGTGAGAGCGACCTAAACCACATGTTCAAAACCATCGGAGTAGAGACTTTTGATCAACTAATTTACGAAACCATCCCCGATGATATTCGCCTGAAAAACGATTTGCAATTGGATCCCGCGATGACTGAATATGAATATTTATTACACATTCAGGAACTGGGCAAAAAGAATAAAGTATTTAAATCCTATATTGGTTTGGGCTATCACCCAACCATAGTTCCGCCGGTGATTCAAAGAAATGTTTTTGAAAATCCCGGTTGGTATACTGCTTATACACCTTATCAGGCCGAGATTGCCCAAGGAAGATTAGAAGCGATTTTGAATTTTCAAACCACAGTTATCGAGTTGACCGGAATGGAAATTGCCAATGCTTCCTTGTTGGATGAAGGCACAGCGGCAGCCGAAGCGATGGCATTATTATTTGACGTTCGTACGCGTGACCAAAAGAAAAATAACACCAATAAATTCTTCGTTTCCGAAGAAATATTACCACAAACGTTATCCGTTTTACAAACACGTTCAACGCCAAAAGGAATCGAATTAGTTGTTGGAAATCACGAAACTTTTGATTTTTCCGCTGATTTTTTTGGCGCTATTTTACAATATCCAGGTAAATTTGGTCAAATACATGACTACGCCGGATTTATTGCCAAAGCCAAAGCCAACGAAATCAAAGTAGCTGTAGCGGCTGATATTTTATCATTAGTAAAATTAACCTCTCCCGGAGAAATGGGCGCCGATGTAGTCGTAGGAACCACGCAGCGTTTCGGAATCCCAATGGGATATGGTGGGCCTCATGCCGCTTTTTTTGCTACCAAAGAAGAGTACAAACGTTCGATGCCGGGAAGAATTATTGGTGTAACTATCGACGCCAACGGAAACCGTGCCTTGAGAATGGCTTTAGGAACTCGTGAGCAACACATCAAACGGGAGAAAGCCACTTCCAATATTTGTACGGCTCAGGTTTTACTAGCCGTTATGGCCGGTATGTACACTGTATATCACGGGCCAAAAGGTTTGCGATACATTGCTAATAAAGTGCATGCCTCGGCAGTGACTTTGGCAGATGCTTTAAATAAATTAGGTGTTTACCAAACCAATTCAGCTTTCTTCGATACAATTTCAGTAAAAGCGGATTCGAACAAAGTAAAAGCGATTGCCGAAAAACACGAAGTGAACTTCTTTTATGCCGATGCGGAAACGATTTCGATTTCGGTAAACGAAACTACTTCGTTGAACGATTTGAACCAAATCATTGCCATTTTTGCGGAAGCTAGTGGTAAAGAAAGTTTCAAAGTTTCGGAACTAAATTCAAATGACAACATCCCTGCTTCATTGGAAAGAACCTCATCCTTCTTGCAACATGAAGTATTCAACAACCATCATTCTGAATCACAGTTGATGCGTTATATCAAAAAATTAGAGCGTAAAGATTTATCGTTAAACCACTCAATGATTTCGTTGGGTTCTTGTACGATGAAACTCAACGCGGCTGCCGAAATGCTACCCTTATCGATGGCAAATTGGAACAGCATTCACCCCTTTGCTCCTATTGAACAAGCCGAAGGCTACATCACCATGCTTAAAAAATTAGAGCAACAATTAAACGTGGTTACCGGTTTTGCTGGAACCACATTGCAACCCAACTCTGGCGCACAAGGCGAATATGCCGGTTTAATGGCGATTCGTGCTTACCATTTATCACGTGGCGACCATCACAGAAATGTGTGTCTGATTCCATCCTCTGCTCACGGAACCAATCCGGCTTCAGCAGCGATGGCTGGAATGGAAATCATTGTGACCAAAACAATGGAGAACGGAAATATTGATGTAGAAGATTTGAGAGCTAGAGCTATTGAACACAAGGATAATCTTTCGTGTTTAATGGTGACGTATCCATCAACTCATGGTGTTTTTGAAAGTGCTATTTGTGAAATCACCAAAATCATTCACGACAACGGCGGTTTAGTCTATATGGATGGTGCCAATATGAATGCGCAGGTTGGTTTAACTAATCCGGCAACGATTGGTGCTGATGTTTGTCACTTGAACTTACACAAAACTTTCGCTATTCCTCACGGTGGCGGTGGTCCTGGTGTGGGGCCAATTTGCGTGAATGAGAAACTAGTGCCATTCTTACCAACCAACCCAGTTATTCCGGTAGGTGGAAACCAAGCGATTACCGCTATTTCTTCTGCTCCTTATGGCTCGGCTTTGGTATGTTTGATTTCGTATGGTTATATCACCATGCTTGGCGCCGAAGGTTTGAAAAGCTCAACCCAACACGCCATTTTGAATGCCAATTATATGAAAACAAGACTGGAAGATCATTATCCAATTTTATACACAGGAGAATGCGGAAGAGCAGCACACGAAATGATTTTGGATTGTCGTTCTTTCAAACAAAACGGTATCGAAGTTACTGATATTGCCAAGCGATTAATGGATTATGGTTTTCATGCACCAACGGTTTCTTTCCCGGTAGCCGGAACTTTAATGATAGAACCAACCGAATCAGAAGATTTAGCTGAGTTAGACCGTTTTTGTGATGCGATGATTTCCATTAGAAAAGAAATTGATGCCGCTTCGGCTGACGATGCCAATAACGTTTTGAAAAATGCACCGCATACTATGGCTATGCTAACGGCTGACACTTGGGTTTTCCCATACACCCGTGAGCAAGCGGCGTATCCGTTAGAATATATTCATGAAAACAAATTCTGGCCAAGTGTGCGTCGTGTAGATGATGCTTATGGCGACAGAAATTTAGTTTGTTCGTGTGCGCCAATTGAGGCTTACATGTAATTCAAAGTACAAAATACGAAGTTAGAAGTACGAAGTAAAGGTTTCAAGGTATTCTTGGAACCTTTTCTTTTAAAAGCTGATTTTAATCAGGAATTTTAAAAACCCAAAGCTTTATTTTTGTTTAATAGTAGAGATTAAATAATGAATGACATTCAAACCCAAGGCGATTTGTATTCACTGGTGGATGAGTTCTACAAAAAATTGCTTACCGATGATTCCATTAGCTATATTTTTACCGATGTAGTCAAAATAAAACTGGAAGAGCATTTGCCTATATTGGTTACGTTTTGGTCGCAGGCTATTTTGGGAACTGGTGGCTATACACATAATTTGACGCAAATTCATTTGGATGTGAATGCTAAAGAATACTTGTCGCCCGAACTTTTTAAAATTTGGCTGCATCATTTTTATGCTGCCGTTGATGAAAATTTCAAAGGCGAAAAAGCAGAGCAAATTAAAACACAGGCACTCAGCATTGCTACTATTATACAGATTAAAATTGCTCAGCAAAAAGACAAATAATTAGTAGTTCTATAATAATACAGGATGTTTTTTAAATTATTCACAATAGTTTTGAATTAATTATCAATTTTACAACTCCTAAATATTTTTATTAATAATTTCGCAATGAAATATTTAAAATAATGAATATAAAAATAACTGGTTCCGGAAGTTACATTCCCACTGAAATAGTATCCAATAAAGATTTTATAAAACACGTTTTCCTTAATGATGACGGTACTCCTTTTCCCTTACCTAACGAAGTCATCACCGAGAAATTTTTTGACATAACCGGAATAGAAGAACGCCGCTACGTATCGGATGATTTACAAACTTCGGACATTGCTACGATAGCTGCCCAACGAGCTATTGAAAACTCTAAGATTGATCCGGAAACATTAGATTACATCATTTTTGCGCACAATTTCGGAAACGTAAAAAAAGGAGCCATTCAAACCGATTTACTGCCAAGCTTAGCTACTAGAGTAAAGTTTGATTTACGCATCAAAAACCCAAAATGTGTTTGTTACGATATGCTGTTTGGTTGTCCGGGTTGGGTGGAAGGTGTGATTCAGGCACAAGCTTTTATCAAAGCCGGAATGGCCAAAAAATGTTTGGTAATTGGAGCTGAAACCCTTTCCCGCGTGGTTGATTTGCACGACAGAGACAGTATGATTTACTCTGATGGTGCTGGTGCCACTATTATAGAAGCCACTGAGGAAGCCGGCGGAATACTGGCCCATGAAACGGCTACATTCACTTATGACGAGGCTTACTATTTATTTTTTGGAAATTCATTTAACAAAGCCCACGATCCTGATGTGCGTTATATTAAAATGCACGGAAGGAAAATTTATGAATTTGCTTTAAGTCAAGTTCCTAAAGCGATGAAAGAATGTTTAGACAAGAGTGGCATTGGCATTAAGGAAGTGAAAAAAATTCTGATTCATCAGGCTAATGAAAAAATGGACGAAGCCATCATTCAACGTTTTTACAAACTCTATCAGGAAACACCACCCGAAGGCATTATGCCAATGAGTATTCATAAACTTGGAAATTCCAGTGTGGCTACAGTGCCTACCTTATATGATTCCTTAGTGAAAGGTAAAATAGAAAATCAAAGTTTACATAAAGGCGATGTAATTCTTTTTGCTTCGGTTGGTGCCGGCATGAACGTGAATGCAATTGTTTACAGAATGTAATAAAGTTTGTAACTTCGCGGCTTTATAATTTGTAATTTCAATTCATGTACGAGAAGACCTACCCCAGCAAACGCTTCAATTTAACGTTAGCTTTTTTGCAAAAACACATCACCACTTCTGAAACCATTTTAGATTTGGGTGTCCCGAATCCATTTTCAAAGATTATGGAAGAAAACGGTTATACTGTAAAAAACACCAAAGGCGAGGATTTGGACAATGATCAGTCAAACCTACAGTCAGAAAGCTATAGTGTAGTTACTGCTTTTGAGATTTTTGAGCACCTGTTGAATCCTTATACTATAATACAGAATGTAAAAGCGGATAAAATTTTAATTTCTATACCGTTGCGTTTATGGTTCTCACCAGCTTATAGAAGCAAGACCGATATGTGGGACAGACATTATCATGAGTTTGAAGATTGGCAGCTCGATTGGCTTTTAGAAAAAGCCGGTTGGAAGATTATTGACCGTGAAAAGTTTACCCATCCGGTTAAAAAATTTGGATTTAGACCCTTCTTAAGATACTTTACTCCGAGATATTATATGATATATGCTGAAAAGATAAAATAATATCCATTTTTTCAGTTTTTATCCAAAATCATCCTACGGGATGATTTTTTTTATGCTTCTTTTTCCTATTTTTTTATTAACTTATTGATTATCAAAAATGTAAATTTTAAAACAGTAAATTATCTTCTTCATACAGTAGGATTTGGAGCAGAAATTTCATTTTTCTACCGAACAATTCAAAACGAATTAATTCATCCAATTCTTAAAATTAAAAAACAAACAATTGTAAGTATTATTATAATAAAAACTTACTTTTTTATAAAAAACATGCATTTCATCGATTTTATTTGTCATTTAATCGGTAAACCCCCTATGTTTGACTCGAAATAAAACATAACCCTTAAATCAAAAATTATGAAGAAATTATTTACGCTTTCGATGTCTTTAGCATTAACTTGCTCATTCGCTCAAAAAATGTTTATTGTTAAATCTGATGAAAAATTCGGGATTATAAATGAGTCAGGAATTGAAATTGTTCCGCCAAAATATACCTCCATTGAAGAGTTTGACAAAATGCATCCAAATTGGGCCAAAGTAGAACTTAATAACTTGTTCGGCTTTGTTGACAAGAATGGTAAAATCATAGTAGAACCAAAGTACCAAACGGTTGAAAACTATGACAATTATAATGCCGGATGGGCATTGGTTGTAAAAGACGGAAAGTATGGTTTCATGAATGAAGCAGGAAAAGAGATTGTCCCTCCCATTTATGATAAAATCGGTTCTTTCGGAGAGTACACCAAAGAATGGGCACTGGTTGAAAGCCAAGGTCTGAAAGGATTTATCGACAAAGAAGGAAATGTTGTTGTTCCTGTAAAATATGTGGAAGTCTCTAAATTTGACGATGTTAGAAAAAACTGGGCTTTGGTAAAAGACCGAAAAGAAAAACTAGGTTTCATCGACAAAACCGGTAAAGAAGTAATTCCTGTAGTGTATGATAACATTGAAGCTTTCACTAAAAAGAAAACTACAGAATTAGCCAACGTGGATTAGATTGTTTGTTTGTTTATAAAATTAGTTGAAAAAAGGATTTCTCTTGAGGAATCCTTTTTTTATGCTTTCAAATTTCTATTTTTACGGCGTTAAGCTAAGCTGCACATGAACTACTACATTGTCATTCCCGCTCACAACGAAGCGCAATTCATCGGATTAACACTGCAATCTATAATTGAACAGACAATTTTGCCAAATAAAGTGGTGGTAGTGGATGATAATTCAACCGATACTACTGCTGAAATTGTATTGGCTTTTGCCAAAGAATACCCGTTTATTAGCTTAGTCAATAAAACTTCAGACGCAATTCATCTCCCAGGCAGCAAAGTGATTCAGGCTTTTGAAAAAGGATTGGAAACTTTAGATAATCACTATGATTTTATTGTGAAAGCCGATGCCGATTTGATTTTTCCTTCGAATTATTTTGAAACCATTATCCAACATTTCAGATCAGATGATACTATCGGAATGGTGGGTGGTTTTGCCTACATCGAAAAAAATGGCGACTGGATTTTGGAAAACCTCACCGATAAAGATCATATTCGAGGTGCTTTTAAAGCGTACCGAAAAGCCACTTTCGAACAAATTGGTGGTTTAAAACCAGCTATGGGTTGGGACACCGTTGACGAACTGCTTTGCAAATTTTACAACTGGAAAGTAGTAACCGATGAAAGTTTACACGTAAAACATTTAAAACCAACCGGGGCCAATTACAACAAAGCCAGCCGTTACAAACAAGGCGAAGCCTTTTACAGTTTGGGTTACGGGTTTTTCATAACCACAATAGCATCCGTAAAACTAGCGCTGCGAAAAGGTAAGCCGCTGCTTTTCATTGATTACATCAAAGGATTTTGGCAAGCCAAATCAGCCAAAAAACCTCTTTTAGTTACAGAGGAACAAGCCAAATTTATTCGCGCTTATCGTTTGCAAAAAATGAAAGCGAAATTATTCTGACCAAAAACTTATAACTCATAACTTATAACTATTTTTGACAATATTTAAATGCTATGATGTTAGTTCGCTATTTATCTCAAATAGGAAAATATTTCTTGATGTGGAAAGAAGTCTTCAACAAACCTACCAAATGGTCGGTGATGAGACAGTTAATCTTCAAAGAAATTGATGATTTAATTATAGACTCCCTCGGAATTGTATGTTTCATTTCCTTCTTCGTTGGAGGCGTTGTTGCCATTCAAACGGCCTTAAATTTGACCAATCCTTTAATCCCAAAATACCTTATCGGTTTTGCCACAAGACAATCGGTAATTCTGGAATTTGCCCCAACATTCATCTCGATAATCATGGCCGGTAAAATGGGTTCCTTCATTACTTCAAGTATAGGAACGATGCGCGTTACCGAACAAATTGATGCTTTGGAAGTGATGGGAGTGAACTCTTTAAATTATTTGGTTTTTCCAAAAATAACAGCGCTCCTGCTCTATCCTTTTGTGATTGGAATTAGTATGTTTCTGGGCATTTTAGGCGGTTGGATTGCTGCTGTTTATGGCGGATTTGCATCAAGCAATGATTTCATAACCGGAATCCAACAGGAATTTATTCCGTTTCATATTGCCTATGCCTTTATTAAAACTTTTGTTTTTGCTTTAATTTTGGCTACCATTCCGTCTTTTCATGGCTATTATATGAAAGGTGGCGCACTCGAAGTGGGTAAAGCCAGTACGGTATCCTTTGTGTGGACAGCGGTAACGATTATTTTGGCCAATTATATATTAACTCAATTACTTTTGACCTAATGATAGAAGTAAAAAACGTTGAAAAATCATTCGGAGACTCTAAAGTCTTAAAGGGAGTTTCTACCATTTTTGAAACGGGGAAAACCAATTTAATCATTGGTCAAAGTGGCTCAGGGAAAACCGTTTTGCTCAAAAGTTTACTCGGAATTCATACCCCCGAAAAAGGAACCATTTCCTTTGACGGCAGGATTTATTCCAATTTAACCGATGACGAAAAAAGAGCTCTGCGAACCGAAATCGGGATGGTATTCCAAGGCAGTGCATTATTTGACAGTATGACGGTTGAAGAAAATGTAGGGTTTCCATTGAAGATGTTTACCACCAAAACAGCTGCTGAAATTAAAGAGCGTGTTGATTTTGTTGTTGACCGAGTAGATTTAAAAAGTGCCCATCATAAAAAGCCGTCAGAGTTATCCGGTGGAATGCAAAAACGTGTGGCCATTGCCCGTGCTATTGTCAACAATCCGAAATATCTTTTTTGTGACGAACCCAACTCGGGTTTGGATCCTAAAACCTCAATTATCATTGATAATTTGATTCATGAAATTACGGTAGAATATAACATTACAACAGTAATCAACACCCACGACATGAACTCAGTTATGGAAATTGGTGAGAAAATTATATTCTTAAAACAGGGGATTTTAGCTTGGGAAGGAACTAAGAAAGACATTTTCAAAACCGATAACGAAGCCATTACCGACTTTGTGTATTCGTCCAATCTTTTCAAAAAAATCAGAAAAGCACAAAACAAAGAAGAGTTGTAGCACTAGCCTCTGTTCAGAAAAACCCAGCCTATTTTTGACTCCTGGTTTCTGAGTTTTATATAGTAGTAATAAGTAGAATCCGGAAGGAATCCGCCGTGCATGTTTTGTCCTTGCCATTGGTCAATGTAGTTCTCTTTTTCATACACTTTTCTTCCCCAGCGGCTATAAATTTCGAGTTTCTCAACATCCAATCCCGACAAATCAAAAGTATCGTTCAGGTTGTCATTGTTGGGTGTAATCACGTTTGGAATTTGACAAAAAGTGCTGGCCACCTCAATGCTTTCAGTACTGTCACAACCATTGGTATCGGTGATAGTCAGCGAATAACTCCCCAGAGACAATTGTGTAATATCAGCAGGGTTTACTGTACTAGTAAAGCCATTGGGACCGCTCCAGGAATAGGTAACAGCATTGACATCAAAAGACGCATTCTCCGGAAAAGCCGATAGGATATAGCGCCCACCATCACATTTTGAATCTAAAGTGAATTTTGGAATTGGATTCACCAGCAAATCTATGCTCACTTCTTCGGATTGACATTCTCCCAAGATTGATTTTACACTATAAGTTCCGCTATTGGCCAAAACAGCATTTTGAATAATCGGATTTTGTTCGGTGGAGGCAAAATTATTAGGACCAGTCCAAGCAAAAGAATACCCTGATGGCATTTCAACATTAGCGAACAGTTGGGCATCGTTTCCTTCACAAATAGTTTCTGATGCAGTAACAAATGGCGTTTGTGGAATTGAGTTGATGATAACAATGACAAAAGCCTCATCAACAAAACTACATTTGCTAACGCTATATTTAAACTGATACATCCCCGAAGAAGCGAAGGTTGAATTCCAAAGATTATTATTTAAAAAACCACTATTGGTAAGTTCCGTCCAAGTACCATTCCCATCGTAATTACCTGTCAGTAAAGAGAACAAATCAATTACCCCTTTATTCCCACAATAACTTACCTGAGAGCCTTGACCGGCATTAGGATTGACAAGAATTGGCGATACCGTATAATCTATAACAAAATCAATACAGCTGTTGGGATTTGACAGGTAACTTATTCTAACGTGATACGTTCCGCTATTATTCGCCAAATTAAAGGATGGAAAAGTCAAAGTATTGGTAGTACTCAAAATAGTCCCGGTATTGTTGTCTTTCCACCATTGGTAACTTAAAAGTCCGAAAGCCGGAATTGACAATGATGCTACTTGCCCCTCACACATGTTAGTAGGTGTTATACTCAAATCAAATGGATGTGGAATCTCAAAGACGCTATTCAATACATTGCCGCAATTATCTATCACTTGAAAATTGTAAATTCCGGGCGCTATTCCTGTTAATATATTTGAATTTCCATTATCTATTATAAATGAGACTCCGTTTTTTGTAGTGATTTTATACGTTAGCGGCAACGTTCCAACAGCATCCACCAATACACTGTAATTACCATTCCCACAAGCAAAAGAATATACTGCATTGATTTTTGGAAGACCATTATATTCAAAAGTATAAATTACATCCTGGCATTTTACCAAACCATTGCTTCCATTAGCATAAACAAAAAAAACTTTTACAATCCGAAACGTACCACTGTAACTAAAATTCAAATTTGTGAAATTATTTTGTAATGCAATAGCGTTTAAAGGACCCGGTTGGTAACTATCATAATAGTTCGTTATCGGATTTCCCCACTGACTGCTGGCCACATCCCATTTTTGCATATAAAACAAAGCATTTGACGTGGTGCTTTGATGGTTCAAGGCAATATCAAAAGAATTACAATTATTCACCAGGTTAACACCATTGCTTATAATTTGGTATCCCTGAATTTGAACATTTACTATACTGGAAAAGCCACAGCCATCCATAACTTGAAAAGTATAATTCCCAGCCGGAAAAGAATTCATAGTGAAAATTCCATTATGCAAATTATAACTGACGTCTTCTGGCAAAGGGTTTTGGTAGATTTGCGGTGCCGCTACAATAGTAACACTGATAAGATTGTTAGTTCCATTTGAAATCAATACAGAGCCTTCTCCTGTTTGGCATCCGTTTAATACGCTGGAACCTACGTATGGAATTGGTGGCGGTTGCGTGGTGTATTGTTGCGTAACCGAATGACCACAGGCATCCGTCACTTGTATCGTATAGGTGCCTTGTGGGTAACCAAAAGTATAAATAGCCGTTTGAGTAAACGGTCCCGGGTGCTGGCTATTATAATCAACAGGAACGAATCCGGGTGGTGCACTAAGAAACGTAACCGTAAAAGGAGCCACGAAATTTATGGGATTAACCACCAATTGCATAGCACATGAAACCGGCTGTTCATAGACCAACAACTGCATCCTAATGAAAATCTGATTACTGTTTTTAATGAATACATTACCACAAGCATCCGTAATTTTAACATTATAAGAATAACTTTGATCGTAATACAGCGGAAACTGAGTTGAAATTTGTTGCTGGTTTGGGTTTCCCTGAGTTAAAGTTTGCGTGGTAGTTGTTGAGCCTCCAGTTGGTGGAAACAAGGTAAATTCAATAGTTATCGGATACGCTATAATTTTTGTGGCGTTATAAGCACCACTAAAAATATAAAATGATGCCGATACCAAATTACAGCTAGCTATTGAATTAGTATTAGAATTAAATTCAATATTGGGAATCGATTTTTCTAGCTGGAAATTCTGAACAACACCCTCGTTACAACTATTAAAAACCCTGATACTATATAGCCCTTCCGGAAGATTGGTAAAAACATTTGAGGATTGAAGTGGTCGGGTTACCGGTCCTGCAAAAAGCTCATAGTTTACGGCTGTTCCTCCCGTTATATTTACCGTTATTTTACCGTCATTTCCGCATATTACATTGGTTCCCACTACTTGGTAGGTTAATGCTGTTACCTGATAAAGTATTGTTATATCCTGTTGCTGTGCATTGGTGGAACCGTTTAAAATTTGAGTAGCCACCACTCTGTAATTCCCGGCAACAAGCCCTGAAATAGTCGTAGTTGATTGCAAAGAAATTGGAGTGGTTACATCAGGCAAATGATAAATAGTATAAATCATGGTAGCGCCGGGTGCCGTATTAGAAACTGAAAAAGTTAAACTCCCGTTAGCGGTGCAGGTTTCATTTGTTTTGACAACGGTCAGCGTAAAATTTGTCAATTGCCCAAAGGAAGATTGAAAAAAAAGCAACATACCAATCAGTGCTATTTTCCAAATATAATATCCCTTTTGCTGCATATAGTTTCAGATTCTTTTTAAGAAGTACTAAAGTAAAAAAAGTTGCGCAGAAAGTAGTACAATTTTACACTTAATTTCAACCTATAAAAAAAGGAACCCTAAGGTTCCTTTGCTTTATAATTTATTGGCCATAGCCGTTATTCGTTTGATGTCCTGCTCTTTACTTTTTGGATAAATCAACAGAATACCTTCTTTATCTACAATGATATAATCGTGTAAACCGTCAATAACGATAAGTTTATTGGCATCGGAGCGGACGATGTTATTAGACGCATTTTCCATAACCACTTTAGCATTGATAACGCCGTTGTTGTTTTCGTCTTTGTCTAATTTCTCATGCAATTGTCCCCAAGTTCCCAAGTCATTCCAATCAAAAGTAGCCGGCAATACATACACATTTTGCGCTTTTTCCAAAATGGCATAATCAATGGAAATATTTTCAGCCTTGGCGTAATTAGCATTGATGAATTCTTTCTCAGCGGAAGTGTTATAACTACTGTTCCCTTGCTGAAACAAAGCATTCATCTGAGGTTGAAACTTTTCAAAAGCTTCAGTTATGGTTTTAGCACTCCAAATAAAAATGCCCCCATTCCAAAGGAAATTCCCGGCTTCCAAAAACGATTTGGCCGTTTCATAATCCGGTTTTTCCCGAAACTGAGTTACTTTTTTGATTGGATTTGCATCGGTTTTATCAAACTCAATATACCCAAAACCGGTATTCGGGAAAGTCGGTTGTATGCCCAGCGTCATCAACGCATTCTCTTTTTGGCAAAAGTCAAAACACTGCTGCAAATTTCTTGAAAACTCGTCTTCATCTTCAATCCAATGATCGCTTGGCGCTACCACCATAACGGCATCCGGATTTTGTTTCTGAATTTTTAGCGAAGCATAAAGAATGCACGGTGCTGTGTTTCGCATGGCTGGCTCCAGCAACACTTGCTCCTGTTTTACCATTGGCAGTTGTTCCAACACCAAATCGTTGTAGCGTTCATTGGTTAATATCAAAATATTTTCGGCCGGAATCGACTTGGCCAAACGACTGAATGTTTTTTGTATCAAAGTATCGCCCGAACCTAACATGTCGTGAAATTGTTTCGGGAAATCAGTGGTGCTAACCGGCCAAAAGCGCGAACCCACGCCGCCTGCCATTACTATGGCGTAATAATTTTTATTCATTTTTTTTAAAAAGTAACTAAGCCGCTAAGGTACTAAGTTGCTGAGTTTTTTAAACTATCAACCCGGTAAAATTTCCACCTCAGCGTTGGCATTGAACAAATAAAGCTTGCCGGTTTTGACTTCAAGGCATTCATACCGCTTAACCCGCAATCCTTTTTTCTGAAAAATTCTGCCGTTTTTGATTCTGAAAAAGCTTCCACTGGGTACTTCGTGAATGAAATGAATGTCTGATTTGCGTTCGTCAAATTGTTTTAAAGCAAAAGCCAAGCGCGCATCAGTATCACTACTGGCAGTAGGATTTCTGAAATGATTTGCCACCAAAGGCAAGACCGAATGCGGAAAAATCTCCGGGTGAATAAATGGCACCATCAAACGTTGAAAAGTGTGTTTCCATTCATTGCCGTGTGGTTTTATCAGGCGACCGTATTTTTCGTAAGCTACCAAATGAGCAATCTCATGAACCAAAGTAATCAGAAAACGGTATTTGTTCAAGTTGGCATTAACCGTGATTTCGTGTTTGCCACCAATGGCTCTGCGGTAATCTCCGTGACGCGTTTGGCGCTCGTTGACGATTTTCAAATGCACATTATGGCTTTTGATTAAGTCAAAGCAAGGCAGAACAGCATGTTCAGGCAAATATTTTGAAAGAACTTCGCTCAAGTTTATGGAGTTGTTGAGGAAACCTGAATCACTTTCCCATTGTGGTATTTATTGCCGGTGAGTGCAAAATTGAAAATATAATCCGCCATTTCTTTAGCAGAAATTGGGGCGATATAACCCGGGAAAGCTTCTTGCAACATTTCGGTTTGTACGGCGCCCAAAGCTAACACATTGAAGGCAATGCCTTGTTCTTTGTATTCTTCGGCCAAGAGTTCAGAAAGCGTAATGACAGCACCTTTGCTGGAACTGTAAGCGGCCAATCCCGCGAATTTCATACTGCCTTGAATACCGCCCATCGAACTGATGGAAACCACATGACTTCCTTTTTGCAAAAATGGCAAGCACACTTTGGTCAAATTGGCCACGCCAAAAACATTGACTTTATAAACGTTTTCGAAATCCTGTTGGGTGGTTTGTGCAAAAGGTTTGTGCAGCAAACTACCCGCGTTATGAATGATGACATCTACTCTTTTCCAAGTTGAGGAGAGAAAATTTTCTACTTTAATCAAATCATTTTCCTGAGACAAATCTACAGAAAGACAAGTGATGTTAGGATTTCCCAATAATCCTTGTGGTGTTTTGCGGGAAACCGCCAGAACCTGGTGACCGGCATTGGCAAATTGTAGTGCAAGCTCATAGCCGATACCACGTGATGTTCCCGTAATGATGATGTGTTTACTCACTATTTAAAGATTGTTTTTGTGTTCGTGAATCTTCGATTTCATTCTTGTCGTAAAGATACTAAAAGTAAAGAAATGAAATCAGCCTTTGTACTGGCGATAAAACTTTAGCGATTGCCACATTCCCAATCCGACAAAAACTAACGGAATGATGAGCTGCAGTAGGTATTTAGCCAAAAAATCAACATTGGAAGTAAAAAAATGAAGTAAAAAAATGAGTATCAACATCCCAAAAAAAGTTCCAGCAACGGTGCCGAAAATATAGAAATACTTTCTGGTTTTGGAAATTTCAATATAGTTTCCGTTTAAAAGCCAGAGATTCCAGCCCGTCCAAAACGGAATCTGCACAAAGTTGAAACAACTCAGCACCAACCCTAAAACAAAAGGAGCATAAGTGAATGAAGCAGAATAATCCGTTTTGGCATTGGAACCAAAGTAAAAAACAAGCGCTAAAACGAACATGAAAACAATAGAAAAAGCTTCGATAAACTTGGTCAGCTTTTTATTTGCGGCTAATTGTTTGGCAAAAATTAAAGTGAAATAAATCACCCAAAACTCAATGATGGTCACACCTAATACATACAATATAGTTTCCTGCAATCCTGATTTCTGAAACAGTTGAAAGCCCACCACATTCAAATACCCAAGCGGAATGGAACCAATGAAACTGACCAAAAAACCCACCACGATGTTCTTTAAATTTTGCATCAGAAATGAACGATTTTATCAGATTGTTCTAAATGCAATCGGTATTGCTCCACTCCTACTTTATGCGGCAAATAGCTAAAGCCACGCTTGTGGTTTTCGACGCTGATTTGAAACATGTATTTGATATGGCGCGCCAATTCTTTCCAGGCAAAAAACAGCGAATGTTTTGGATCGTATATGTGGGTAGGTTCGCTGGCGGCTCCGTTCAATTCTACGATGGAGAAATTTTTACCTTGTTCCAGTTCCGCCCAGCTGTTGTACATCAAATCCATTCTGCCAAAATAAAATTCCGGAATTTGCAAGCACATTTCATCAATAACTTTGGTCAATTCGGGTGAAATCAGATGACTGTAATCTAAAAATTTGGCACCACGAGCATGATTTCCATAAGGCACCAAATTGCGCTTTTCTCCTTTCGACAAAATGTCGTTCAGTTGAGTTCCGTATTCTTTTTCCAGAGCTTGTAACTGAAATTCGTAACGGGGATTGGCCTTTAACAATGCGGCAATAGTGGAAAGCCCATCGCCTTCAACAATCAGAAATTCTTTGGCGACAATGCCGGTAATTCTCCCATGTTTTTCCTGTGGAAAGCGAACATAAAAAATACCAACTTCGTGGTCATACGGAATCAAATCCTGCAACAAATAATTGAAATTGGCTTTGGCATGATACGCTTGCAACTCTTCCAAATTAGTAATTTTCTTAACCGCCGAACCTCGCAAACCTATATCGGGCTTGGCAATTAACGGCAACTTAATTCGGGAATTTTCAAGAAGCAAAACCACCTCATCAAAAGGAATTTTTTCTTTGACCAACTTGGTTTTTGGATAGAATTGTTGTGGAATTAAATCATAGATTTCTATCTTACTATCCATGATAAAGCCACCATTTTTCATATTGGGATTGCAGGTATTGAAAAAGAAAATCGTCCTGGCTTTTAACGCATAATATGCCCACAAAAAATAAATCGGAATATAGACGATTTGGAACGGCCAGTATTCCCAATGGAACAGTTTATGGAAAAATAACTTCATTTAAATGGAGATGAAAGTATTGGAATATTCCTTTTCGGCGATCAAATCCGAATAGTGAATCGCGACTTTATTTTGTTCGATAACGGTTTGGGTGATGCTTAATGTTTTCAAAACATCATTTCTGTTAATGACTAAACCATGATCTGTGTTGTCTTCTTCGGTATAGCGGTGAAAATTGAACAGTTCTTCTTCATGGATTTGAGTTTTGGTGTCGAGAAACGTATGAAACCAATGAGCTCTTTCGGCTCTAATTTCCTTTGAATATAAAGTCGAGGAAGACCAGATATGGCTTTGATTGGTCTCTAATTCTTTGGTTTCTTTTTCTACTTCATTCCAGCGCAATTGATACAATTTTTGATTTTCAAAAAGCACCAAAGTGAACGGTTCGATATCGTTTAAATCAATATCATTCCAGGCTCTAATTGGCGACTCACTACTGATAATATCCAACACTATCAAGCCCCGACTTTTGCGGTAATGCTCTCTGATGAAGTGTTTTTCTTCAGCACCATTGAGCAGCACGACAACATTGGAATGCTCATCAATGGCATACCAAGTACCTCCTGCTTTGCTGTCTTTGGGGAAGATGATTTTTTTGTTATGAATGTGGTAATTTTTAGGTGCGATGGCGTTGGGCCGAACTGTCTTTTCATCGCGGTTGGACGTGATGATAATCTTACCGTTGGCATTGACAAAACTTACTGTGCACATTGTTTTCTGTATTCGATAGTGGAACGGGCAACGCCAAAATTTTCATCAACAGTCAAATTCGCTGATTGGAGAATCGCCACTTTTATCAGTGCCTGATGATGGATGCAATGCTCTAAATTATATAACAATTCCCGATCATAATTGGTTGCTATCAAAAGTGCTTCGCTATCAATTACTTGTTGCAATTGCAGATTTTTATTGGGTTTGCTTATTGCATTTAGCAAGTCAACAATACTTTTTTGGGCGAAAGCCGAATTGGTTTGTATCCGATAATCCCGTTGTCGATTGTCATAGTTAATTACACCGTTTGGATATTGATTGACCAAACATTGAAAAAGTTCAATAATGTGTCGGGTGTGCTCGCCAATGGTGGCGTTGCTCAGATCGGGACAGGCGCAACAATAGTCGCTGTCGGAAAGTTGCGATAGTAAATCGGACAACTCGTTTAAGGTTTTGTGGATAGCCGGAATTAACATAATTGGTTTCGTTTTTTGGTTGTTTCTTATGTACGATTTCTTTCGAAAAACGGATTCTTACAGCTTGAATCGCAATAAATCCGGGAGTTTATTTTTTTGGCTGTAAACCAAAATCAAACAACAGACTAATGTAATTACGGCCAAAAAGAATAATGTTCCTCCATCATTTTTCACCTCAATTCCTAACACAAATATATGTGAAAAAATGGCGCCACACATGGTTCCCAAACCCAAAAGTGCTCCAAGCAAAGTGGTTCTCGGAATCAGAATTAGTATTGAAGCAATCAGCTCTACAACACCTGAACCGATTCGTCCGTAAGGCTCGATTCCTAAGGTTTGAAAAATGTAAACGCTCTCTTCGGCTCCTGTGAATTTGAAAAATAGCGTCTGAACCAGGATTACCACTGCGGTGAGTTTTATAATCCAAATAAATATTGGGTTTTTCATGAGTTCTAGTTGTTACTTTTTTTCCAGTTGCCATCTGCTTTTTTCTTCAGATTGGGTTCGTCTTTGTTCCAAGATTTCAAGGTGTTATTGAAATACGCATTGTAGAACAAATAGAGTTTTCCATCCAAAATCTTGAAAGTCTCCGGATTGATTGCTACTTTTTCACCACTGGAACCCATGGCATAAGCACACCAGCCTCCGTATTGTGGTTCGTAGCTTGTTGGGTTTTTGGCAAAGGCTTCTTTATTGGCCTGGGAAGCAAAATAATAGATAACACCATCATTGGTAGCAGCGATTTCTTTTTTGCCTTTGACTGCTTTCTTTTGAGTAAAGTACGCCACCGGATCATAGCCTTGAAGGGCTACTTTATTTTCTAAATTGAATTGTGTTGCTCTCGAATTTTGAGCAAACCCGGTTACCGACAATAAGGTAACGAAGAGGATTAAAATGTGTTTGTTCATGATACTGTATTTTTGTTTATCTGATTTGATAAAGCAAAAGTAGCATCCGTAGGAAAAGTGAAATGTCAGGTAGTTTACAATTGGGGCAAAATTTCTAAAAATTAACCCATGGCCCTGGCAAAACCAACCGTTTCACGATAGATTTGAGGAGAAACCTCAGCATTGTTTTTAAAGAAGCGACTGAAATAATGCTCATCGTCATACCCCAATTCAAAAGCGATTTCTTTTACAGGTTTATTGGTAAGATACAATTCACGCTTGGCTTCAATGATAATGCGTTCTGAGATTAGATTGGTCAAGGTTTTATTGAAATGGGTTTTGGCAATTTTGGCCAACGATTTCGGTGTGATATGCAGCAAATCGGCATAATCACTAGCGGAATGTTTGGTTTTATAATGGAGTTCGATATAGTTTTTCAGATTTTGGAGAATAAACGGAGTGGTGCTTTCCGAAGTATCAGCCGGCGGTTGTTGTTCTTTTTTCAATCTGGAAGCCGTAATTAATACGATTTTCAAATACGAAATCAGTAATTCATATTGCGCCAAAGCAGGATTTTGCATTTCGGTTTTGATTTGTTCCAAAATCATGTCCAATGTGCTTTTAGCACTAGCATCAATAGTCACATAAGGCGGCTCATAAATATTATTGAATAACACGCCGTGACACGCCACTTCCTGATGATGTTTGTGAATGCAGAAAAAATCGGGATGAAAGTGAATGACCACTCCTTCGATTTCTTCTTTGGTCGTCAACATAAAAGGCTGATATGGTGCAAAAGCCAGTAATTGGTTTTCGGTAAAATCATATTCAGAGAAATCTACTTTTACTTTGCCGCTGCCTTTTTGAATCCAAATCAAAGAATAATAATTCAAACGCTGTATATGATCAAACGAACTGTTATCTTCAAAAGAAAAAAGCTTGAACGCCAAGTTTCCTGTTTCGGGATTAACTAAAGTAAAAGTATTTTTATTGGTCATTACTATAAAATTCTGTCGGTTGCTGCTATTTCCAAATCATTGATGCTGGCAAAACGCTTGCGCATTAGTCCGTTTTCGTCAAATTCCCATAACTCGTTTCCGTAGGCCCGGAACCATTGTCCGTCTTCGGTTTGGTATTCGTATTCAAAGCGAACGGCCATGCGGTTTTCGCGAAAGCCCCATAACTCTTTTTTGAGTTTATAGTGTCGTTCTTTTTCCCATTTGCGTTTTAGGAATGCTTTGACTTCTTCTCTACCGTTGATGAATTCCGTCCGATTGCGCCATTCGGTGTCGATGGTGTAAGCTTGAGCAATTCTGTCGATATCCTGACTGTTCCAGGCATCCTCGGCTAGTTGCACTTTTAGCAAAGCCGTTTCCATGGTAAAAGGTGGCAAAGGTAATTTTTGTTCCGTTGTGTTCATTTGGATAAAAATTGAAAAGCAAACCAACTCGAGAGGAATTGGTTTGCTAATTTACAAATTATAATGTCGGAGCTAATGGAAAATCTACCGGAACTTTGGTCAAATTGTGTAGGTAGTTCATAGCGGTTTTGTCACTAATTAGCAAAATTAAATCTACTAAGTTTTCATTGGTATAGCCTTGAGCGAAGAAAGCATCAACTAAATCTGAGTTGGCTTCCCCTCTGGTTTTGGTGATTTCGGCTGCTAATTGCACTAAAGCATTTAGTTTAGCATCAGCGGCTTTTCCTTTTCGGATGTCTGTTAATTGTTCATCTGTGAAACCATTCATTTTACCTAAAACCAAATGGGCACTTTGGCAATACACACAATTGTTGACTTGGCTCACAATTAAATTAACTGCTTCTTTTTCTTTGTTGGATAATGTTGTTTTGGCATTTTGGTAGGCCAAGAATCTTTCCAAACCATTTTTGGAGTAACCGATAGTAGCATACAAATTAGGCACAAATCCTAATGCTTTTTGTAAATTATCAAAAATAGCTTGATTGTTTTCAGAAACTTGTTCTCTGATTGGTACTGAAAATGTTGTTGTAGTCATTTTATTTTTCTTTAAAATTGTTTGTCGTTATTGACAAGGCAAAGATGCGACCCCTTTAAAGGCTATAAAATGGACAATAACCGCAAGGTGATGGACAATTTTCCCGAGAAGGATTTTGGAAACTACAACTTCGAAAGATCTTCTATGATAATTTCTTTTCTTCCGTAATGCATCAGGCCGTTTTCTTCTAATTCGTTTAATAACAAAGTAGCCGTTTGGCGAGAGGTGCAGATGATTTGGGCAATATCGGTTTGGGTAAGGTAGTTTTCTATAATAGTTCTGTTGCCCTCTTGTTTGCCGTCGCGTGCGGCCCAGTCTTTTAGGAAAGTGAGCAAACGGGTTTTAGCATCTTTGGACATCAAATTGGCATAATTGTTTTTGATGCGTTTCATTTTCAGACCAACAAACTTGGTATACGACAAGGCCAAACTCGGATTCCGCAGCAACAAATCTTCGAAATCTGACATTAGGAAACTGCAAATGATAATATCATCGGTTAAAGCTTTGGCATATTCATTGGAACTTCTGTCACTGTCTAATTCCAGTTCGCCAAACAAATCGCCTTTTTGAATAATGTCTTTGATGGTTTCATTGCCGTCTTCATCAACGGAAACGATTTTGATATTCCCTTTTTTGAGCAAAAAAACACGGGGCAAATCAGAAGAAGAAAAATAAATGATGTCGCCTTTCTTGGCTTTTTTAAAACCGGTTATGATGCACAACTGCTTGATTTGCGACATGCTTAACGTCCAAAACAACTTGTGATCGCGGAGGTACCAATATTTTAATTCTTCATACATATTGTAAAAGTATAAATTATTTCCATTAAAAAACCCTTTCAGCAATTACACTAAAAGGGTTATTCTATTTGTGGGTTTGTTGGATTAAGAAACCAAACCTCTTGAAATTACAATTCGTTGAATCTCTGACGTTCCTTCATAAATCTGAGTGATTTTCGAGTCGCGCATCATGCGTTCTACATGGTATTCGGCTACATAACCGTTTCCACCGTGAATTTGCACTGCTTCATTGGCTACTTCCAAAGCAATTTCGGAAGCATATAATTTGGCCATAGCACCCGAGTGAGCAATGTCTTTGCCTTCGTCTTTTTCGCTGGCGGCTTTCATGATCAACAATTTGGCGGCTGTAATTTTCACATACATATCGGCCAATTTGAATGCAATCGCTTGGTGTTTGAAGATTTCTTTCCCAAAAGCTTTACGCTCGTGTGAATATTTCAAAGCCAATTCGTAGGCACCGGTAGCAATTCCTAAAGCTTGTGAAGCAATCCCGATTCTACCACCGTTCAATACATTCATCGCAAAGTTGAATCCGAAACCATCTGCTCCGATTCGGTTTTCTTTTGGAACCTTCACATCGGTAAACATTAAGGAATGCGTGTCGCTTCCGCGGATTCCCATTTTCTTTTCTTTCGGACCAATTTCAAAACCAGCCCAACCTTTTTCCACGATAAAAGCATTGATACCTTTGTGTCCTTTTTCTACATCGGTTTGTGCTATTACAAGGTAAGTCGAAGCGGTACCACCGTTGGTAATCCAGTTTTTGGTTCCGTTTAAAAGATAATAGTCTCCCATATCTTTGGCAGTAGTTTTTTGCGAACTCGCGTCACTTCCGGCTTCCGGTTCAGATAAACAAAAAGCTCCAATTACTTCCCCTTTGGCCAAAGGCACTAAATATTTCATTTTTTGTTCTTCCGAACAGTATTTTTCCATTCCGGCACAAACCAAAGAATTATTAACCGACATAATTACCGCAGCCGAAGCATCTACTTTGGCAATTTCGGTCATCGCCAAAACATAAGAAACGCTGTCCAATCCGGCACCACCATATTTTGGGTCTACCATCATGCCTAAGAATCCCAATTCGGCCATCATTTTGACTTGCTCGGTTGGAAACTTCGAATGTTCGTCTCTTTCAATTACACCAGGTAATAATTCAGCCTGAGCAAAATCGCGTGCCGCTTGTTGAATCATTAACTGTTCTTCGGTTAAATTAAAATCCATA
>NZ_DAINRG010000006.1:0-84796 GCF_036741995.1 Flavobacterium sp. | reverse complement strand
GATAGCGGGAGGAGGAGTGTAATGCTGTACGGAGTTCCGCTTCTAAAAATAAAAATCCCGCCAAAGGCAGGATTTTAGTGGAGTCGCCGAGAATCGAACTCGGGTCCAAACAAGCAACTAAAGAGCTTTCTACACGTTTATTTCCTGATTGGGTTTTCGTCATTCTGCAAGGCCAGGAACAGCCACAAAATGCTTATCTTCTTAAATTTTCGTAACAGTCCCGAAGCTCAACTGTTCTTAGGTTCGTATTTACGATTCCCCTATACCGACCGCCACAAACCAAAGCTTTCGAGGTGAATCCTGCTTTCCTACCTTGTAGGAGCGTGGCTAATCTTACTTTAATTCAGATTATGCAGCAAGAGCGTAGTTTCCTTCGCCGTTTATGTTTTTGTGAATTTGGATTTACGAGCAAAAAACACAATGCTCGACGTGCTTACTGTTCAATTCGACTTGCTGTCAAAACCAGTCGACCCCAGTTATAATTCTGATACATCAAAAATTATTCCGCAAAGGTAAGTTAAAAAAGAGAAAATTCAAGCGTTACTTTATTCTTCGCCATCGTCATCCAGTTTGAATGGATAATCACCGAAAAGTGATGCCAATTTCTTGGTTTGATAGGTTTTTTTGGTAAACTTATTGGATAAGACAATAATGGATACTTTTTCTTTTCGCAACGTTATGAACGAAGAGGTATTGCCATGCCACCAGCCATTGTGATAGTAAAAAGGTTCTCCTTTTTCGAACTCAATCATTCTAACGCCAAGACCATAATTCCGTAAACCTTTGCTTTCGTAGCTGTATCCTTTGTAAACTTTTTTAAGTAAATCAGTATTTAAGAAAAAGGGAGCATAACGGGCTTTGTCAAATTTTAGTAAATCTCTAGGTGTAGAGTAAATATTTTTATCGCCATAAATGCCATCTAGATAATCAACGCCAATTTCTACGTTGTTGCCTTTGTAGGATGGTGCAACATTTCCTCTGTCTTTAGTGATGTCAAACACAAAAGTATTGGTCATGCCCAACGGATCAAAAATCATTTCTTTCATGGCTTCCGGATATTTTAAACCGGTTACTTTTTCGATGACTAACGCCAACATGGCATAGTTGGTATTGCAATAGCTGAAGCGCGTGTCTGTTTTTGATTCTAACGGAATTTGTTTTTCCACCATTACCTTTACAATATCTTCATTAGTCAAGGTTTCTTTTTTGTCCCAATTGCCATTTTCATACGTGAAATAAGCATAATTCTTCATGCCACTTCTGTGATTGAGTAACGTTTGAATCGTTACATCAGGGTAAGGGAAATTTTTAATGATGGTAGTTACCTTTTGATTGAGAGTGATTTTTTTGGTATCCACCAGCATTAAAACAGCTGTTGATGTCAACACCTTACTGACGGAAGCGATATGCAATGGCGTGTCTTTGGTAATTTTTTCATCGGTTCTTTTGTTCGCATATCCCATGTAGTTTTCGTAAATGATTTGGCCATTTTTGGCTACTAAAAAAGCAACGTTATCATTTTTCTCCGACCAGGTTTTTTCAAAATACCGGGACACACCATATTTTTTGTCATTAATAAACGACGTAGTCAGTTTTGGCATTTCCTCTTGCAAAGGTTGCATTACGGGAATACCATTCTTGTTTACTTTAAGAACACCGTCATCGGTTTTTTCTTGTTTGGTACAAGAAGTAAAAAGTAACGTAGTGGTAATAAATAGTGCTATATATCGAGGAATTCGGTGTGTCATTTTTGTATAATTGGATAACAAATATAACTATTCAATAAAGGGATAAAACTGCTTTTTCAGAAAGCTATCAACAGGTTTTTCACAATTTAAATATACGATTTTGTAACCCGTTAATTGTCAATTAGTGTCATGAAAATGGTGATTTTTTATTTTTTGAAAAAAGTTTTGAAAACGTTTTCGTTACTACTACTTTTGGTGCCAAATAAAATTGCCTCATGAAACGCCAATCGTTATATTATTTAGTAAAATAATGTTTACATGCGTTACATCTAACCAATAAAACAATAGACACACTAGATGAAATTTGGAATTATAAAAGAAAGAAAAAATCCGCCCGATAGAAGAGTAGTCTTTACTCCCGAAGAATTGGTGCGTTTGCAAACAGAACATCCTGATGCTATTGTAAAAGTAGAGTCTTCCGATATCCGTATTTTTAAAGATGAAGAATATGCAAAACTTGGCCTTGAAGTGGCCGAAGATATCTCGGATTGTGATGTTTTCTTTGGAGTAAAAGAAATTCCGGTGGATTATTTGATTCCGAATAAGAAGTACTTTTTCTTTTCGCATACGATCAAGAAACAAGTCCATAACCGAAAATTACTGCAAGCTGTTTTAGCCAAAAACATTGAACTTTTTGATCATGAAACAATAGTGGATGCCCAGAACAGACGCTTAATTGGTTTTGGCCGTTATGCCGGAATTGTTGGCGCTTACAATGGTTTCAGAGCTTTCGGAATCAAATATGATTTGTTCACATTGCCAAAAGCCGAAACGCTAAACAGCAAAGAAGATTTGATTGTTCGTCTGAAAAGACAAACCTTACCCAATATCAAAATCGTTTTGACCGGACACGGAAAAGTAGGCATGGGCGCTAAGGAAATCCTGGACGGAATGAAAGTAAAGCAGGTATCCATAGAAGATTTTTTAACCAAAATTTACACCCAACCGGTTTATACCCAAATCGATGTTTTGGATTATAACAAAAGACTGGACGGTCAGGTTTTAGACAATCACGATTTCTATAAAAATCCACAAGAGTACACTTCCAATTTTGAGCGCTTTACCAAAGTGGCTGATATTTTTATGGCCGGACATTTTCACGGAAACGGTTCTCCTGATATTCTAACCCGGGAAATGCTTAACGCACCGGATTGTAAAATAAAAGTGGTGGCGGATATTTCCTGTGATGTTGACGGACCCATTGCCTGTACTATAAAAGCCTCGACTATTGCCGAACCTTTTTTTGGTTATTTGCCAAGTGAAAATAAAGAGGTTCCTTACTCGCATCCGGGTTCTATTATGGTGATGTCGGTGGATAATTTGCCTTGCGAATTACCAAAAGATGCCAGCGAAGGCTTTGGCGAAATGTTTATGCAACACGTCATTCCGGCTTTTTTCAACGGAGATAAAGACGGCATTCTGCAACGCGCCAAGATGACCGAAAACGGCAAACTCACCCCAAGATTTGCTTATCTTCAGGATTATGTTGATGAGAAATAATAAAGACTATCCCGATTCGTTCGGGATTTTTTTTTGCCAAAAAATAAAGGAAAAACTATCTAAGAAATCGATTTCGTTAATAACTAATTAAGGCGGTGGTTTGGTGTTCTTTTATATAAATGTATTTTTATAAAAAATAAAGGAAAGTTTTTTAGAATAGTTCAAATTTTGACATCAAAAAATGAGCATTTCAGAAATAACCTTACGCAACACTCTTTTACATGAAAAACACACAACTATTAGGACTGTTATTTTTTGTAGTTTCTTCTTTCGCTCAAAACATTCAGTCACCTTCAAAAGCCATTACTTTAGATTTTAAACTTTCCGCTGATGGCAAACCTACTTACTCCGTTTCCTATAAAAATAAAGCAGTCATTCTTCAAAGTGGTTTAGGAATAAAATTAAAAGAAGGAGGCGATTTGACTTCGGGTTTTAGTATTGAAAACACCGCAAATAAATCGGTTAACGAGTCTTGGCAGCCGGTCTTGGGCGAACAAGCCAATATCAAGAACAATTACAATGAAATGACTATTTCGCTTTTGCAAAAAAATAGCGGAAGGAAAGTCAATATTATTTTCAAGGCTTTTGATGAAGGTGTGGCATTTCGTTATGAATTTCCAAAGCAAGCCAACTTAAATTACTTTATCATTTCGGATGAAGTGTCGCAATTCAATTTGGCCGGAAACCATAAAACCTTCTGGCTTCCGGGCGATTTTGACAGCCAGGAATATGCCTATAATGAAACCAAATTGTCCGAAGTAAACACGGAAACCATCAACAAAAACAACGGAATCGGATTGAAATCCATAGCCGGAAAATATGTAGTGCAATCGCCTTTGATGATGAAATCAGCTGACGGATTGTATATTAACATTTTTGAAGCAGCTGTGGTGAATTATCCGGTAATGCATTTGGATTTGGTTCCCAATGAGTATAAACTGACTTCCCGTTTGGTGCCGAATGCCATTGGTGATAAAGCTTATTTGCAAGCGCCTTGTGTTTCGCCATGGAGAACCATTATGGTGAGTGATGATGCTCGCGATATCGTGGGTTCTAAAATGATTTTAAACTTAAACGAGCCTTCCAAAATTGACGACACTTCCTGGATCAAGCCGATGAAGTATGTTGGGATTTGGTGGGAAATGCACGTAGGGAAATCAACTTGGGATTATGCCGGTTCGCAAAATGCACAAAATACTTTGACCAAAGATTTGATTCCGTCCGGAAAGCATGGAGCTACTACCGAAAATACCAAACGCTATATTGACTTTGCGGCCAAGTATGGTTTCGATGGTGTTTTGGTAGAAGGCTGGAATGTAGGTTGGGAAGACTGGTTTGGCAACTGGAAAGAAAATGTATTTGATTTCACGACACCTTATCCTGATTTTGATTTGAAAGCGGTGAATGATTATGCAAAATCTAAAGGAATTAAAATGATTATGCATCATGAAACTTCGGGTTCAGTGGCTAATTATGAAAGACATTTAGACCGGGCTTTTGATTTGATGAAAAAATACGGCTATCCGGCAGTGAAATCGGGGTATGTGGGCCGAATTATTCCGCGTGGTGAATTTCATGACGGACAAACGATGGTGAATCATTTCAACTTTGTAGCCCAACGCGCCGCTGATTATAAGTTGATGGTCAACTCCCACGAAAGTTCCCGTCCAACCGGTTATAGTAGAACGTATCCAAATTATATCGCAGCAGAAGCGGCCCGTGGCAATGAATTCAATGCCTGGAGCAATGGGAATCCGCCAATGCACGAAACCATTTTACCCTTTACCAGATTATTGGGAGGGCCTATGGATTATACACCGGGCATTTTTGAAATCAAAATGAGTGTTTATAATCCAACCAAAACAGAGCAAGTGCATACAACTTTGGCTAAGCAATTGGCTTTGTATGTAACGATGTATTCGCCTTTGCAAATGGCTGCCGATTTGCCGGAAAATTATGAAAAACATTTAGATGCCTTTCAATTCATTCGCGATGTGGCCGATGATTGGCAGGACAGTAAATATTTAGAAGCGGAGCCAGGTGATTATTTAACGATTGCGCGTAAAGACAAACATTCGGAGAACTGGTTTTTGGGTGCCATTACCGATGAAAATGCCAGAGATACCGAAATCAAACTTGATTTTCTTTCACCAAACAAGAAATACCAAGCCATTATATATCAGGACGGTGCCGATGCCGATTGGCAAAATAATCCAAAATCCTACGCTATAAAAACTATACAAGTCACCTCAAAGTCAAAAATTAAATTACATTTGGCTAAAGGCGGTGGCGCAGCTATTTCTTTTAAACCAATAAATTAAAAACCAACCAAACTAAAACTAATTTTATGAATTCAGAACAAACTAAAACCAATTGGGCGCAATTTATTCCGCTGGTAACCGTATTCTTTTTTTGGGGATTTGTTGCCGCGAGTAACGATATTTTAATTCCTGTTTTCCGAAAAGCATTTGATTTAACACAAGGACAAAGCCAGTTGGTTTCCGTTGCTTTTTATGTGGCCTATACTGTTGGTTCTATCATTTATATGGTTATTTCGTATTTAACCAAAGGCGATTTAATTAACCGAATCGGATACAAAAACTCATTGGCTTTAGGGCTTGTTATTTCGGCATTAGGAACTTTATTGTTTTACCCGGCAGCCAATATGCACTCATTTCCATTAATGCTTTCCGGATTGTTTACGGTAGCGCTTGGTTTTTCTTTGCAACAAACCGTAGCTAATCCTTTGGCAATTGCTTTAGGCCCTATTACTACAGGCTCTCAGCGATTAACATTGGCAGGTGGAATCAACAATTTAGGAACTACTATCGGGCCACTTATTGTGAGTTTTGCTATTTTCGGAGCGGCCACTTCGACCAACACGGAAATGAGTATTGAAAGTGTAAAGGTTCCTTATTTAGTATTAGGAGCCGCCTTTTTACTAGTAGCTGTGTTATTGAAATTGTCTTCCATACCGGACAAACCCAAAGCGGTTGTTGAAAGTGACGATGATACCAATGCCAGCAGAAGTTCGGCATTACAATATCCGCAATTGATTTTAGGTATGATTGGTATTTTCGTTTACGTTGGCGTGGAAGTTTCCACAGCGAGTAATTTGCCGGCTTATATGGAGAAAAACTTAGGCTTTTTGACCAAAGACGTAGCGCCATTTATCTCATTGTATTGGGCTAGTTTGATGATTGGTCGTTGGACTGGAGCTGTAGAAGCTTTTACTGATAATATGAGTACACAAAGGATTTTGCGTTTCATTGCTCCGTACTTGGCCTTCGGTGTATTCTTGGGCGTTAATAAATTTATGAATCACGATTTGACTCCATTTTATGTTTATGCGCTAATTATATTGGTATTAATATTTGCCGATATGGCCAGCAAAGGAAATCCGGCTCGAATGTTATTAATCTTCTCGGTTTTGGGAATTTTAGCTTTGGCAACCGGTATGGCTACTGAAGGAATGGTGAGTGTTTATGCCTTTACCAGTGTTGGGTTATTCTGCAGCACACTGTGGCCTTGTATTTTTACATTAGCAATCAGCGGATTAGGAAAACATACCAGTCAGGGCAGTAGCTTCTTAATCATGATGATTATGGGTGGTGGTATTGTAAGTTGGTTACAAGGATATGTGGCCGACATGACCAATATCCATGCGAGTTATATAGTGGGAGTGTTTTGTTTTGCTTACCTAGCTTTTTATGCCTGGAAAGTTGGTGGCATATTAAAAAATCAAGGAATTGATTTTGATAAAAAAGTAAGTGGAGGACATTAATAATTCGTTCAGATAAAAATCAAAAATCCCGCATCGTTTTCACTTTGCGGGATTTTTTTCATCAAAACTCTAACCAATCAAAACTAACCTAACCTTATTTATTGTCTTTGTCGTCTTCTACTTTTGCTTTTGAACCGTCTTTTTTATAGTAGTAAGTACTATCATCATTAGCAGTTGAACCTCCATAACCATTATCATAATCATCATTGTAATAACCGTCATTGTAGTTGTAGGCATAACCGTAATTTCTGTTTCCTTTTACATTACCAATCATATCTACAAGTTGGCCTCTGCGGTTGTAAACCAATTGCATTCCACCAATTTGCGTCAAAGCATAACGGTTGTATCTCATATAAACAGTACCAATTCTGTTTACCCTATCTCTGGAATCATAGTTAACAAAGGTGTTTCCGATTCTTCGAACTCTACCAAAACTATCATGTTCAATTAGAACACCATAATTAACTCCGCCTCTTGCCGAAGTTGCTGTTCCTTTTCTTCCGGCAGTCTTGTAGAAATAATCTCCTTGACTGTCTTGTGGTCGGGTATTGAAATCAAATTCTCCATTTGGAAAAACGAAAAACTCAATGCCTCTTTCTGTGAATGAGATTGGCTCGTCAAAGCTGTATCTACTTCTGTTTCTTCCATCAGAATTTTTGATTATTTCTGATGCATTCGCTACACTTCCAACCAGTAAAATGCTAGCTACTAAAAGGGTAATTTTTTTCATAATCATTCTAATTTTGAGTTTTTTGCTTACTCTTTCGATTTTCAGCGGCTTCGAACAAAAATTGTTTCTGTTGTATAGCATATTTCAATACGTGTGCCATAACCCGTAAATGAATTCTTAAGGTTTGATTAATAAAATATAAGTAGTAGTGAGTCAGTTTGTTATGTCGATTGTGATTGCTTGATTTCTTCCGGTTATATTATTCTGTAATTGATAATTGAATTGTTTTTTTAGTACATTTGTTTCCGTTTACAAATAAAACCAACCCATTAGTATTCCTTCATCGATGAAAAACCTATTATTTTCATTTTCCTTGTTACTCCTAACAGCAAATGGCTTTAGCCAAACCTACATTCCCTATTATGGTAGTATTGTTGCTCAGTGTTCGCAGACCAACATTACCACCAATTTAACGCAATACGAAAACTTAGGACTTAAAAAACGAGGAACTACCGCCTTAAATAATACGTTCACCTGGTTGAAGAATAAATACTTGAGTTTTGGATATACGGCTACTCAAATTCAAGAAGATGATTATACTTATTCGGGCTCAACAGCGGTTTGCAAAAATTTGATTGTAACCAAAGTGGGAACTCTTTATCCAAATACTTATGTGATTGTTTGTGGCCATTATGATTCTATTGGTGGTACAGGGACTAATGACAATGGTAGCGGACTGGTTTCAATTTTGGAAACCGCCAGATTGTTGCAAAACATTCCAACGGAATACTCCATAAAATTTATCAATTTCAGTGGGGAAGAAGATGGATTGTACGGAAGTAAACACTATGTGAGTGCGGTTGTTAATGGAACGACACCCAAAATGGACATTCGTTTGGTTCTAAATTTAGACGAAGTGGGTGGCGTTGCCGGATTGACCAATGATACCATCACTTGCGAAAGAGATACCAATACTACACCTTCCACCAATAACGCGCTCTCGAGTACCATGACTGATGAGTTGATTACCTGCGTTGGATTGTATTCGCCATTGAATACCGAGTTGTCTTATGCTTATGCTTCGGATTATATGTCTTTTCAAAGTAATAATGAAATCATCACTGGGCTTTTCGAAACCAATGAAACTACTCACAAACACACCAATACCGATTTGTTGATTTATATGGATCCGGTTTATAACTACAATGTGGCCAAAGCTACTATTGGAGCTACGATGCATTTTGCCATTGCCGCAACTTCGGCTTTAGCGAATGACGATTTTCAAAATGACAGTCAGGTGAGCTTTTATCCAAGTCCGGCAAAGGATACTTTGAATATTAATATAGGTACCATTGCGGAGACAAGTTATACCTTTTCGATGATTGATGTGCAAGGAAAAGTTGTCTTCCAAAAAGAAATGCAGAATGCTCATTTAATTGAATCCGTTCCGTTAGAGGGTTTGACCAAAGGAATCTATTTAGCCGTTCTGCAAACCCCAACAAAAAAAGTGACCAAAAAAGTTGTCGTAGAATAATGCAACCAAAACTCAATAAAAAAGCCTTCCAATTTGGAAGGCTTTTTGGTTTTATAATTTGTCTTTCAGGTAAGAACCGGTAATCGATTTTTTGTTCTTTACAATCTCTTCCGGAGTTCCTACCGCCAGCAATTGCCCACCGTTTTCACCACCTTCCGGACCCAAATCGATAATCCAGTCAGCACATTTTATTAAGTCGAGATTATGTTCAATGACAATGATGGAATGGCCTTTTTCAATCAAGGCGTCAAAGGATGCCAATAGTTTTTTAATATCATGAAAATGCAAACCGGTAGTCGGTTCGTCAAAAACGAATAAGGCTTTCTCTTTGGTAACCCCTTTCACTAAGAAGGAGGCCAACTTAATACGCTGTGCTTCTCCACCGGAAAGGGTAGAAGAGGATTGCCCTAATTGAACATAACCCAAACCAACATCTTGCAGCGGTTGTAGTTTTTGCGTGATTTTGGTCTGTTTGTTTTCGGCAAAGAAAGCAATGGCATCATCAATCGTCATTGTTAAAATGTCATCAATGTTTTTGCCTTCGAAAGCTACTTCCAATACTTCTTTTTTGAAACGTTTGCCACCACAAGTATCGCAAGGCAAAGAAACATCCGCCATGAAAACCATTTCCACATTGATAGAACCTTCGCCTTTACAGGTTTCACAACGTCCGCCATCCACATTAAATGAAAAATGTTTGGCCTGATAGCCACGAACTTTGGATAGTTTTTCTTTGGCATACAAATCGCGAATGTCATCGTAGGCTTTAATATACGTCACAGGATTCGAGCGCGAACTTCTTCCGATTGGATTTTGATCTACGTATTCGATGTGCTTGATATGGGAAAAACTTCCGGTCATTTCGCTGAATTGTCCCGCTTTATCGCCAATTCCTTCGAGCTTTTTCTGCATGGCCGGGAAAAGAATCTTTTTGACCAGAGTACTTTTTCCGCTACCGGAAACTCCGGTAATTACAGTCAGACTTTCTAATGGAAAGGCTACGTCAACATTTTGCAGGTTGTTCTCGCGAGCACCTTTGATTTCAATAAAATTGTTTGATTTTCTACGTTTCTTAGGCACAGCAATTTCCAATTGACCGTTTAAATATTTAGCTGTTAGAGAATCGGCCTGGAGGATTTCTGCAAAATTACCTTCGGCTACTAATTCGCCACCAAAAGTTCCCGCTTCCGGACCAATATCGATGATTCTGTCGGCGGCTTTCATAATATCTTCATCATGTTCTACCACAATAACAGTATTGCCTAAATCACGCAGATTCTTTAATACTTTTATCAAGCGTTCCGTGTCTTTCGGATGCAGACCAATGCTAGGTTCATCTAAAATATACATCGAACCGACCAAGCTGCTTCCTAAAGAGGTTGCCAAGTTAATGCGTTGCGATTCTCCTCCGGAAAGCGTGGCGGAATTTCGATTCAACGTCAGATAATCCAAACCAACATCGCTCAAAAAAGCCAATCGGTTGTTGATTTCTATCAGAAGGCGTTTGGCTACTTTTTGATCGTATTCGGAAAGATTCAAATCATTGAAGAATGGAATCAATCGTTTGATAGATAGATCCACCAATTCGGAAATCGTTTTGCCGCCAACGGTTATGTAATTAGCTTCCTTGCGCAGACGCTTGCCTTTGCAGGTGTTGCATTTAGTTTTTCCACGATACCGCGACAGCATCACGCGGTTTTGGATTTTATAATTTTTCTCTTCCAATTCCTGAAAGAAATCGTCTAAACCAGTGAAGAATGCATTGCCTTTCCAAATCAAATCCTTTTGTTCTTCGCTTAATTCAAAGTAAGGTTTGTGAATCGGGAAATCAAATTTATAAGCGTTGTTGACCAATTGGTCACGATACCAGCTCATGCTTTCGCCACGCCAGGGATAAACGGCATTTTCATAAACAGACAAGGCTGAATTAGGAATCACCAATTCGTCATCAATGCCAATGATATTGCCATAGCCTTCGCAAGTTGGGCAAGCACCATACGGATTGTTGAAACTGAAAAGATGAATGTTAGGTTCCAAAAACGTAATGCCATCCAACTCAAAATTGGCGCTGAATTCCATTCGTTTTTTGGTGTCTAATTCCTGTAAAAAGCAAATGCCTTTGCCTTCAAAGAAAGCAGTTTGCACGGCGTCGGCCAATCGGTTGTAAAAATCTTCTTCATCTTTGACAACGATTCGGTCGATGATTAATAAGATATCTTTGTTGTCTAATGAATGCTGTTCGATTTCATCCAAACGTACCATTTCGTTATTCACTAAGATACGGGCAAAACCTTGTTGCAATAGCACTTTTAGTTTGTCTTCCAGCTTTCGGCCTTCTTCTAAATGAATAGGAGAGAGGAGCAGCCATTTGCTGTCAATATCAAATTGTTTCACCGCATTGACTACATCAGAAACCGTATCTTTTTTGACTTCATTGCCGGAAATTGGCGAAAAGGTTTTTCCAATTCGGGCAAAAAGCAATTTTAGATAATCATAAATTTCGGTAGAAGTCCCAACGGTGGAACGGGCATTCGTAGTGTTTACTTTTTGTTCAATGGCAATCGCCGGAGCAATGCCTTTGATGTATTCTACTTTGGGTTTGTCTAATCGGCCCAAGAATTGACGCGCATAGGAAGACAAGCTTTCTACATAGCGGCGTTGTCCTTCGGCATAAAGCGTATCAAAAGCCAAGCTTGATTTTCCGGAACCTGAAAGCCCGGTGATGACTACCAATTCGTTGCGCGGAATTACGACATCCAAATTCTTTAAATTGTGGATTTGTGCCCCTTTGATGAGGATATTTTTCTTTGGTTCTAACGTGGCAATTTCAGTACTTTTCATAGCAAAAAAGGGAATGTTGGCAAAGATAATCATTTCTGAAATGAGAAATGGCACCGAACGAATCACATTTTTTTGTTTTTAGCTTGATGAATTAGAAATGAAACAATATTTTTACCATTCTTATAATCCAACTAAAATTTATGTTCCAGTATAAGTCGTCTTTAAAAACCGTTTTGATAGCCTTGTTGTTTGTTTGTCAACTTACAGCGCAAGAGTTGCCACCCATTGTAAAATATGGTTCAACGGTTTATGGCGCCGGAAATCAAAACTGGATGGTTACGCAGGACAACAATCAGTTTGTTTATTTTGCTAACAACGAAGGCTTATTGGAATTTAATGGTTCGAACTGGACTTTATATCCATCGCCAAATGAAACTATTATACGTTCCGTCAGAGTGGTTAATGACAGGATTTATACGGGTTGTTATATGGAATTTGGTTTTTGGAAACGTCAATCCAACGGTGCTTTAAGGTATACTTCATTAAGCCAAAAAATAAAAAACAAGCTGATTGAAGATGAGCATTTTTGGAACATCATCAACTTAGATCAATGGGTTCTGTTTCAGTCTTTCAATAGGATTTACGTTTACAATTCCAAGGACGGCAGTTTTCAGTTTATTGATAATCATCCTTATATTTTCAGATGTTATAAGATTAACAATTCGATTTATTTTCAAGCGGTTGGTGAAGGTTTGTATGAAGTAGTTAACGGTAAAAGTGTCTTGGTATGCAATGATGAACGCATTAAAAACAACAGAATTGTTGAAATCTACAAGCACAAAGACGGTTTGTTGTTTCAAACAGAAAGAGCCGGAGTTTTTAAATGGGAAGATAAAAAGCTGGATCCATTTTATTTTGAATCGGAAGCCGAATTAAAACCGAATTCCATTTTTTGTGCCAAAATGCTTTCCGACGGTGGCTTTGCCCTTGGGACAATTTCAAACGGAATTTACATCCTAGACAAGCAAGGTAAGATACGATATCATATTACCCAGAACATTGGGCTAAGCAACAATACCATTTTATCCATCAATGAAGATGCCGATAACAACCTTTGGTTAGGTTTGGATAACGGAATTGATTGTATCAACCTGCAATCCCCGATTAAAAGTTACAAAGATGATATTGGTTATTTGGGAACGGTGTATGCTTCGATCAAATTCAAAGACCGAATTTACATTGGAACCAATCAAGGTTTGTTTTATAAAAGTTTGGCCTCAAATGAAGGATTTCATTTTGTAAATGGCACTAAAGGACAGGTTTGGGCGCTTTTTGAACATGATAATCAATTGTTCTGTGGTCATGATTTAGGAACCTTTTTAATTGGCACCGAGGACATTCGTCTTATTAGCAAACAATCCGGGACCTGGAAGTTTAATAGTGTTCCCAACCATGAAAACCTAATTCTGCAAGGAAATTATAATGGCTTATCCGTTATAGAAAAAAAGGATAATACATGGGTTTTTAGAAATAAAATAGCAGGCTTTGATATTTCGTCTCGGTATTTTGAAATTACCAATAAAAACGAAATTTATGTTGGTCATGAATACAAAGGGATTATAAAAGTTTTGCCCAATGCCGATTTTTCAAAAGTCAATAAATTTTACACGCTTAAATCGCCACATAAAGGAAAACACATCAGTTTGGCCAAATACAACGGCACTATCTTTTTTGCCGGAAGAGAAGGAGTTTTTAAACTGAATAGTAAAACCGGTGCTTTTCAAAAAGACAACAATCTGAGTGATGTCTTTAAAAATGACGAGTATATATCAGGGAAATTGAATGTAGACAAGTCCAATAAAATGTGGTTGTTTACGAAGAATTACATTTATTACTTTACTTCCGGCAATTTTGATACCGATTTAAAAAAGCACAAAATTCCGATTCCGTTTTCGATAACGAATCCTATGATTGGGTATGAAAATATTACTCAAATATCCGATAGTGAGTATTTGGTTGGAAAGACGGATGGTTATTTTATCATTAATCTTTCAGACTTTAAAGTCAAAAGCCACAACATTATTCTGACCAACATTAGTGTCAATAAATTAAGTGAGCCTATAGTAAACTTATCGATTACTGATGAAGGCGAATTGCAACATGACGAAAACAACCTTGTTTTCAACTATACAGTTCCACAATACAACCGATTCATAGATGTGGAGTACCAATATATGTTGGAAGGACAACAAGGGCAGTGGAGTGAATGGAGCGCGAAGTCGAGTATCAACTTTAAGAATTTGGAACCTGGTGATTATACTTTTAAAGTAAGAGCCAAAATTGCCAACTCATCCCCGGAGAATACGGTTGAGTATAAGTTTACGATTAAGAAGCCTTGGTATGCTACTAATTTGGCTTGGTTTATTTATATATTATTATTTATAGCTATTGCTTATTATATTAATAAGGCCTACCAAAACTATTATCAGAAGCAAAAAGAAAAACTTATTGAAGAAAACAACCTACTGTTAGAAATAGCGGCTTTAGAAAACGAACAGCAATTGATGAAGCTCAGAAACGAGCAGCTTTCGCAAGATGTAGATGCTAAAAACAGAGAATTGGCTGTCTCTACTATGAGTTTAATTAAGAAAAATGAATTGCTAAGCATCATTAAAGAAGATTTAAAAAAATCATCGGATGAGAATAGTGGTAGAAATATCAAATCGGTAATCTCAACCATTAATCGGAACATTACTGAAGACGATTCTTGGAATGTATTCAAAGAAGCTTTTGATAATGCTGATAAAGATTTCCTTAAGAAGATAAAAGCGGCTCATCCGAGTTTAACGCCAAGTGATTTGAAACTTTGTGCTTATTTAAGACTTAATTTAACCTCAAAAGAGATAGCGCCAATGTTGAATATTTCGATACGAAGTGTGGAGATAAAACGATATCGTTTGCGTAAAAAGCTCAATTTACTGCACGATGATGGTTTGGTGAACTACATTTTAAGCATCTAACTATACAAGTTTACGACAGAACACTACAACATTACCTTTACAACAACCTTTTCGTAAATTACTTTTCAATTTTTTCGAGCCTTTATTTTGTATAGTTGCCGATTCGTTTGGCTCTGTTTTATTGGCTGTTTTGTTAAATTCTTATTTATTCTGCCCAAAAATTTCATTATGTATATTTTTTGTTGTGGTTGATAAAGCATCTCTTATTTTTTAAATAAATAATTTAACAACATCTTAACAAGCCATAGAATATGTCTTGAAAAATTAACCAAAACCAATATAATATTAATCGCTTATGAATTTAAAGCTATTTTCTGAAAGATTTAGGAGAAACCTTTTCCTATTTTCTATGTTTTTTGTCTTTATTGTATCAGCCCAAGCCCAAAAAAAGGTGACTGGAATTGTATCCTCTGGAGGATTACCTTTACCAAGCGCTAACGTTGTGGTTAAAGGAACGACGGTACAAACATCTACTGATATAGATGGAAAGTTTTCCTTAAATGCACCTTCCAATGCTACAAAATTGGTTGTATCTTTTATTGGATATGCTACTAAAGAAGTTACCATTACTGATGGTGAAATGAAAATTGAACTTGCCGAAGAAGGTAATAACTTAGAAGAAGTTGTTATTAACGTTGGGTACGGAACTCAAAAGAAGAGTGTAGTCACCGGATCTATTTCGAAAATCACTGCTAAAGATCTTGAAAAAGTTCCTAACGGTAGAATCGAAACAGCCCTACAAGGTAGAACATCGGGAGTGACTATTGCAATGAACTCAGGACAACCCGGTTCAGCAGCAACAGTTCGTGTTAGAGGTATTACCACTTTTGATGGAAAAGGCGGAAATAACCCAATATGGGTTGTTGACGGAATCATCGTTGATAGTGGTGGAATTGGAGCAATTAACCAATCGGACATCGAATCATTGGAAGTACTAAAAGATGCTGCATCTTTAGCTATTTATGGTTCAAGATCTGCTTCGGGTGTTATCTTAATTACCACTAAAAAAGGAAAAAAAGGGAAAATGACTGTTTCTTATAATGGTTTCACCGGAACATCTGCTCCGGAGAGAACATTAGATTTGTTAAATGCGACTGAGTATGGAGCTTTAATGAACGAACGCTATGTAAATGGTGGCGGAACAGGCGATGTGCCTTATCCGGATTTAGGTGCTTTAGGTAAAGGAACCGATTGGCAAAAAGCTATCTTTAATAATAGTGCAAAACGTTTTTCACACGAAATAAGCATTAGTGGTGGTAATGATGTTTCTAATTTCTATTTGTCATTTGGTAGTCAATATCAAGAAGGTATTGTAATGACTCAAATCTCACAATATGAAAAGAAAAATTTCAGACTTAATTCCAATCACAAAATCAAAGAATGGTTAAATGTTGGACAAACTATTGGATATACCCATCAAAAAAATATCGGACTAGGAAATACTAATAGTGAGTATGGCGGGCCATTGAGTTCAGCTATCAACTTAGATCCTACGACACCTTTAGTAGAGACGGATCCAATTTTAGCCAATGGTATTGCCTATAATAGTCCTTATGTAATTAGGGATGGCAACGGTAATCCTTACGGAATTTCCAATGTTGTTGGGCAAGAAATGACAAACCCATTGGCTTATGCTCAAACAAGATTAGGTCAATTTGGTTGGTCAGATGATTTTGTGGGCAATGTATTTGCCGAAATTGAACCAATAAAAAACTTAAAAATCAAATCTACTTTAGGTTCAAAATTAGCTTATTGGGGAGCAGAAGGTTTTACACCAATGTTTTATTTGAGCGCTACGGTAAACAATACAGTACTTAACAACATCACCAGAAGAAACAATAAAAGCTTTAGCTGGAATATTGAAAACACCGCTACTTATAGCAGAAAGTACAATGAACACAGCTTTTCTTTGTTGATAGGTCAGGGAGCTTATAAAGAAAACCAAATTTATACTGAAACCAGTGTAACCCATTCAGGTTTATCAACCAATGATTATAATTTGGCCAGTTTTAATGACCCAACGGTTACTCAGGCTCATAAATTAGGATATACTTTCAATGGTACTCCACACATCTTAACATCATTGTTTACTCGTTTGACATATGATTTCAAAGAAAAATACCTGTTTACCGGTACAGTAAGAAGAGATGGTTCCTCGCGTTTTGGAGCCAATAAAAAATATGGGGTATTCCCGGCATTTTCTGCTGGTTGGGTTATTTCTAAAGAAGAGTTTTGGAAACAAAATGATTATGTAGACAACTTAAAACTTCGTTTTGGTTATGGAGTAACTGGTAATGATGCGATTGGCGATTTTGGTTATTTGGCTAATATTGACGGAGGCAGAAACTATACTTTAGGAGATGGAACTTCTGTAACTCCGGGTTCAAGTCCAGGCAGAATTTCAAACCCTGATTTGCAATGGGAAGAGACTACACAAACCAACTTCGGATTTGAAACCAAACTTTTTAGAGATTTCAATTTAACGTTTGATATCTACAAGAAAAAAACAACCGGAATTCTTCGTGAAAACCCAATTCCTGGTTATGTGGGAGCGGAAGCGCCACCCTATGCTAATATTGCCGATATGAATAACTCAGGTATTGAAATTGAGCTAGGTTACAAACACAAGTTCAATGACTTTAATTTCTCGGCTAATGCCAATATGTCAACATTGAAAAATGAAGTAACTTATTTAGGTAACAATGTTACGTATTTCACTGGTGATGGTTTCCAATCAATGGGGCCAATCACAAGAACAGAAGTAGGTCATGCTTACAGTAATTTCTACGGATATCAAACAGCTGGCGTTTTCCAAAACCAAGCAGAGATTAATGCCTATACTAATTCATCAGGTGGTTTGATTCAACCAAATGCCGTTCCGGGAGATTTCAGATGGAAAGACAACAATGGTGACGGAACCATCACTGCCGATGATAAAACATTTTTAGGTAGTCCGCTTCCAAAATTAACTTTTGGATTTACCATCAACATGGATTATAAAGGATTTGATTTTATGGCGTTTGCTCAAGGAGTTTCAGGGAACAAAATTTTCCAAGGATTACGTCGTTTAGATATAGCTAATGCTAACTACCAAACCGAAGCTTTAGGCAGATGGAATGGTGAAGGAACTTCTAATTCTTATCCTAGATTAACTAATAATGATACTAATGGTAACTTTAGTAATATGTCTGATTTCTATTTGGAAAACGGTGATTATTTGAGACTTAAAGTAGTTCAGTTTGGTTATTCATTGCCAAGCTCCGTAATTAATAAAGTTGGAATTCAAAAAGTTCGTCTTTATGTAACGGCTGAAAATTTATTGACGTTGACTAAATATACAGGATATGATCCTGAAATTGGTGGAGACGTTTTCGGTATAGACAGAGGATATTATCCACAAGCACGTTCATTCTTGTTTGGAGCTAGTTTACAATTCTAAAAAATAAATTATTATGATACAAAAAATAAAATTTTTAACGATTGCCGCAGTAATTGGAATTACTGCAGTATCATGTAGTAGTGATTTTCTTGATGTAAACCCGGAAGGTTTGCCTTTGGAAGCTAATTACTATCAGAACGAAGCCGAAGCTAAAGCCGGATTAATATCGGTATATGATATGATGCGAAAAAACTCAGGTGGTTTTGAAAACATGATCACTATGTTTAATGCGGGTTCTGATGATCAGTTAGCCGGAGGTGGTAGTTCATCCGATGGTGCTGGTATTCAATCTTTTTCAAATTATACAATCAATACGAATACCATTCCGGATAGTTTTTGGAGCGATTATTACAGAGGGATCTACAGAGCCAATGTATTGTTAACCAAATTACCAGCTGTTCCTATGGACGATGCTGTTAGAGCAAGATTCACGGCAGAAACTAAAGCACTCAGAGCTTATTACTATTTTAACTTAGTTAGAATGTTTAAAAATGTTCCGCTAATCCTGACTCCTCTGGGGACATCAGAATTTTATGGAGTAACACAAGCTACACCGGAAGCCGTTTATGCCCAAATTGAACTTGATTTAACAGAAGCTATTCCAGATTTACCGGGAACAGTCACAGCCTCTACGGATGGCGGTCGTTTTACCAAAGGAGCTGCTCAATCAGTTTTGGGTAAAGTATATCTGTATGAAGGTAAAAATGCATTGGCGGCAGCTCAATTTCAGGAAGTAAATGGTACACCTGGTGCTACCAATCAATATGGTAACCATTTGTTGACTAATTATAATGACTTATGGGTAGTTTCTAATAAATTCAATACAGAATCAATTCTTGAAGTTTCCCACTCAAGCCAAAATTCATATTGGGGAATTTGGGGCGGAAATGCTGACGAAGGCAATACAGTAAATGTTATGGCCGGACCAAGAAGTTATGTTAAAGTAGACAATTTAGCGCCAGACTTACCTTCAGGTTGGAGTTTCAATGTCTTTACAGAAGACTTCCACACTTTTATGCAAGGTGATCCAAGATTTGATGCTACCATATTAGACCTGGAAGCTTTAAAACAGGCAGGACACGCTGATTATATTGGCGGATATCAAGACACAGGCTATTTCCTTAACAAATTTATCCCAAGACAATCAGATGTTTATTCTGGTGGTGGGGATGCTGTTTTGAATTACCATCAAAATACTTATGCTATCCGTTTGGCCGATACATATTTAATGGAAGCAGAAGCCCTTGGCGGAACAGGAGCAAGAGCTCAGGCACTACTTGATGCCGTTAGAGCAAGAGTTGGTTTAGCAGCAGTTCCGGTTTCTTTAAATGCCATTAAAGATGAGAGAAGAAGAGAGTTAGCTGGTGAAGGACACCGATGGTTTGATTTAGTACGTTGGGGTGATGCTCCTACTAAATTAGCCAGTAGAGGATTTGTTGCTGGTAAAAATGAAATTTTGCCAATTCCAACCCGAGAGTTACAAGGCACTCAATTAGTTCAAAATCCTGGTTATAATTAAAATTGAATACTATGAAAAAAATAATTTTAAGTTTTGCAATTCTTTCGTTATTAGCCACCACAGGCTGTAGTACACCAGATGGAATTGATTCCGATTTGTCGTCATTGAGTTCAGCTAATGCCTCAAATTTTGATAAGATATTTGATGTTAGCACTGATAACTCCGGATTAGTAAAAATTACTCCTATCGGAGAAGGTGTTTCGAAGTCTATGGTTACATTAGGTCAAGGGTCAACGGATCCGATTACAGTATATCCGGGTGGATTTACATCTCATAATTATCCGGAAGGAAATTATACCGTAACCATTGTTTCTTATGATATTGCCGGGAATCAAACTTCTAATGACTATCCATTGCAAATAGTTTATGTAGCACCAACTAATATTAATGCCACACAAAATTTTGCAGGAACTACATTAACATTAACGGCTACGGCTACTAATGCAAATGGAATCTTAGTTACATGGGGTGATGGTGGTGCCAATGAAACGCCAACCACAATGTCGGGTTCACTTGGCGAAACTTTCTCAGCACCGGCTCACACCTATGCACCGGGAGTATATACCCTTACGGTTACGGCCTTAAGTGGTGGCGCCGCTACAACTACAACTACATATCCTATAACAGTTTATGCACCGTTTTCACTTCCAATTACGTATGAAAGTGCTATACAAAACTATAGCATTGGCGGAACTTTTGGAGGCGTTGGTGTAGCTAAAGTAGCTAACCCTTTCCCGGGTGGGATTAATACAAGTGCCAATGTTTGGAAATATACCAAACCAACCGGTGCTGCATCCTGGAGCGGAACATGGACTCCATTAGCATCGCCAAACGGAACTCCAATCAACATTGATAATGGCAGTAAAATCAAAGTGATGGTTTATTCGACCGAAGTGGGTAAGATGCTGAATGTTGAATTAGAACAAGGGAGTAATGGTGTTTCTAATAAAATCCTGAAAGTAGCCTCAACGGTTGCTAATCAATGGGAAGAATTGGTTTTCGATTTCGGAACTCTTGGAATTCCGGCCGGAACAACTTTTGGCCAACAGGTATTCCGCTATAATGATTCCAGTGATGGAACCGGTGAAGTTATTTATATAGATAATGTTACACAATCAAATTAAAAAATATTATGAAAAACAATTTTAAATATTTGTCAGTACTTTTCATTTTTGCATCATCCCTTTTTGTTGGATGTCAGAAAGATGATTACTCCTTGGGAGATTTGACGGCTCCAACCAATTTGGTCATTGATGCTCAAATTGTTGGACAAAACGCATCTAATCCTAACGGAGATGGCTCTGGAAAAGTAGATATTACGGCCACAGCGGATAATGCCTTAGCATTCAAAGTTGGTTATAATGATGTGTCAGATTTGTCAACTCCGGTTGAATACGTAAGCTTACCGGCAGGTGTAGCTACTAAAAAATTCACTTCACTTGGGCTACATACTTACAGAATAACAGTCGTTGCCTATGGAAAAGGAGGAACTTCAACTACGATGACTAAAGATGTTGAAGTAGTTAGTAATTTCACACCAGATGCTGCCATTGTTACCAATTTAACCAATGATTCTTCTAAAGCTTGGATTGTAGACAAAAGCGTTCCGGGACATATGGGAGTAGGGCCATGGGTTGGAGCTTCTAGTCCAATTTGGTGGACAGCTGCCATCAATGAAAAAGAAGTTTGCTGTAATTGCTTTTACACAGCTACATTTACTTTTACAAAAGTAGTAGCATCTAATTCTTTCACATTACAAGTAGCCACTCCTGATGGTGCCTTTACAAAAACAGGTTCATTAGCTGGTATACCAGGAATCCCGGCTTCGGGTGACGAAGGATGTTATAGCTATGGTGGCGCGAGTTCTGCATTTTCATTCATTCCGGCTAGTTCCGGGATAGATGCTGCAACTCCATCAACACAAACTAGTATTCTTTTATCAGGAAGCAGCACATTCATAGGGTATGGCGCTACATTAAAAGAATATGAGATAATGGCAATTACGCCAACTTATATGTACTTGAGAGTTCAGGGAACTGAAACAGGTAATGCTTGGTATCTTAAATTGAAACCAGCACCATAAATAAATTTAAAAAAGCCACAGGAATTGTTCAGAATTCCTGTGGCTTTATTTTTTACCAATTAACCAACAAATACCACCATTATTTTGAAATACAATCATCAATCGAAAACATTTGGTTTATATACACTAGTATTCTTCTTAATTATCTTTTCTTTCAGTAATTGTAGTGGAGGAGGAGGCGATAGCAGCGATCCAACTACACCAACTAATTTAATTGTTAATTCTGAAATAATTGGTGTCACAGCTTCCAATCCAAACGGAGACGGAACCGGTGTCGTTAATTTTAGTGTTTCGGCAGATAATGCCACTTCCTATAAAATTTTAATAGAAGGCAATACCATAAATTCTACTACAGGAATATTCAGTTATACGTTTACACAAATGGGAACCAATCCTTATACCATTTATGTGTCAGCTTATAATGGTTCCAAATTTATTTCAACTTCCAAAGTGATTACGGTTTATGTAACACCAACATTGGCTTGGGCTGATGAATTTAATGTTGCCGGTGCTCCGGATAGTTCCAAATGGGGCTATGAAATCGGAGCCGGAGGCTGGGGCAATAATGAACAACAATATTATACCAGCAGACCCGAAAATGTCATTGTTGAAAATGGTGTTTTAAAAATTAAAGCGATTAAAGAACTATATAACGGAAGCAATTATACTTCCGCCAGAATTACAACCAAAAGTAAGTTTACACTCCAATACGGAAGGGTAGACATCAGAGCTAAACTTCCTGCAGGAGCTGGTACCTGGCCGGCACTTTGGATGCTTGGAGCTAATTATGAAACCAGTGCTTGGCCTGCTTGTGGTGAAATAGACATTATGGAACACGTAGGGAATAATCTCAACAAAATCTATGGTACTTTACATCATCCCGGACACTCTGGTGCCAATGGTGATGGTTCAACAGTTACCATTGCAAACGCAACAACCGAATTTCATGTTTATTCTTTGGAATGGTCGTCTACTATTATTAAATTTTATGTGGACAATGTCCCATTTTACTCTTTTAATAATAGTAGCGGAGTTCCATTTAATCATCCCTTTTTCTTTATTTTCAATTGTGCCATGGGCGGAAACTTTGGAGGAACTATTGATCCCAATTTTACCTCAGCCACACTTGAAGTTGATTACGTTCATGTTTATCATTAATATATTTTATTTAGGTTATTAGTAAGTTCATCAATAGCTTCTATAAGCAAACCAATAGAAGCTATGATGAATTTTTTTTCAAAAAAACAAACCCAATTCAATGCTAACACAAAAAAATATACAATCACTCTTTTTTGCCTCACTACTTGGAGTACTTACCGGATGTGCCCAATCATCGGATGGTTCCACTCCAACTCCCAATCCTACACCTACTACAAATGATGTTGATTTTTGGCTAACGAAAGCTAATGGCACCGTTAAACTCGAAAAACAAACGACCACTCTAGGATTCAATACAACTACTAATATTTATCCCAACATTGAAGTAAATGACACTCAATTATTTCAAAGTGTTGACGGATTTGGGTACACCTTAACCGGCGGAAGTGCTCAAGCTATCAATCAATTAGGAACTTCAAAAAAAGACGAATTATTGCAAGAGCTTTTTGGTTCTTCCGCAACGGCTATTTCAGTAAGTTATCTAAGAATCAGTATTGGTGCTTCTGATTTGAACAGTACTGTTTTTTCTTATGACGACATGCCAACTGGACAGACAGATGTTAATTTAACTAACTTTAGTTTAACTGCTGACAGTCAGCTAATTCAATTATTAAAAGATATTTTATTAATTAATCCAAATATAAAAATTATGGCCGCCCCTTGGTCGCCTCCGGTTTGGATGAAAGATAATAACAGCTCCATAGGCGGTAGTTTACAGCCACAGTATTATGGTGTTTATGCACAATATTTTGTGAAATACATTCAGGCTATGCAAGCCCAAGGAATCCATATTGATGCTATAACACCCCAAAATGAACCGCTAAATCCTTATAATAATCCCAGTTTATTGATGCTGGCATCACAACAAACGGATTTTATTAAAAACAATTTAGGACCAGCTTTTCAAGCAGCCGGTTTAACAACTAAAATAGTCGCTTACGATCACAATTGTGATAAACCGGACTATCCGACCACGGTTTTATCAGATGCTACTGCCAATTCATTTGTTGATGGTTCCGCTTTCCATCTGTATGCTGGAGATATTTCGGCTTTGACAACAGTTCACAATGCTTTTCCAACTAAAAACTTATACTTCACCGAACAGTACACGGCTTCCACCGGAAGTTTTGATGGCGATTTGAAATGGCATATCAAAAATGTGGTCATAGGTTCTATGCGCAATTGGAGTAAAACTGCTTTAGAATGGAATTTAGCCAATGATGCTTCATTTGGACCACACACCAGCGGCGGCTGTACTACTTGCAAAGGTGCTATAACCATAACGGGAAGCTTTAGTTATGAACGAAATGTGGGTTATTATATTATTGCTCATGCTTCAAAGTTTGTACCTGCCGGGTCAGTCAGAATTGCCTCAACCCAATTAGGAAATTTAAACACAGTAGCTTTCAAAACACCAGCCGGTAAAAAAGTTCTATTGGCTGAAAACGATGGAGGATCACCAATAGTTTTTAATATCAAGTACAATGGTAAATGGGTGTCTGCTTCCTTAGAGGCGGGTTCTGTAGGAACTTTTGTTTGGTAAGAAATTAAAACATGATGTAAGATGAAAAAAGTAACAATATTATTTTTAATACTTTCTTTAGCTGGATTCGCTCAGCAAAATAAGAAATCAAAACCACTGCCATTTTCCACTAAAAACCGGATGGTAACGGTCTATACTTCTGCCGACAGTACCAATTTGCGTTTGTCAAAAACGGATAATTTACAGTTTCAGGAATTAAAACAACCGCTGGAAACACAAACCTGCATTTTTGTTAATCCTAATAAGAAGTATCAAACTTTTTTAGGCATCGGTGGAGCTATAACAGATGCCAGTGCTGAAGTATTTGCTCAATTACCAGTGGCGAAACAACAAGAGTTTCTGAATGCCTATTATTCAAAAGACAAAGGAATTGGTTATACTTTGTTGCGTACCAACATGAACAGCTGTGACTTCAGTTCGGATACATATACGTATATCGAAAATGGCGATAAAGATTTGAAAACCTTCAATATAGATCACGACAAACAATTTAGATTGCCACTAATCAAAAAAGCTCTGACTGCCATTGGAAAGGATGCTACGCTTTATATCAGTCCGTGGTCGCCACCGGCTTTTATGAAAGACAACAATGATATGCTTCACGGCGGAAAATTGTTGCCAGAGTATCACCAGGCTTGGGCTAATTATTATGTGAAATATATTAATGCCTTGCAAAAAGAAGGTATTCCGGTTTGGGGATTAACCATTCAAAATGAACCGATGGCTAAACAACGTTGGGAATCCTGTATTTTCTCTGCGGCTGATGAACGAGATTTTCTTAAAAATTACCTTGGACCCACATTAAAAAAATCAGGTCTTGGCGATAAAAAAATTACAGTTTGGGATCACAACAGAGATTTGTTGTTACAGCGAGCCAATACTATTTTGGAAGATGCTGAAGCCGCAAAATACGTTTGGGGAATAGGTTTTCATTGGTATGAAAGCTGGAGCGGTAGCGAACAAATGTATGAGAATGTAGGCAAAGTGAACGAAATGTATCCATCCAAAAGTCTAATGTTTACCGAAGGCTGTGTTGAAAGTTTTGACGCCAAAAAATACCAACTCTGGAAAAACGGAGAGCGTTACGGAAAATCCATGATAAACGATTTCAATAACGGAACGGTTGCCTGGACAGATTGGAATATTTTATTAGACCAAAACGGTGGTCCCAACCACGTTCAAAATTTCTGTTTTGCCCCTATTCACGGAGATACTAAAACCGGAGAACTAATTTATACACCATCGTATTATTTTATTGGTCATTTCTCAAAATTTATCGCTAAAGGCGCAAAAAGAATTAGTAGTGCAGCCAGTAGAAGTCAATTGCTGACAACTTCCTTTATCAATCCTGATGGAAAAGTGGTTACGGTCGTTATGAATCAAAGCAACTTAAAAATCACTTACAACTTATGTATCGGAAACACCGCTACCGAAGTAACTATTCTGCCTAATGCCATCCAGACATTAGTTTATTAACAAACCCAAACCTACCTAAATGAATCGTTCAACTTTCAAACCGTTACCAATAAAAAGCTGCAGTGTACTTTTTTTATTGGTAGCATCAATGACAGCCTACAGTCAAGGTTTTTTGCACCGCGACGGACAAAAGATTGTTGATGGCAATGGAAATAATGTGCTCTTGCGGGGTCTTGGCATTGGTGGATTAATGGTTCAGGAAGGCTACATGCTCAAAACCGCTGATTTTGCCGGGCCACAATACCAAATCAAACAAAAAATCACCGACTTAATCGGTGAGACAAATGCAGAGGAATTCTATAAAGCTTATAAAAAAAACGGCCTTACGAAACGGGATGTAGATTCGTTAGCCGCTTGGGGATTCAATTCCATTCGGTTACCAATGCATTACAATTTATACACTTTGCCGATTGAAAAAGAAGCAACTGCTGGTGAAAATACTTGGTTGGAAGAAGGATTCACAATGACGGATAATCTTTTAAGTTGGTGCGAAGCCAATAAGATGTATTTGATACTTGATCTTCATGCTGCACCGGGTGGCCAAGGAAAAGACGCTAATATTTCGGATGCTGATGCCTCAAAACCATCGCTTTGGGAAAGTACCGTTAATCAGGATAAGATGGTTGCCTTTTGGAAAAAAATGGCCAATCATTACAAAGACAAACCCTGGATTGGAGGTTATGATATTATCAATGAGCCCAACTGGAATTTTTCGGGTACCAATCAAAATGGGTGCGATGAGACCAAAAATGAGCCTTTGAGAGCTTTGCAAATCAGAATTACTAAAGCCATCAGAGAAGTTGATCCCAATCATTTGATTGTTATTGAAGGCAACTGCTGGGGCAATAACTATAAAGGAATGTTCCCACTTTGGGATGAAAACATAGCGCTGAGTTTTCACAAATATTGGAATTACAATGATGTGGCCAGTATCCAACAAATGCTGGATTACCGAAAAGAACAAAATGTTCCGATTTGGCTAGGCGAAAGTGGCGAAAATTCGAATGTTTGGTTCAAAGACGCCATCAGTTTAATGGAATCCAACAATATCGGTTGGGCTTTTTGGCCCATGAAAAAAATAGATAATATAGCCGGCGTAACTTCTGTAAAAGAAACCGAAGGGTATAAAAAGCTTCTGAAATATTGGAAAACGGGGAAAGATAAACCCTCAGTTGAAGAAGCCAAAGCTATATTGATGCAAATGGCAGAAAACTACAAATTGGAAAATGTTATCATAAAGCACGACGTTATTGATGCCATGTTCCGTCAAGTACAAAATGCTGAAACGTTGCCATTCAAAAAACATGTATTACCTGGAAAAGTATTTGCTTCGGAATATGATTTAGGAACAGTTAATCAGGCCTATTTTGATAAAGATGTGGCTAATTATTGGGTAGCCAATGGAAAACATACCGAATGGAATAGCGGCAATCAAATGCGAAATGATGGAGTTGATATTCAAAAATGTAATGATAAAATCAGTAACGGATATGCTGTAAGTTATATAGAAGCAGGCGAGTGGCTGCAGTATACTTTTGATTTGGCAGAGGCTAAAACATTTGAAGCGCTCATTCGTTATTCTAATAAGACAGCAGGAGGGAAGTTGTATTTGACGGACGAGAAAGGAAATAAGTTATCAACGGAAATTACACTTCCAAGCTCCGGTGGAAATGCGGTATGGAAAACAGTATCCTTAAATACAATTACCCTAAAAAAAGGAATAAACAAGGTTAGAATTTACTTCGAAAAAGGAAATTTCAACCTCAATTATATTGAATTTAAAACACCCCAAACTAAAAAATAGCAGTAGAATATGAAGAATATAATTGCCATAGTATTTTTAACCTCATCTTTTTTAGGCTTTTCTCAGCAAAAAACAATTGACCAAAAAGTGGATGCTCTGCTGAAAAAGATGACTTTGGAAGAAAAGATAGGACAACTCAATCAGTATTCCGGTGACAATACAATTACCGGTCCGTTAACGATTAATCCTAACAAACAAGAAGAAATCAAAGCCGGAAAAATTGGGTCCATGCTTAATATCATTGGGTACCAATACACTCGGCAATACCAAGAGTTGGCAATGCAATCGCGTTTGAAAATTCCTTTGCTATTCGGACTGGATGTGATTCACGGACACAAAACTACCTTTCCAATTCCATTGGGCGAAGCTGCCAGTTGGGACTTATCGGCTATGGAACTTTCGGCAAGAATAGCTGCAACGGAAGCAGCCGCATCTGGGATTCATTGGACGTTTGCGCCTATGGTAGATATTTCACGCGATCCAAGATGGGGAAGAGTGATGGAAGGAGCTGGTGAGGATACTTATTTAGGTTCCAAAATTGCTTATGCCCGAGTAAAAGGATTCCAAGGGAATAAGCTAGGCGATTTGAATTCGGTGATGGCTTGTGCCAAACATTTTGCAGCCTATGGACTCGCTGTTGGTGGTCGAGAGTACAACTCAGTGGATTTGAGTGACAGAATGTTGTGGGAAACTTATTTACCACCATTCAAAGCAGCGGTTGATGCGGGAGCTGCCACTTTTATGAATTCGTTTAATGATATCAATGGCATTCCGGCCACGGCAAATAAGTACATTCAGCGCGACATTTTAAAAGGAAAATGGAAGTTCTCGGGGTTTGTGGTCTCCGATTGGGGTTCCATTGGCGAAATGATTGCACACGGCTACTGTAAGGATGGTAAAGAAGCCGCTCAAAAAGCCATCATGGCCGGTAATGACATGGATATGGAAAGCAACGCGTATCGCAATAATTTGGCACAATTAGTCAAAGAAAATAAAGTACCGATAGCTACTGTTGACGAAGCGGTAAAACGCATTCTTAAAAAGAAATTCGAATTGGGATTGTTTGATGATCCTTTCAAATATTGCAATAAAGAAAGACAAGAAACAGAATTAAACAATCCTGAACATACCAAAATTGCCCGTGAAGTGGCAGCAAAAAGTATAGTACTGCTTAAAAATGAACAGCATGTTTTACCACTTTCGAAAGAAACCAAAACGATTGCTTTTATCGGACCAATGGTGAAATTAAAAAGAGCCAATCACGGTTTTTGGGCGGTGGATTTAAAGGATGTTGATTCGACTTACATCGTTTCGCAATGGGAAGGTCTGGAAAATAAAGTAGGCAAAACAACTAAATTACTTTATGCCAAAGGTTGTGGTGTAGAAGACAAAAGTAAAGCTGGTTTTCAGGAAGCGATTGATGTGGCTAACCAAGCCGATGTGGTTGTTTTAAGCATTGGAGAGCGTTGGAATATGAGTGGTGAAGCCAAAAGCCGCAGCAATATTCATTTGCCTGGTATCCAAGAAGATTTGATTAAAGAACTGCAAAAAACCGGAAAACCAATTGTGATTTTGATAAATGCTGGAAGACCATTAATTTTCAACTGGACAGCCGATAATATGCCAACGATAGTCTATACCTGGTGGTTGGGTTCCGAAGCCGGAAATGCCATTGCAGATGTGTTGTTTGGCGATTACAATCCTTCGGGCAAGTTACCGATGTCGTTTCCGAGAGAAGAAGGGCAGATTCCGATTTATTACAATCATTTCAGCACGGGAAGGCCATCTATTAATGAAGACAAAATTTACAAATCAGCTTATATCGATTTGCCTAATACCCCTAAGTTTCCTTTTGGTTATGGTTTGAGTTATACGACTTTTGAGTATTCAAATTTGAAATTATCCAAATCAAAAATGAAACCGAATGAAACAATTCAAGTAACTTTAGATATCACCAATACCGGTAAATACGCCGGAGAAGAAGTGGTTCAATTGTATCTTCAGGATAAGTTTGGTTCCGTTGTCAGACCAATTGAGGAACTGAAAGATTTCCAAAAAATAAAACTGACCGCTGGCGAAACCAAAACAATTAAGTTTGTCATTGACAATCAAAAGTTAGCTTTTTACAATCAAAAGCTTGAGTTCAAATCTGAACCTGGCGATTTTAATCTAATGATTGGTTCTTCGTCGGCTGATATTCGTTTAAACAGTACTTTTGAATTAATTCCTTAGTTATATTTTAAAATGAAAAAACTTGTAGCATTACTGTTGTTAAGCTCTGCCTTTTGTATAGCGCAAAAGGAAAAACGCAAATTGGTTTGGGAAGAAAATTTCAATGGGAAGCAATTGGATGAAAAGGTCTGGAATTTCGAATTGGGTAATGGTTGCCCAAACAATTGTGGTTGGGGAAATAATGAAAAACAAGTTTATACCAATACCAATCAAGTGCTTAAAGACGGTAACCTGGTTATTACAATTAAGAAAGAAGGAGATCAGTACACTTCAACCAGAATAACTACAGCCGGGAAAAAAGAATTTCAATATGGCCGAATGGAAGCCAGAGCTAAACTGCCAATAGGCAAAGGAATTTGGCCGGCATATTGGATGTTAGGTTCTAATATCAGCAGAGTAGGTTGGCCCAAAAGCGGTGAAATAGACATTTTAGAATATGTAGGGAGAGACCCTCACACCGTTTACACTTCCATACATACCGAAGCCAGTCACGGAAATACAATTAATACCAAGAAAACAGTTTTTCCAAAGATAGAAGACGGGTATCATGTTTATGCCATCGACTGGACAAAAGACAAAATCGAGTTTTTTGTAGATGATGTTTCCGTATACACTTTTCAGCCGAAAGATAAGAATGAAGATACCTGGCCATTCAATCAGCCATTTTTCTTTATCGTGAATGTAGCCGTTGGAGGAAATTTCGGAGGTCATGATGTAGATGACAGTATTTTTCCACAAGAATATAGTATCGATTATATCAGAGTCTATCAGTAGTAAGGTAACTCATTGAATCTTATTTTGTTAATTTTTGAAAATAAATTTGTTTATTTGTTTAAAATTATGTTAAATTTGGTTCATAAATAATTCACAAATAAAAATTAGCCTATAGCAAACCATTACTTTTTAGATTAAAAACTCTCTTTTTAACCCTTACTAAAAGGTAATATTATGGCTAAATCCCAACTTCCTGATGCTCTATTAGTAGACAAGTACATTGCTGGCGATGAAAACGCTTTGGCAATATTAATTAATAGGCACCAATCCAAAATTTACGGTTATATCTATTCGAAGGTTTCGGATAGAGATGTTACGGAAGATATTTTCCAGGAAACATTCTTTAAAGTAATCCACACACTCAAAACCAAGAAATACTATAATGAAGAAGGTAAATTTCTGTCATGGGTTTTGCGTATTGCCAGTAATTTAATTATTGACAAATTCAGAAATGATAAAAAAATGCCATTGAATCGCGATACGGATGAATTATTGATTTTTTCAAGAATTACTGATAACTCTCCGAATATCGAAAAAAGTTTGATCAAAGAACAAATAGAAATTGATTTAAAAAACATCATTGAAGAATTGCCGCATGACCAAAAAGAAGTAATTATGATGCGTTATTTTTTAGACATGAGCTTCAAAGAAATAGCTGATTTCACTGGTGTTAGCGTTAATACTTCGCTAGGAAGAATGCGTTATGCCATAACTAATTTGAGAAAAGTGATTGAAAAAAATAAAATTTATTTGCCTTCTTAAACAATAAAAAGTAAAATATTGCGTTATTATATAAACAAAATCAAACTTGATTATTTATATGGCAAAACTTTACTCTAAAAGAAAATTAGCAACTAAAAAAATGTTACCAAAAAAAGAAACAATACGTTTAATACTTCAATATTCTTGTGCATTGAATATTATCAAAGTAGGCAACATGAACTTCGAATCTATTGCTAATTAAGAAACATCCCGATAATTTATCGGGATGTTTTTTTATAATATTCATCCAAAACGGATTTTCTGCCAATGGTTTTGGTTATCGGATCCTTTTCTAAATCCCAGCCACGAGCCGGAGAATATTCTCTTCCATACCAAATAATCTGCAGATGCAACTCATTCCACAGTGCTCTCGGAAAAATAGCTTTGGCATCTTTTTCAGTTTGTTGTACATTTTTGCCATTGGTTAAATTCCAGCGATACATTAGTCGGTGGATATGAGTGTCTACGGGAAAGGCCGGAACTCCGAATGCCTGTGACATTACTACACTGGCTGTTTTATGACCAACGGCTGGTAATTCCTCCAAAGCTTCGAAACTTTGTGGCACTTGACCGTTGTGCTTTTCGATTAAAATTTGTGACAAACCAAAAATCCCTTTGGACTTCATCGGCGATAAACCACACGGACGGATAATTTCCTTAATTTCCTCAACGGAAAGTTTAATCATATCATACGGGTTATCCGCTTTGGCAAAAAGCAAAGGTGTAATCTGATTGACGCGAACATCAGTACATTGTGCCGAAAGCAATACGGCAATCAGTAATGTATAAGGGTCTTTGTGGTCAAGCGGAATCGGGATTTGTGGATAGAATTCTTTTAACGTATTTATAACAAATGTTGCACGTTCTTGTTTGGTCATTTTAGTTTAAATTTGAATGTAAATTTATAAAACTTATACATCAAAAATATGACAACACTACAAAAAGGCGATAAAGCACCTCAATTCTCAGGAACAGATCAGGACGGAAACCTTCATGCACTTGCAGATTATAAAGGAAAGAAATTGGTTGTTTTCTTTTATCCCAAAGCTGACACACCCGGATGCACGGCTGAAGCTTGTGATTTGAGAGATAATTTTGAGCGATTTAAAGCTAACAACTATGCTTTGCTGGGCGTTAGTGCTGATAGTGCCAAAGCGCAAGCCAAATTCAAAACTAAGTTTGATTTTCCTTTTCCGTTACTGGCTGATGAAGATAAATCGGTTATCAATGCTTTTGGTGTTTGGGGACCAAAGAAATTTATGGGAAGAGAGTATGATGGTATTCACCGAACCACATTTGTAATCAACGAGGAAGGGATCATTGATGAAGTGATTTCAGATGTTAAGACCAAAGCCCACGCAGCGCAGATTTTGAAATAGTATCAAACAAAAAAGCCAAGAAGTACTCTTGGCTTTTTTACTTTTATTTTGTTTATGCGTTTTGTAACACATTATTTGGGTTGTAACCAAAGAGTTGGTGAAGCTTAATAATTTCAGCGATACCTTCGGGTAATAATTTTTCCCAACCTGGTGTTCCTGAACTAATCATTTTCAGTACTTCTCTGGAGAAAATTTTCAAGTGTTCTTTATCAAAATCAGTAATGTCAACCACTTTTCCGTTGTAGGCGAAGAATTTGTACAATTCTTTCATACGCGGATGTACTTTTAAGTTTTGAGAATTTATGATTTCTCCATTTTCATCTTCCATCGGATACAGGAATACTTTTAAATCACGGTAGAATAATTTACCGAAAGCTTCCAAGATCCCACCACTCAAATGGCGATAGTATTTTTCGTCAAAAATATCAATTAGGTTGTTCACTCCCATAGCCAATCCCATACGCGCTTTGGTATAGCTGGAGAAATATTCTACCACTTTATAATATTCCTGGAAGTTAGAAATCATTACCGTTTGTCCAAGTGAACAAAGTAATTCGGCTCTGTCCATAAAATCTCTTTCGTCAATTTCACCTTCCGAGCGAAGATTTGATAATGTGATTTCAAAGATTACCAAAGCATTGTCCTTTTCTACTTTGTTTTCCTCAAGGAACATTTTTAATGATTTCTCATACATGTCCATATTTACTTGAGTAACCGGGCGGAAACTTCCTCGGAGTGCTAAGATATTTTTCTTGTATAGAATAGAAGCAGGCAGTATGTTTTTTCCATCAGGGCCAAACATCACCGCATCGGTCATGCCGTTTTTAACCAATTGCAAACTCATCAAACGATTGTCAACATTAGCAAAACGAGGTCCTGAGAAGTTAATGGTATCAATTTCTAATTGGTCTTTATCTAAATGGTCGTAGAGATAGCGCAACAATTTTTTAGGATCATTATACTTGTAATAGGCTCCATAAATTAGATTTACGCCTAATATTCCCAAGGTTTCTTGTTGTAATCTTGCATCGGTTTCTTTGAAACGAATGTGCAGTGTGATTTCATTATAATCTTCATCCGGTTCTACTTGGTATTTTATTCCAACCCAACCATGACCTTTGAATTGCTTAGCAAAATCAATAGTGGCTACAGTATTGGCATAACTGAAGAAAATTTTATTAGGATGTTTGTCTCTTTTTAAACGCTGTTCAATCAAATCCACTTCATGCGTAAGCATTTGTTTTAAACGGCTTTCCGTTACATAACGACCATCATCTTCAATTCCATAAATAGCATCACTAAAATCTTTGTCATAAGCCGACATTGCTTTTGCGATTGTTCCCGAAGATCCACCGGCTCTGAAAAAATGTCTTACGGTTTCTTGTCCGGCGCCAATTTCTGCAAACGTTCCGTAAATGTTTTCATTCAGGTTTATTCGCAAAGCCTTATCTTTGATAGCAGGAATCTGTTCAATGGCTTTATCGCCTTTCAATTTAATAATAGAAACAATATTGTCCATAGTAGTTTATATACTTTGCAAAGTTAGTAAAATAGCTATTTTATAAAAAGATAATTAAGTCTATTTTTGTAATTAATTCCTTTTAAAGTCAGACTTCAAAATTATTATATCAAAAACCGTGCTATGATGCAAGTTTATTTTCTCGGTACCGGAACATCTCAAGGCATTCCAGTGATTGGAAGTACTCATCCTGTGTGCAAAAGCTCCGATTTGAAAGACAAGCGGTTACGGGTATCGGTTTGGATAACCTGGGATGATAATTCCATCGTTATTGATTGCGGCCCTGATTTTAGGCAGCAAATGTTGACCTCGGATTGTCCTAAACTAGATGCCATACTCTTCACCCACGAGCATTCCGATCATACAGCCGGATTGGACGATATACGGCCGTTTTTCTTTCGTCAAAAAAAGGATATTCCTATTTATGCTCATTTACGGGTTTTAGAGAACTTGCGCCTTCGATTTGGCTATATTTTTGAAACCGAAAACAAATATCCGGGCGCTCCCGGCGTGGAAACATTTGAAGTAAAGAACAATGAAGATTTTGAAATTGGCTCCACCAAAATCATTCCGATTGATGTAAATCATGGGGATCTTCCCGTTTTGGGTTATCGCATACAGGATTTTGTATATTTAACGGATGTAAAATTTATTGCAAATTCTGAAATTGAAAAACTCAAAGGTGCAAAAGTATTGGTTGTGAATGCCTTGCGCGAGGAACCACATCATTCACATTTTAGTTTGCAGGATGCGTTAGATTTTATACATTTGGTACAGCCGGAAAGAGCTTATCTGACGCATATCAGCCATCTTTTGGGTTTTCATGAAGAAGTTCAAAAACGATTACCGCCGAATGTTTTTTTGGCTTATGATAATTTAAAAATTACTTTATAACAGTATGAAAAAAGCATTATTTCTCTATCTTTTTATCATTGCCTTGTTGATGAATATTTTCACGTATAAATATTTTTCCTCCAAAGATGGCAGTGAATTAAAGACATTGACAGAAAGAAACAAAAAGCTAACTGACAGTATTGCGCATTTGTCTGATAAAATGTACGATGAGAATTATTTTGCTCTAGAAAACAATAACAGGGCGCAGAATTATTTGAATCAAAATGATTTGCCCGCTTTTGCTGAAAAAGTAAAACAAGCTTTGTTGGCTTATAACGACAGCAAAGAAGGAAATGTTTATACCGGTCAAATCAAAATGGGAGAGCAAAAATTTATCATCAACAAGTTAAAGATTTTAAACCATCGATGGATTATTGCTGACTACAGTAATGGCGTTCTTTGGGGCGAGGTGATGCTAAAATATTTTGTGAATGATGATCAAACAATTTCTTTTGAAATCATGGATACTTATTTATATCCAAAAGAATTAAATTAGCCATTTATACCTAGTAGCAGATGAAAAAAATAATTACACTTTTTGTATTGGTCTTAGCGGTTTATTCCTGTAAGCTAACGGATCAAAAGGAAGAGGAAACGGAAGCTGGAAAACCTAACGCAACCGCCAAAGATTCAACAGTTGTTAACGATAAAGATGAAAACGGTTGTTTGGCATCAGCAGGATATATTTGGTCAAAAGTCAATAAAGAATGCGTAAAAGGGTTTTCCGGAATTCAATTGAATCCGATGGATAAACCGGATAATGAAGATGAAACGCTGAGCGCTTATGTACTTTTTAGTGAAGATGCCAAACAGGCAGAAGTTTTCCTGCCTAATGATACAACATCAATCGTTTTATCAAGAAGCGCTGAAGGGAAGCCTTGGATTTTTAAAGATTGGCAATTGGTTCCCTGGAAAGGATATGTCTTGAAAAAAGGAGCTGAAAGTAAGTTTGCCGGTGATGGTGAAATAGGAAAAAAAGTAACGGAAACAGATACCGAACAATAATAAAAAAGGTCTTGAATTTCAAGACCTTTTTTGTTTTATAATGCTAACCAATTTTTAAAATCAAAGAAGTTTTGTGGTGCTACGCCGTGGCCAACAGGATATTCTTTATAAACAATGTTAATCCCTAACTTTTCAATCACGGGAATGGATTTGCGGGCCCATTCTACCGGAATTACCTGGTCAACCGTTCCGTGCGAGGCAAAGATTCTTAAAGTACTTAAGTCATTTTCAGCAAAATCATCCACAGCGATTTCGGTATTTAAATAACCGCTCATGGCTACAACACGTTGCACTTTTTCCGGGTAAGATAAAGCCACAGCATAACTCAAAATACAACCCTGACTGAAGCCAATCAGCGTTACTTTTTTCGCATCAATAGGATAATTAGCCACTAATTCATCAATAAAATTGGCGATGATATCCCGCGACGCTCTGGCCTGTCCAATATCGGAAAACTTGTTTTCATCCGCATCAAAATTGATGGCGTACCACGCATAGCTACCATACATCATATCATAAGGAGCACGAGCTGAAATCACGAAATACTCATCGGGTAATTCATTGGCAAACGAAAACAAATCTTCTTCGTTACTGCCATATCCGTGAAGCAATAGGAGTAAAGGGTTTTTGTCTTTTTTTATTTTGGGTTCTCTGACTAAGTGATAAAGTGTCATATTCTTTTAATTACATTTTTTAATTTTCAAGGGGCGCATAGGAGTTGGTTTTTCTTTCGAATCATTGTCAAACCATTCAAAATAATCCATATAATACCATTTACCATCCTTTTTTTCTAAGTAGTCCCTTATTTTACTTTGGTCTATGGCTTCCTCTTTTCCAAAGGTAAAAGCATTTTCATTAACATTGAATTGCTTTAATTGTTTCCAGTCGTTATCGCAATAACTATAAATCTCGCAGCTGTTCAAAAGACTGTAATCACAATAGTCGATGCATATTGCAATCTCATCTTTTCCGTCATTGTTTATATCGCCAAGGTTTATCAAACAAAAGGCCCCAAAGCAAACGCCAAGGTTAAGACTGTTAAACTTTTGACTGTTTGACTTTATGAACGCATTGATGTCGTGTTTAAAGAAATAGTCAATTTTATCAGATTGGTATTCGTCATCATTAGAATATCCAAACGTAACTTCGTTCATCGCTTCAGGAAATTCAGCAGACATAAAAAACTGGTTTAAAGTATCGGTTTTTTTATCACCATCAAAATCACCAGTTAAGTATAGTTTTGGAAGGGTTTCAGTTACTATAGTGTCCTTTTTTGAAGCATTAGCACAACATTCCGTTTTTGATTTCCGGCAAAAAGCTAACAGAAAACAGCATAATACTGAAAGACTTATTATTTTCATCAGATTGTTTTAAACCATTTCTGAAATAAATTACCTAATAATGGAAGTGGTGTAGTTTCTCCTTTAGCTGCTGTAAATATTCCATAAATAGTCAAGACAGATATGAAAATCCACATGGGAGCGGCTACCAAAATACTTTCAAAACTACTTATCGAAACCCCAAGAATTATAAAAGTCAATGTTAGTCCTAATCCTTGTCTGATATGAAAAGAAGCAAACGGATTCTTATTTTCAGAGTTCATTGAAAGTGCAATCAAGACACCAATAATTAAAATATAGCTTGTAATCGCAATTGATTTGCCTTCGTCTATGGTTTGTTTATCCATGGAGTTGTAAGTTTTGATTGTTGTAAATTCCGATGGCTTTGCCTTTCATTTGCTGTCCAAGGAAAGCGGAATTTTTCGATTTTGATAAAATATGTTCTTTCGTAAATGTCCAATCTGTATCGATTCCAAACAAAGTCAAATTGGCTTTATTTTTTTCTTTAATTACTTCATTTTCAATTGAAAAAATAGACTTACCGGAAGTCAATTTCTCTATTGTTTTCTCCAAAGGTAATACCGTCAATAAAGCTCCGAAGACACTTTCCAATCCGATGGTGCCGTTTTTAGCCAAATCAAATTCCATCTTTTTATGTTCAATGTCTATTGGATTGTGATCACTCGTGATGCAATCAATGGTGTTGTCTAAAATACCGGCAATCAATGCTTTTCGGTCAACTTCATTGCGCAAAGGCGGGGTTACTTTGTATCGGGTATCAAAGCTTTCCAGTTTTTCATCGGTTAGCACTAAATGATGTACAGCAACGCTACAAGTCACGTTCAATCCTTTAGCTTTAGCTTCTTTGATTAAGGCTACCGATTTTGCAGTTGAAATGGTTGGAATATGCAATTTTCCTCCGGTATATTCTAATAAAAATAAATTGCGGGCCACTATCAATTCTTCCGCTAAGTTGGGAATCCCTTTTAATCCTAATCTTGTGGATGCTATGCCTTCATTGGCAACACCGCTTCCTTTGATGCTTTCATCTTGAGAAAACGCAATCAGTAATCCATTAAAATCCTGCACATATTGTAAACCAATTTTGAGCAAATTTGCATTGGCCAAACTTTTAGTATAATCCCCAAAAGCTACAGCTCCGGCGTTTTTCATATCAAACAATTCCGCTAAATCATTGCCTTCACTGCCTTTAGTTAAAGCGCCAATCGGATACAAATCGGTGGCGGCATGGGCTGCTTTTTGTTTTACAAAATGGATTTGAGACTGATTATCAATAACCGGATAGGAGTTAGGTTGCAGTGCAATTCCGGTGAAGCCGCTTTTGGCAGCAACGGCTAATCCGTTGGCAATGGTTTCCCGGTCTTCAAAACCCGGTTCTCCTAAGGAAACGCTAGTGTCAAACCATCCTTGGGAAACATGTAAACCCTCTTGTTGAAATTCCTGATGGGTTTCAATATTCAGAATGGAATGGCCTATTTCTTCGATAATCCCATCGGTGATTTTCAAATCAACGGTTTGCTGATGAAAAGGACTTTTTGGATCTACAATGGTTGCTTTTCGAATGATTAGATTCATTTTACAAATTTTTGAATGAGCAATTCTAAGGCTAAAAAGAGTAGGGTGAGCATCACAAACCATTTCCAGATTTGCGTATCGGTTCGGTCGGTTTGTATGGTGTTGAAAACCGTTTCTATATCGTCAATTTCTTTGAAATTAGCTGCTGCCTCAGGGTTGGCCAATGCCAAGTTGCTTTCCGTTCGATTGTAATTAAAGCTGATGTTTTGCACCAAATTAGCTCCGTTAAAGATACCAAAATTTCCGGCTTCCGTTGGGTTGTCATTAAAAGTCATTTTGACTTTAGTATTCAATAATTGCTGCACCGGAATAAAACTTTCGGTGGCATTTTTTACAGTTAAAATTTCATCTTTGGCTACTAAAGCATCCACCACAAAAGGCTGGCTTTCGCCAATGGTCATAGCGTTTACACCAGTTTTCTGTGTGTTTTGTGCCATGTTGTAAAACGTTGGTACGATTAGCGGAGAGTTTTGGAAATTACTATTGGTTTTATTAATCGGCGCTGCAAAAACATAGATTGAGGATAAAGGATTGGCTACCGATGTCAGGAAAGCACTTTGATCTTCATAAGTCAAAATGGAAGGTGTGGTACTACTCAAACCAAACGAATTTTTTGTTGACGGATATTGAAAATTATCAATCTTCTTTTCAAAAACCTTACTGAATAAGGGATGGTTGAAGTTAATTTTTGTGACTTTCTTTTCAGTCATGGTAGCTGCTTTCAATTGGATGGCTCCAAAGTTAGCCAGGAACGAATTCATAATTGTCACATTACTTTCCTGAGCGGGAATGACAACCAGATTTCCGCCTTTATTTACAAACGATTTTAAAGTAGTTTGCAAAGCTTGCGGAATTTCTTTTAGTTCATTCAACACAATGGCATCCTGTTTTTCCAATAAATTATAATCTAAATTGGCTAAAGGAAAATTGGTATAAGTAAACTCGTCAGCGGTATAAATTCTGGATAAAAAGGAACTCTTATCGGCATCCCCAATGCTAATCACATTCGTTTTACTTGGCTTGGAAATGCTGAAATAATAAGTGTTATCATAAGCCAAACCTTTATCGGTTATCGAAACATAACCGTGGAAATCTTCTTTTGGAATGGTAAAGTTGATGGTTTTGGTCCTCGCATCGAAGTTGAGTAAGGTTTTTGCAATTAGCTTGTTTTTATTGTACAAAGCAATTGGCACCTCTTTAAAATCTTCTCCATTAGCGGAGAGTTTGACGCCAATTTCATAAAAGCTGTCTAATGTTTGTTGAATGTAAACGCTGTCAATGGCAATATTATTCTTCTGTTCTGCTTCGGGAATAATGAAATAGACATTGTCTTCTTTTCGGAAACTTTTAGTCTGTTTTTCTTCCAAACCAACGGCATCGGTAATGACAATAATGTCTTTATTAAAAGCCGATTTTCGGGCATTGACTTTGGCAATCAGATTCTCTAATTGGAAAGGAGTAGCGCTGTATTTTAAATCCTGTAAATCTTTTTGAGCCGCTTTGATATCCGTATTCCAATAGGTTTCGGAATTTGTGATTAAGGAAAAATTCTGTGCTTCCGGCGTGTGTTCCAGCAAATCCTGCACGGCACGTTTTAGTAATTCTCCTTTTTTGCCTTTGGCTTGCATACTATACGAATTGTCCAGAATGATATACATTTCATTCGTGGCTTTTTTGCTGTCTTTGGCGGTGAAAAAAGGTTGGGAAAAAGCCAATATCAAGCAGGCGAGGAGCAATAATCGGGTAAAAAGCAACAGCCATTTTTTGATGGTCGAACTTTTACGGGTTTGTATGGAAAGTTCTTTAAGGAATTGTACGTTGGTGAAATATTCTTTCTTGAAACGACGTAATTGAAATAAATGCACCAAAATTGGGATAACCAATAAGAAAAGGAAATACAGAATTTCGGGGTGTTTGAATTGCATTTATCTAAAGTTTGTCAAAGATAATTATAGTTTTCAGTTTTCAGTCACAGTTTACAAAATTTTTGTGGATGCCAAAGCTGCGCACTGAGACTACTTTTTCTTTCTTTTGGCGGCTCTGTTTTTTAAGATATTTCGGTTCACTGAAGTTCCGGTTTTCTTTTTAGTTTTTGATGGTCCGCCTAGGTTTACCTTTTTGTTTTTGGCAATTTTCTCATGATGAGACGCGCCACCTTCCAGCTTTGGTTTTTTCAACAAAAACTTCATCTGTTTCTTTTTGTCTTTTTCAAATTCTAACAAACGAACGGCAACTTCAACAGTTGTGGGCATCGGAATGAATTGAATTTCTTTTTCCATCAACACTTCCGCTTCAATCATGATTTCTTCTTCTCTCGGACTAATCAAACTGATAGCAATCCCCGATTTATCGGCACGACCGGTTCTACCAATACGGTGAATGTATTGTTCCGGAACCTCCGAAAACTCTACGTTGATAACATGGGTAACATCCGAAATATCCAAACCTCTTGCCATTACATCGGTAGTGACAATCCCTCGAATTTCACCGGCTTGGAAGCTGGCCATGGTTTGCAAACGATAGTTCTGTGATTTGTTGGAGTGAATGGTTCCAAACTCATTCGGGTAAAACTCTTCAATTTTATCTGAAAGTAAGTCTGCTGTTTTTTTATTGTTGACAAAAAGTAACACTCTTTCAAAAGCTTCCTCTTTTAGTAATTCAAGTATCAAATTGACTTTCGTCAAAAAGTTCGGTACTTTGTATCCCAATTGTTCAATTTGCTCCAAAGGAGTACCGCTTGGCGCCAAAGAAACTTCTTCCGGGAATTCAAAATATTCTTCCAGCATTTCATCCACTTCATCCGTCATTGTTGCTGAGAACAGAATGTTTTGACGTTTGGTTGTTATCATCGTTAAGATAGAAGTTACTTGCGAGCGGAAGCCTAAATTCAAGATTTCATCAAATTCGTCAATGATTAATTTTTGCAGACTATCAAAGCGAATCACGTTATCCAAAGCCAAATCCATTATACGTCCCGGCGTTCCTACTAGAACATCTACACCACTGTAGACTGCTTTTTTCTGTGTATTGATGTTCACCCCACCATAAACCCCAAGGGTTCTTACCGACATGAATTGGGTTAGTTTCTCGACCTCGGCAGCTACCTGTACCACCAATTCACGTGTTGGAACTAAAATGACAACTCTGGGCGTGTCTGTTGCTACAAATTTCCATTGTTTCAGAATGGGTAATAAGTAGGCAAAGGTTTTTCCGGTACCGGTTTGGGCAATTCCCATCATATCGCGACCCGACATAATGACCGAAAAGGATTTTTCCTGAATGGGTGTTGGGGTAGTAAGCCCAAGACTGTCAACGGCTTTTTGAAGTGATTTTGGAAGATTGAATTGCTCGAAAGTGCTCATTATGGGTGTAATTTGCGGCAAAGGTAAGGAATTCTTTTTTGACGGTATAGCTTCCAAATTGTCAACCTAAATTGTTCATAATTAAGCAGAAAGGATTTCGGTGATAAAATAATAAATACCTAATTTTAAAGTGCATAACGTAATTTAATAAAAACCAAAACAGTATACCAATGAAAAAAAGAACCACTCTAGTAAGAACAGTACTGGCTTGTAGCACTGTAATTGTTCTGTTAACAACAACAAGTTGTAAAAAAGAAGAAGAAAAAGAAGTCATGAAATCTTTTGACATGGCCGCGGCTCAAAAGTCGATTGACAGTCTTACGGTTGTTTTTACCGAAGCTTTTAACAAAGGTGATGCCAGCGGTGTAGCAAATTGTTATACCGCCGATGCTAAATTTATGCCGCCAAACACCACTTCAAAAGATGGAATGCCAGCCATACAAACCGAAATTGAAAATTATTTCAAAAGCGGTGTTGCCAAGTTAGAAATAAAATCTACCGGACTTTGGGGAAATGAAAACCTTTTGGTGGAAGAAAGTAACTGGACGATATCAGATAAAGACGGGAATCATTTGGATCATGGGAAATCCATCGTAGCCTATAAAAAAGACAAAGGGCAATGGAAATTGTTCAGGGATTGCTACAATTCAGACATGCCCTGCATGCCTCCACCACCGGCAGCTACACCGACGGCGTCAAAAAAGTAAAATAACTTTACTGACTATACTGAAAGGGCAATCCGTTGGGTTGCCTTTTTATTTTTAGAAACCTTCAAAAACGCCCAACCCGAAGAGTGCAAAATCATATTTTACAGGATCTTTGGCGTCTAATTGACGTAATGCTGTATCCAATTCGAAAAGCGCTTTGCCGTCATTTTGCTTTCGGGTGAGTAAACCTAGTTTTCTAGCAACGTTGCCTGAATGTACATCGAGCGGACACGAGAGTGCTGCTGTGGGAATGCTTTTCCAGATACCAAAATCAACGCCTTTATTGTCATCGCGAACCATCCATCGCAAAAACATGTTAAGTCGTTTGGCAGCCGAACCGGCAGTAGGATCCGAAACGTGTTTGGTTGTTCGCTGTTGATGATTTACTTCGAAGAATAATTTTTTAAAAGTGCTAATGCTGTCCTGCATGGAAAGTGGCAGTTGGTTTTTTGCGAAAGCCGCTTCGAGTCCGTTATGATTGCGATATATATTTTGCAGTGCTTTGATAAACGTGATGCAATCCTGGCTGTTGAATGTCCGGTGAACAAATGTTTCGAGTGATTCCAGATGATGCTCCTGATGCTCCATCACAAAATCATAAGGTGAATTGCCCATCAAAATCATTAATTTCTGAGCATTATTGATAATCATTTTTCGGTTGCCCCAGGCAATAGTAGCTGTGAGAAAACCGGCAATTTCAATGTCTTCTTTCAGTGAAAATTGATGCGGAATTTGGATAGGATCGCTTTCTATAAACTTGGGATTGTTGTATAAAATCACTTTTTCCTCCAGAAAATCTTTGAGTTCGGCTTTAGTCATGAGGCGTTACTTTTTGGGCATAAAAACCATCTTTTAGGTCTTGCCCGCGCAGTTGTGGAATGTAGTGAAAATTAGTCTCAAAATAATCCAATTGCTCACTAGTAACACAAGGTAAATCACCATTGCCGGTTATCCAAAAGAAAGAGTATTCAGTAGGAGTATAGTAATCTAAATCGCCTTTGTTGGCTTTTTTAAAGATTTCTTTTTCCTTAGTATTCGGTTTCGGAAAAATAGTGTTTTCCAAATGAAAGGTGCTGTTAGCGGCCAGTGATTTATTTTGGGTTAACCCAATAAATGAAAGTGGTACAAAAACTAAAACTACCACTATAACTAAGCTCAATTCAATACATAGAACGATTAGTTTCTTATTGGATAATAGAAGAGTTAATAACAACAAACCAAAGAAGATAGTAAAATGAACATAAAATCGGTATTGAGGCGAGCTAAAACATAACAAAGACAATAGTAAAATGAAAGCAAGATAGATGGTCCAAGTAGTTTTTTTAGCAAAGTATTTTGCGATAACGATTGGAGATATAACAACCATAATCAGTGTGCTCAAAGCTATAATGCTATCAATACCATTGCCTAAAAAGTACTGTTTCAGGATGTCAAATACTGTAGCAGTATCAAGCGTTCCGTAAGGGATGTAAAACGAATGCAGCATGGAAGGACTGAAAAAGAAATCCATGATTTCCTTTGGAATTGTATAACTCAAGCTATCCCATCTGAAAAAAGCCAACGGGAATAGAGGATAACCGGTAAGAATGGTATTTTTGGAAACGAATAAAAGCAACGAAATCAATGCAAGCAAGCTGATTCTTGGTACTCTGTTTTTTAGTTCTGAGAAATGATTCAGGAAAATCAGGAAAGGAAACAGTAACAAGACAACCGCCGTGATTTTAATGAAAATGGCAAACAAAACCAGTATGCTTATGATTGAAAAAGCATCTGACTTTGATTCGTTTTCCAGATAAATAGCAAAAATTAAAAAGCTCAAAATATAAACCGGTAAATCAGGCGATGGCGAGCTGATAAATTGGAAGAAAAACACATTGGCCAAAGGCAGCAAACCAAAAAGTAAGTTAATTTTATTGCTGTTTGTGAAATAGGCATTCAATTTTTGGAAAGCAAAGTAATTGGCTAATAGCAGGCAATAGCCATTCAAATCATTAAAACGGTCGTAGAGAAATGAAAAATTAAACACACTTTGCGTAATGTGCCAACCGCTGGTTTGTCCGAAGAACAAATGCAAATTGGCCAAGCCTTTAACAAAGCCGTATTCATTCAGCCATTTAATGGTTTGAATATAATAGGTTTCATTATCAACAATGAACGGAGCGGCAGCACATTGTGCCAAAATCAGTAAAAAAGTAATTCCCAATAAGATTTTTATTGTTTTGGAAAAAGCCAGAAAATCATGTTTCAGTTTTAGAATAGTCTCTTTAAAAAGCTTTTTGTTTTGAGTAAAAATGAGAATGTTCAGAAGCAATAAAACTAAATGAAACGCACTGTTAATACCGCCGAATAATGCCCAAATACTGGCAAAAAGTGTAGTGAGAAAGAGTCCAAAAAAAGAAATAAAAATAAAATGTAATTCTTTTATTTTTAATAGCTTATAAAGTGTTATCCCAAGATTGATTGAAGTAAAAAAAAGATAAATCCAACTGATTAAAATTAGTACCATGGTGTTATACTATTAAACCGTCTTTCATCACTAGTTTTCTGTCGGCCATATTGGCTAATTCTTCGTTATGAGTTACGATGACAAAAGTCTGTCCAAATTCCTCTCTAAGCTTAAAGAACAATTGATGCAAGTTTTCAGCCGAAGTGGTATCTAAATTTCCCGAAGGTTCGTCGGCAAAAATAACGGCTGGTTTATTGATTAACGCCCGAGCCACAGCTACACGCTGCTGCTCACCACCTGAAAGTTCGTTTGGTTTATGATGACTTCTTTCGGCCAACCCTAAATAATCCAACAATCGTTTGGCTTCGGTTTCGGTTTCTTTTTTGTCTTTTCCGGCGATGAAAGCGGGAATGCAAACATTTTCTAAAGCGGTGAATTCCGGTAATAATTGGTGAAACTGAAAGATAAAACCCAAATGCAGGTTTCTGAATTTTGACATCGCTTTGTCATTCATCTTTAATACGTTTTCGCCATTGATAGTTAATGATGTTTCATCGGATTTGGCGGCATTATCAAGCGTTCCGAGTATTTGTAAAAGCGTAGTTTTTCCGGCACCGGAAGCACCCACAATTGAAACAATTTCTCCTTTTTGAATGTGTAAATCCACTCCTTTTAAAACGTGTAACGTATCGTAGTATTTATGAATGTTTTTGGCAATAATCATCCGGTTCAATTTTTCACAAAGTAACAAAGTATTTTCTTTTATTGTTTGGTATAAGGTTTTTTTATACTGTAATAAATTATTAATTGATGTGAATTTATTTTTCTGTTTAACTATTTTGTATATTTGTTAAACAAAAATATTCTTATGAACACACCCATTGAAAAAGAATTATTTGAACTGATAGGTGACAATCATCAAATGACTTCCGCAGAAACGCCTTTGCGCCTCGACGCATTTATTAAAACAGACGAACAAAAAATGACTACAATTGAAAATCACTTTCATAGCATCATGCAGGAAATAGGATTGGATATGACGGATGATAGTTTGAAAGGAACACCTCATCGCGTGGCCAAAATGTTTATCAAGGAAATATTTTCGGGTTTGAATCCTGTCAATAAGCCTAAAGTATCGCTTTTTGAAAACACTTTTCACTATGACAAAATGTTGGTGGAAGCCAATATCAGTTTTAATTCTACTTGCGAGCATCATTTTTTGCCCATCTTTGGCAAAGCCCACATTGGTTATGTTTCGAGCGGAAAGGTGATTGGTTTATCCAAATTGAATCGAATAGTTGATTATTACTCCAGAAGACCACAAGTACAAGAGCGTTTGGTAATGCAAATTTTCAACGAATTGAAAACAGTCTTAGCCACTGAGAATGTTATTGTAGTGATGGAAGCTAAGCATCTGTGTGTTTCCAGTCGCGGTATTAAAGACGAAAATAGTTTTACATCGACCATTCAGTATGGGGGGATTTTTAAGGAGAAAGAAAACCGAAACGATTTTTTCCATTTAATCCAACAAGAAAAATAGGAGTTTAGTAGTTACGCTTATATAATTTTTGGTTGAAAATCCCGGATTTATTCGGGGTTTTCTTTTTTAGAAAGGAGGAATCCTAATCCACAACTTTTCAGAAGTTTCTTTTCAAAGGACCAAAAGAAAGCAAACTGTCCGAATAAAAATCCGAAACTAACCAGCAATACTTGATAAATAGGAAAAATGAGCAGTATATACAAAGGGTAATAAATCCATCCGGAGATAGCTCCTTTGATGATGCCAAAAGTGGCCAATATGGGTTTAGAAAGATAGGCCGCTGAAGAACCGGTAACAGCAAATACCACAATGATGACAACTAATTGCCAATTTGATCTGATATTCCAACGCTGTTTAAAATTTGCCATCAATAGTAAAGTTCCACAAAGCTAATCAATTTAAGGTCTTGGCACAAATCCGGCCAATTGTTCCCCATTTGCCAATTGAAAATAAATAAAATAATTGTAAATCAAATAGTTAACCTCGTAGCCGTAGTGAATGCTGTTGTCGTAATTAATCTGCATTTCATACAAATCTGATTTATAACGTTGGGGTTGCATGGCGCGATTGTTCCATTCTGAAACATAAATTTGATTTCTGTTTTCTAAATAAGTTTCAGAATAATAACCTCTTGGCCGAGCCTGACTAGCTAACCAGGTGCTGAATCCGGAGTCAATAATGACTACTTCATATTGTAAAGAATCATTGGCAATACGAACGGTATCGGAAGGTTTTTTTGTTTCTCCTTTAGTAGCTTTGGCCACAATATTCTTATCGAAATGACAGGAAGCCAATCCGAGGACCAATAAGAAAGCCAAAACAATTTTTTTCATCGCCATTTATTTGATATAAAATTAGTAAAAACAACTAGCGCTTGTTGCAACTTTAACAAATAAAAAACCACGCCATAAGCGTGGTTCAATAAGCTTTGATATTGCTATCCCTTATACATTTTCAACTTTTAACAAGCTGATGATTTGTTCTGCTAATTCGGTTCCGATTCGGTCTTGTGCTTCCAAAGTTGCGGCACCGATATGTGGCGTCAATGAAATTTTTGGGTGCATTAAGATTTGAATTTCCGGAGATGGCTCGTTTTCAAAAACATCTAATCCGGCAAATAGTACTTTCTCAGCGTCCAGAGCTTCGATCAAAGCCACTTCATCAATTACACCACCACGGGCACAGTTTACAATACCCACGTCTTGTTTCATCAGTTCAAATTCGGCTTTGCCAATCACATACCCTTCCTGAGCCGGAACGTGAAGCGTAATGAAATGCGAGTGTCGGATAACGTCTTCCAGGGGTTCGGTTTCAAATTCCACATTGATGAATTGTCCGTTGTAGAAATCTACTTTTACTTCGGCTTTGTCCACAAATTTATCGGCAGCGATTACTTTCATACCAAGTCCCAGTGCCATTTTAGCAACCGCCTGACCAATACGTCCGAAACCAATAATACCAAGGGTTTTACCACGCAACTCAATGCCGTTAGCATAGGCTTTTTTCAAACCATCAAAATTGGTGTCGCCTTCTAATGGCATATTTCTATTGGAATCATGCAGGAAGCGCACTCCGGTAAACAAATGCGCAAATACCAACTCAGCCACACTTTCCGAAGACGAAGCCGGGGTGTTGATCACATGCAATCCTTTGCTGCGGGCATAATCCACATCAATGTTGTCCATTCCGACACCACCGCGACCAATGATTTTTAATCCCGGGCAGGCATCGATAATGTCTTTACGAACTTTGGTGGCACTTCTCACTAAAATCACGGAAACATTATTGGCATTGATATAATTGGCCACTTGTTCTTGGGCTACTTTGGTTGTGATTACTTCAAAACCTCCTTTTTCTAATGCTTTTATTCCGCTATCAGAAATTCCGTCATTGGCTAATACTTTCATCTTTATCTTTTAAACTGTAATTTCATTTTGTTTACTAACTACTTCTTCAAGCGCCACCATAACATCCACTAAAACCTGTACGCTCTCTAAAGGCAAAGCATTGTACATAGAAGCTCTGTAACCACCAACGGAACGGTGACCGGCTATGCCTGAAATTCCGGCTTCTTTCCACATTTTGTCAAAGATAGGAGCGTGTGCTTCATCGTGTAACAGGAAAGTTGCGTTCATATTACTTCTGTCGGCAGTAACGGCTGTTCCTTTGAATAATGGATTTCTGTCGATTTCACTGTAAAGTAAGTGGGCTTTGGCTTCGTTTACTTTTTCAATAGCAGCAATCCCACCTTGGTTTTTTAACCATTGTAATGTTAACAGACAAGTATACACCGCAAAAACGGCTGGTGTATTGTACATGCTTTCTGCTTTGATATGTTTTTCATAATCCAAAATACTTGGAATCGTTCTGCCTGATTTTCCTAAGATTTCTTCTTTCACAACTACTAAAGTTGTACCCGCAGCGCCCATGTTTTTTTGAGCTCCGGCATAGATTAAATCGAATTGAGAGAAATCTAAAGTTCTGGAAAAAATATCCGAACTCATATCGCAAACCACAGGAATATTCGTTTTTGGGAACGATTTCATTTGGGTTCCGAAAATGGTATTGTTGCTGGTGCAGTGGAAATAACTGGCATCAGCAGGAATGGCATATTCCGTTGGAATATGATTGTAATTTTGTTCTTTGGAAGAAGCCACCACCACTGTTTCACCAAAAAGTTTAGCTTCTTTAATGGCATTGTTGGCCCAGGTTCCGGTATCTAGATAGGCTGCTTTGCCGTCAACTTTCATTAAGTTTTGCGGAACCATAAGGAACTCCAAACTAGCACCTCCTTGCAAAAACAAAGCCTGATAGCCTTTGCCTTCTAATCCTAAAAGTTCTAAAACCAACGCGCGAACTTCGTCCATCACCGCTACAAAATCTTTACTTCTGTGTGAAATTTCTAAAATGGATAAATCCGAATTATTGAAATTTAAAATGGCTTGTGCCGATTTTTCGAATACTTCTTGTGGAAGGATGCAAGGTCCTGCGCTGTAATTATGTTTTTTCATGGTATTGGATTGAAAAATTCAGAGGCAAATTTCGGAAACAGGATGTTAAAAAGCGATTAGAATTCCGCAATAATTGGCCGATGTTATTAACGAAAACGTTATAGTTTATAACAATAATCGCTAATACTTCAATCTGGAAAAAAACAGTGCTTTACATTTTTACAATCTTCTTTGTCGTTGAACTGCCATTGTTCATAGTGAATTTAAGGAGATAAATGCCCTGTTGGAATTCACTTAATGATATCGAATCAAAATTAGATTTAATGTTTTTTATCAATTTTCCATCGCACTGATAGATAGTGATTGTACTGATATTATCGGTAAAATCAGTTGTTAAATGAACTATGCCGGAAGTTGGATTAGGAAAGATTTTTAGATCATCAAATTTGTTTTCATTAACTCCCAAGGCTATATCAAAAGTATAAGCTCTTCCGCCATCTGCGTTAGGCAAATATTCATTAGGAGCGCCAATCACTACAATATCATCAGATATTGCCATTCGGGTGCCAAAAGAATCATCCATATTGATAGGTCCTTGTCCATAAAGGTATTCCTGAAACATCCAGTTACCATTAATTTTTCTGTACAATGCTGTGGGTGTTCTGGCAGTATATAACAACCCATGAGAATTAAGGCTGACAAACATCACATCATTATGGACCTTAAAATTAGTTGCTGTCTTATCAATGTACTCTAAAGATGTGAGTGTAGTGCTTAAACTCCAGTTGTTAGCAACGTAATCATATATATTCATACTTGAAGTGAAGCCATTACTTTGTAAAACAAAAAGCTGGTTGTTGTCTAAATCAAAATCAACTTTTGAACTTGGGGTAGTAAGTGAAGAGGAGAAGTTCCAAAGGCTACCATCGTAACTATAAGTAGCTAATCCAGAGCCGGAAACAATTACCAGTTTATTGTTGGAGACCTGTATTGTATTTCCTAAATAGTTGTTGCCGCAGGGTGTTATCTTTTGCGAGAAAACCCAGGAAGTCCCGTTAAAATTATAAACATATACAGCACCACTGTTGGTAGAGTTAGGTAGTCCTACGGGTTCATTATTAGGAGAATGGACAAAAAGCTGGTTGCCTACTACTTTCACAACAGTTCCGAAGTAGTCCTCCGTCGCACCGTCAAACGGAATTATTTTTTGAAAGAATACCCAGTTACCGGCAACTTTACGGTACATATAAACCGCCCCGGCATTGGAGGCAAGCTGATCATTAAATCGTGAACCTGCTGCAATAAAATCATTATTTATGGAAACACTTCCACCAAAATTGTCATTAAGTGCTACATCTGCCGGTATAAAATAAGCTTCCTGTGTGACAGTGGCTCCATTTTTTTCAAAGACAAAGACCCTTGATTGAGTAAGATCATGTTCATATGCAGAAAAAGCGACAATTTCATTTCCAAAGGCATCAAGTGAGCTTGTAAATTGACTAGAAGGAATATCGGGCGTAAAAGGCGTTAATGTTATTTGTGCAAACAAGCCCTGAGTAAATAATACAGCAATACAAAAGATAGTTTTTCCCATGATTTACAATTTTAATATTGTAAATGTAGGAATTAAAGTGTTGATAGAAAAGTTAAAGTATCCACATTATCAGCATAATCCCAAAGTTTAGGATGTTGGGTTTGCCCGAAAGGAATAGCATTAGAAATAGCCTCTTTTGAAACAACGCACTGAATTTGTTCCTGCTCTTCATTTAACCTGGATTTCAAGGCATTGAGATCATCATAAAACTCATAAAATACAGAAGAAATAGGAGAGGAGTAGCTGGTATCTTCTTTCAAAGTCAGGAATTCATTATCGAGCAATTTGAAGTTGCTCATCAGAAAAACAGCTTTGTTATAGTCGTAATTATTGGAATATTTGGGATAAAAAATCACGTCTTTGTATTCGTAAATAGCTTGAAAGAAAGGCTGAAAATCGTAATCCTTTGGCACAAAAAGCTTAGAAACGTTGCGGCAACCCAAGCCAAAATAACGGAAGATGTCTTCGCCAAGGTTGACCAAATCATCATGGGTTTCCGTTCCGGTTAAGACGGCAACCGAGTTTCTGTTTTTGCGAATGATGCTGGGTTTGTTTTTGAAATAATATTCGAAATAACGGGCGGTATTGTTGCTTCCGGTAGCAATGACGGCATCAAAATTCTCTAATTTTCCTTCGGTAAATGTGATTGATTTTTGAATTTCGGGATTTACCGAAATTAAATAATTGGCTAGAAATTTTATCAGATGTTGGTCGTTGGAAGATGTTTTTACCAAAACGTTATGTCCGGCAATCAACACCGAAAGAAAATCGTGAAAACCCACCAGCGGAATGTTTCCGGCCAGGATTAAACCAACGGTTTTTGGTTTTACATTTGACAAATCATAGTGGGAAAGCCATTGGTTCAGATTGTCTTCCTGCAACGCTTCTGCCCATGATTGTATGGCGAAATAAACTTGCTCTGGTGTAAACCAGCCATTGTGTGATTGTGACAACTCTATTAAATCGATAAAGCTATCAAAGTATAAATCATTGTGAAGAACCGATTCGTTTTTAGTGTTTTTATCTAAAGAGAATTGACTTAAAAACTTCCCTAATGCTGCAAAACATTTTTTTTTCTCGATTTGTACCATGAGTAGCTTGTTTATGAATGGTTTTGATTGTAATTTTGCGCAAAATTAATTAAAAATAAGCTATGGCAATCATTATAACAGACGAATGTATCAATTGTGGTGCTTGTGAGCCGGAATGTCCAAATACCGCTATTTATGAAGGGGCCGATGATTGGCGTTATAAAGACGGAACGAGGCTAAGCGGAAAAATTATTTTACCGGACGGAACCGAGATTGATGCTGATGCAGCGCAAACGCCGATTTCTGACGATATATATTATATAGTGCCCGGAAAATGTACCGAGTGTAAAGGTTTTCACGAAGAACCGCAATGCGCGGCCGTTTGCCCGGTAGATTGTTGTATTCCTGATGACAATCACGTAGAGAGTGAAGAAACGCTGCTCAACAGACAATCTTTTCTACACAACGAATAAATAAAAAAGCCCGGACACAGATTGTTCGGGCTTTTTCGTCAAACATGAAATATATTAAGGCTTCACAACAGTATATTTTTCAAGAACTACCGAGTCTGTTTTTTCATCATAGGTTTCTAAGATTAGATTACCGTCTGCGTCAAAATACCCAACAGAGAATTTATTCTTGTTTTTAAAAATATAATTGTTATTGGAAGTTTTTCTCAAGAGTGACAGGTTTTTAGTATTCGGACTTGTCATGACATAACCGGTTTTGTCTGATTGAATTTGGTATTTAGCCCCGCCCATGCTGTAATAAGCGGAATGATTCACCTCTACCGATTTGGTTACACCATCTACCACCACTTTTGTTTTAGTGGTAACGTCTACCGGACTTTCCTTCATAGGAATGTTCAGGGTATTAGGCTTTTCTTCTTCTAAAGCAATTTTCTGAACCTCCTTGGTTTCTTCTGATTTTACCACTTTTTTTTCTCCATTAGAATCTTTAATGGTTGTAGTTACCGTTTTGACTTCTGATTTTACATTGGTATTTTGAGCTTTACTATTGATTGAAAATAGTAGTGTAAGCATGCTTAAGATTAGAACTTTCATAATGAGTATTTTTTATGGATTAATACAGTACAAATCTATTCTCAATAACAATAGTTTATGTTACATGATTTTTCTTAATTGTTACAGGATATTCATAAAAAAAGCCTGAGCGGTGTGCTCAGGCTTTTCTGTTTGATTGGGTTTTAGTTAGAATTTGAATCCTAATCGGGCATAATAATACGCTCCGCTGAAGCCCATTTGCACGGCATCCCAGTAACCACCCGCTTCCGTATTTCCTGATTCGTCTTGTTTGTCAGGATAAATATTGAATAAGTTATTACTTCCAATGCTTAGTTTAAATTGTTTAGTAATTTGATATCCAACAGTAGCATCAGTAACGATTTTGGCAGTATACACATTATCCATCCCGGCATAATCTACCAATACCACTTCGCTAAATCTTGTGAAAGCTACTCCGGTATCCAATTTTTTTCTGGAGTAATTCAAGTTTAAACCGTATTTGCTGTTAGGTGCTGATGCTTTTAAGAAAGCAATTTCCCGTCTTCCAAAAAAGGTTTCCTGGTCTAAGCCGTTATTTTTTACTTTGGTTACTTCCATTTTGTTGATGTTTCCAACTAAAGTAGCTCCGAATTTTGAATCACCATACGATTTTTTCCAAGCAAAAACCATGTCCAACCCGGTAGTTCTGGTATTCACTCCGTTTACGAAAAACTGAGCGGAATCCACGTTTAAGTTAAGGGCTGTAGCATCAAAATAACCGGTTAATACGATTCTGTCTCTTACATTAATTAAGTAACCATCCAGAGTGGCTGTAAAATGACCAAATGTTCCGGTCAAGCCAAATGAACCGTTATTGGATTTTTCTTCTTTTAGTTTATCAATACCAAATCCTTTGGTTACCGGACTGTCATTAGCCGAAAGCAATACTTCGGAAGCACCACTCGAATTAAAGTTAGTGAAATTGGTGTTGAAATAAATCTGTGCCAAAGACGGTGCTCTGAAGCCTGTGCTCCAGGAACCTCTTAGGCTTATTTGATCAGTAAGCTTGAATCGGTAAGCATATTTTAAATTTAAAGTGTTTCCAAAATCGCTGTAGTTTTCATAACGAAGGGCAGCACTTACTAAGAATTCTTTAGAGACATCTAATTCGGTATCTACATACAAAGCTTTGCTGTTTCGGGTTTCATTGACTTCATTTTTTGGACTAAAGCCAGGGAATCCCTGAGAGCCTCCCGGTCTTGGTTCTCCAGATATAGGGTCAATGGGTGCTGATTGTGTTGTTGGGTCAGTAATTGGTACACCATTAGTGTCATAAGTGGCATAAGAGCCTATTTCGCCGGCATCAATTTGATAGCGCTCAATGCGATATTCAGCACCAAAAGCAAAATTCAAACCATTTAAAACCGATTTAAAGTTTTTTGAAAAATCAAGATTACTAGTGTTTTGACTCAAACTAAATCCACCGGCATCAAAGGATGTCGGGGAGGCCTCTTCTAAACTGGCATTGATGGTTCCTTTTATTTTATAGTCAAAATTGTTTTTCCCGTAAGCATTACTCAAATCAATTTTCCAGCCATTATCAGTTTCCATTTTAAAACCGGCAGCTACTGAATTGTCGGTTATGTTAGAAGTAATTCTCGGAGTATATCCACCAGGATATATAGATTCTACAACACGGGAACCATCATTTCGGGTAAATGCATAAGCATCGGTATTTCGATCATTTCTACCGCCAAAAGCATAAAATTTAATCTTTTTGTTAAGCGGTATTTCCAAATTGGCCATGAAATTCATGCTTTTAATTTCGGCTTCACCAAAACCTTTTCTAAAATCAAAACCCGGACGTAATGTTTTTTCTTTCGAAAAATACTCCGTAGTGAAGTTAACAAATCCACCATCTTTCCCGATTTTCACACCATAGTTGGCCGCAATTTTTAATGAGTTTCCATCGAATTTTTTATCTTTTCCAATAGAGTTTCCGTTGCCGTTTTCATCTAACCGGTTTCCGTGCGTGTTGGCAGTTCCCGGTAAGAAATCACCTTTGGCGTGAGTATCATAAGCGCCATAGGTTATAGCACCGTTGACTTCGTTTACATTGTCATTCAATACAATATTAATTACACCGGCAATTGCATCTGAACCGTATTGTGCAGCAGCACCATCCCGCAAAATTTCAATTCGTTTAATGGCACTGGCCGGAATAGCATTCAAATCAGTACCGGTATTTCCGCGGCCTCGCGTTCCGAATAAATTTACCAATGAAGATTGATGCCTTCTTTTTCCGTTGATTAAAACCAAAGTCTGGTCGGGTCCCATTCCTCTTAAAGTAGCGGGGTCCACGTGGTCAGCACCATCAGAACCGGATTGCTTGTTGGCATTGAACGAAGGCGCGACATATTGTAGCAACTCGTTGATTTCCACTTTTCCACTTTGGGTGGTAACACTTTTTACATCAATGACGTCAATGGGCACAGCCGAATTGACTACTGTTCGTTTTGTATTTCTCGAACCTACGATTTGAACTTCCTGCAGTTCCTGAACCTTGGTAGTGTCTGGTTTGGTTTCAAGCGTTTCTTTTTGTGCAAAAACAGAACCGAATTGAAACAAGAATAGTAATAAGGTAATTTTTTTCATAAATAGATTGGTTTGGTTGTTAATTAATGGCAAGATACTATTTTTTCAATATCGATTTAACGGTATTTGTAAAATGCTTTTAACAATTTAACAAACAATTTATAATTTTCATATTTTTTGCTAAATTTGCCCGAACCCAAATTGCAATGAGACAGAATCTTATCCTATTGTTGTTGCTTTTTAACCTGCCTGTTTTATCACAAAATGGGCAGAAGTCCATTACATTAAAAGATGCTGATACTAATCTCCCGATTGAAGACGCGACGGTTTTTATTTTAAAAACGAAACAAACCTTGCTCAGCAATGCCGAAGGGACCATCACTTTTATGTTGAATGGCGTGTCCAATATTCAGGTTACCCATTCATCCTATGTCAGTGTTACGGTTCGTTCCTCAGCTTTGTTGAAAACCGATAATGTCATTTATCTGAAAAGCAACGTCAATGATTTGGACGAAATCATTGTAACCAAGCAACATCCGCAAAAAATCCTGAAATCTTTAGTGGCTAATTCGGTGAAGAAATTAACGGTTCCCGCGCGGTTGAAAGTCTATTCCAGGGAGTTTTTTAAACTTAATGGGGCTTATGCTTATTACAATGACGGACTGATGAATTTCCAGCTTTTTGGCAATGATAAAAACTTTAAAAGCAATATTTTGGTGGAACAAAACCGATCGTTCGGGTTGGTAAATGACGAGATTACTTCAGATGTTCTGGGTTATAATCTCAATGATATCATGCAGAATTATTACAACTTCAAGTACTTAAATCCAATTTTAGAATCGGGAGCCAAAAAGGAGTATGACTTTGTAATTAAAGGATACACAAACAATGCCGATTACAATGTAATGCTGGTTACACCGGTGGAAAAAACGGATGAATTGCGTGATGATTTTAAAATCATTTATGACAGTAAGAAAAAAATAATTATCGAAGTTAGTTCTTCTATTTCGCCGATGACTTTGGCCAATGTTAAAGACAAAACCAGTGTGGGTTCTAAGAACATTTACAAGTCAATATTTAAAACCATTTATCGGATTGACAACCTAAATTATTATTTAGTTAGTTCCAAAGAAGAGATTGGTTTTGAGCGTATTGATAAAGATAAAAAAACAGATATTGAAGTCCGGAATTACTTCGTAACTACCAATTTCAGCAACCACAATTACACTTATAAAGAAAGCGAAGTCTTTAAAGATAAAACCCTCTACAACAAAAAAAATGTCATTCTTTCCGACTATTGGGATGTTTCCGGCTTATCGGCCACAGAAGAAGAGCAGGAAATAGTGCTCAAAATGGCTGACAGACAATAAGCTATTATTCTTTTTTCTATTTCTGAAAACTCCAATTCACCCGCTTTGTAACTTGGTTTTATTACCTTATATTTGCACACTTTTTATAATAAAAATCAAATGAAACGCTTTAGCGTTACATATCACCAATAAAAAACAATATCAAAAAGATATGGCATGCTTTAGCATTGCATATTACAGATAAAAAAGAAATAGTAAAGAAATATGAAAGCAGGAATTGTAGGATTACCCAATGTTGGAAAATCAACCTTATTTAATTGTTTGTCCAATGCCAAAGCCCAAAGCGCTAATTTTCCGTTTTGTACCATTGAACCGAATATCGGTGTAGTCAATGTACCAGATCCAAGAATCAACAAACTGGAAGAATTGGTAAAACCGGAGCGCGTTCAAATGGCTACCGTAGATATCGTTGATATTGCAGGTTTAGTAAAAGGAGCCAGTAAAGGAGAAGGTTTGGGAAATCAATTCTTAGCCAACATCAGAGAATGTAATGCCATTATTCACGTATTGCGTTGTTTTGACAATGATAACATCATCCACGTAGATGGAAATGTAAATCCGATTCGCGATAAAGAAACCATCGATATCGAATTGCAATTGAAAGACCTGGAAACCGTTGAAAAACGTTTGGAAAAAGTAAACCGCGCCGCCAAAACCGGTAACAAAGAAGCGCAAGTTGAGAAAGCGTTTTTAGATAGAATCCGGGAGTCATTATTGCAAGCTAAGTCAGCTAGAACTGTACTTCCACAAAATGCCGATGAAGAAGCCTTGATGGAAGATTTTCAATTAATTACTACCAAACCGGTTTTATATGTTTGTAATGTTGATGAAGAATCAGCTGCTACCGGAAATAAATATGTAGACTTAGTTCGTGACTTAGTAAAAGACGAAAACGCCGAAGTGATTGTTTTGGCGGTTGGTACTGAAGCTGATATCACCGAGTTGGAAACTTACGAAGAGCGTCAAATGTTCTTAGAAGATTTAGGTTTGAAAGAGCCGGGTTCTGCCGTTTTGATCCGTGCTGCCTATAAATTATTAAAACAACAAACCTACTTCACTGCCGGTGTTAAAGAAGTTCGTGCCTGGACTATTAACGTGGGCGATACCGCACCAAAAGCAGCCGGTGTTATCCATACTGATTTCGAAAAAGGATTCATCCGTGCCGAAGTAATTGCTTTTGAAGATTTTGCCAGTTATGGTTCAGAAGCCAAAGTAAAAGAAGCCGGAAAACTAAGAGTAGAAGGGAAAGAATACATCGTGAAAGATGGTGATGTGATGCATTTCCGTTTTAACGTTTAGTTTTTTGAATACAAGGAATAGAATAAAGAAGAGCTGCTAAAATTTTAGTGGCTTTCTTTTTGGCATAACATTTGAACTTCCAATTGAAACATTACCTCATGAAAACTTTGAAACAATCCCTGAAAATAGCCAAACGAATCAGTTTAGGAATTGTATTGTTTCTTGTGGTTTACTTTTTAGCTGCCTTTACACTTTCCAAAATAACAGTCAATACGGATGCTGATAAGCAGGAAAAAGAAGTGGCGATATACATCAAAACCAATGGCGTTCACACGGATATCATCGTTCCGATAAAAAATGACATTAAAGATTGGAGTCAGGAAATCAATGTTGCCAATACTAAAACCAATGATACTGCAGCCCATTATTTAGCTTTTGGCTGGGGCGACAAAGGATTTTATCTCGACACACCTACTTGGGCTGATTTGAAGTTCAGTACTGCTTTCAATGCCGCATTCGGGTTGGGAAATTCGGCGATGCATACCACTTTTTACAAAGCGATTGCGGAGAATAACGATTGCATTAAAATTAAGGTTTCCGGAGAAAACTATCAAAAGCTGGTTACTTATATTGAAGATAGTTTTCGGTTAGATGAAACTCATAATCCCATGTTTATTCACGCTACCACTTACGGGAAAAATGATAGTTTTTACGAAGCCAATGGAAAATACAACTTGTTTCACACCTGCAATTCCTGGGCCAACGGAGCGCTGAAAAGTGCCAACCAAAAAGCTGCCTTTTGGACAGTGACGGATACCGGGATTTTTTGTCATTACCGCTAAGTTTTTGATTAAATTTGATTTTTTGCGCCAATGAAGAACACTGTCATTTTTTTTCTGGTTTTCCTTTTTTTTACCAATACACTTCATGCTCAAAGCGCAGCTGAAGTTGATAGCATTGTAAAAAGATATCCCAAACAGTATTCCTCAACCGAAAAGTTAGCAGCAAGAATTCAAACCGATTTTTCAACGGAGTATGCCCGAGCCAGAGCAGTTTATTCCTGGATTGCTTTTAATATCCGATACGATGTGAAAAGTTATTTGCATCCGAAAAAAAATAAAGCAATACAGTACACAACAGAGGCCGAAAAACAACAGAAACTAAAAGCAGCTATAGACAAAAAAATCAGTAAAGTTTTGCGCAAAGGAAAGGGAGTTTGTGGCGGGTATGCCTTATTGTTTGAGCGGGTAGCTTCTCAAGTGGGGCTTCAGGCAAATTATATTAACGGCGATGGAAAAACAAAGAATTATGAAATTGGTAAAAGAAGAGCTGTAGTCGATCATGCCTGGAATTCGGTAAAAATTGATGGTACCTGGCGCTTGCTAGACGTTACTTGGGGAGCTGGAACTGTGGATGAAGAGGAAGAAAAATTTTACGCACAATTCAATCCGTTCTATTTTGATACCGAACCCAAACTTTTCTTTGCTCAGCATTACCCAAAAACCGGTGTTTGGGAAGGCTCAGAAATAGCTAAAAGCGAGTTTTTAAAATCGCCTTTAACCTACGCGGTTCCTAATGAAAAGTATCAGATTATAGAGCCCAAGCAAGGAATTATTGAAGTTTGTAAAGACGATAAGGTTGTGTTTAAAATTTTGAATGCTACGGAAGATACTGATGTGCGCTATTCATTGCGAAAAAATGATACCACTGTTGAAGTTGCTACTAAAACTCAAAAGGATAATGTGCTGGAATTTGAAATCACTATTGATAAAACAATTGGAAGATATTTAAGCCTTTATGTTAATGGCATCGGAATAGCAACTTTCAAGGTCACGATTCTTAAATAGGCTTCTTTTTTAGTTTTAGAACACGTGTCTAGCTCTCGTTTTTTTGTCAATATCCTATTGATAACTTCTGATTTTTATGCTTTCATTTTCCTCCGATTTCTTCTATATTAGCACAAAATCGACACTTTTAAAATGCAAGAGCAAAATCAATATACTGAAGACAATATCCGTTCCCTCGACTGGAAGGAACACATCCGCATGCGTCCCGGAATGTACATTGGGAAACTGGGTGACGGTTCTTCGCCTGATGACGGAATTTACATCCTGCTCAAAGAAGTCATCGACAACTGTATTGATGAATTTGTCATGGGAGCCGGCAAAGTCATTGAAGTTACTATCAAAGACAAAATGGTTACCGTGCGCGATTATGGTCGGGGTATTCCGTTAGGAAAAGTCGTTGACGTAGTATCCAAAATGAATACCGGTGGGAAATACGATTCCAAAGCCTTTAAGAAATCGGTTGGTTTGAATGGAGTAGGTACCAAAGCGGTGAATGCTTTATCCAACTATTTTCGCGTAGAATCCGTTCGGGATAACCAGCAAAAAGCCGCTGAGTTCTCTGCCGGAAATTTGACTCTTGAAGAAGACGTCCAGGAATCCACCAAACGCAAAGGAACAAAAGTTGTTTTCGTAGCCGATGAGGCCATCTTCAAAAACTACAAGTATCGAAATGAGTATGTCATCAAGATGCTCAAAAATTACTGCTATCTGAATACCGGTTTGACCATTTATTACAATGGCGAAAAGTATTATTCGGATAACGGATTAAAGGATTTGTTAGAAGAAACGATTACTGACGAAGACATGCAATATCCAATCATTCATTTGTTGGGTGACGATATCGAAGTGGCTTTAACCCATAGTAAATCACAATATTCCGAAGAATACCATTCGTTTGTCAATGGGCAAAACACTACGCAGGGAGGAACGCATTTGGGCGCTTTCCGTGAGGCAATTGTCAAAACCATCAAAGAGTTTTACAACAAACCTTTTGAAGCTTCGGATATTCGAAAATCCATAGTTTCCGCTATTGCCGTAAAAGTCGAAGAGCCGGTGTTTGAATCACAAACCAAAACCAAACTGGGCTCTACTGAGATTGGTCCGAAAGGTCCGTCAGTGCGTACGTTTGTCAATGATTTTATCAAAACCAAACTCGATAACTTTTTACACAAAAATCCGGAAGTTGCCGATTTGTTATTGCGCAAAATTCTCCAAGCCGAACGCGAGCGTAAAGAATTATCCGGTATTCGAAAATTAGCCAAAGACAGAGCCAAAAAAGCCAGTCTGCACAATAAAAAACTACGCGATTGCCGAGTGCATTTAACCGATGCCAAAAATCCACGAAGTTTGGAAAGTACGCTTTTCATCACAGAGGGAGATTCGGCTTCAGGTTCGATTACGAAATCGCGAGATGTTAATACACAAGCGGTGTTCAGTTTGCGTGGTAAGCCTTTGAATTCGTATGGCATGACCAAAAAAATTGTTTACGAAAACGAAGAGTTCAACTTGCTTCAAGCCGCTTTAGACATCGAAGAAGACATGGGCGATTTACGGTACAACAACATCGTAATCGCTACCGATGCCGATGTCGATGGTATGCACATTCGCTTGCTGCTAATCACATTCTTTTTGCAATTCTTTCCGGAGTTGATTAAAGACGGACATTTATACATTTTGCAAACGCCATTGTTCCGGGTGCGAAATAAAAAAGAAACCATCTATTGCTACAGCGAAGAAGAGCGCGTAAACGCCATCGAAAAACTAAAACCAAAACCGGAAATTACTCGATTCAAAGGATTAGGAGAAATTTCACCCGATGAGTTCAAACATTTCATTGGTCAGGATATTAGATTAGACCCGGTAATGTTAGACAAAGCCACCTCTATAGAAACTCTTTTGGAATTCTATATGGGTAAAAATACGCCGGACCGCCAAATTTTCATTATCAATAACTTGAAAGTGGAATTGGATGTGGTGGAGAAAAATTAATTAAAAGAGTACTGAAGTTCAGCATAAATGAAAGACGAAGAAGAAGACGATAACATCCCCAACGAAGACGAAAGCAACGAAGAGTTGAACGAGTCAACGAACGATGACGCCCCGGAAGAAGGCTTTGAAGATATCAAATCTTCGGGCAATCATTTCTATGAAAACGACGAAAATCCGGAAGACACCATTACCAAGGTTACAGGAATGTACAAAGATTGGTTTTTGGACTATGCTTCCTATGTGATTCTGGAGCGTGCCGTTCCGGCTATTGAGGACGGATTTAAACCGGTACAGCGTCGTATCATGCATTCCATGAAAGAGTTGGATGATGGTCGTTACAATAAAGTGGCAAACATCGTTGGACATACCATGCAGTACCACCCACACGGAGATGCGAGTATTGGTGATGCGATGGTGCAAATCGGGCAAAAGGATTTGATTATCGACATGCAGGGAAACTGGGGGAACATCCTCACCGGAGACAGTGCTGCGGCTTCGCGTTATATCGAGGCGCGTATTTCTAAGTTTGGTCACGATGTTTTGTATTCTCCTAAGATTACCGAATGGGGAATGTCCTATGACGGTCGTCGGGCAGAACCTATAAATCTTCCGGTAAAATTTCCGCTGCTGTTGGCACAAGGAGCCGAAGGAATTGCGGTAGGTTTATCGACTAAAGTCTTACCACACAATTTTAACGAACTGATAGATGCTTCGATTAAAATATTAAAAAATAAACCTTTTACCCTTTTTCCTGATTTCCCAACGGCCGGTATTGCCGATGTTTCTAATTACAATGATGGTTTGCGTGGCGGACGTGTGCGTGTGCGAGCTAAGATTGGTCAGTTAGACAAACAAACCTTGGTCATTACCCAAATCCCGTTTTCTACCAATACCTCAACCTTGATTGACAGTATACTGAAAGCGAATGAAAAAGGGAAAATCAAAGTCAAAAAAATAGAAGACAACACCGCTGCCGAAGTAGAGATTTTAATTCATCTACCACCGGGCGTTTCTCCGGATAAAACTATAGATGCGTTATATGCGTTTACAGCTTGCGAAACCTCGGTAGCGCCATTGGGTTGTGTAATTGAAAACCACAAACCCCGGTTTGTGGGTGTTTCGGATATGTTGCGAATTTCAACGCATCGTACGGTGGATTTGCTCAAACGCGAGTTGGAAATCCAATTAGATGAATTAGAAAACAAATGGCATTTCTCAACGTTGGAGAAAATCTTCATTCGGGAAGAAATGTACATCGACTTCAAATTGTATTCCGACAGAGAATCGTTGAACGTGTACATGTACAATCGTTTCAAACCTTTTGAGAAATCATTTGTACGCGAAATCAATGACGACGATTTGCAAAAGCTAACGCAAATTCCGATGATTCGTATCACGCGTTTTGATTCGGATAAGGCTGATGATGCGATTGCCAAGCTGGAAGCCGAAATGGAACAGGTGAAACATCACTTAGACCATATCATTGATTATACCGTTGATTTCTTCCAAAAGCTGAAAGACAAATACGGCAAAGGCCGCGAACGTCAAACGGAGCTTAGAAGTTTTGATACCATTGAAGCTACAAAAGTGGTTTTGCGAAACACCAAGCTTTACGTCAACAAAGAAGAAGGTTTCTTCGGAACCGGTTTGAAGAAAGACGAGTATGTGGCTGATTGTTCTGATATTGATGATGTGATAGTGTTTCTCCGTGACGGAAAAATGATGATTGCCAAAGTGGATGACAAGAAATTTGTGGGCAAAGACATTATTCACATTGCGGTTTTTGATAAGAATGACAAGCGTACGATTTACAATATGATGTACCGCGATGGTAAAAACGGCTCCACGTTTATCAAGCGTTTCAATGTGTCCGGAGTTACCCGCGATAAATTTTATGATTTAACACAGGAAAAAGCGGGAAGCCAAGTATTGTATTTTTCTGCCAATCCGAATGGAGAAGCGGAAACTGTTACGATTTTGCTGCGTCAAATTGGTAGCGTGAAGAAACTGAAATGGGATGTTGATTTCTCCGACATTGCGATTAAAGGAAGAGCTTCGCGTGGTAATACCGTGACTAAATATCCAATCAAGAAAATAGAACTCAAAGAAAAAGGAATCTCCACTTTACGTCCGCGAAAAGTGTGGTTCGATGATACGGTGCAGCGTTTGAATGTTGACGGAAGAGGGGAGTTGCTGGGCGAATTCCGACCAAATGACCGCTTGTTAATCATCAACCAAAACGGGAAACTGAAAACTATTATTCCAGAATTGACTACGCATTTTGATGAAGGCATGATAGTGTTGGAAAAATGGAATCCGAACAAACCGATTTCGGCCATTTATTATGATGGCGAAAAAGACCGTTATTTTGTAAAACGCTTTTTGGTGGAAAACGAAAACAAAGAAGAAATCTTCATCACCGAACACGAGAAATCGCAACTAGAAATTGTTTCTACAGATTGGCGACCGATGGCAGAAGTGATTTTTGCCAAAGTGAAAGGCGTACAGAAAGACACCATTACGGTAGATTTAGAGCAATTCATCACGGTAAAAGGAATCAAAGCGATAGGGAACCAATTGACTACTGATAAACTGAAACAAGTAAATCTTTTAGAGCCATTGCCATACGAAGAACCGGAACCGGAACCTGCTGAGGAAATGGAAGTAACAGATGAAAACGATGTATCAGAAGACATACAAACGGAAACCGGCGATGACGGACAGATTACTTTGTCATTAGAATAATTCTTTTATTCCATACAAATCCTGTCTAGCCCTGATGGCAGAGAAAATACAAAAGGTCCCAATTGGGACCTTTTGTATTGTAACGTACAGCGGGAATTACCATTGCTGCTATGTCCCGAGCCATTCGCTCCTAATCGGTAACATCACTGTCTTTTAGTTCTTGATCTACAATTTCGCTGTTGTGTAGTTTGACCACATTTTTGCTTTTCTTCATTCTCAAATTCAGGAACTCCACGAATAGAGAGAAGAAGATGGAGAAGTACAAATAGCCTTTTGGAATAGATCCAACTTCAACATCATTGCCAAAACGGAAATGCGCCAGGTGTGAGCCTTCGGCAATTAGCATGACGCCAATTAAGATTAAGAAAGACAACCCAAGGATTTGAATGGTTGGATGTTCGTTGACGAATTTAGAAACGGGTCCGGCAAAAACCATCATAATCAATATAGAAATAACTACCGATAGAATCATGATAATCAGGGCGCCTTCATGTCCAAATCCGCCTTGTGCCGGTTCAGCATTGCTTACCATTCCGACCGCTGTCAAAATACTATCAAAAGAAAAGACAATATTCAACAAAGCAATCTGAAGGATAGCGGCGGATAAGCTGTTGCTGGCTTTGCCACTTGTACCTTCTTCTTCGCCTTCCATTTTGTGGTGAATCTCAGAAACCGATTTGTATAATAAAAACAGACCACCACCAAAAATAATAATACTTTGCCCGGTAATACCAGCTTCAAAAAATCCCCAGTTAATGGTCAGCATAACTTCCTTCAAGCCCATAACCCAGGTAATTCCGAACAATAGGATAATTCTAAAAACCATGGCAAGCAATAATCCTACACGTCTTGCTTTTGGCTGGTCTTCGGCTCTTAATTTTCCGGAAACGATGGAAAGAAAAACGATGTTGTCAATCCCAAGTATGATTTCAAGAAAAGTCAGTGTAAGTAAAGCCATTAAGGCATTGGGCGTAAATAAAATTTCCATTGTATAAGGTTTTGTTTAGCAGTTAAACAGGATTAATTCAGTTTTGTTACAGTACCGCGGTGTTTTTTGGAATCGCCTACAAAGCAATAATCAAAAATATAACTATTCTTTTCAGTAGCCAAAATCGTCATGCTGATGGCTTTGCGTTCGTTCATGGTTTTCGGATGCAATTTACGCAATATAAATTCGCAGTCGTTTACCCAGCGTACGCTTGCCGTATCGGTTTTGCCATTATAGGTTTCAATCTGCAAACTGTCGGTTCGGACGAAAGTTGACGTGTGTTTTTTGCCATCAATTTCCTGAGTGAATACAAATTTTCCGGTTTTGAAATCCTGACATTTCCGTTCTTTATTGGAACAAGAAAGTAGTGTTAAGACCAGTAGGAGCAGTGGTAGTTTTTTCATGTTTATTTTAATCGATTCAGTTCATCATCCGTGAAGTTTCTGATGCTTTTTTCTTTGGAAAACTTGTCCGCATTGTAACTGTTGGATTTGTTTTTTGGGATGGAAAGAGAAGTCCATTCGCCATGTTTTAGCATTTTGGCATAGAATACAATTTGTCCAATGTGATACGGATAATGTGCCAATTGGCGGTTAATGGCTTCTATAACGGTATGACCTTCGTTTCGAATGTAAATAATCGTTTCTAACTGCTCTGGTGTTAAGTTGTTTACGGCATTGAAAAAACAGTCCCAGCCTTTGTTCCAAACAGCCATCAGTTCGTCTTTGGTGGTAATGGTTTCTTCGAACTCACTGTCGCGATTGCGCCATTCTTTTTCTCCGTCTGTGGTCAGAAAATCGGTCCAACGGGAGAGCATATTCCCCGAAAGGTGTTTGATAATTACAGCAATTGAATTGGTGTCTTCATTGACCGAAACAAACAGTTGCTCCGGTTCTAGTTGTTCCATCGCTTTTTCTCCCAAGGTTTTGTAGTAGAGAAATTGCTTGGTAACGCTTTCTAAGTACGATTTATTGATCATGATGAAATAGTACGTCGGTTAATGTTTTGATTCCTTTGAACATAAAAAACACAGCTAAAAAACAAATGACAATCCCAATAGCTAATACTAAATAATGCCAAGTATTTTGCTTGTTCTGAAAGGCATTGTAAATCACACACGGACCAATGAACATCATGGGTAAGGCGTAAAGCATGTATTTGATTCCTTTGTCTAATAGTTCTTTCTTCATCGCTTTTATTTTGAATTGAAATAATCGACTGCTTTTCTAACGCTTCCATTTTCTTTCAACAGTATAGAAGCTTCTTCATAACTCACCGGAATTTCACCCATAATCATGCGCACGCCCCGATCAACCAATTTGTCGTTGCTCAATTGCATATCGACCATTTTGTTGCCTTTTACTTTACCAAGTTGTATCATCGTGGCTGTTGAAATCATATTCAACACCAATTTCTGTGCTGTTCCGGCTTTCATGCGGGAGCTTCCCGTTACGAATTCAGGACCAACCACTACCACTACAGGAAATTGGGCGGTTAAAGCTAATGGACTTCCTTCGTTACAGGTAATACTGCCGGTGATGATATTTTTAGCATTGCACTTTTCCAAGCCACCAATTACATAAGGCGTAGTGCCTGATGCAGCAATTCCAATCACGACGTCATTATCCGTAATGCCATGTTCCTGCAAATCTATCCAGGCTTGTAGTTGGTCGTCTTCGGCATTTTCAACCGCTTTGCGAATGGCTTTGTCGCCACCGGCAATGATACCGTTGACCATGTCAAAAGGAACACCAAACGTTGGTGGACATTCCGAAGCATCTACAATTCCGAGTCTTCCCGAAGTTCCGGCGCCGATGTAAAATAATCTTCCGCCGAGTTTCATTTTTTCGACCACTTTTGTTACCAAAGTTTCAATTTGTGGCAGGGCTTTTTCCACCGCCAAAGGAACAGTTTTGTCTTCGTTGTTGATGTTGGTTAATAAATCGAAAACCGACATTTGTTCTAAATGTTCGTAATGCGAGGATTGTTCAGTGGTTTTGGTGAAAGACATTTTTGAGTGGCTAAGGTTCTGAGTTGCTAAGGTACTAAGTTTTTTGTTTTTGGCGCAAAGCCTTACACAAAACACGCTAACAAAATCCCTAAAATAATCATCGAAATTTTGGCGATATTGAACTTGTGTCCTTCGCTGCTTTCAAAGATAATCGTGGAAGAAATATGGAATAGAATCCCAATAACGATGGCGGTTATTTGTGTGTAATAGTAATTCAAAATGGGGAAACTGTTGGAAACAAAAGTCCCCAGTGGCGTCATTACGGCGAATGTTAACATGAACAGAAACAACGCTGTTTTGTTCAATTGAGCATTAAGGAAAAATGTGGTTAAGATAATGGCAATTGGCAAGTGATGAATGGCAATGCCGTAAGCCAAATTGTGATGATGCCCCACTGGGAAACCTTCGAGTAAGGCGTGAATGCACAAACTGATGAATAGTAACCAGGGCATTTGGGTAATTTTGTCGTGGCCGTGTACGTGACCGTGCTCGGCACCTTTGGAGAAAAATTCTAAGATAATTTGGAACAAAATTCCCACCATGATATAAATCCCAACGTAAATATTGTGGCTTTCATACACATCAGGCAACAAGTGCATTACGGTTAATGACAACAAAAAAGAACCGCTAAAGGCTAACAATAATTTGAGATTTTGCTTTCCTTTGGGTTTCAATCCCATGGCAATAACATACCCTAAAAGCACTGATAGTAAAGGAAGAATGTAATTCATTATTTAAAAATCATGATTAATCGTTCACTGGTAAGTTTATGAAACTTTTTTAATTTATAATCGCCAAACGTGTCCAGCAAGTAAATCCCGGCTTCGGTCATCATTCTTTGAAAATCTTCTAAAGTGTAAGCTCTTACTTTTTCGGTAAAATGGTAAGCACAACCGCCATCCTCAAAATCAATTTCTTTGATGACAAAACCATCCAAAATAAAACGTTTGATATGAAACGTAATGCCCTCGACTTCTTTAGTTTCTTCCGGAATCAGATTGTCAATCACCTGATGGGCATTCATAAAATCAATTACAGCAAAGCCGTATTCTGAAAGGCTTTCTTTGATGGCTAACAAGGTTTTACTATCGTCTTCTTCGTTTTCAAAATAACCAAAACTGGTAAACAAATTAAAGATAGCATCAAATTTTTGCTCAAAAGGTTCGCGTTTGTCATGCACCACAAAATGTAGCGTATCATTCGCATTTTTATTGGCTTCAGCTATGCTATTTTCGGATAAATCGGCACCAATGACATCGTAACCCAATTGGTTTAAATAAATCGAGTGACGGCCTTTACCACAAGCTAAATCCAGCACTTTGGCTTTTTCGGGCAGGTTTAAATAATGGGTGAGATTGTCCATGAAGATTTGCGCTTCACGATAGTTTCGGTCTTTGTATAAAATATGGTAATACGGTGTATCAAACCAGGAGGCATACCAATTTTCGGATTTACAATTTGTAGTATCTGACATTTATTCTTTTCAAATGAATTCTGAACACGCAAATTTAGTGTATTTTTGCCGATGAATTTCAAAATTGAAGTTTGAAATACATTGACCATGGAGAATTTTAAAATGATTGCCAAAACCTTTTTTGGTTTTGAAGAAATACTGGCGAAAGAATTACAACAATTAGGCGCGCAGGATGTTGAAATTGGCACGCGTGCCGTGAGTTTCAAAGGGGATAAAGGGTTTATGTACAAAGCCAATTTGTCGTTGCGTACCGCTTTGAAAATCTTAAAACCCATTTATTATTTTCGTGCCACAAACGATTTGAATTTATATAAAGGAATTCAAGGGATTGACTGGTCTAAGTATTTAAATGCCAATCAAACTTTTGTTATTGACACTACGATTCATTCGGATAATTTCAAACATTCGCAGTTTGTTTCCCAAAAAGCCAAAGATGCTATTGTGGATCAGTTTCGCGATAAGTTGGGCGTGCGTCCAAGCATTGACAAAGATTTTCCGGATTTGAGAATTAACATTCACATTGACCGTGACCAATGCTCCGTAGCACTGGATACATCGGGAGCTTCCTTGCATCATAGAGGGTACAGAACAGCAACGAATATCGCTCCGATAAACGAAGTTCTAGCTGCAGGCATGTTATTACTATCGGGGTGAGATGGAAGTTCCGATTTCTTAGACCCAATGTGTGGCTCCGGGACGATTTTGGCGGAAGCCGCCATGATTGCCTGTAACATTCCGGCAAACATTAACCGCAAGGAATTTGCTTTTGAGAAATGGAACGATTGGGACAATGATTTGTTTGATCAAATTATAGACGCTTTGATGAAACGCACCAGAGAATTTCACCATAGTATAGTTGGTTATGATAAGGCGCCAAGTGCTGTACAAAAAGCCAAAGACAATATCAGAAATGCCAACTTGGATGACTATGTTACTATTAGTCAGGCCAACTTTTTTGAAACCAAAAAAGAAAGCACCTGTCCTTTACAGATGGTTTTCAATCCACCGTATGGAGAACGTTTGGATATTGAATTGGAGCGTTTTTACCGGGAGCTGGGCGATACTTTAAAAAACAATTATCCAAACACCAATGCTTGGTTTATTACCGGAAACCTTGAAGCTTTGAAATTTGTAGGCCTAAGACCATCGCGTAAAATCAAACTCTTTAACGGAAGTTTGGAAGCACGATTAGTGAAGTACGAAATGTATGAAGGCAGCAAACGAACGAAATTTCAGAATACTACAGAAGAGTAAGCCTATAAAAAAATCCCGAGTGCATCGGGATTTTTTATGCATTTATTCTACAAAAAACAGCACGGCACCATCATTGGTTCCATCATTGATTTGTCCTTTGAAGGTTTCATCCATCACGATTTTGAATTTGGAAGAAAACTTGCGTGGTTTTAAATAACGAGCAGTGATTTCGACTGAATTATCTACTTTGGCTTTGATTTTTACATAGTTGTAGACATAGCCATAGTAATTTTGATTGATTAAAACGGTTTGGGAACTGGTTACAAACGAAGGTACTTTTCCGTGAAAAACACTGGAATCAAAGTATTCATAAGTATCTAGTTTCATGCCTCCTATAGCATTTGGTGATTCTGCTTCTTCCACACCATCCGAAAAGAGTTTGCATTTACCATAATAAATTACGGCTTTAACAGTTTTTCCAGCTTTTAAAGCGCTCATTAATTCGTCAAAATTGTGTAATGGAGTTTGTGCTGTGGCATTGACAGTCAGTAAATAAAAGAATAGTAGCGTAGTGATTTTTTTCATAGTTTACTTCGAAGTTATTTTTTTGCAAAAGTACTAAAAAGCGATAATGAGTAAATGGGCTAATATTATGTTACTGTTAAGTTTAGTTACAGACTAGCTGTTTTTTTTATATTCCGCTTCTATGTCTTTAATGATGGATTTTATAAGCTCAACACCAATTCTTTTGGCTTTGATTACTTTGTTTTTATCTAGGATATAAATAACCGGTGTGGAATAAACATCATACTTTTCGACGGCATTATTGTAGTGAGCACCATCATAAACATTAATCCACGGCAATTGATGTTCGGCTATGTATTTCAGGTATTTATCGCCTTCGTGTTGCATATATACGCTGTATACTTTAACATCTTTTTTATCCTTGATCAGTTCGTTATACACATCGAGTAGTTTCGGGATTTCTTTTTGGCAGTGGCCACAATCCACATCCCAAAAAACAAGGATGGTATAATCGGCTTTCACCTCACTTAGTTTGACAAACATTTTATTGACTTCGTCGTTGTGTTGGTAAAACACTTTGGTCATTTCTTCACTGTTTTTGGCATTTTCGAAACCCATGGTTTTCATTTTATCGAAATCTTCGGCCTTTATCATAAACAAGTCTTGTGCCACAGCGCCAATTAAGAGCGGTTTCAGTTTATCAGCTCGTTTGATGATTCTTTGCACTACGTCATCGTCGTCATAGATTCCGGCCGCTTTTCCCGTCTTGAAATAATTGTCAGACAGATGCACAAAAACTTTATCAAATCCCATCACCGTTGATGTTTCATAGGCATATGTAAAATGGGCCAACAGCAATTTGTTGAGCAAACTTCCGGGTGTTGTTTTGGCCATCATGCGGTCAATTTCAACGCTAACCGAATCGGCATTGGTCACCACAATATTATCAAAATAGTTTTTGAGTTTGTTGAAGAAAAAAGGGTTGCGCATAGTAGCATCTTCTTTAAAATCTACATTTTCCCAATAGTGTTTTTTGTAATAATTATAAACCATCAAGCTGTCGGGTCTTCCATTGGCGGCTTTTGGTATATCTTTTAAAGTTTTTTCCATTTTAAGATTAAGCACACTGCCGATATAGCTTCCTTGATTTTTTGTTAAGAACTTTTGCTCATAATCAGAAATACGCAATTCCATGTCTTTACGTTTGGCATTGAGCGCCAAAGTATCTTTTTTGGTTTGAGGAATGTTTTTTTGTTTCAGTTCCTGGAAATCTTTGTTTTGTTGGTTAATGAATTTGATGTAATTAAAAAAGTCATTTTCCTTTTCTGAATTAACAGCAGCTAGTTCTTTGGAGATATCAGTGCTCACATCACTTTTTAGCTCTAATTTTTGGGTTTCATCATCGATAAAAAAATCAAAATAAATTGATTTTTGCTGGCTTACTAATGAGTAAATGCCTTTATCAAGTTTCTTTTTTCCTGAAAAAACTATTTTACCATTTTTGATGCTAGTACAGGTGTCTTTAATCATCGTTTTGTCAAACTGATAAAAAGTGAGGTACGCTAAGGTGTCTTTGCAGTTTTTTAAATTAATAGTAATCTCATATCCTGATTGAGCAGTAGCATAAGCAGAAGACAAACAAAAAACAATTCCAACTAGTAATTTCTTCATAAATCAACTTTTTTTAACGATTTCGCAATTAAACGACGCTCAAAAATAAACTTTTTTTAAAATAAAACAGGAGTTGGTTTTTTAAAGTTTACTTAAGATATAAAGCCGTTGCCAACAAAAAAACATCCCAAAATATTTGGGATGTTTTGTACAGAATGAATTAGTTATTATTTTAAGGATGTTGATTTAAACGTCATCAAAAACAATGATGCCTTTCTTCTCCAAATTGTATTTGATGGTTTCATAAGGCATATTGAATTGATCTACCAATTGTGAAATCGAATTTCCCGAAAGGAAAAGATTAATCATGACCTTTAATAAATCGGGATCTATGATGGTAATGGTTTGGTCGATAACTGTAGCTAATTTGTCAGCCTGATTTCTTGCGTTGCGCAATACAGAAATGATATCTTGAATATCATCAATTGGGATTTCTAATACATTCTGATAACCATTTCTTTGAGGGGTTTGTGATAAGACTACAAGATTGTAACCATTACTATCCTCTTTGAAATGGGCAGAATAGACATTGTATTTGCTTGCCATTTTTGTAGGTATTTAGTTTGTTTATGTTGAATTGGGGGGAATTCGGTGGCAAAAATAAGGAATTCTTCTAAGACTATGGCAGTATTATCAAATAAAAACACTTCAAATAATTCCAGGTACTTTGTTGTTGAATTAGAGAATTTTACATTTATAAAGGTAACGCTTGATTTATTTACGAGTATTTTTGTGGGTTTCTATGTGATGTTCTAATTGGGTTTTTAAGGTTTCGAGGTATTGCTTTACATCATCGGTACGAACAGTTTTCTGATCGGCTTCACCAAGTGGGAGAGGAGTTTCACTTAAGTAAATGTAGAGCTCAGGATAGTTGGTTTCTATTTCGGTTGTGAGCCGGATAATATCCTGCATGAGTTGGTTTAGTGATTTCATAATGATGCGATTTTCATTGATAATTACAGTGCTGGGCGCTTTTCAAATTTAAGAAAAATTGAGCTTAACAGATTAGTTTTTTATAAATATGAATTTAAAAAAATAGTAATTTGAGTATCTTTGACCCAAAATAAAATAAACCCAAAGTCATGTCTAAAAAAGTAAAAGCGTTTCTCTATAATCTTATCTGCTTTGCTATATTGTTTATTGCCTTTCGCTATGTGATACAACACTACACTCAATTAACAGGGTACTGGATTCCAATAACAGCTTTTGTTGTAGGCACATTAATAGCTCCAAAGTTTCAGGCGATTCAAACCCGCGATGGAGAAAAACTGTTTATGAAATGGGTTTTTATCAGCGGAATTAAAGAAATCAAATAATACTGATTATTTCTTTTTTGCGGTCTTTTTTGTTTTAACAGTCGACTTATATAACGGAATAAAATAGGAAACAGTATAGTTAAATCCTACACCAAAATTACCGTTGTAAGTTCTGTTAAATCCCGGAATATAAAGGTTGTCAAAGTTATCCGGTACTTTTTGCGAAAGCAGACGGTTCATCCGGAAACTAAATCCTACATAGAAATTATTGAAAACCTGTGCTTTTACCCCAGCGACCACTTCTATCCATTGTGCTGTTAATCCGTTGAATTTTTGACCGGAAACAATCTCAGTTCCATCGCCAAAATAATGATCCGGATTGTAGAGCTCGTAACTGTTTAGGGTTTGACTAAAACTACTTACTCCATAGCGCATCCCCACATATATCATGTTTTCCATGTTGAGCCAATTCTCATAAGTGTTATAATCAAAACCGGCTTTCAGATAAGTTCCTTTGGTTGTAAAGTTCAATCGGTCATCGTCAACCGTTTTGTTTTCGTTCCCAATTTCTGCGGCTATATAATGACGACGTGTCAATCGATAATCCCCAACCAATTCTAAACCACGATAGTCTTTTTCGTAAAACGAACGGGTTAGTTTGAATAAATCAACACCAAGGCGCAAACCATAGCGTTCTTTTTTAGGCGGAATACTATCCTTTTTCTGGCTGTCTTTTTCTTGTGCCGTTCCTAAAAATGAAAGCAACACCAACCCAATACTAAAAACTAATTTTGATGTGTGTTTCATTTTCGGTAGTAATAGAATTTGTTTGAACGCTTACACTTTGAATCCAAAGACCACCGGGTGTAGTAGCATCAGAAAGAGAGTATCCATTGGGATCATTCAGATTAAAAATGGTTTTATAACCACAGGCTCTGGATACAAAAACAGTTTGGGTGGCATAATTAAAGGTAAGTATGTCTTCGTTTGCGTTAGTAGCGCTGTTACTGTCCAATATTAAGTGATAGGTGGTGCTAGTTTCACCGGTTCGTAAAGGAAGCATAATCGATGATTCATTAGTCAAGTATTTCGTGTCATCTGTAGCATCATTGAATACCACACCGTTTGTCTGGCCATCGCCAATGGCTTTCAGATTCACAACTTTTTTCAGGGTTGTCGGATTTGAAATATCATAAAACTCCAGAACCAATCGGGGAGTGGTTTCTTCGGTGCAAATGTCATCTTTCTCACAGCCGGAGAAGGATATAGCAACTACCAATAGGAACAGTATCTTTTTCATATAATTTTATCGTCTTTCCAAAAGTACAACATTTTCGACATGATGCGTTTGCGGAAACATATCTACCGGTCGCACGCGTGTTACTTTATAATGTTCATCCATCAAAGCTAAATCGCGAGCTTGTGTGGCCGAGTTACAACTTACATAAACCACTTTTTCCGGAGCTATTTTCAGAATTTGTTCTACCACATCTTTGTGCATGCCGTCTCTTGGCGGGTCAGTAATAATTACATCCGGTTGACCATGTTGTGTAATGAAATCATCATTAAAAACGTTTTTCATATCACCCACATAAAACTCACAGTTGCTAATGTTGTTGCGTTTGGCATTTTCATTAGCATCAAAAATAGCTTCCGGCACGGCTTCCACGCCAATAACTTTTTTAGCTTGTTTAGATACAAACTGGGCAATGGTTCCGGTTCCGGTGTATAAATCATAGACCACTTCGTTTCCTGTTAATCCGGCAAATTCCCTAGTGATTTTGTATAATTCGTAGGCTTGATCCGAGTTAGTTTGGTAGAATGATTTAGCATTAATGCTAAAGTGTAAGCCTTCCATCTCTTCTAATATATAATCTCTGCCTTTATAAAGTTTGATATCCTGATCATACAGCGTATCATTGGCTTTGCCATTGATTACATATTGTAAAGAAGTAATTTGCGGAAATGTAGTATGAATGTGGTCTAACAACAATTCGCGTTGTGCTTTGTCTTCTTTAAAAAACTGAAGCAACACCATGATTTCTCCAGTGGATGCCGTTCTAATCATCAAGGTTCGCAATAAACCTTCATGATTACGCGCATTGAAGAAAGTCATGTTGTTCTCGGTAGCAAAACATTTGATTTCGTTGCGGATGGCATTCGACGGATCTTCCTGCAGATGGCATTTTTCGATGTCTAGTATCTTGTCCCACATTCTCGGAATGTGAAAACCTAAAGCATTTTTTTGAAAGGTTTCCTCGGATTGGATTTCTTTTTCGGTCAACCAGCGGGTATCTGAAAACCCGAATTCCATTTTGTTTCTGTAAAAGAATTGTTTGGCCGACCCTAATATGGGTTCGAACGTTGGCAACTCAATTTTACCGATGCGTTTCAGGTTGTTGAATACCTCCTGATTTTTATAAAACAATTGCTTGTCGTAGTTCATATTCTGCCATTTGCAACCGCCACAGGCTCCGAAATGCTGGCAAATCGGCTCGATTCTGTCTTTAGAATACTCGTGAAATTTGATGGCTTTGCCTTCAAAATAGGCTTTGCGTTTTTTAAGCGTTTGCACATCTACCACATCGCCAGGAACAACATTAGGTATGAATATGACTTGACCTTCTGGGGCTTTGGCTACCGATACGCCTTTGGCACCGGCATCTAAAACCGTTATATTTTCAAAAATGATTTTGTTCGTTACTTTTCTTCCCATGGGGCAAAAATAAACTATTGAATAAAACTTGGGAGTGATTTAAGAAAAAAATATAATTTAGTAGAAATTTAAAAAGATGTACACTCATTTAGCATTATTGCGCGGCATCAATGTCTCGGGACATAAAATGATTAAAATGGAGGCGTTGAAAAAAGCGTTGGAGGCCATTGGTTTTAACAATGTGATTACTTATATCCAATCGGGAAATGTGTTTGTGGATACCGAAGAGGAAAATCCGGCTAAAGTTGGCTTTCTGATTAAACAGGAAATTTTTAAGGAATTTGGTCATGATGTACCGGTGATTGTGATTGGTCAGGAAGACTTGCAGGCGTGTTTAGACAGAAATGGGTTTTTAAATGATGAAGGCGTTGATTTGAAAAAGCTGTATGTTTCCTTTATTTCTGCCGAGCTTCCGGATAATATGATTACCCAACTCAATCTGAACTTTATCAAACCCGATGAAATTCAGTTGGATGGCAAACGCATCTATCTAAAATACGATATCTCACCAGCCAAAACAAGACTAGACAACAAATGGATTGAGAAAAGTATGAATGTCATGTCAACCACCAGAAATTGGAATACGGTCAATACGTTGCTGAAAATGTTTCAAGAGCGGTAATAGTCCTCTGTTTTAGGTTTAAATTAGTAGTAAATACACTCCTGTGAGAAAAAATAATAAGTTTATTAGGTTTTGGAAAATATTAGGTCCCGGTTTAATTACGGGTGCCAGTGACGATGATCCCTCTGGAATTGCTACATACTCACAAGCAGGTGCCGCCTATGGTCTTACCACTTTATGGACATCGTTAATTGCATTCCCTTTGATGGCGAGTATACAACAAATGTGTGCCAAGATAGGGTTGGTCACTTCACAAGGCTTAACCGGTGCTTTAAAAAAACATTATCCAAAACCGGTTTTATATGTAATGCTGGTTTTCAGTTTTCCGGCCATAGTAATGAATATAGGAGCAGATATAGCAGGAATGGGAGCGGTGGGTAACTTGCTTTTTCCAAAAATAGAAGCTACTTATTTTAGTGTGGTTTTTACCATTATTTTATTGTTTTTGATTATTTATCTGCCTTATCAAAAAATAGCAGCCACATTAAAATACTTATGTATAGTGCTACTGGTTTACTTAATAGTTCCGTTTTTATACCAACAGGATTGGCTTGACATTGCTAAAAACACTTTTATACCTACTATAGAATTTAATAAAGAATTTGTTGGCATTCTTGTCGGGATTTTGGGAACAACGATTTCTCCTTATCTTTTCTTTTGGCAAGCTTCGATGGAGGTTGAAGAAATGTCACACAAGAAACGACATTTGATAGTTAATAAAAAAATCATCCACGACATGAAACAAGATGTTGATTTTGGGATGTCGTTCTCGGGTGTGGTAATGTTTTTTATTATTCTTACTACAGGAACGGTTTTGTTTAAAGGAGGTATTCATCAGATAGACACTGTAGAGCAGGCAGCTGCTGCGTTAAAACCTTTGGCCGGAAACTTTGCTTATTTACTTTTTGCTATTGGTGTTATTGGCACAGGGCTATTGGCGATTCCCGTATTAAGCGGTTCCCTTTCCTATATCATAACGGAAACCTTTGGTTGGGAACAAGGTTTAGATAAAAAATTCCACGAAGCCAAAGCCTTTTATATCGTGATGGCCATATCACTAATCTTAGGTTTGTCTTTAAATTATATCGGCATTTCGCCCGTAAAAGCATTGATTTATACAGCTATTTTATATGGATTAACTGCGCCGGTCTTGATTGCAATCATTTTACATATTTCCAATAATAAAGAGGTTATGGGGGCTTTCACTAACAGCAGATTCTCTAATGTTTTAGGTTTTACTGCTCTGATACTGATGACAGCCGCCGCCGCCGCACTATTGTATTTACAGTTTGAATAACTTCCATCAATCTTGCAGTCTAACTGTCTAACAATCTGAAAATCTTTTTATACTTTTACACCAATTATGGATGATTTCTCTCCAATAAGAAGGAATTGCGATTTAATAAATAATCTGTAACGAGATCAGATTAAAAATTCAATTACAATGTCAGTTTTAGAAAAATTAACGTCAGCCGATGCTATTGCATTAGAAAACAAGTACGGAGCCCACAATTATCACCCACTACCCGTAGTACTAAATAGAGGGGAAGGGGTTTATGTTTGGGATGTAGAAGGAAAGAAATACTACGATTTCCTTTCAGCCTATTCCGCCGTAAATCAAGGACACTGCCATCCAAAAATTGTGAACGCTATGATAGAGCAGGCACAAACGTTAACACTAACTTCGCGTGCTTTTTACAATGATAAATTAGGCGTTTACGAAGAATACATCACCAATTATTTTGGTTTTGACAAAGTATTACCCATGAATACCGGTGCTGAAGCTGTAGAAACCGCTTTAAAATTGTGTAGAAAATGGGCTTACGAAAAGAAAGGCATTGCCGAAAATCAGGCACAAATTATAGTGTGTGATGGCAATTTCCATGGAAGAACGACTACTATTATTTCTTTTTCCAACGATGAAAATGCCCGTAAAAACTTTGGTCCTTACACCGCCGGTTTTATAAAAATAGCTTACGATGATATTGAGGCTTTGGAAAATGCCATTACGTCTTCTAAAAATGTTGCCGGTTTTCTGGTAGAACCTATCCAAGGGGAAGCCGGAGTGTATGTGCCAAGCGAAGGTTATTTGGCGAAAGCCAAAGCTTTGTGCGAAGAGCATAATGTGTTATTCATAGCCGATGAAGTACAAACCGGAATTGCCCGTACCGGGAAACTATTAGCCGTTCACCATGAAAATATTCAACCTGATATTTTGATTTTAGGTAAAGCCATTTCAGGTGGTGCTTATCCGGTTTCGGCGGTCTTGGCCAATGATGCTATCATGAATGTCATCAAACCGGGACAACACGGCTCAACTTTTGGTGGAAACCCAATTGCTGCTGCTGTGGCTATTGCCGCTCTAGAAGTAGTAAAAGATGAAAAGCTAGCCGAAAACGCTGAACGATTAGGAAAGCTATTCCGTTCGGAATTGGCAAAATATATTGAAACTTCTACTATCGCGACTTTAGTTCGTGGTAAAGGATTGTTAAATGCTGTTGTAATTAATGATACGGAAGAAAGCGATACTGCTTGGAACATCTGTATGGCGTTACGTGATAACGGTTTACTGGCCAAACCAACCCACGGAAACATTATTCGTTTTGCACCGCCATTGATCATGAATGAAGAACAATTACTCGATTGTGTTGCGATAATCATTAAGACACTAAAGCAATTTGAAAAGTAAAAAATATATCCATTTTAAAACCAGCTAATCCAGCTGGTTTTTTTATTTTTGAATACTAAAGAAAACCCATGAGAAAACTGATTCTGCCCATAATGGCTGTAGCTATCATACTAGGTTTGTACGAACAAACAAAAGCCAAACCCAACATTTATATTTTAATCGTTGCCATCGTTGTGTTTATGTATGGCATGATGCAATTGAGTGCCAGGACTTTGCACAACAATAATCATGAGATTGAAGAAGAATCTTTAGAAGAAGAGCAAGATGATAGCGAAAGGAGATAAGGTTTCGGTTTTAGACGATGCCATTGACGGTATTGTAGTAGGTGTTAATGGTTCCGAAATTACTATAGAAACGGCTGACGGTTTTACTATGACTTTTAAAAGCAGTGAACTCATTAAAATGGGAAGCTCTAACGAGATGAATTTCAGTTTTAATAAGAATCAGGTTATTAGTGAAAAAGAAGTCGCTAAACCGAATTACATTAATAAAGAGAAAAAATCCAAAAAAGAAATCCCAGTGCCCGAGTTTGATTTGCATATCGAGAAGTTAGTCAAAAGCTTTAAAGGAATGAGCAATTACGAAATCTTAACCTTGCAATCCGAAACCGCTAAAAAACATATCGAATTCGCCATAAGAAATAGAATTCCAAGAATTGTCTTTATTCATGGAGTAGGCGATGGGGTTTTAAAATCGGAGCTCGACTTTATGCTGGGGCGCTATGATAACCTTTCCTTTCAGGATGCCAATTATCAGAAGTATGGCTTAGGCGCTACGGAAGTCTATTTCAAACAAAACGTAAAATAAAAAGTCCCGATTTATCGGGACTTTTCGTTTCCAAAACTAACCAAATTATATTTGTAATCTAAACTAAACTTAAAATTAAGCAACACTACTTTCTTGAGAAACTACTTTTTTCAAGAATGATCTAACTAAAACACTGTTAGTACTAACACCAGCATTAATCAATTGTTTTTTTCCGAAGTTAGTAGCGTTAGTTTTAACACCGTTAGTGTTATTTTCTCCCATTAACCAAGAAGCAACATCCATAGTAGCAATTCCGTTTGCTGTAGTGATAACTGCAGTAGTTTCTTTAGCAACTGAAACTTGAGTTGAAGAAGTTGTAGTTGACAAAGCCGTTGTTGTAGTGTTTTGTCCAAAAACTCCAGTAGAAGACAATACTAATAAAACGAATAAAACAAATAATCTAACGTTAGTTACATTTTTTTGAGTTGTTGTGTTATTAGTTGTTGTCATAATATTTTGTTTTAGTTGTTATTTCTGATTCAAAACTACGGCGACAGTTCGCTCACCGGAAATATTTTCGATAACTAACCTCAAAAGTCGTTTAATCGACAAAACCAATGAATTCGGGCACTTTCAGCGTTTTTATTGTGTCGTTCGTCTATAAAATGTTAAAAAAAAGTGTCGTTTACCGATGAAAAACCAATAAATTCCATGAACTGCAATTGCCTTTGCATTTTACCGACTGCAATAGTCGATGAGTGACGAAATCTTAGTAAATTAGCATCATAATAAATATCCAGATCCCAAAATGAAAGTAGAACACAAAGGACACACCACTATCATTAGAAACACTCAAGGCAAAACAGCAGACTTTCTTCAAAAGCTGCTTCAGGAATACCATACGTATAAAAGTCAAAACCTTATTCTTGATTTAACTCACGACAAAGAATTAACGATGGATGATGTAAAAGCCTTCACGGATATGGCTAAAGCACAGAAAAAAGAGAAAAAGTCGTTGGTGTTGGTAGCCGACAATCTTAATTTCAATGCAGTGCCCAAAAGCATTACTTTGGTACCAACATTATTAGAAGCTCACGACATTATAGAAATGGAAGAGATAGAGCGTGATTTAGGATTTTAATACCATGAAGTTAACCATACTGGGTTGCTACGCAGCCACTCCTCGAACAATTACCAATCCAACATCACAGGTTCTTGAAATCAGAAACCGAATGTTCCTTATTGATTGTGGTGAAGGAACCCAAGTGCAGCTGCGCAAAAACAAGCTCAAGTTTTCCAAAATCAACCACATCTTCATTTCCCATTTGCACGGCGATCATTTTTATGGATTGGTAGGATTGATTTCTACCTTCATGCTCCTCAACCGCCAAACCGATTTACATGTCTATGGTCCCAAAGGCATCAAAGAAATTGTTTTGTTGCAGTTGCGTTACGCTAATTCATTCACCGGCTACAATCTGTATTTCCATGAATTAGAATCGAAAACCAGTGAAGTAATTTATGAAGACGAAAAAGTAGTGGTCAAAACCATTCCTTTGAAACACCGCATTTATACCAATGGTTTTTTATTTCAGGAAAAACCTAAAGAGCGAAAACTGAATATTGAAGCAGCCGAACATTATAAAATAGATGCCGTTTATTACCGAAAGATAAAATATGGTGGTAATATCACTTTAGATGACGGAACCATCATTCCCAATGCGGAATTAACCTTTGACCCCGAACCGGCAAAAAGCTATGCCTTTTGTAGTGACACGATGTATGATGAAAGCATCGTTCCAATAATTGAAAACGCAGACGTGTTGTATCACGAAACCACCTTTCTCGAATCCGAAGCTGACAAAGCTGAAAAAACCATGCACAGTACCGCCAAAGAAGCCGCGACTATTGCTTCAAAGGCAAATGTTAAACAACTGCTGCTTGGCCATTACAGCACGCGTTACAGCAATATTGAACTTTTCAGGGAAGAAGCTGAAACCATTTTCCCTAATACGCTGCTGGCCGATGATGGTAAAACGTTCGAATTTGATTAGAAGCGAATGGCTTGGGTCTTATCAGTAGTCGCAATTCCTGCTGTCCGCGCTACAGGGTAGCCACTCCCATCAGGGCTAAAAAGTAGTCTATTTTATAATTTAAAATCTTAGTAACTTTACCACATAGAACAATACTATAATGAAAGACTTAAGCAACTATAGAAAATCCTACGAGAAAAACGAACTGCTGGAAACCAGTATTCCCGAAGATCCCATCAATCTTTTCAACAAGTGGTTCTACGAAACAGAAGAGTTTGGAGGAGTAGAGGAAGTCAATGCGATGACAGTAGCCACTATCGGTTTGGATGGTTTTCCAAAATCGAGAGTAGTATTGCTTAAAAAATTCAACGAAGAAGGTTTCATTTTCTACACCAATTACAATTCCGAAAAAGGCAAAGCCATTAGCAACAATCCTCATGTGTGTCTTTCGTTCTTTTGGCACAGTATGGAACGCCAGGTGATTATCAAAGGAATTGCCGAGAAAACTACTGAAACAATTTCCGATAATTATTTTGATTCCCGCCCCGATGGGAGCAAGCTGGGTGCTATAGTTTCTCCACAAAGCGAAGTCATTCCTTCAAGAGAATTCCTCGACGAAAAGCTAAAACAACTGGAAAAAGATTTTCAAGATAAAGAAATTACGAGACCTTCGAATTGGGGAGGTTTTTTAGTCAGACCCACAGAAGTAGAATTTTGGCAGGGGAGAGCTAACCGATTGCATGATAGAATCCGATACCAACTTCAAAACGACTTCAGTTGGAAGATAGATCGTCTTTCACCTTAAAATAGTGTAAACATTCATCAAAATTATATAAACCACTCTACGGAGTGGTTTTTTAGTTTTGGCACTAACGAAAAATAATATCGAC
>NZ_DAINRG010000005.1:0-87621 GCF_036741995.1 Flavobacterium sp. | reverse complement strand
TCAGCACTAATGGTTATTGGACCATCATGCCATTTAGAGTTCAAGTCAGTTACAGTAACCGGATTGGTTACCGTTCCGTCAGCATTGTAATCGGCTTTGTAAATGTCTAAATACGGTTCGTCTGTCCAACCATAGGTTTTACGGGCACCATTTCTGGCACTGGCAAAATACACGGTATTATCATAAAGAACAGCTGCAAAATCAGATTTGTCACTGCTTATGTCCGATGGATTAACATTGAACAATTTGGTTTTATCCAATAATTTTGGAACGTAATTAGGATTTTCTCTGAAAGCTTTGGCACGGGTATCCGATGGAGCGGCATTGGCAAATTTTTGCATTTGCTTGTTGGCTTCTTCATATTTCCCGTTAGCTTTCAACATTTGTGCATAACGATAGTATGTTTCGGCATCTTGCGTCATTTCGGTAGCTTTAGCATACCATTTTACTGCTTCTGCTGAATTAAACACGTTATAATAACTGTCAGCTAATTGCTTGTAGACATAATCGGTGGCTTTACCGTCTTCCACAAGCTTTAAGTAAGCTTTTGCAGCATCAACATATTCAAATCGGCTGAATAATTTATCGGCTGCTTTAGTGTCTTTGTTTTGCGCCGACATAGTAAAACTTAGGGCTACAAAACTTAATGCTATATATAGATTTTTCATTTTTAGGATGCTTTATAGGTTAGAAATATCTTGGTGAACGTGATACTTTTTTCGGGAAATTCAAATCAAATAACAACATTACCTCGTGTGAAGCCGGTGTTACTGCTTTTAGATCTGAAATAACGTGATCGTAGGCATATCCTATTCTTAAGCTTGGTGTAATGGCAAAATTAACCATCGCTCCAAAAGAGTCTTCTAATCTATAGGTAGCTCCCAATTCTAACTTATCAAAAAACATAAAGTTAGCAGAAGCATCAAAAGAAGTCGGCGCATTCAATGATGATTTAACCATAACAGATGGTTTGAATTTCAAATTTGGATTGATATCAAACACATAACCTCCTGTTAGGAAATAGTGCAACACTTCCGTTCCGTATTGTCTACCATCAAAATCCAAATATTTTGATTTTAACATGTTAGGCACAGAAAAGGCAACATAATATTTTTGAGTATAATAGAACACCCCAGAACCAACATTCAAAAATGTTTTATTCGGATTTGGCCCCCAAGACTCCGGATCTGGTAATGTTGGCGTAATCGCGTTAAAATCGACTTTGTGCATAGTAAGTCCTGCCTTTAAACCGAAAGCCAATCTGTGCTCTCCCCCTAAATTTAGGGTATACGAGAAGTCACCATAAAAATTATTTTCTTCCACAGGACCAATCTTATCTGAAATTACGGAAAGCCCTAATCCAACATTCTTACCCACAGGACTGTGTATAAAGAAAGTTCCCGTAGTCGGAGCATCTTCAATTTCGACCCATTGTTTTCTGTAAAGCAACCCTCCGGATATACTTTCTTTGGAACCAGCATAGGCTGGATTCATCACACTCATATTATACATATACTGTGTGTAATGTGGATCTTGCTGTGCTTGTACCTCTGTGAAGGCTGATAAAGCTAATATTGCAATGAAATATAGTTTCTTCATTTTGTTTTGTTTTATTTTTAATGCAAATTATTTAGTTTATTGTGCTCTATTGATGTATATCCATCCTGTTTTGGTTTCTCCGTTATCGCGTTCAATAACATAATAATACGTTCCATCCGGAAGTTCATCGCCATTATCTGATTTCCCTTTCCATTCGTTTGTATAATCTCTTTTGCTATACACTTTCATTCCGAATCGGTTAAATATAGATAATTTTTTAACATTAAACCCACTCAAATCAAAGGAATCATTAAGGCCATCATTATTAGCCGAAATACCTTTTTGAATTACGCAAGCAATGCTATCAACATTAAAATCTTTTGAATCAGAACATCCATTAGCCGTTACAGTTACCGTGTACGTTTCTGGATTAGTAACCACAACACTTTGTGCATTCCCTGCAGAGAGACCTGTACTATCCTCCCAAGAATAGGTGGCAGTTAACGGATCAAAGGAAGCATTCAATGGAGAAGCGGTAAGTACAAAATTCACTCCCTGACACTCTCCGTTTACAGCAATAGCTATTGGATTTAATACTGTAATAGTTAAACTAGCAGTACTGGCACATTGCCCTGCAGTTGGTGTAAAGGTATAAGTCGTAGTAGCTGTATTATCCAAAGCCGGCGACCAAGTTCCTGTGTAATTATTTGAAGATGTCGTAGGTAAAGCACTCAACACATCTCCATAACAGACAGGAGCCACAGCCGTAAAGAGTGGTAATATTGGTTGTATAACCGTTACGGTCAAAGTACCGGTATCTGCACATTGGCCATTAGTTGGAGTGAAAGTGTAGGTTCCGGATTGTGTATTATTTATAGTCGATGGACTCCAAGTACCGGTATACCCTTCCAATGATGCTGTCGGGAATGCAACAGCATCACCTTTACAAATAGATATTGGAGTAAAAGTGGCGGTTATTTTTGGATTAACCGTTATCGTCAATGTAGCTGTTGTAGCACATTGCCCCACAGTTGGAGTAAAGGTATAAGTCGTAGTGGCTGTATTGTTCAAAGCCGGTGACCAAGTTCCTAAGTAACCATTAGACGATGTTGTAGGCAAAGCAATCAACGCATCACCATTACAGATAGCAGCTACCGGAGCAAATGCTGGTATGGTTGGCTGTGTAACTGTTACCGTCCAAGTACCTTGAGAAACACATACACCACTTATAGGTGTAGGTGTAAAAGTATAGGTAGCCGTTTGTGTATTATCTAAAGTGGATGGACTCCAAGTACCTGCATATCCTTCTATTGATGTTGCCGGGAACGAAACCGCATCTCCGCTACAAATAGCTGTTGGATTAAATGTAGAGGCAATTTGATCAGCAATACTCAATGTTGTAGATGTTGGAGCAGAATAACATCCGGTAATCAAATCGTGAACTGTTACCGTGTGATTGCCTGGTATTACATTGTTAAATGTAGCACCGGCCTGATACGGATTACTATCTAAAGCATATTCATAATTAGATGTGAAATAATTATAGGTTCCCACATTGGTATAATCCTGAGGGTCAATTGCTGTCCAGTCTGCTACGTTCCAGGTTGTACTAGGATGTGGTGCTGTCACCAATCTTCTATAGGTATAACCCGGTTGGTTTAATGGAGTAAAGGCTACACCATCAGTTCTTCCCCATAAATCGATTACGGTATTGGTACTCGTAGTCAATTTTATACAATCATCCGTGTTTACTCCTCCACAACCGGCAAAGACCTGGTTAGGAACAACACCTCCCTGATTGACAACACTTCCAACAGCCACTACAAAAGTGCTGTTGTTATTTAAAGTTCCGGTTAACACATTATCACAAGAAGCGGTGTTTGAACCATTATTAAATACCCTCAATTTATAACCGTTCAAATTAACCGCAGCACCTGTTCCGTTATAAATTTCAACATATGTTAAGGATCCTACTTCTTCATCGGTCACCTCAGAAATAAATAAGTTTGCTGGTGTACCTCCTCCAACAGCTAATGGAGCCGTAACCTGAATGGTTCCGGTTGGTATAGCACATGATGGTTGGGTTACATTTAATGTTGGAGCAGCGACACTGTTAATGGTAATTGTAAATGATTTCTCATTTGGACAACCATTCGCGCTAACCGCATAAATGTATACCGTTTGACTGGTCGTAATTGGAACTGATATATCCAAAGGTGTTGAACCTGCGCCACCTAATTGGGATTGTGAATAATAATCACCAACTGCCAAAGCTGGTAACGTATAACTGTCACAAGCTACAACCGGAGCCGGTTGAACAATATTAGGTAATGGTAAAATTTCAACAGTGGTCGAAGGATTGGTAGTGGTACAAACACCGTTCCCTGGTAAACCATAAGTCACGGTATAAACTCCCGGAGCACTCAAACTCGGTGTAATAGCACCAGAATTGGCATCTATATAAAGTCCACCATTAGGGCTAACCGAATAAGTTCCTCCCGTTGTTCCTCCTTGTACTACTGGCTGAGCTGCTGTAATGCTTTTGCAATAAGCGGCGGCGCCATAGGCAATGGTTGCGGTTAAAGGAGTTACAATGCTTATATTGTATCCTCTCTCTTTTTGAGCACAACTTGCCGTAGCAGCTACAGTATTTAACACCAAATAATTTCCTGGCAAACTCGCTTGCAAATCAATTTCTCCGGTGGCCGTATTGGCAAATACTAATCCTGGTTGCGATGCTGATGATAAAGAGAAAACACCGGCAACAGAACCGTTATTGATAGTAGGAATAGGATTGGCTGTTCCCGCAGATTTACAATAAGATACTGGATTATAAGTAAAATAGGCATCCGGACAACACTCATAGTATCCAGCACCTGGTGCACTAGAATTCGTTTGAGTCAAACTGATAAACCCTGGATTATTAGAATAATTAGTAATCAAAATTACATAAACCTGACCAGCAAGAGCATTGGCAATGTTTAAAGTCTCTGTTGAGGCTGCCGAGAAACTACAACCCGTTGTTTGAGTTACAGGAACCCCTATGCCCGGTGTCAAAGACGGAGGATTACCAATAGCGGCACAAGCCGATGATTGACTGGTAAATGGTCCCCATGCTGCATAATCCACATCAAGGTTAGGCGCACCTCCTAAGGTAGACGATTGCGTTAATAATAAATTAATTGGCCCAGAAGTGAGTACATTAATTGTATAATAAGTAGGGTTTCGAGGATCTAGTAAACAACCAATAGCTGGCTGACCAATAACACCCTGTATGTTCGGATAACTTAAATTCTGACAAGCTGATTGACCTGACAAACAACTTGACGGTGTAGAAATACACAGATTGAATGTTGATGTTTGAGGAGTACTCTCATTAGAATAAACTCTTATAAAGTAGGTTTGCCCTAAAGTCATCCCGGTTACTACACCACTAACAGCATTCGCAGCACTACAAAAAATTTGGGTTAATGTGCCACAAGCTCCCGAATATACAGCAAAATTCAAATTCGTTGAAGATCCTACTATATTTTGCAAGGAAACAGTCAAATAAGGATTGGATGCCACAAATTGGAACCAAACGTCATCATCGGCAGTTCCTACACAAGGAGCTGACGTTGCTGGTGTAGAAGCTGTAGCTCCTGCTATACTTCCTGCTGTAGTTTGCTGACAAATGGCAGAAGAGTTTACAGGGGCAAAAATAGCTCCAGAACAGTTATCGTTAATAATTAGAGTTGTAAAACTACTTACCGGTGACCATTCACTATGATCTGTTGAAGAACATACCGCTCTAACATAAAAATCATACTTAGTCCCTGGGTTTAATCCGGTAATTAAAGCCGGGTTAGCTGAAACAAGAGTTCCGGTAGCACTTGGCAACGGTTCTGGTGAACCTGCAATCACGTAATACACTTCCCATTGAGTGGCAGGAGTTGGATTTGTATCTGTCCAACCCAATGACGCTGATGTTGAAGTTATATTGGTGGCGGTTAAAGTAGTTGGCGGAAAACAAGTTGGTAAGTTTTCTACAATCACTTTATCAATGTACAATCTCCAGCCATCTAATCCACCGGCTGGTATATGCCAACCTATATTTACTGTACCCGAAATTCCGGCTAAAGAAACTATATTTTCAGCATAGGTGGTATTACTATAGGAAGCCAAAGGAACTAATGTAGTCGTGAAATTAGCAGAACCTGTTCCACTGGTAGACAACATAACTCTGAAATCATTTGGCTCTCCACTAGATTGTACTCTATAACGGTAACGCAATCTTTGATTTCCATTTAGGATTAACTGAGGAGAAATCAACCAATCATTATTAGCACCGGCATTAAAATCAGTGGTAATGGCGGCACATTGATCACCTTCATAAGGATTGGTAGCATAATTCATATTCCATGCATCCGAATCATTATTCAAATCCAAAACTGTCCAACAAGATTCAGTTGGTGAACCCGTGTTAAATCCTTCTTGAAAAGGAATAGTAAATGGATTACATTGTGTTGTAATAGTAATAGGTCCTATCCAAGGGCTATTGTCCGTTGAAGAACATACCGCTCTCACATAAATATCATAACAGGTACTAGGTGTTAATCCTGTTAAGTTAAATGGATTTGAATTCGCAGGGATACCGGCAGTACTGGCTGAAGGTACAGCAGAACCACATGATAATGGTAAAACCTGCCAAGCTGTTTCCGTACCGCCATTAGTCCAGCCTATAGTAGCACTAGTGGCCAAAACATTACTCGAAACAATTGCGGAGGGCTCAGGACAAGTTGGAATATCTTCAATAATAACATTGTCGATATACAATCTCCAACCATCAAGGCCTCCTGCTGGAACATTCCATGCAATATTAACCGGCCCTGTATAACCACTTAAAGAAATAGTCTTTTGGATATAGGTAATATTATTGTAAGATGCTGTAGGAAGAAGTGTGGTGGTAAAATTAGCCGGTGCTGTTCCTGCAGTAGAAAGCATTACTCTAAAATCATTAGGTTCTCCTGCCGATTGTACTCTATAATGGAATTTCAATCGTTGGTTTCCATTTAATATAATCTGTGGAGAAATCAACCAGTCGTTATTAGCACCCGCATTGAAATCGGTGTACATCATAGCACTTTCATCGCCTTCATATGGATTAGTGGCATAGTTCATATCCCATGCATCCGCATCCGCATTAACATTTAAAACGGTCCAACACGATTGTGTTGGTGAAGTACTGTTAAATCCTTCTTGAAAAGGAACAGCAAAAGCGGTACATAATGTATTGAAAAGAAAAGGTCCTGACCAGGCACTGAATGTACCATTGCCGCAATCTGCTCTAACATAATATTGATAAGCAGTATTAGTGGTAAGGCCGGTTACAGGATAATTTGTATTCAAATTGGTTTGAACGCCTGATCCTGAAGGAATTGGCGAACCGGCAGTTTGAACAGCAACTTCCCAGGAAGTAGCGCCACTTGGGTTAGCCCAACTCAAATTAGCTGAATTCTGTAAAACATTGGTCGCGCTTAAAGTCGTTGGTTGCGCACAATTCACAGTCTGAATTACTAAGGTATATCCAACGGTTTGCGGTGCCGCATTCGTAGAGATAACAATGATATATTGATGTCCGGCAATAACCGATAAACTTGGTATAGATCTTACTCCACTACCGGTATTAGCAACTCCGGCAACACATGTAACACCCACATTGCTACAGCCATCATAGACAAAAATACCTGACCAAGTAGCTCCCGGAGTCATAGTAATACCTATTGTTCCGTTTGCCGTTGGTGTATAAGAGTAAAACACATCATTCCCTGTCATGTAATTAGTGGCGGTTCCTGCACAAGCTGCTGGTTGAGCAACATCGGTAGTGTCACCATAATTGGAAGTATTGTCTGTTGTACTATAAGGTAAAGCTCCTATAACTATGGGAGCAGCACAAGTTAAACCGGGTGAGGTTGTTGAAAAAGGGAAAGGCCCAACCCAAATACTGCTGGCCCCTGAACTACACAATGCTCTCACATAATATTTATAAGCAGTTGAAGGTGTCAATGCCGCTCCTGTTGCAGTAGTCGTAGCTGGATAAGGTAATATTCCATTGTAAACTATACCCACTCCTGTTGCCGTTGCTGCTGCTGGTAATACTTCAATTTCCCATGAAGTAGCACCACTTGGATTGGCCCAACTTAAATTGGCCGAAGTTTGTGTTATACCCGTTGCAGTTAACGTTGTTGGGTCTAAACATTGTTGAACAATGTTCACATTATCAATTAACCAACGATCCCCATCTAATGTTGTTGTAGGCTGCGTATAAACTTTCACAAAGGAAACATATACTTGTTGCCCAGCATAAAGTGCTAAATTCACTACTTTTTCTTCATAAACATTATAAGTAGTCGTTAAAGTTACTTCATCCCATTGCTTAACTAAAGTGTAGGCTGCCGGATTGGTTTGTGAAGCAGAAGCTGGCGCCACCTTAATTTGGTAGAGTGTTCCCTGATTACCCGTTGTAAACATACGAGTGTAAAAATGTAATTGTCCATTGGTTGGAATAGTAACCAAAGGTGTAGACAAATAATCTTCTGAAGTATTGTTTTGTCCAATAAATTCCCTGCTTACGGAAGCACAATTACTTCCCTGATAAGCAAGTGTTGAGGCAAAAGCATTAATTCCCCAACGCTGAGCCGTTCCGACACCATTGTCAAAAACAGCCCATTGATTCCCTGTACTCCCAGAACCCAAAGTCCAATTGGTTGAAGGCAGCGCATCTGGTCCTGTTGTTGATTCAAATCCTTCTGTAAACTGCGAATAACCGCTGATAGAGAAAAGGATGAACAACAATAATAATGTAGTTTTTTTCATGAAATGAAAATTTTAGTAGTTTGTTTGTAAATTTTGGATAACGAAGCCCAAATTTAATAAAAATTATCAAAAAACCTGAGATTATATTTTTTTTGGCAAAATAAATGGCGTTATGAGGCAAATTCTTATAGTATTTACATGTTTTTTTAAATTTCAAATCCCTAATTTTGCCAAACAATTTGATCCAAATGCTAGAAAAAGAAGTTATAAATTTTGAAAGAACGGTAATTGTTGGTATAGTTACGCAAAATCAAAACGAAGAAAAACTAAAAGAATACCTCGACGAACTAGAGTTTTTAACTTTCACAGCTGGCGGAGAGGTCATCAAACGCTTTTTCCAAAAATTGGAACGCCCCAATCCTAAAACTTTTTTAGGCACAGGGAAAATGGATGAAATCAATTATTACATCAGAGAAAACAACATTTCCACGGTTATTTTTGATGACGAATTATCGCCTTCACAACAAAAAAACATCTCCAAAATATTAGATTGTAAAGTACTCGACAGAACCAATCTTATCTTAGATATTTTTGCCCAAAGAGCCGAAACATCCTATGCCAGAACACAAGTAGAGTTAGCTCAGTGTCAATATTTATTACCCAGACTTTCCGGAATGTGGACGCACTTAGAACGTCAAAAAGGAGGAATTGGTCTGCGGGGTCCGGGAGAAACAGAAATTGAAACGGACCGAAGAATTGTACGTGATCGAATTGCTTTGTTAAAAGAAAAAATAAAAACGATTGACAAACAAATGTCAGTACAAAGAAGCAATCGCGGAGCTATGGTTCGTGTGGCGCTGGTAGGTTATACCAATGTGGGGAAATCCACATTGATGAATGTCATCAGCAAAAGCGAGGTTTTTGTAGAGAATAAATTATTCGCCACCCTTGACACTACAGTTCGTAAAGTGGTAATTAAAAATTTACCTTTTTTATTATCAGACACGGTTGGCTTTATTCGAAAATTGCCTACACAACTGATCGAATCTTTTAAAAGCACTTTGGATGAAGTTCGCGAAGCTGATTTATTATTGCACGTGGTTGATATTTCACATCCCGATTTTGAAGAACATATTGCATCAGTAAATCAAATTTTACAAGATATCAAAAGCAATGATAAACCAACCATTATGGTATTCAATAAGATTGATGCTTATAAGCATTTAGTCATTGAGGCGGATGATTTAATGACCGAGAAAACCACCAAACACTATACTTTAGAAGAGTGGAAAACGACTTGGATGGGTACTGTCGGAAAAAAGAATGCACTGTTTATTTCAGCAACAAACAAAGAAAACTTTGAAGAATTTAGAGAGAAAGTGTACGAAACTGTAAGAGAGATTCACATCACACGATTCCCTTACAATAAATTTCTTTATCCTGATTATAAAGATGCTGTAGAGGATTAAACTTTCTATTGAAGGTAATAGATATATCCAAAATTCAACCAAACATTCCAGTCGTTGGCTTTGTTTTCTGGATATAATTTAGGATCCGGATTTAAACCATCAACCCAATTCGAAAAGTAATACTGCCATCTCAAATCAATCATCAAATCGGATAATTCCGTTAATTTATAACGACAACCAATACTGGATACGATAGACCAAACGGTTCCCCCTTGATTAGTAGTAGCATTATAATATTTAATAGGGGTTGATATAGGCGAATTTAAGGGACCTAACTCCGAATAAACTTTAGGGTCATAAAAACTAAATTGTCCTCCCAAACTAATAAAAGGTGCCAACGATCCATTAGTAGCGGTAAAATCTCTGATGCTAAACGGATAAAACTCCAATTGCATTCCAATATTAGTAACGGCCGTACTTCCTTTCATTGCTCTTAATTGCTGAGCAAATAAACCGGTTCTACTTGGTTCAACCCATTTCCCAAAATGCTGTAAATTGGTTTTATTATAAGACAATTCACTTCTCAATTTGAAATGGTCATTAAAATAAGTCTGAGGGGTATAACAGTTACACTCCGCTCTATAGGAGAAATTTAAGTAATGAATGATTCCAATACCATATCCTGTATTCCCTGCATTGGTAGCAAAGTCATGACGCTCTCCATAGTCTGACTGAAAAGCAACGGGACCGGCAATAACTCCAATTTCATGAGAAAAGCCAAATTGGGCACTAATGTTACTTGAAAACACAAATAACAGCAGTGAGGTTATGATAAATTTTTTGGGCATTTGCATACTAATAAGTTCAATTCTCGACAAATATATAAAAACATCAATCAGTTATAAAATAAAATAAAAATTTGTTAGTTTATATACGAAAAAAAGCAAAAAAAGATTTAAATGTCCGCATTTAGTGTAGTCTTCTTTAAAATTTCCTACTATAACGATAAAAATGCTGAGAATTTAAAAAAAAATATACCCATATTTTTAATAAAATGTATATTTGTCCGATTTTACGAAAACGATTTCTTAAAAATATTAATAGTATCATTTTATGTCACAAAGTATCAACTCATTTATGGAATTGGTTGCAAAAAGAAATGGTCATGAACCAGAATTTATGCAAGCAGTTATGGAAGTTGCTGAAACAGTAATTCCGTTTATCGAACAAAATAAAAAATACCAAAACAAAATGCTTTTGGAAAGAATGGTAGAACCGGAAAGAGTAATCATGTTCCGCGTTACCTGGATTGACGATGCCGGCAATACGCAAGTAAACCGCGGGTACAGAATCCAAATGAACTCAGCTATCGGACCATACAAAGGAGGAATTCGTTTCCACCCTTCCGTAAACTTAAGCATCTTGAAATTCTTAGCTTTCGAACAAACGTTCAAAAACAGCTTAACTACATTGCCAATGGGCGGTGGAAAAGGTGGTTCTGACTTTGATCCAAAAGGAAAATCAGATATCGAAATCATGAAATTCTGCCAAGCCTTTATGACGGAATTGTCGAAACACATTGGTGCTGATACTGACGTTCCTGCCGGAGATATCGGTGTGGGCGGAAGAGAAGTAGGCTACATGTTCGGTCAATACAAAAGATTAAGAAACGAATTTACCGGAGTATTAACCGGAAAAGGAATCACTTTCGGTGGCTCTTTAATCCGTCCGGAAGCTACCGGTTATGGCGATGTTTACTTTGCTCAAAACATGTTAGCGACTAAAGGCGAAAGCTTCTCAGGAAAAACAGTAGTAGTGTCAGGTTCTGGAAACGTAGCGCAATACGCTATTGAAAAAGCAACAGAATTAGGCGGAAAAGTAGTTACTGCTTCTGACTCTTCTGGATATATCTATGATGCTGACGGAATCAATGCCGAGAAATTGGCTTACATCATGGAAATCAAAAATGTAAACTACGGAAGAATTTCAGATTACGTAGCTAAATATCCAAACGCAAAATTCGTAGCTGGAAAACGTCCTTGGGAAGTGAAATGTGATATCGCTTTACCATGTGCTACTCAAAACGAATTAAACGGTGACGAAGCTAAAATGCTTATCGCAAACGGATGTACTTGTGTAGCGGAAGGTGCTAACATGCCATCTACTCCGGAAGCAGTTACTGAATTTTTAAACGCTAAAATTCTTTTCGCTCCAGGAAAAGCTTCAAATGCCGGTGGTGTAGCTACTTCAGGTCTTGAAATGTCGCAAAACTCTTTGCGTTTAAGCTGGACTTCAGAAGAAGTTGATCAACGATTAAAAGACATCATGGCCAACATCCACGCTGCGTGTGTGAAATATGGTACAGATGCTAACGGTTATACCGATTACGTGAAAGGCGCTAATATTGCCGGTTTCGTAAAAGTAGCTGATGCTATGCTAGCTCAAGGTATCGTATAATAAAAAATAAACCAACCAAAACCTGAAAAATGTCCTCAGCAATGAGGGCATTTTTTTATGTCTGAACAACAAAAGGATAATTTTTACGTTTATACTATATTTGTATGCCTAATTGCTGTGAAATGAAAAAGTTGTTTTTATGGTTTTTATTCCTGTTTTTTCAAATTGGTTTTGCCCAAAATCAAAATTGGAAAGGCTATTTTTCGTATAACCAAATCAAAGACGTTTCGGAATCAACCAGTAAAATTTATGCCGCTGCCGAAAATGCCCTATTTACCAAAAACTTAGTATCAGGCGATATCAAAACCATCAACAGTATCGACGGCCTTTCCGGCCAAACCATTTCGGCCATTTACCACAGCGACACTTTCAACAAAACCATAGTAGGCTATGAAAACGGATTGATGATTGTCATCAATGATGCCGATGGAAGCATGTTAAACGTAGTCGATATCATCAACAAAAACATCCCTTCCAACATCAAGAAAATTAATCATTTCATGGAATATAACGGCATCGTCTATGTTTCCTGCGATTTTGGAATTGTGCAATACAAATTGGCTACCTTAGAATTTGGCGACACTTATTTTATTGGCCCCAACGGACAAGAAATAAAAGTCTATCAAACCACAATATTCAATGGCGATATTTATGCGGTAACACAATTTGACGGCATCAGAAAAGCCTCCATCACCAATGCCAATCTGAATGATTTTGCCCAATGGCAGGTTTTTGATAGCGGCAGCTGGAACGGAATCGTAACGTTCAACAATCAGCTTGTTGGTATGAATGCCAATAACACTATCTACAAATACAACGGAACGGGCTTTGTTGCTATTGGCAACATTGGTCAGACCGGTTTAGACATCAGAGCTACCGCCAATTATTTAGTGGTTACCGCTTTAAACAATGTGTACGTTTTCAATCAAACGCTAAGCCAAATGGTTCACATTCAAAATTCTCAGGTAACTGCTATTCCGGTAACCTTTAGCTGTGCAACCGTTATTAATGATACTATATATATAGGAACGAATGAAAACGGAATAGTATCATCGCCTATAAGCGCTCCTACCAACTTCCAATTCATCATGCCCGACGGGCCGGTAAAAAACAACATCTTCTCGATCAATGCTGTGTCATCCAATTTATGGGCGGTGTATGGTGATTATGATATTTTTTACAATCCATATCCATTAGATCAATATGGCATCAGTAAATACACGACCAGTGGCTGGCTGAATATTCCTTATAGTGAGGTGCTGGACGCCGTGTCATTGACCAAAATAACGGTCAATCCAAATAACGAAAAACAAGTATACATCAGTTCCTTTCACAAAGGATTACTCAAAGTGGAAGACGATATTCCAACAATGCTTTATGACCAAACCAATAGCGGTCTGGAATCTTTAGATTTTGATGGCCCCAATATCAGTGTCCGAATCAACGGAACTGCCTTTGACCGAGCCGGAAATCTTTGGGTGCTCAACAGTAAAGTCAAAAAAGGATTGAAAGTACTCCAAACTAACGGACAATGGCAGTCTTACAATATGGAGAATATTCTAGACAATTATATTCCCAGCAATTTAAACAAAGTGGTTATCGACAATAGCGGTACCAAATGGATAGCCACTTATGTTGACGGTGTAATTGCCTTTAATGAAAATAGCGGTGTTTTCAAAAAAATTACGGAAGGCACAGACACCGGAAATCTTCCTTCAACAGATGTAAGAGCCATAGCGGTTGACAATCGCAATCAGGTTTGGATTGGAACCAACCGTGGCCTGCGGGTACTCTCCAGCACCGGAAGTTACAATAGTACGGACCAAATGAAAGCCAACGCCATCATCATACTGGAAGACGGCTTGGCACAGGAACTTTTATACGAACAATTCATAACGGATATAGCGGTAAACGGCTCCAATCAAAAATGGATAGGAACGGCTGACTCCGGTGTGTTCCTGTTTTCTTCTGATGGACAACAAACAATTTATCATTTCACCAAAGACAATTCGCCCTTGCCGAGTGATGTTATCAATGATATCGATATTAATCCAGTAACCGGAGAAGTGTTTTTTGCTACCGATAAAGGAATGGTTTCTTTTCAGGGCACCTCAACCAAACCAAGTGACAGCTTAGCCGATGTATATGTGTATCCGAATCCGGTTCGCCCAGAATTCGTCGGCACCGTAAAAATTGCCGGATTAATTTCGAAAGCCAATATCAAAATCACCGATATCGAAGGTAATTTGGTGTATGAAACTACTTCCGAAGGCGGAACTATCGAATGGGACACTACTGCTTTTGGAAAATACAAAGTAGCTTCGGGCGTTTACATGATTTTCATCGCCGCCAAGGACGCCTCCGAAACCGCTGTTAAAAAAGTGATGATTATCCGGTAATGTTAGTCAAAACCAAAGCCATCGTCATTTCTTCTTTAAAATATCAGGAAAAAAGCCTGATTGTCAAATGTGTGACACAATCTGATGGGTTAAAAACTTATTTTGTGCCCAATGCTTTTTCGGCTAAAAAATCGAATCAGAAAATTGCCTATTTCCAACCACTATCTATACTTGAAATCGAAGCCAATCACAAAAACAAGGGCACACTCGAGCATTTCAAAGAAATCAAACTGGCCCACGCCTACCAAACCATCAGCAGCGATATTGTCAAAAGCACCATCGTGATGTTTCTGTCCGAAATCATTCACCACAGCATACACGAAGAAGAGAAAAACGAGAACTTATTCTTGTTTCTGGAATCCGCTTTGCTTTGGCTCGATGCGCATGATGATGTGGCCAATTTCCATTTGATTCTATTGCTGGAAATGACTAAATTTCTTGGCTTTTATCCCGACACCACGGAAATGGATTGCCTTTTTTTTGAATTGAAAGAAGGCATCTTCACTCCCATTTTAGGCACCAGTTGTCTCAGCGAACACGAAACCCATATGTTCAAAAGACTTCTGAATTTAAAATTTGACTCCGACCAAAAAACCTTTGCCGGTATCGAGCGTCAAATTTTATTGAAAATCTTACTCACCTACTACACCATCCACCTTGACGGATTCAAAAACCCAAAATCACTCGAGGTTTTAAAGGAAGTTTTTGCTTAAATCACTTTTTAAAAAAAATCCACTTCATTCGATAACACAAAAACTCATCACTCATAACTTATAACTCACAACTATTTATTACTTTCGCAAACTGATTTAAGAAAACGACAAAAATGAGTACTAAGTTTACTGAATACAAAGGACTTGACTTGCCCACTGTGGCTTCGGAAGTTCTTGATTTTTGGAAAAAAAATAACGTCTTTGAGCAAAGTGTAACTTCCCGCGAAGGTGCCACGCCGTATGTGTTTTTTGAAGGCCCACCCTCCGCAAATGGTTTACCGGGAATTCACCACGTAATGGCGCGTGCCATTAAAGATATTTTTTGTCGTTATAAAACCCAAAAAGGGTTCCAGGTTAAGCGTAAGGCCGGCTGGGACACTCATGGTTTGCCTGTTGAATTAGGTACCGAAAAAGAATTAGGCATCACCAAAGAAGACATCGGAAAAACCATTTCCATAGAAGAATACAACGAAGCGTGTAAAAGAACAGTTATGCGCTACACCGATGTGTGGAATGACCTGACCGAAAAAATGGGCTATTGGGTCGATATGGAAGACCCGTATGTAACCTACAAATCCAAATACATGGAAAGTGTTTGGTGGTTGTTGAAACAAATCTATGATAAAGGTTTGCTATACAAAGGCTACACTATCCAACCGTATTCGCCAAAAGCCGGAACCGGATTGTCTTCGCACGAAGTAAACCAACCGGGAAGTTACCGCGATGTGACCGATACCACGGTGGTTGCACAATTCAAAACAAAAAATGAAACCTTACCCAATTTCCTTCAGGGATTTGGTGACATTCACATACTAGCCTGGACGACCACACCGTGGACGTTACCAAGCAACACCGCTTTGACCGTTGGACCAAAGATTGATTATGTTTTGGTGAAAACGTTTAACCAATACACTTTCGAACCGGTGAATGTAATTTTGGCTAAAAACTTAGTCGGAAAACAATTCGCAGGAAAATTTGTCGTGGCTGAGAGCGATGCCGATTTCACAAACTACAAGGCCGAAGACAAAAAGATTCCTTACCAGGTTTTAACGGAATGCAAAGGATCCGATTTAGTCGGAATCCGTTACGAGCAATTGATGCCACTAACTTTACCATACCAAAATCCTGAAAATGCCTTTAGGGTTATCTCGGGTGACTTTGTTACTACAGAGGACGGAACCGGTATTGTGCATACTGCCCCTACGTTTGGTGCCGATGATGCGAAAGTAGCCAAAGAAGCTACACCGGAAGTTCCACCAATGTTGGTCCTGGACGAAATCGGAAATGCAGTACCATTGGTAGATTTACAAGGTAGATTTATCCAAGGCTTGGGCGAATACTCCGGGAAATATGTAAAGAATGAGTATTACGAAGCGAATGAAGCTCCGGAACGCTCAGTAGATGTGGAAATTGCTATTCAGTTAAAAGAAGAAAACAAAGCCTTCAAAGTAGAAAAATACGTGCACAGTTACCCACACAGTTGGAGAACCGATGAGCCGTTGCTCTACTACCCTCTCGATTCTTGGTTTATCAAAGTAACCGAAATCAAAGACAGAATGTTCGATTTGAACGACACCATCAATTGGAAACCGAAAGCTACCGGCGAAGGCCGTTTCGGGAATTGGCTGAAAAACGCCAACGACTGGAACTTGTCGCGTTCCCGTTATTGGGGAATTCCGTTGCCAATTTGGCGTACCGAAGACAAACAGGAAGAAGTGCATATCGGTTCGGTAGAAGAACTGTATAATGCCATCGAAAAAGCAATCCAAGCCGGAGTAGAAACCGTAAATCCTTTTAAAGGGTTTGAGGTTGGTAATATGAGCGAAGCCAATTATGATTTGGTGGATTTGCACAAAAATGTAGTCGATAGTATCACGTTAGTTTCTCCATCAGGCAAACCGATGAAACGCGAAAGCGATTTGATTGACGTTTGGTTCGATAGTGGCGCAATGCCTTATGCCCAATGGCATTATCCGTTCGAAAACAAAGATAAAATCGACCAGAATAAAGACTTCCCTGCCGATTTCATTGCGGAAGGCGTGGATCAAACCCGTGGCTGGTTCTATACGTTACACGCTATCGGAACGTTGGTTTTTGATAAAATTGCCTATAAAAATGTAGTGTCGAATGGTTTAGTTTTAGACAAAAACGGGCAAAAAATGTCCAAACGTTTAGGCAATGCTGTGGATCCATTCACGACATTAGCAGAATACGGTCCCGATGCCACACGTTGGTATATGATTGCCAATGCGAATCCTTGGGACAACTTAAAATTTGATATTGAAGGCGTAGCAGAAGTACGTCGTAAATTCTTCGGAACATTATACAACACTTATTCGTTCTTTAGTTTGTATGCCAACATTGACGGATTTAAATACGCGGAAGCGGAAATTCCGTTGAACGAAAGACCAGAAATCGATCGTTGGATTTTATCCGAATTGCATACTTTGATTGCCGATGTAGACAGTTATTACGACGATTACGAACCGACCAAAGCAGCTCGGGCTATTTCTGACTTTGTTCAGGAGAATCTGAGCAACTGGTACGTTCGTTTGTGCAGAAGAAGATTCTGGAAAGGCGAATACGGAACCGATAAAATTGCGGCTTACCAAACCTTATATACTTGTTTGTTAACTGTGGCCAAATTATCGGCACCGATTGCTCCTTTCTTTATGGATAAATTATACCGTGACTTGGTGAACGCCACTGGAAGCGAGGATTTTACCAGTGTTCACTTGGCTAAATTCCCAGTTTCGGTTGAAAACTTTGTTGATAAATCGCTCGAGAGCAAAATGATGAAAGCACAAACGGTTTCATCACTGGTTTTATCACTCCGTAAAAAGGAAATGATTAAGGTGCGTCAACCGTTGCAAAAGGTAATGATTCCGATACTTGACGAGAATCAACGTGCTGAAATCGAGGCGGTTTCCGACCTGATAAAAGCCGAAGTAAACGTTAAAGAAATCGAACTTTTGGACGATGCTTCCGGCGTTTTGGTGAAGCAAATCAAGCCAAATTTTAAAGCCTTAGGCCCTCGTTTTGGCAAGGACATGGGATTGATTTCCAAAGAGATACAAAATTTTACCCCTGAACAAATTAACGAATTGGACACCAAAGGGGAGCTAACACTTGTTATTTCGGGAAAAAGTATAATTTTATCCTTAGAAGATGTTGAGATTTCGTCTCAGGATATTCCGGGTTGGCTAGTAGCCAATGCAAATGGCATAACTGTTGCATTGGATATTACACTGACCGAAGAATTGAAAGACGAAGGCATCGCCAGAGAATTGGTTAACCGAATCCAAAATCTTAGAAAAGACAGCGGATTTGAAGTTACCGATAAGATTAAAGTTCATTTACAAAGCATTGCGGCTTTAGAAAAAGCCATCAAAGCCAACGAAAGTTACATCAAATCAGAAACCTTAACAGAAACCTTAGATTTTGTTAGCGAACTGACTACTGGAACCGAAATTGAATTTGACGATATAAAAACAAGAATATTAATTTCTAAATAATTACGAAAGATTATGGTAGAAGAAAAATTAAGATACTCAGATGCTGATTTAGCAGAGTTCAAAGAAATTATTTTAGCGAAAATTGACAAAGCCAAAGCCGATTTAGATTTGATAAAAAGCGCCTATATGAACGACTTAAACAATGGTACCGATGACACATCGCCAACGTTTAAAGCCTTTGAAGAAGGAAGCGAAACCATGTCTAAAGAAGCCAACTCGCAATTAGCTATCCGTCAGGAAAAATTCATACGCGATTTGAAAAATGCGCTGTTCCGTGTGGAGAACAAAACCTATGGCGTTTGTAAAGTAACCGGGAAGCTGATTTCCAAAGAAAGATTAAAAATCGTTCCGCATGCAACGATGAGTATTGAAGCAAAAAATTTGCAACGATAACAACTTTACTATAAATAATGTAACGCTCCAAAACGGAGCGTTATTTTTTAGAAAAAAACACTATTTTTGCGCCATTAAAATCCAAAAAATGTCATTAAGAAATTCCGTTTTAATCATCGCTATTATTCTTTTAGTGGATCAATTCGTTAAGATTTATATCAAAACTAATTTTGTTTACGGCGAAGCCGGGCAGATTGATGTAGCGAATTGGTTTAAAATATTGCTGATTGAAAACGAAGGAATGGCCTGGGGAACCAAAATTCCTGGCATGCATGGTAAATTAATTTTAACTGTTTTCAGAATTTTGGCAGTCTTCGGAATTGGGTATTGGTTGTATGATTCCAGCAAAAAACACAGTTCAAGATATCTAATGGTAGCCATTGCCTTGATTTTTGCCGGAGCTGTGGGTAATATTATTGATTCGGTTTTTTACGGCGTTATCTTTGATGACAGTTATGGCCATTTATCCACTATGTTTTCGGATAAGCCTTATGGAACATGGTTTCATGGCAAAGTGGTGGATATGTTATACTTCCCGATTTGTGAAGGGCATTTCCCAAAATGGTTACCTATATGGGGTGGACATCCGTTCAAATTCTTCAATGCCATCTTCAATATAGCCGATATGGCGATTTCAACGGGAGTTGGGATTTTAATTGTCTTCAACAAAAAAGCATTTCACAAAAAAACCGCTATCGAAAGCTATACACAGTCATAGGCGTTACGCAATAATCCAAACCAATATCAGTTTCGGAAACATCATCAATAGCTGCTTCGGGCTCAAAGAAAGACAACCCTATTTTAATGACGTCCTCTTTGCATTTGGAAAGAAAGGTATCGTAGAATCCTTTGCCATACCCCACTCGGTTTCCTTTGGTATCATAGGCTAATAAAGGCACAAACACTACATCAATTTTGGCCGTAGGTACTTCTATCCCATCCACCGGTTCGTAAATATTGTAGTCATTTTTTTGAAATTTGGTGTTATCTGTCAACAGAAAATTTGTCATTTCCAGCGTTTCAAAATTGCTTTTCGCCACCACAATCTCCTTGTCTTTTCCGGCTAGGATTTGCAATATGAATTCGGTGTCCATTTCCTTTTGTTCTTCTATGGTCAGAAACAAATGAAAATAGGTCTGTCCCCAAACATCCAATGACAACAATCGGTTGGCTATCGCCAGACTCTTGTCTTCGATTTGCTCTTTGGATAATTGTTGGCGAAGTGCTTTATATTTTTTGCGTAAGTCCTTTTTATTCATAATTCAAAAGTACTTTAATTTTTATAACTTTGAAATCGCCACTAAACTTGAGTTAGCATAAGCTTACCCCTTTTTAAAAAAGCGATTCTATATATGACCGCTTAAAAATAAAATTTTACATATATAAATTCAATCAAAAGATCCAAATGTCACTCCCTTCCATAGAGCTTCAATTACAAACCCTGCCCGACAGTCCCGGAGTTTATCAATATTATGATAAAGACGGGAAGATCCTGTATGTAGGTAAGGCCAAAAACCTGAAGAAAAGAGTACATTCCTATTTCAACAAACTGCACGACAATGCCAAGACCAATGTGTTGGTTAAAAAGATAGTCGAAATCAAACACATAGTCGTTTCCTCGGAAGCGGATGCGCTCTTACTCGAAAACAACCTCATCAAAAAACTACAGCCTCGGTATAATGTGATGCTGAAGGATGACAAAACCTATCCATGGATTTGCATCAAAAAAGAACCCTTTTCCCGAATATTCCCCACCCGAAGAATGGTCAAAGACGGCTCGGAATATTTTGGCCCCTATACCAATTTCAAAACGGTCAACACTATTCTGGATTTGATTAAAGAACTCTATCCACTGCGCACCTGCAACTACGATTTGAGCGAGGCCAATATCCAATCGGGCAAATACAAAGTGTGCCTGGAGTATCATATTGGCAACTGTAAAGGTCCGTGTGAAGGTTATGAAACGTTGGAACATTACCAAAAACAAGTCGATGCCATCCGCGAAATCCTGAAAGGCAACTTCAAAGACAGCTTGCGCGATTTTAAAAAAATGATGCAGGAATTGGCTGCCGACATGCATTTTGAAGCCGCCCAAAAAATCAAAGAAAAGATAGAAGTGCTCGAAAATTACCAATCACGATCTACCATTTTGAATCCGAAGATTTCGAATATCGATGTGTTTTCGATAGTGTCCGATGAAGCGATGGCCTATGTTAATTTCCTGCAAATATCACACGGCGCCATTATCCGCTCGCATACCTTGGAACTCAAAAAGAAATTAGACGAAACCGATGAAGAATTGCTGGAATTGGCTGTGGTGGAATTGCGGGAACGTTTTCATCTGACTACCAAAGAAATCATTCTGCCATTCCCTTTAGATTTTGGCGATAAAATAAAAGTTACCGTTCCGCAACTCGGCGACAAAAAACAAATTTTAGAACTATCGCAACGCAACGCCAAATACCAACGCTTGGAACAACTGAAACAAATTCAGATTGTAGATCCCGAGCGGCATACGAATAGAATTATGGCGCAAATGCAAAAGGATTTACGCCTTTCAACTGAGCCGCGACACATTGAATGTTTTGATAACTCGAACATACAAGGAACCAATCCGGTTTCGGCTTGTGTCGTTTTTAAAGATGGCAAACCCAGCAAAAAAGACTACCGCCATTTCAATATTAAAACCGTCGAAGGCTCGAATGACTTTGCTTCGATGGAAGAAGTGGTGTACCGAAGATACAAACGCATGCTCGATGAAAATCAGCCATTACCGCAATTGATCATCATTGACGGTGGCAAGGGGCAGCTATCATCGGCTTTGAAAAGCATTGACGATTTGGGTTTGCGTGGTAAAGTTGCCATCATCGGCATCGCCAAAAGATTGGAAGAATTATTTTATCCAGGCGATTCGGTGCCGTTGTATTTGGACAAAAAATCGGAAACACTGAAAATCATTCAGCATTTGCGCAACGAAGCGCATCGTTTCGGCATTACCCATCATCGAGACAAACGAAGCAAATCGGCATTACAAACTACGATAGAAACCATTCCCGGCATTGGTGAAAAAACCATGTTGACGTTGATAAAACACTTCAAAAGTGTCAAAAGATTGAAATTAGCCACCGAAAAAGAAATTTCTGATGTTGTGGGTGCATCAAAAGCCAAAAAAATTTCCGAATTTTACGCAATAAGTAAATCCTAAACCCTTTTATGAAAAAAACACTACTGGTTTTTGTTTGTCTGTTCTTGCTGCAAGCTGTTGTTGCGCAGGATACTATCAACAAAAAACGCCCAAAAATCGGTTTAGTGCTTAGTGGCGGTGGCGCCAAAGGATTTGCTCACATTGGTGTGTTAAAAGCACTCGAAAAAGCCGGCGTGAAAATTGACTACATCGGCGGAACCAGCATGGGTGCGGTCGTTGGTGGATTGTATGCTTCGGGCTATAATGCGACGCAAATCGATTCCATTTTTTACAACACTGATTTTAGTGAATTGCTGCAGGATTATATTCCGCGGTCTTCCAAAAGTTTTTACGAAAAGCGAAACGATGAAATGTATGCCATTTCGTTGCCGTTCAACAAGCTCAAAATCGGGATTCCGATAGCGCTTTCCAAAGGAATGTATAATTACAATTTGTTGTCCAAACTAACGCACAAAGTAAGACACGTCACGGATTTTAACAAACTTCCAATCCCGTTTTTATGTGTGGCAACCGATATTGAAAAAGGCGAGCCTGTGGTGTTGCAAAGTGGTTATTTGGCACAAGCCATGTTGGCCAGTTCGGCATTTCCCTCCTTGTTTTCTCCAGTTGAAATTGACGGCAAATTGTTGATTGACGGCGGTGTGGTGAATAATTATCCGGCAGAAGAAGTCCGTAAAATGGGTGCCGACATTATCATTGGTGTGGATGTTCAGGATGATTTGAAAGACCGAAAGTCGTTGAAAGATGCTACGCGAATCCTGGTTCAGATTACCAATTTGGACATGATCAAAAAGATGAAAGAAAAGGTCAAAATCACTGATATTTACATCAAACCCGACATTTCCAATTATGGTGTAATCTCCTTTGACGAAGGACAGGAAATCATCAAAAAAGGCGAAGAAGCGGCTATGCTTCAGATGGATGAAATCAAAAAACTGGTGAATCCGTATCAACCGTACCAACTTCAAAAATTCAAGGTTCAAAAGGATACTTTATTGATAAAAAGCATCAATGTAAACAAGCTGGACAATTATACCAGAGCTTATGTTTTGGGAAAACTTCGCTTTAAAAACGGTTCTAAAATAAATTACTCCGATTTAAAAAAAGGGATTAACAACATCAATGCTACGCAAAATTTCAGCCGCATCAGTTACACTTTGCAACCGCTTCAGGGCGGCGATGAACTGCAATTGAATTTAACCGAAAATCCAACCAAGACCTTTTTGAAATTCGGATTGCATTATGACGGCTTGTATAAAAGTGCTGTTTTGGCCAACATTACGCAGAAAAAAACATTGTTTAAAAACGACGTCGTTTCTCTGGATGTAGGGCTTGGCGATAATATTCGATACACTTTAGATTATTATATAGACAATGGTTTTTATTGGAGTTTTGGTTTGAAATCGCGCTACAATGCTTTCAATCGAAATGTGTCTACCGATTTTAAAAATGGAGAATTGTTGACCCAATTGGGATTGAACAGCATCAATATTGATTTTTCGGACTTGACCAATCAGGCTTACATGCAAACGGTTTTTATCCAGAAATTTTTAATTGGTGCCGGGATTGAATACAAACACTTAAAAATCAGATCGGATAATTTGGGCACTATTTCGCCAACCTTTGAAAACAGTGATTACGCCAGTGTTTTTGGGTATATGAAATACGATTCTTTTGACAATAAATTATTCCCAAAAAAGGGTTGGTTGTTTTCGGGTGATTTTCAATCGTTCCTGTATTCATCGGATTACACCAATGATTTTCACCGCTACTCCATTGCCAAAGGCGAAATTGGCATTGTCAAAGCCTTTTGCAAAAAAGCCACATTAAAAGTACAATCAGAAGCCGGATTTGCGGTTGGTGGTGACAGTGTTCACTTCTTTGATTTTATTCTCGGAGGCTACGGATTTAACACCATCAATAACTTCAAGCATTTCTATGGCTATGATTTTTTGAGTGTTTCGGCGGATAGTTACATCAAGTCTTGCTTTACTTTAGACTATGAGATTTACAAAAAAAACCACATCAATTTTGCAGCTAATTATGCTAATATTGAAGACGATTTATTCAAAACTGGACATTGGCTTTCCAAACCGAAATACAACGGATACGCTATTGGCTATGCTTTAGAATCCGCTATTGGTCCGGTAGAACTGAAATATACCTGGTCGCCGGAATTGAATAAAGGCTATACTTTCATAAGTGTGGGATTCTGGTTTTAATATCGGACTTGGTAATAAAAACCCTTTTGTGTTTGATTTAAAACAAAAAAACTATATTTGAAAATCTATTACTAAAACTCTCTTTTATGTCAATTTGGAAAAGAAAACCTTTGGATTTACTTCTTGCAGAAGCCACCGAGTCTGAAAAAGGATTAAAGAAAACACTAACAGCGCCTGGATTAGTTGCTTTGGGAATTGGAGCGATCATTGGAGCTGGTTTATTTTCAATAACCGGATTAGCGGCATCGGTTAATGCTGGCCCGGCTATCACAATTTCATTTCTTGTGGCGGCCTTTGGTTGCGTATTTGCCGGTTTGTGTTATGCCGAATTTTCATCCATGATTCCGGTTGCCGGAAGTGCTTATACCTATTCTTTTGCTACTATGGGCGAATTCATGGCGTGGATTATTGGTTGGGATTTAGTTCTTGAATATGCTGTAGGTGCCGCCACAGTCTCCATTAGTTGGTCCAGGTATTTTGGAAAATTTTTGAGTGGCTATGGCATTCACATCAATGAATCTTATATGCTTTCTCCTTTTGAAGGAGGAATCATCAATATTCCTGCCGTTGTAATAGTGATGGTAATGTCGTTATTATTAATACGCGGGACTCGTGAATCAGCCTTTGTAAATGGTTTGATTGTTTTATTAAAAGTTACTGTAGTTTTGGTCTTTATTGCAGTAGGATGGCAATACATCAGACCGGAAAACTATCACCCATACATCCCGGAAAACACTGGGAAATTTGGAGAATTTGGTTTCTCAGGAATCATCAGAGCTGCAGCCATTGTGTTCTTTGCCTACATTGGTTTTGATGCCGTTTCTACGGCTGCTCAGGAAGCTAAAAACCCTAAAAGAGACATGCCTATCGGTATTTTATTGTCGTTAGGAATTTGTACCATACTGTATATTCTATTTGCGCATGTAATGACTGGTGTAGTAAACTATCAGGCATTTGCTGGAAAAGACGGAATTGCTCCTGTGGCTGTGGCTGTGGAAGCGATGGGATCTGTCGGTCCAAATGGTATGATAACTCCTGCGTATCCTTGGTTAAACAATGCTATTTTATTAGCTATTTTGGGTGGTTATTCCTCCGTAATATTAGTCATGTTGATGGGACAAAGCAGAGTATTCTTCTCTATGAGTAAAGATGGATTAATGCCAAAAGTGTTTTCAGAAGTACATTCAAAATTCAGAACTCCTGCCAAAAACAACTTATTATTCATGATTATCGTAAGTGCTTTTGCTGCGTTTGTTCCGGCAAGAGTTGTTGGAGAAATGACCAGTATAGGAACGCTTTTTGCCTTTATTCTGGTATGTATAGGCGTATTGATTATGCGTAAAAAAATGCCTGAAGCTCCAAGGGCTTTCAGAACACCGCTTGTACCATTTGTACCAATAGCCGGAGTATTTGTCTGTCTATTCATGATGGTGTTTTTACCCCTAGACACTTGGATTCGACTTATAGTATGGATGATGATTGGCTTTGATTTTTATTTATTCTACGGAATGAAAAACAGCGTCCTAAACAAAGGAACGTTTAGCTTGAAAAGTTATAAAACAGTGGCACTTTCCGGTATAGGAATGGTAATTGCGCTTGTCATCATTGCTTTTATCCATCATGCCGATATTAAAAATGACGATCATCTCTTATTTTACTTTTCATTAGTTTTTGCTGCGGTACATGCTCTGGTATATGCTTTTAGCTTTAAAATGAACAAAGAAAATTAAACGAATATATCTCTAATTGGAAAGGATTAAAGAGTTTTCATAGACTCCTTAATCCTTTTTTGATTTTATAAAAATTGATAATTATCATTTTCAGCATTTATATTTTTCCGATATTTGTATGAATGAAAAAATGGGATAATTTATTAGCACATTTAAAATTCCTCATCAAGAGAAATCCTGAGTGAGTCGTATTCCTTTTATCTGAATAATTACTATTGAAAGTTATTTTCAAATTCTCTCATTTTCAAATTAAAAGACTATGCCACTATATCATAAACTTGGCGATTTCCCTCAAAAAAGACACATCCAGTTTGAAAAACCAACAGGCGGTTTGTATTACGAACAGCTTTTTGGAACAGAAGGGTTTCACGGCCATTCTTCCTTGTTGTATCATGTTCATCGCCCGACACAAGTCAAGGAAATCACAAAATCCTATTCCGTTGAGCCTAAAATTGCCATCGGAAAAAACATCAAATCACTCCTCTTAAAAGGATTCGAGTTAAAACCGGAAGACGATTTTCTGGACAGCCGAAAAGCCATGCTGGTCAACAGAGATTGCATCATTGGACTGGCTGCTCCGAAAAAATCACTGACTTCTTATTTCTACAAAAATGCCGATGCTGATGAAATGATTTTTATCCACAAAGGCAAAGGAACACTGCGCACGATGATGGGCAATATTCCTTTTGAATACGGTGATTATCTTATTATTCCGCGCGGTATGATTTATCAAATTGAATTTGAAAGTTCCGATAACCGATTGTTTTATGTGGAATCTTACGCACCTTTTTATACTCCTAAGAGATATAAAAACGCCTCCGGCCAACATTTGGAACATTCGCCTTTTTGCGAACGCGATTTCAAACTTCCAATAGAATTGGAAACGCATGATGAAAAAGGGGATTTTTTAATCAAAATCAAAAAAGAAGGCATGATGCACGAAGTAGTGTATGCCACGCATCCTTTTGACGTTGTGGGCTGGGATGGTTATAATTTCCCTTATGCATTCAGCATTCACAATTTTGAACCAATAACGGGAAGAGTACACCAACCGCCACCGGTACATCAAACTTTTGAAACCGCCACTTTCGTGGTTTGTTCTTTCTGTCCGCGTTTGTATGATTACCATCCGAAAGCGATTCCGGCGCCTTACAATCACAGCAACATCGACAGCGATGAAGTGTTGTATTATGTTGACGGCGACTTCATGTCCAGAAATAATATTGAACAGGGTCACATCACGCTGCATCCAAAAGGCATTCCTCACGGACCGGCACCAGGTGCCATGGAAAGAAGCATTGGTCAAACCGAAACGCAGGAATTAGCTGTTATGGTGGATACTTTCAGACCGTTAATGGTAACAGAAGAAGCCATGGGATTGGACGATGGTCAATACTATAAATCTTGGGTAGAATAAAAATTTAAACACAACTTTTGGTAATTCATTTTACCGCTCAAATACACTAATATATTATGTCAAAAGAAATAAAATCCGTTGAATACGGACTAGAAAAAATATTTGAAGGAGCGCAGGATTTCCTTCCGCTTTTAGGAACAGATTACGTAGAATTTTATGTTGGTAATGCAAAGCAGGCGGCGCACTTTTACAAAACAGCTTTTGGATTTCAATCGCACGCCTATGCCGGTTTAGAAACCGGAATAAAAGACAGGGCTTCTTATGTTTTGAAACAAGACAAAATCCGTTTAGTATTAACCACGGCATTAAACAGTGATTCGCCTATCGGAGAACATGTTAAAAAGCATGGCGATGGTGTAAAAGTAGTAGCGCTGTGGGTTGAAGATGCCCGTTCTGCCTTTGAAGAAACCACAAAAAGAGGCGCCAGAGTTTTTATGGAGCCAACTGTTGAACAAGACGAACATGGCGAAGTAGTTCGCGCCGGAATCTATACTTATGGCGAAACGGTTCACATGTTTGTGGAGCGAAAAAATTACAAAGGAGCCTTTTTACCGGGCTATAAAGAATGGAAATCCGATTACAATCCTGCACCAGTTGGTTTGAAATATGTGGATCACATGGTTGGAAATGTAGGTTGGAATGAAATGAATATTTGGGTAAAATGGTACGAAGATGTTATGGGGTTCGTGAACTTCCTTTCGTTTGATGACAAACAAATCACTACGGAATATTCGGCTTTGATGAGTAAAGTCATGAGCAACGGCAACGGAAGAATCAAATTCCCAATCAACGAACCGGCTGAAGGGAAAAAACGTTCTCAAATTGAAGAATATTTAGATTTTTATGAAGGCTCCGGCGTTCAGCATATTGCTGTGGCTACGGATGACATCATCAAAACCATTGCCGATATGCGTTCACGGGGGATTGAGTTCTTGAGTACCCCTCCACAAGCTTATTATGATGCCATTCCGGAGCGATTGAAAGATCACATGCATAAGTTTAAAGAAGATATTACTGAGCTTCAGAAATTAGGAATCATGATTGATGCTGACGACGAAGGGTATCTATTGCAAATCTTTACCAAACCTATTGAGGACAGACCAACGTTATTCTTCGAAATCATTCAAAGAATGGGCGCCAGAGGATTTGGTGCCGGAAATTTTAAAGCTTTATTTGAATCTATTGAAAGAGAACAAATGTTGCGAGGAACATTGTAAAATTTGCTTTTTATTGATGATAATTTAAAAAACGACCTTTTTAGAAGCTATATTTTATTAATTTAATGTTAAAGTTGATTTTATTGTTGAAAATTCACAACAAATGTAATTATCTTTGCACCATCAAAAAATGAGGAGTGGTTTCCTCAACTTTTTGGATAAATTTTCATAATTTATAGTTTTTTGGTTGGTTAATAGCATAAAAACTCAGTCATTAATTTGACTGGGTTTTTTTGTTTTAATACTTTTGGAACGGATATTGCAATTGCAGTATAAAAACAAATAAAAACATGAAAAAATATTTCTTCTTATTGTTGCTTTTTATCACTGTAAGTTTCAATTCTCAAAAACCGGAGGCTTATGATTCAGGCGAATGGTTCAAGTTCAGAATCCATTATGGTTTTATCAATGCCGGATATGCCACCCTCGAAGTGCAAGAAGCTGTAAAAAACAACAAAAAAGTCTATCACGCTATTGGTAAAGGATATACTGTCGGAATGTCACGTCTGTTTTTTAAAGTAGATGACAATTACGAAAGTTATTTTGATAAAGTAACTAACAAACCATATCAGTTTGTTCGAAAAATTGACGAAGGGGGTTATACCAAAAACCAAGAAGGTTTCTTTAATCAGGATGCCAATAAAGTTCAGATAAAAGATTATAAAAACAACACCGATAAAACATTCTCCGTTAGCGAAAATGTACAGGACATCATATCCACTTTTTATTTCTTAAGAAACCATCCGAATATTGATAAATTAAAAGTGGGCGAATCCATAGTAGTGGATATGTTTTTCGATGATGAAACCTTTAAGTTTAAGTTAAAATTCATAGGGAGAGAAAATATAAAAACTAAATTTGGAACCGCTCCAACCATGATTTTCAGACCTATCGTACAATCCGGAAGAGTTTTCAAAGAAGAAGAAAGCTTAACCGTTTGGATTTCAGACGATGAAAACAAAATACCATTGCGAATAAAAGCCAGTCTTGCTGTTGGTTCTATCAAAGCCGATTTAGAAGGATTCAAAGGATTGAAAAATCCTTTTATGGTTAAATTAAATGACTAATGAACACTAAGACACAAACTGACCAATTACTCGAAGCTTTAGAACAAAAATTTGAAGCCATCAATCAAAAAATCGACACTCATCTCGAAGGTTTACTTTGGTCAAAACCTATAACCTACTGGGATTATATTCAAACCGATGCACTACTGAATTTACAAACACAAAGAACCGTTTTGCCTGACGAAATGGTTTTTATCATGTACCATCAGGTCAATGAATTGTTGTTCAAAATGATCCTGTGGGAAATCAATCAGTTGTGTCATACCGATAAACCCCAAACCAATTTCTTTACCGAAAAACTACGCAGAATCAGCCGTTATTTTGACATGCTTACCACGTCTTTCGACATCATGGGCGATGGTATGGAAGTAGCGCAATACATGAAATTCCGAAACACTCTGACTCCGGCCAGCGGGTTTCAAAGTGCACAATATAGAATGATAGAATTCTCTTCAACCGATTTGATTAATTTAATTGATTATCGTTTCAGAGCTTCCATTGACCGAAATACACCTTACACCCATGCCTTTGAACATTTGTACTGGCAAGCCGCAGGAAAAGACCATGCGACAGGTGAAAAATCGTATTTGATTTTGGAGTTCGAAAGAAAATACAAAGAGGAGTTTCTTCGCTATATGGAAGAATACAACACTATCAATATTTGGCAAAAATTCAAACAACTCCCTGAAGCCGATCAAAAAGATTCAAACCTGGTAAAAGCGATGCGTCATTATGACCATACGGTTAATATTACTTGGGTCATGGGACATTTAAACGCTGCCAAAAAATACATAGAAAGCGGTCAAGGCAACGGTGAAGCCACCGGCGGTAGTGATTGGAAAAAATACATGCATCCCAAATACCAACGAAGAATATTTTTCCCTGAATTGTGGAGTGAAGAAGAATTAAAAAACTGGGGCGAATAATCCTGCCCTAAAAATCAGAAGTTTGAAACGAATACTCATACTCTTTTTTGCATTGGCAACATTGGTATCTTGTGATAAAACCGAAAAAAAATCGGAACAAAAACACAAGATGATGCCAATTACCATTGATTTTGGTTTTAAGCTAAATGAATTTAATGTCGTTGAAGACACAATACAGTCCGGAGATACTTTTGGAAGCATTTTAGAAAAACAAAACTTAAACGGGAATCAGGTTTACGATATAGTTGCCAAAGTAAAAGACACTTTTGATGTGCGTTCCATCCGAAAAGGAAAACCTTATCTTTTATTAAGAACGAAAGACAAAACCAATAAACTTCAGGCCTTTATTTACCAACCTGACCGACTGAATTATTACATCGTTGATTTCAGGGATTCGGTGGTGGCTCACAAAAAAACCAGACCGGTAAAATTCACCACCAGAACCATTGCCGGTGCCTTAAACGGTTCCTTATCCGAAACGTTACAAAACTTAAAAGTAGACCCGGCTCTGGCACCAAAAATTGCCAAAATCTATGCCTGGTCCATCGATTTCTTTAAGCTTAAAAAAGGCGATAAATTCGCCATGACCTTTACCGAAAGATTTATAAACGATACTGTTTATGATGGCGTTGACAGCTTAAAAGCTACTTATTTTGAATACAAAGGCAAGAAAATATACGCTTTTCCATTCTCTCCGGATGGTAGCAAAGGCAAGCAACAATACTATGATGACGAGGGAAAAACCCTGAAAAACTTTTTCCTGAAAGCTCCTTTAAAGTTCGTCAACATCACGTCACACTATTCGGCCAATAGATTCCACCCGGTACAATTAATCTGGAAAGCCCACAAAGGAACCGATTATGCCGCGCCAACCGGAACACCCATCATGACCACCGCTGCCGGAGTGGTAGAACAAGCCGGTTTCACCACAGGAAATGGAAATTTTGTAAAAGTAAAACACGACAAAACCTATTCGACACAATATTTACACATGTCCAAAATCTTAGTGAAGCGTGGTCAAAGAGTAACACAAGGCCAAATCATTGGGAAAGTGGGCAGTACCGGCTTAGCCACCGGACCACACGTTTGTTATCGTTTCTGGAAAAATGGCGTTCAGGTAGATGCGTTGAAATTGAATTTGCCAACTTCCACTCCAATGGATTCTAGGCTAAAACCAAAATTCATGGCGCAGATGCTACCTTTGAAAAAAGTTTTGGATAGCATTTCGGATTTGAAATTCAAAAAATAATTCTCAACTACATCGTTAGCGTAAAATATTCCCCTTTTTTTACCAATCAATAGTTGTAAATTTGTCATTCAAATGTAAAAAAATGGCATTACCCAATACAAACCCAACAAGCACATTGGCTTGGCAAAAACTACAACAGCATTTCGCTCAAATGAAGAACGTTTCCATGCCCGAAATGTTTGCCAGCGACAAAGCCCGAGCCGAAAAATTTCACATCCAATGGAATGACTTTTTAGTTGATTATTCTAAAAACATCATCAATCAAGAGACATTAAATTTACTTCAGGACTTAGCCAAAGACGTGAAGCTGAAAGATGCTATTGCCAGCTATTTTGGTGGCGAAAACATCAACCAAACTGAAAACAGAGCTGTACTCCATACTGCTTTGCGTTCTCCGGAAAATGCTACTGTTTTAGTGGAGGGTCAAAATGTAATGCCGGAAATTTTCGAAGTAAAAAACAAAATCAAAACCTTCACAAACGAAGTCATCTCCGGAACCCGAAAAGGGTTCACCGGAAAGGCTTTTACCGATGTAGTGAATATCGGAATTGGCGGTTCAGATCTTGGTCCGGCAATGGTGGTGGAAGGATTACAATTCTATAAAAATCATTTGAATGTTCATTTCGTTTCCAATGTGGATGGCGATCATGTGAATGAAATCATCAAAAAAATAAATCCGGAAACCACGCTTTTTGTGATTGTTTCTAAAACCTTTACCACACAAGAAACGCTAACCAATTCGGAAACCATCCGTTCTTGGTTTTTGAAATCAGCAGCACAGGAAGATGTGGCCAAACACTTTGTAGCGGTTTCTACCAACATTCAAAAAGTAACTGAATTTGGCATCAATCCAGCCAATATTTTTCCAATGTGGGATTGGGTTGGCGGCCGTTTTTCGCTTTGGAGTGCCGTTGGTTTATCCATCAGTTTAGCCGTTGGTTTTGATAATTTTGACGACTTATTGCAAGGCGCTCACGACATGGACAACCATTTCAAAAACGAATCGTTTGACAAAAATATTCCGGTGGTTTTGGCGCTGTTGAGCATTTGGTATAACAATTTTTTTGGTGCCGAAAGCGAAGCCTTGATTCCTTACACGCAATATTTACAAAAGCTGGCTCCCTACCTACAACAAGGCATCATGGAAAGCAATGGGAAAAGTGTGGGACGCGATGGGAAACCTGTTAATTACCAAACTGGAACCATTGTTTGGGGAGAGCCGGGCACCAATTCGCAACACGCTTTCTTTCAGTTAATTCATCAGGGAACCAAATTGATTCCGACCGATTTTATTGGCTTTGTAAAACCTTTATATGGCAACCAAGATCATCATGACAAATTGATGTCGAACTTTTTTGCACAAACCGAAGCGTTGTTAAACGGAAAAACCGAGGCGCAGGTCAAAGCCGAATTTGAGAAACAAGGTGTATCCGGAGAGAAAGTAGCATTCCTGTTGCCTTTTAAAGTATTCGCCGGCAACAAACCAACCAATACTCTTTTGATACAAAAACTAACGCCCAAATCGCTGGGTTCCTTAGTGGCTTTGTACGAACATAAAATTTTCGTTCAAGGGATTATCTGGAATATTTTCAGTTATGATCAATGGGGCGTTGAATTGGGGAAACAACTGGCAAATTCCATTTTAGACGAAATTCATTCCGCCACTGTTAAAAACCATGACAGTTCAACGGAATTCCTTTTAAATCATTTTTTAAAAGCCAAATAACCACAATACAATCTAAAACCTCACCACATCGTGAGGTTTTTTTGTGCGTTTTCTCTATATTTGTTATTCCAAAACAAAATACCATGTACGACTTTATTCAAAAATTCCACTCCGGTTGGGCTTATGTAGCACTGACATTATTAGTTTTCGCCATAATTAATTCACTTATCGGAATGACATCCAAAAGAGAATTTGCCGCCAAAGACAGAAAGATTGCGCTCTTCGGTTTAATTGCAACTCATATACAGTTATTGGTTGGATTAATCTTGTATTTTGTTTCTCCACTTGGTTCAGCCGTTTTTGGTCAAATGAAAGATGCCGCTTTACGACTCACTTCACTAGAACATCCGTTAGTAAATATCATAGCCATTACACTGATAACTATTGGCTGGTCTAAACACAAAAAAGCACAGACCAGTAAGGCAAAATTCAACAGTATTGCGGTTTTCTATGCTTTAGGTTTACTTTTTATTATGAGCAGAATTCCGTGGAATTTGTGGTTCAAACAATAAAAATAAAGTCCTGAAAAGGGCTTTTTTTATCAAGGTATGGTTTTTGCCAAACCTTTTAAACTAAAAAAAGTTCATTTATGAATACCAAAATAACAACCCTTATTTTTTCTTTTATAACCCTTGTTTTTTGCGTCAATGTATGGGCAATCCATCCAAAGCAAAAAGAAAAAAACAAAGGAAAAAGCAAAGAAAAAACAGTTACGCCAAAAGAAACTAAGGAGAAAACCAAAGTAATCTCAGCTGCGAAAATAGATTCGCTGAAAAACAAACCAACAGCCGAAACTCTTCCAATGGTAGATTCTGTGAAAACGGAGATGAATTTAAAGTTCAAATTCTACAAAAAAGATGCACACGCTTCCTATTATGCTCAAAAATTTCACGGCAAAAAAACCGCCAGTGGCGCCCGATTTGACAATACAAAATACACCGCAGCGCACAAAAAATTGCCTTTCGGAACCAAAGTAAGAGTCACGAATGAAGCCAATGGTAAATCAGTAATTGTTGAAATTACAGACCGTGGCCCTTTCTCAAAAGTTCGTGAAATTGATTTAACCAAAAAAGCCTTTATGGAATTGGTAGACAATAAAAATACAGGAGGAGTTATTGTAAAACTAGAAGTAGAAGACAAGTAAACTACCAGCTTTTAAAAGGATGGTTGCTTAAGTAAGCGTTATAATAGCGAGCATCATTCGTTACTTCTTCCCCAAGCCAACTCGGTTTTTCAAAAGCTTCAAATTCGGATTGCAACTCAATTTCGGCAATAATCAATCCTTCATTTTCGCCTGAAAAAACGTCCACTTCGTAGATGTGATTCCCTACTTTTATTTCGTGTCGGATTTTGTCAATCATGCCGCTTTCGCAAATGGCTAGTAGTTTTTCAGCATCCGTCACGGCTATCTGTGTTTCCCATTCCAGCCTAGTTGTGCCAGTTTCGTTTCCTTTGCCTTTGATGGTCAAAAAGCCTTTGTCGTCTTTAATTCTAATGCGAACCGCTCGTTCCGGATTGGAATTTAGATACGCTTGCACAATTCTTTTTTGGGAAAAAGCTTCTTTTGTAAAATCATTCGAAAGGACTAAAAACTTTCGTTCTATTTCTATCATCGGACACAAATTTTATCGAAAGATACTATAAATTTGTGATATGGCTGAACCGATTGCTTACCGAAAAATTATCCACATTGACATGGATGCTTTCTATGCTTCCGTCGAGCAAATGGACAATCCCGAATTAAAAGGAAAGCCATTGGCAGTGGGCGGTAGTGAGATTCGCGGCGTGGTTTCGGCGGCTAGTTATGAAGCTAGAAAATTCGGTGTAAGAAGCGCAATGAGCGGCATTCAGGCCAAGAGAAATTGCCCGGAGTTGATTTTTGTGCGCCCACGATTTGACCGCTACAAAGAGATTTCGAAAAAGATTAGAAAGATATTTCATGACTACACCGATTTAGTGGAACCTCTGTCATTAGACGAAGCTTATCTCGATGTTACGCAGAACAAAAAAGGGAATCCCAGCGCTTCCCTGATTGCGCAGGAAATCAGAAAGCGAATTTTCGAGGAAGTGGGTTTGACCGCTTCTGCCGGAATTTCGGTGAATAAATTTGTGGCCAAAATTGCCAGCGATTATAACAAACCCAACGGGCAAAAAACAGTAAATCCGGAAGAAGTGGAAAGCTTTTTAGAAAACCTGGATATCAAAAAATTCTATGGCATCGGCAAAGTAACCACCGACAGAATGTATCATCTGGGTATTTTTACCGGCAAGGATTTGAAATCAAAATCAAGAGAATTTCTGGAAGAGCATTTCAATAAAAGCGGCTTACATTTTTACAATATCGTCCGCGGCATTCACAACAGCGCGGTCAAGCCCAATCGCATTACCAAATCAGTCGCTGCCGAGCATACCTTTAACGAAAACCTGACTTCGGAGATTTTTATGATAGAACGTTTGGAACGTATTGCCGGCGAATTGGAAAACCGCTTGAAGAAGTATAACATTTCCGGAAAAACGGTAACACTCAAAATCAAATACAGCGACTTTACGACACAAACGCGAAGTAAAACACTGCCTTATTTCATTTCCGACAAAGGATTGCTCTTAGAGGTCGCCAAAGAGCTCCTGTTTCAGGAACGGATGAAAGATTCAGTTCGCTTACTTGGCATTTCGTTAAACAACTTGAATACCGAAATTAAGAAAACAGTGGTAGTGCAATTAAAATTTGAGTTTTAGTCATAAAAAAACCAGCCCGAAAGCTGGTTTACTATTTTTATAAAAAGAATGATTAGTTTCTTCTGCTCATCAAAATCCTTAAAATATACCAGAATAACAACATTACTGAAGCAAAAAGTTGTAAAGAAGCCCCAACATATTGTTGTGTTCCGTACTTGTTTTTTATTTGATCGGTTTGATAAAGGATACTAATCGAAGCCAAGACTACCATTCCTACAGAGAACCAAAGTCCAAGATTAAAACCAAAAATGGCTCCAACAACAATTGTTCCCAAAGAAACGAATCCACCAACGATAAGTATGGTTCTTAAAAAGGAAAAATCGGTCTTGGTTAAGAAAACGACAGCCGTTAAACCCGTGAACATAAACAAAGTCGTCATTGCTGCCTGCATCAATATATCGCTACTACCAGAATAACCGGCGGCAATATAAATCATCGGTAAAAAGATTATAGATTCTAAAATCACATACAATCCTAATCCTAAATACTGTTTCTCTCTTGAGGGATGATACGCTAATTTATTAGATAATACCGAGCCCAACCAAAACAATCCAATGATAAACAACCAAATAAATCTACCGCTAAACATCCATAGAATTACTTCAACGGGTACTGTTTTGACTAAAACGGATTCAACAACTATAAAGGCTAAAATCGCTAAAGCTAAATGCTGATAGGTTTTTTTATAAAACGTTGCTTTTTCAATATCAGTAGCGCTTGAAACTAAAATGTTTTCATTATCCATAAGTTCTGAGTTTTAAAATTTTGTCTAAAATATGTTTTTTTTGGTAAAAATAAAAATCCACTTAAAAATTTTAAGTGGATTCCATACTATGGTTTAAAAAAATTTATTCTATTTCAGAAACACGCAAAGTGTTTACCATTCCTTTATCGGCAACCGGCATAGCGGCTAAGTTGATCAGCATGTCGCCTTTTTTCACGTATCCGTTAGCTTTGGCAATTTCGTTTACATCACCAACAGTATCATCGGTGCTAACAAATTTGTCATAATAAAAAGCATTCACTCCCCAAAGCAGATTCAACTGCGTCAAAATTCTTTTGTTGGAAGTATAAACCAAAATATGTGCTTTGGGTCTCCAGGCCGAAATTTGAAAAGCCGTATAACCACTATTCGTTAATGTCGAAATAGCTTTGGCTTTTATTTCATTGGCCATAATAGCCGCGTGATAACAAATAGATTTGGTGATAAAACGCTTAGTTCTAACGTGAGGCGGATTTTGTGGCACCATAATCAGTGGAGAATCTTCAACCGCTTCAATGATTTGTGTCATTTTTTCGATAACCTCCACCGGGTAATTACCCACCGAAGTTTCTCCGGAAAGCATCACTGCATCAGCACCATCCATCACCGAGTTGGCCACGTCATTTACCTCAGCACGTGTTGGCGTTAAACTCGTAATCATCGTTTCCATCATCTGTGTCGCTACGATTACCGGGATTCTGGCGGTTTTGGCTCTGTGGATTAATTTCTTTTGAATCAGAGGCACTTCGTGCGCCGGAATTTCTACCCCAAGATCACCACGAGCTACCATCAAACCATCACAAAAAGCCACGATTTTATCAATGTTTTCGACGGCTTCCGGTTTTTCGATTTTGGCTACGATTGGAATTTTATAATCCGAATGTTTGGCAATTAAATCCTGTAATTCTTCTAAATCTTTTGGTGTTCTAACGAATGAAAGTGCAATCCAATCCACTTTTTGCTCAATGGCAAACAAAGCATCTTTAATATCTTTTTTGGTCAAAGCCGGTAACGATACTTTGGTGTTTGGCAGGTTGACTCCTTTTTTAGATTTTAACGGTCCGCCTTGAATTACTTTACAAACCACTTCAGTAGTTCCGTTAGTCTCTAGGGCTTCGAACATTAATTTTCCGTCATCCAAAAGAATTTTTTCTCCCGGATTTACATCTCTCGGGAATTCTTTGTAGTTCATGTAAACACGTTCTTTAGTTCCCGGAACGTCTTCAGCAGTTTGGAAAGTGATAATGTCACCGGGATTCACCACTACGTCTTCTTTCATTACGCCTACCCGGAGTTTTGGTCCTTGTAAATCGGCTAAAATAGCCGTGGTATATCCAAATTCATCATTCAATCCTCTGATAATATCGATTCTTTCTTTTACATCTTCATAATCGGCGTGAGAGAAATTAACACGAAACACATTCACTCCGGCATCAATCATTTTTTTAATCACTTCTCTCGAACTACATGCAGGCCCCAGTGTGGCTACAATTTTAGTTTTTTTTCTTGTTGGCATTATCCTTAAAAAATTAAATTATTTTTTGATTTTATTTTTTCTACTTCTACAGCGTAAACCGTGCTTACTCTGTCGATTTTCTTGATACAATTGGCAATTTTTAACACATCTACTGTGGCTTCGGCGTTTTCTATTTTTAAAAAGTAATCTACTTTTTTAAACTCCGGAATCAGATAGATTTTGGTCGAAAATTTGGTGTTGCTTTCGGCAAACAAGCCTTGATTACCTGTTTGCGACGAAACAAAAACAGCGTTTTGATTTTGAATTAAATTCCAGGAAATATCCTTAGTGTCATCTTCAAAAATAAATCTAGTAAATTGGGTTTCCCCTTCTTTACTGCTGATATGAATGTTACAATTGCTCTTTTTAAGATTGATAGGCAGATTTTGATTGATGTAATACGCTAATCGATAATCCTCTAAAGGCGAATGAATAGCAATCAATTGATAATCTATCTCGTCAAACTCATCCAAATGCAATTTGTGAACGGTCATATCTTGCAATTTAAGTTGTAAATATAGCATATCTGTTACAGATTATCACTACCAAGGGATTGAGTTAACGATATTTTATGAACGAAAACGTTATAGTTTTTTGAGAATCTATATTATTTTTTGTTAATTTTTTCCTGAAATGCAAAATAAGCGCGTTGGGATGCTTTTTCTTCTGCTTTCTTTTTGGAAGTCGCCCTGGCTTTGGCCACCACTTTATCATCGATACTCAGTTTGACACCGAAATATTTTTGCCCGTCATTGCCATTGTCATCAAAGACATCGTAATGGAATGATTTTTTTTCTTTTTGACACCATTCAATCAGTAAGCTTTTATAACTGATGACTTTACCCTCTAATTTTTCAATGTCAACATAGGGAGTAATAACACTTCTTTGGATAAATTTTTCACAGAAATCGTAGCCTTTATCCAAAAAAATGGCACCCACTAAAGCTTCAAAAATATTTCCGTGAATGTTTTCGCCAAAGTGTTGTGTGGGCACTTTACTTTCTACAAATCGGATTAAGTTTAGGTCTCTTCCCAATTCGTTTAAATGTTCGCGGCTGACAATTTTAGAACGCATTTTGGTCAAATACCCTTCGTCACCGGCAGGAGCTTTGTTATACAAATGTGCCGCAATTACAGCACTTAACATGGCATCTCCAAGAAATTCGAGACGCTCATAATTCATAGGATTACCTTTCAAATCCATTCGGTTGGTTGAACGATGGGTGAAGGCTTTTTCGTAGTAGATTATCGTTTGGGGCCTAAAACCTATAACTTTTTCAATCTCTTTAAAAAAAATCCCGTCCTCAGTTGAACGGGAATTTTTAAATATTTTTTTTAGAATTCTCATCTAAAGTTTAGTCTTCTAATTTTTTGAATAAAACGCAAGCGTTATGACCTCCGAAACCGAAAGTGTTACTCATAGCTACTTTAACCTCTCTTTTTTGAGCTTTGTTCAATGTTAAATTTAAGCTTGGATCAATGTTTTCGTCCACAACCGTATGGTTAATGGTTGGTGGAACAATACCATGTTTCATAGCTAATATAGAAGCAATAGCTTCAATAGCACCAGCAGCACCAAGCAAGTGACCTGTCATTGATTTAGTTGAATTGATGTTGATGTTTTTAGCATGAACACCAAAAACAGCACTAATGGCTTTCAATTCGGCTACATCACCAAGTGGCGTTGACGTTCCGTGGGTATTGATATGGTCTACTTGATCTGGCAACATTCCTGCATCGCGCAAGGTGTTTTCCATAACAGCGATTACACCAATTCCTTCCGGATGGGGAGCAGTTAAATGATAAGCATCTGATGACATTCCGCCACCGCCAACTTCACAATATATTTTGGCTCCACGAGCTTTCGCATGTTCGTATTCTTCTAAAACTAAGGCACCGGCACCTTCTCCTAAAACAAATCCGTCACGGGTAGCATCAAAAGGTCTTGACGCTGTTTCCGGACTCTCATTTCTGGTAGATAATGCCTGCATTGAGTTAAATCCGCCCATACCGGCAATAGTCACGGCTGCTTCTGAACCTCCTGAAATGATAACATCACACATTCCTAAACGAATGTAATTGAAAGCATCAATCAGGGCATTGGCCGAAGAAGCACAAGCTGAAACCGTGGTATAGTTAGGCCCCATGAATCCATTTCGCATTGAAATGTGTGCAGGAGCAATATCGGCAATCATTTTCGGGATAAAGAACGGATTGAATCTTGGTGTTCCGTCACCTTTGGCATAACTGATAACTTCCTCCTGGAAAGTTTCCAAACCGCCAATTCCGGCACCCCAAATAACCCCTACTCTTTGCTTGTTAATATTGGTATCGGTAATTCCTGCATCTTTAATGGCTTCTTCGCTGGCTGCAATAGCATATTGAGCGAATTTGTCCATTCTACGGGATTCTTTACGATCCATATAGTCTTCGATGTTGAAGTTTTTGACTTCGCAGGCAAATTTTGTTTTATGTTTTTCGGTATCGTAATAGGTGATTGGTGCAGCACCACTTTTCCCGTTTACGAGAGCATTCCAATATTCTTCGATGGAATTTCCAATGGGCGTTAGCGCACCTAAACCTGTTACTACAACTCGCTTTAATGCCATAATGTCTTTTTTACAATTGTATTTAAACAAATAATACCCATGTTTTCTTCAAAGTTAATCATTAAAGAGACAAGGGTATTTCAATATTTTTTAGATTGAATGTCAATCTGTTTTACTCTTTTCAGTAAAAATAATAAAAACCCCGTGAAAAATAGGATTTCTCACGGGTGAATTATTATTATTTTTTTGCTTCTTCGATGTAAGAAATAGCTTGACCTACAGTAGCAATGTTTTCTGCTTGGTCGTCCGGAATTTGGATATCAAATTCTTTTTCGAACTCCATAATAAGCTCAACAGTGTCTAATGAATCAGCGCCTAAATCATTTGTGAAGCTTGCTTCTGTTACAACTTCGTTTTCGTCAACGCCTAATTTGTCTACAATAATCGCTTTTACTCTTGATGCAATGTCTGACATAATTTCTAAATTTTTAATTTTAATTGTTGGCAAAAATAAAAAACTTTATTTTAAAACAACCTTTTTGTTACTAAATGTGTTCACGAAATTAAAAAATTAATTTCAAAATCTTACATAATCATGGTTTTAATTCGCGTAATTATTCTTTTTTTTGTGCTGTCAAACAGCTTTCCCCAATGAAAAAAATTTTGCTTTTCGCCTCAGGCGCGGGTTCCAATGTAGAAAACATCATTCAGTACTTCAAAAACAATAACGAAGTTGCTGTCGTTGGCGTGTTTTCCAACAATCCGGAAGCCAAAGTTTTAGAAAAAGCGCAAGTGCATCATGTTCCAACATTAGTTTTTAATCGAGCCGAACTGAACGAAGGTTTTGTTTTGGCAAAAATCAATGAACTGCAACCTGATTTGATTGTATTGGCTGGTTTTTTATGGAAAATGCCTGAAGAAATTGTGCATCACTATCCAAACAAAATCATCAACATTCATCCGGCACTGTTACCAAAATATGGTGGAAAAGGCATGTATGGCATGAACGTACACAAAACTATTTTGGAAAATAAAGAGCATGAAACCGGTATCACCATTCATTATGTAAACGAACATTATGATGAAGGCGAATTCATTTTACAGCAAACAGTCAACATAGAAAGCTGCCAAACTCCTGAAGAAATTGCTGCTAAAGTACACGAACTGGAACATGAATTTTTCCCAAAAGTAATTGAACAAATCCTAAACCCTAAATCCTAAAATGTCACACCAAGTCCACATCTACACCGACGGCGCTGCTAAAGGAAATCCCGGGAACGGCGGTTATGGCGTGGTAATGGAATTAGTTGGCACACCTTATAAAAAAGAATATTACGAAGGTTTTCGATACACCACTAACAACCGAATGGAATTATTGGCGGTAATCGTAGGTTTGGAAAAACTAAAAAATCCGAACATGAAGGTTTTAGTAGTTTCCGATTCGAAATATGTGGTGGATGCTGTGGAAAAAAAATGGGTCTTCGGTTGGGAAAAGAAAAACTTTGCCGGCAAAAAGAATCCCGACCTATGGATGCGTTTCCTCAAAATTTACCGCAAACACCAAGTAGATTTCAAATGGATTAAAGGTCACAACAACCATCCGCAAAACGAAAGATGCGATGAATTGGCTGTTTATGCTTCGGGGTTGAATAAACTTTCGATTGATGCTTTTTACGAAAAGGAAGAAGGAAAGTTACTCTAAAACATTACAAATTAGCACTAAGACTTCGGTGTTGCAACTCTGAAACTTAAAACTTATCTTTGCGCCTTTAATTTGAATCGCAAATAATGAACAAACTTTTAATAGTAGGAACGGTGGCATTTGATGCTATCGAAACGCCTTTCGGAAAAACAGACAAAATATTAGGGGGTGCCGGAACCTTCATCGGTTTATCTGCCTCACACTTTAATGTAAAATCAGCAATCGTATCGGTGGTTGGAGATGATTTCCCACAGGCTTACTTAGATTTATTAACTGATAGAAATATTGATATTTCAGGAATAGAAATCGTAAAAGGCGGAAAGACTTTCTTTTGGAGTGGTAAATACCACAACGATTTGAACTCTCGTGACACTTTGGCAACCGAACTAAATGTTTTGGCCGATTTCAATCCTGTGGTTCCTCAAGATTTTAAAGATGCTGATGTTGTAATGTTAGGTAACTTACATCCTATTGTACAAAGTGGTGTTTTAGATCAAATGACTGAAAAACCAAAATTAGTAGTGCTTGACACTATGAACTTCTGGATGGATTGTGCGTTACCGGAATTATTAGACGTTATCAAGCGTGTTGATGTAATTACGATTAACGATGAAGAAGCCCGTCAATTATCAGGCGAGTACTCATTGGTAAAAGCGGCTGCAAAAATCCACACTATGGGACCAAAATATGTGGTGATTAAAAAAGGAGAACACGGAGCGTTGTTGTTCCATAACAAAGAAGTATTCTTTGCTCCTGCTTTACCACTAGAAGAAGTATTTGACCCAACAGGTGCCGGAGATACATTTGCCGGTGGTTTTGCCGGTTATATTGCGCAAAGTGAAAACATTTCATTTAACAATTTGAAAAACGCGATTATTCAAGGATCCAACTTAGCTTCTTTCTGTGTAGAGAAATTCGGAACCGAAAGAATGACTAGCCTGAAAAAAGAAGAGGTGCAGGAGCGCTTGAAACAATTCAAAGCTTTAACACAATTTGAAATAGAAATACAATAAATTTATGCCTCGAAACTTTCGGGGCTTTTTTTATGCTAAAAAACACTAAACAAACAACTTACAAACAGAAACAACACAACAACTACTATGAGCGACGCCATTAAACACGAATGTGGAATTGCCCTTTTACGATTAAAAAAACCGTTAGCCTTTTACAAAGAAAAATACGATTCGGCTTTTTACGGAGTACAAAAAATGTATCTCCTAATGGAAAAGCAGCATAACCGCGGTCAAGACGGTGCCGGATTTGCTTCTATCAAATTTGATGTAGAACCCGGCGAAAGATACATCAGTCGAGTACGCTCGAACAAAGCGCAACCGATTCAGGACATTTTTGCACAAATCAATGAAAGAATCAACGAAGAGCTGAGCCTGCATCCGGAATACCAGGAAGACGTACAATTGCAAAAAGACAATATCCCATACATCGGTGAATTATTCCTGGGGCATGTTCGTTACGGAACTTTTGGCAAAAACAGTTTAGAAAGCGTACATCCTTTTTTGCGTCAAAACAACTGGATGCACCGAAACCTCATCGTTGCCGGAAACTTCAACATGACAAATGTTACGGAGCTTTTCAATAGCTTAGTCGAATTGGGACAGCATCCCAAAGAAATGGCAGATACTGTAACTGTGATGGAAAAAATTGGTCATTTCCTGGATGATGAAGTAACCGATTTGTATCAGGAATGCAAAAACAACGGTCTGTCCAAAAGAGAAGCTTCACCAGTGATTGCCGAGAAATTAGATTTAGCCAAAATATTAAAAAAAGCCTCCAAAGGTTGGGATGGCGGTTATGCGATGGCAGGCTTGTTGGGTCATGGCGATGCTTTTGTTTTCAGAGATCCCGCTGGAATCCGTCCTGCTTATTTTTATGAAGATGACGAAATTGTAGTAGTGGCTTCAGAACGACCGGTTATCCAAACCGTTTTTAACGTTCCGTTTGAAAAAGTACAGGAATTACAACCCGGCCATGCTTTAATCGTAAAGAAAAACGGAATCATTTCGCAAGAAGAAATCATCACGCCAACAGTAAAAAAAGCGTGTTCGTTTGAACGCATCTACTTTTCCCGCGGCAGCGATGCCGAAATTTATCAGGAGCGAAAAGAGCTCGGGAAATTAATTTTACCAGCTGTATTGGATGCTATTGACAATGATACTGACAACACCGTTTTCTCTTATATCCCCAATACGGCGGAAACTTCTTTCTACGGAATGGTGGAAGCCGCGAATGACTTTTTGAATCACAGAAAAAATCAATTTATCCTTGACAACCGAAAAACGTTAACCAAAGAAAAATTGGAACAAATCCTTTCGGTAAAAATCAGAACCGAAAAAATTGCCATTAAAGATGCCAAACTCAGAACCTTTATAACTGAGGACAGTAGTCGGGATGACTTGGTGGCACATGTTTATGACGTAACGTATGGTGTGATTAAACCGGAAGACAATTTGGTTATCATCGACGATAGCATCGTGAGAGGAACTACTCTTAAGAAAAGCATCCTCAAAATGATGGATCGCTTAAATCCGAAACGCATAGTGGTGGTTTCTTCAGCTCCTCAAATCCGTTATCCGGATTGTTACGGGATTGACATGGCCAAGCTGGAAGGATTGGTAGCATTCCAAGCGGCACTGGCTCTATTGAAAGAACGCAATTTATATCATATTGTAGATGACGTTTATACCAAGTGTAAAGCGCAAGCCAATTTCAAAGACAAAGAAGTAATAAACTATGTTACCGAAATATACAATCCTTTTACAGACCAAGAGATATCAGATAAAATAGCTGATTTACTAACTTCTGAAGATATTAAGGCAGACGTTAAAATTATCTTCCAAAATGTGGAAAATCTGCACAAAGCCTGTTCTAAAAATCTAGGGGATTGGTACTTTACCGGAGACTATCCAACACCCGGAGGAAATAGAGTTGTAAACAAAGCCTTTATGAATTTTTATCAAGGAAAAGATGCTCGCGCTTACTAAAATTTTAACATTTTTTGAAGTTAAACGATTATTGATGCAGTTCATCTAAATTTTTTGTGTGCTGAATATCAATGTACTTACATTTGACCTTACCATAGCATTAGTAGGTTAAGTTTATGGTAGATTTGGGGCAAAAAGGGTGAAAAGAAATTTTCACCTTTTTTATTTTATACCCTCAATACTTCAGCCAAAAAACCTTTAACGATTATACTTGCCGTTTGTCTATTTTATTTTTTTAACAAGGGTTACACCAATACATTTGAATCACCATAGCATTAGTAGGTTAAGTTTATGGTAGATTTGGGGCAAAAAGGGTGAAAAGAAATTTTCACCTTTTTTATTTCACAAAAGTCTTAAAATTATTAAAAAAAGGCAGTTTACACTCTCATTTGCCTATCATCCCAATATATTTTTAACAAAAACTCTTGTTTTTTAGACGGTTGTCCTTAGTTTTGTCCTACCATAGTATTTAGTAGGTTAAGTTTATGGTAGATTTGGGGCAAACAGGTGGAAGCAATTCCGCCTGTTTATTTTTATCCCAATTCCAAATAAAAAAACCGATTGCTTTCACAATCGGTCTCTTCTGAACAAATTATATATTGTTTTTATTTTTCAGTAGCGTATAGTCTGGCTACTTCTGTCCAGTTGATTACATTGAAGAACGCTTCAATATAATCCGGACGACGGTTTTGATAATTTAGGTAGTAAGCATGCTCCCAAACATCCATACCAAGAATTGGGAAGCCACCACAACCAGTATCCGGCATTAACGGATTATCCTGATTTGGCGTTGAACATACTTCCAGCTTTCCACCTTTGTGTACACAAAGCCAAGCCCAACCTGAACCAAAACGAGTAGCCCCGGCTTTTGCAAATAAAGCTTTGAATTCTTCAAACGATTTAAAATCTCTTTCGATAGCTTCCAGAAGCTCTCCTGTTGGCAAACCTCCAGCGTTCGGAGCCATTACTCTCCAGAATAAATTGTGATTGTAAAAGCCGCCACCGTTATTACGAACCGCAGCGTTTTTCATATCGAGATTAATCAGAATGTTTTCAATTGTTTTTCCTTCCATATCTGTTCCTTCAACGGCGGCGTTCAGATTGGTGGTGTAAGCGTTGTGATGTTTTGAATGATGAATTTCCATCGTTCTGGCATCAATATGGGGTTCTAATGCATCGTATGCATAAGGCAATTGCGGTAATTCGAAAGCCATGATATTTTTATTTTAGTGATTATTAAATTGAATTCAAATTTATACATTTAACTTCGTAAAAAGAAATTCTATTTCTTAATTAAACCATAAATAAAACCAATAATGCCGTTTGACCTTCAGCCTGTCCATTTACAAAATGAATTTATTCAATTGATTCCGCTTCAAGAAACTGATTTTGAGGAATTGTATGCTGTGGCCTCCGATCCGTTGGTTTGGGAACAGCACCCGAACAAATTGCGGTATCAGCGCGACGTTTTTCAGAATTATTTTGAAGGCGCAATGCTGTCCAAAGGCGCATTTCTAATTCGCGACAAGCAAAACGGTGAAGTGGTGGGCAGCAGTCGGTTTTATGATTATGACGAAAAGAACAATTCCGTTTTGATTGGCTATACATTCATTGGGCGGAAATTTTGGGGCAGCGGACACAACAAGGCTTTGAAAAAACTGATGCTCGAGTATGCTTTTCAGTTCGTAGATAAAGTTTACTTCCACATTGGTGCTTATAATATCCGTTCGCAAAAAGCGATAGAAAAAATCGGTGCAGTGAAAGTAGATGAATATGAAGTCGAATACTATGGCGAAGACTCGAAGTTGAATTTTGTTTACCTAATCAACAAACCCTAATGCAAAAACCAGCTTTCTCCATTTACGACGCATCCGCCGGTTCGGGCAAAACCTATACTTTGGTAAAAGAATACCTGAAAATTATTCTCCTATCCAAAAAACCCGATGCGTATCGCAACATTCTTGCCATTACGTTTACCAACAAAGCGGTACACGAAATGAAAAGCCGTGTGGTGGAAAGTTTGTCGGAGTTTGCCAAAGAACATCCTTCGGACAAAGCCCTGCAATTGATGCAGGATATTCAAGTAGAAACCGGATTGTCATTGGCCACTATTACCCAAAAAGCCAAAAGCATCATCAAAAATCTGATTCACAATTACGCTGCTTTCAACATTTCGACCATTGATAAATTCACCCACAAAGTCATTCGCGCGTTTGCTCACGATTTGAAGCTGCCCATTACATTTGAAGTGTCATTGGATACCGAAACTCTTTTGACCGAGGCCATCGATGCCATTATTGCGCAAGCCGGAGAAGATGAAACACTAACTAATCTGCTCGTGGATTATACGATGGAGAAAACCGATGATGATAAAAGTTGGGATGTGTCGCGCGACATTATGGAAACCGGAAAGCTGATTTTGAATGAAAACAATCGCGAAGAAGTGGCGCATTTTCACCATAAAACCATCGCAGAATTTATTGAAATCAAAAACAAACTCTCGGAATTTTGTGCAGAACTGGAATCGGAAACCGTTGATTTGGCAACGGAAGCTTTTGTAATACTCGAAAACAATGGCGTTGATCTGAATTCCTTTCCTTATGGCACTTTCCCGAAGCATCTGGAATTTATCCGAACTAATGACAGCAGAGCCAACAACCATCGATTCAAAGCCATTGAAGACATCAAAATAAAAAAAGACGCACGAGATTCAACCATAATTGAAAGTTTGATTCCGGGTCTTTTGAATATTTTAGATTTGATTTATAAAAAACTGGAAAAGAAAAACTTCTATGAAGCTTTCTTAAAAAACATTACGCCGCTTTCGTTGTTGCATACCGTTAGCAACGAGTTGGCCAAAATCCAAAAAGAACAAAACATTCTTTCAATTGCTGAGTTTAACAAACTGATAAACGAACAAATCCAAAACCAACCGGCGCCTTTTATTTACGAGCGTTTGGGCGAAAAATACAAGCATTTTTTTATTGATGAATTTCAGGACACTTCCGAAATGCAGTGGCAGAACCTGATTCCGTTGATTGATAATGCGCTTTCGAGCGAAGATTTGAGTGGCGAAAGGGGTTCGCTAATGATTGTTGGCGATCCCAAACAATCCATTTACCGCTGGCGTGGTGGAAAAGCGGAGCAGTTTATTGAACTGAGCAAAACCAAAAATCCGTTTATTAATCCTGATAAGAAACTGTTTTCCCTAGGAACCAACTATCGCAGTTATTCTGAAATCATTGATTTTAATAATCAACTATTTGGCTTTTTATCGGGACAATTTTCGAATGAAGATTATAAAGATTTGTACCAAAACCACAGCCATCAGCAATTCAATGCCAAAACCGGCGGCTATGTCAACATTTCGTTTATTCCGAAAATTGAAACCACTGACGAGGATAGTTTAGACAAAACCGGATTGTATCTGCAAGCCACGCTGCATAAGATTTTGCAAGTGCAGCAAAACGGATTCCGTTACAAAGACATCGTCATTCTGACCCGGAAAAAAACACACGGAACACAAGTCGCCAATTATTTGACCGAAAACGGCATTCCGATTTTGTCTTCGGAAAGTTTGTTGCTTGGCGCCTCTTCGGAAGTGCAGGGCATCGTGAACGTTTTGCGTTATCTAAAAAACAACAACGATTTACAGTCGAAAGCCAATTTTCTTTACTATTTGGCTTCGCAGCAAGAGGCATTGGCGATTCACGATTTCATTGCCCAAGGTATGGAGCAAAGCAACGAATCGGATTTTCAACAATGGTTAACAGAATTTAATATCGATTTTTCATTTCAACATATTCGAAAAAAATCGTTGTATGAAGCTGCCGAAATTATCATTGCCAAAGTTATACCCATGGCAAAACGCAACGCTTATGTACAGTTCTTTTTGGACATAGTGTTGGAGCGCGATATAAAAAACCAAGCGGGGATTTCGGATTTCCTGTATTATTGGGACAACAATTCCGAAAAACTGAGCATCCCATCGCCGGAAGGCAATGACGCGGTGCGCATTATGACCATTCATAAATCGAAAGGATTGGAGTTTCCTGTCGTGATTTTCCCATTTGCAGAAGAAGATTACACCAAAGGGCCACGCGAAAAAATGTGGCTCAATGCCGATGAAGAAGAAGTAGGTTTGCCCAAAGCTTTAGTCGACAAAAACAGCAAAGTAGATGACTATGGCGAAGACGCTTCGGTAGTTTACCAACAAAAAAAACAGGAAGAATTGCTGGACAACATCAATGTGTTGTATGTGGCGCTGACCCGTGCCGAAGAACAATTGTACATCATTTCCGCTATGAACATTGGTAAAACAGGAACGTTACCCAACAACATGTCTTCCTTTTTCATCCAATTTCTCGAAAACAAAGGTTTTGAAGAAAGCAAAACGGAATATGAATTTGGCAAAGCCCAAAAACTTTCCGATAGCAAAATACTTCAAGACGCGACCGAAACCATTCCGCAATTATCGGCAACACTGAATCCGAAGAGCATTAAAATTGCGCAGCGCGAAAGTTTGATGTGGAATACCACTCAGCAAAAAGCCATTGAATACGGGAATATTTTACACGAAATTTTATCTTTTGTCAAAACCAAAGACGATATTGATTTGGCACTCATCAAAGCGATAGAAAACGGATTGATTGTGGCTTCGCAACGTTCAACAGTGGAAAAAACGATACAGGAAATTGTCAATCATCAAGATTTACAACTGTTTTTTTCCAGTCAGCACACTGTTTTAAATGAAAAAACCATCATTCAAAAAGAGGGCGGCCTGGTTAAACCTGACCGCATGATTATTAACCACAAAGAAATTTATTTACTGGATTACAAAACCGGATCCCATCAAGCCAAATATACCCTGCAATTAGAAAATTACCAAAATGCCATTGAAAAAATGGGCTTTAAAGTCACTAAAAAAGCGTTGGTTTATATTGGAGACGGAATTGAAATTGTAAATTTGTAACCTCTAAAATGGAGAATAGACTTTGACAAACACTTAACTACAAATAACAATCATGTACGGAAAAATTCAGCAACACCTACAAAATGAATTGAATACCATTGAACAAAACGGTATTTTCAAAAGAGAAAGAATCATCACTTCACCACAAGGCGCCGAAATTACGGTAAACGGCAAAACCGTTTTGAACTTTTGCGCTAATAATTATTTAGGGTTATCATCACATCCTGAAGTGATTCAGGCGGCAAAAGATGCTTTAGATACGCATGGTTTCGGAATGTCATCGGTGCGTTTCATTTGTGGTACTCAGGATATTCATAAAACCTTGGAACAAAAAATCGCCCATTTCTACGGAACAGAAGATACCATTCTTTATGCAGCCGCTTTTGATGCCAATGGTGGTGTTTTCGAACCGTTATTGGGCGAAGAAGACTGTATTATTTCGGACAGTTTGAACCATGCTTCCATTATTGATGGCGTTCGTTTGTGTAAAGCGGCTCGTTATCGGTATGAGAATTCCAATATGGAAGATTTGGAAAACCAATTGAAAAAAGCCGTTGAAGCCGGGCATCGTTTCAAACTAATCGTTACGGATGGAGTTTTCTCTATGGACGGATTGGTAGCGCCATTGGATAAAATTTGCGACTTAGCGGATAAATATGATGCTTTGGTGATGGTTGACGAATGCCACGCAGCCGGTTTCATAGGCGCCACCGGAAAAGGCACTATGGAAGCCAAAGGCGTTATGGGAAGAGTGGATATCATCACTGGTACTTTGGGAAAAGCATTGGGTGGTGCTATGGGTGGTTATACTACTGCCAAAAAAGAAGTGATAGAAATCCTGCGTCAGCGTTCACGCCCTTATTTGTTTTCAAACTCTTTAGCCCCGGCAATTGTTGGCGCTTCTATCAAGGTTTTTGAACTTTTGGAAAAAGACACTACCCTCAGAGATAAACTGGAGTGGAATACCAATTACTTCAAAGCCGGAATGAAAGCGGCAGGGCTTGATATCATTGATGGTGATTCGGCTATTGTACCGGTTATGTTGTATGATGCCAAATTATCGCAAGTAATGGCAGACGAGTTGTTAAAAAAAGGAATTTATGTGATTGGCTTCTTTTATCCGGTAGTTCCTAAAGACAAGGCCCGAATCAGAGTTCAGCTCTCTGCTGCCCACTCCAAAGAACATCTTGACAAAGCCATTGCTGCTTTTACAGAGGTTGGAAAGATGTTAAATGTTATTTAATCAGTAGTTAACTTTCAAAATTTATCAAAATGATTACATAATTTCCATATTTTAACCATAACATTTTGATATTATATTAATACGTATTACTTTTGCTTCATTATAATTATTATAATCTAATCAAATTAAGTATGAAACATCTTAACAAATTATTCGTTGTTATGCTAATGTTAGCTGGTTTCAGCTCACAAGCTCAAGACAGCAACAATCCTTGGGCGATTTCGTTTGGGGTTAACGCAGTAGATACAAGAGTAAGTGCTGCATCAAAATTAGAGGATCAGTTCTCTCAGTATTTTAATGCTAAAGACAACTGGAACATTCTTCCTTCTGTATCTTACGTTAACGTATCTAAGTACGTTGGTAGCAATTTCTCTTTCGGAGTTACTGGTTCTGTTAACAAAATTACCAGATACGTACTTCCAAGAGTTGGCGAAGGTCCTTATGAAGTAATAAATCCTGGTGATTTAAACTATTATGCAGTTGATGGAGTAATCAACTATAGCTTGATGAGCTTAATCAAATCTAAAAAAATTGACCCATCTATCCATATTGGTGGAGGTTACACTTGGATTGGTGAAGATTTACACGCTGGTACATTAAACGGAGGTTTAGGATTAACATATTGGTTTACTGAAACTGTTGGTTTATCAATCCGTTCAACTTACAAACAATCTTTCGAAGATGTACGTGAAGATATGCCATCTCACATGCAACACTTTGCTGGTCTTACTTTCAAATTTGGAGGAAAAGATACAGATGGTGATGGAATCTACGATAAAGACGATGCTTGTCCAGAAGTTGCTGGTTTAAAACAATTCAACGGTTGTCCTGATACAGATGGCGACGGAATTGCTGATAAAGATGATGCTTGTCCAGAAATTGCTGGTCCAGTTGAATTCAACGGTTGTCCTGATACAGACGGAGATGGAATTGTTGACAAAGACGATGCTTGTCCAGATGTAGCTGGTTTGAAATCATTAGGCGGATGTCCTGATGCTGACGGTGATGGAATTACTGATAAATCAGACAAATGTCCAGACGTTAAAGGTCCAAAAGAAAATGGTGGATGTCCTTGGCCAGATAGAGATGGTGATAAAGTTTTAGATAAAGATGACAAATGTCCAGATGTTGCAGGTACTGTAGCTAATAATGGATGTCCAGAAGTATCTGACGAAGTAGTTAAAAAATTAAATGACTACGCTAAAACTATCTTATTCAACTCAGGTAAAGCTACTTTCCAACAACAAACTTACCCAGTGTTACAATCAATTGCTGCTATCTTAAAAGAATATCCTTCTTCTAAATTCAGCATCGAAGGTCACACAGATAGCGATGGAAAAGATGCTGCTAACCAAAAATTATCTGAAGACAGAGCTAGTGCTGTTAAAAACTACCTAGTTGAAAATGGTGTTGCTGCTGAAAGATTATCTTCAGTTGGTTTCGGTGAATCTAAACCAATCGACACTAACAAAACTAAAGCTGGTAAAGCTAACAACAGAAGAGTTGAAGTGAAATTAGTAAAATAATTTCTTCTCAAAATATTTTCTAAAAACGCCCCGAAGTTCGGGGCGTTTTTTTTATTTTTATACAATGTCAAAACCAACTTTTCTTCACCAACTAGCCCAAGAAATTTTAAAAAATCATCCTGATTCCTTTTCAGAGTTGGTCGTGGTGCTTCCCAATAAAAGAGCCAAAGTTTTCTTGTTGGAAGAACTAAAAAAGTTAGTCCCTACTAATGTTTTTGCCCCAGAAATCATTAGCATTGAAGAGTTTGTCCAAGATGTGGCTGGCATTCGTTCCATTGACAGCGTCGAAATCCTTTTTGAGTTTTATGATGTGTATCTTTCGGTAACCGAAAAAGACCAACAGGAATCCTTTGAAACCTTTGCCAATTGGGCCAAGACATTACTACAGGATTTTAATGAAATTGACCGCTACCTGTTAGATCCAAACCATGTGCTGAAATACCTCGAAAACATCAAGGAAATTGAGCATTGGGCTGTTGACAGTAACAAAAGAACCGAACTCATCGAAAACTATTTAGTCTTTTGGAAAAAACTTCCGGATTACTACCATTCGCTTTACCAACATCTGCTTAACAAAGGCGTCGGCTACCAAGGATTAATCTATCGCGAAGCCGTGGAGAATTTGAATCATTTTTCCGAAAACAACAGCAACCAATTTGTATTTGCCGGTTTCAATGCCCTCAATCAGGCCGAAGAAAAGATTATTCAGCATTTATTAGCTTTAGATAAAGCCCGAATTTATTGGGACATTGATGAGACCTTGCTCCACGATTCCTTTCATGATGCCGGCTTATTTCAGCGCAAATTCAAATCGGATTGGATTTACTATAAAACCCATCCTTACGAATGGATGGTCAATGATTTTACCGAGACCAAAAACATTCAAGTCATTGCAACATCAAAAGCTATCGGCCAAGCCAAAATTGCCGGAAGCATTATTGAAAAACACGCCAACGAATCCAATTCTAATCTGCAAAACGTGGCTTTAGTACTTGGCGAAGAAAACCTATTACTTCCCGTTTTACATTCGTTACCGGCGAATGTTACTGCTTTGAATATCACCATGGGGTTTTCGAGCAAAAACAATCCGGCGCAGTTGCTTGTTGCCAAATTATTCAAAATGCACACCAATGCCTTGTCGAGAAATGCTGCTAATTATGTGCTCTATTACAAAGATGTACTCGATATTTTGACGCATCCGCTGATTGAGCCTTTTGTCAATGCCAATCCATTGGTTACTCGCATTAACAAAAACAACTATTCATTCCTTACCCATAAAAAACTCGAAGAACTGCATCCGGAAGGCAATGAATTGTTTCAATCGTTATTCCAAAAATGGAACAGCAGTTCCGTGACAGTGCTTGAAAATCTGTCCCAAATTTTACTCAAGGTTAAAGCCAATTTGAGTTATGAAAACGTGGAAGAAAAAATCACTAACGCCTTTGTGTATTCAATCTTCAAAGTCATCAACAAAATGATTTCGTATTTTGATGAACATCGCAACATTGACGATATCAAAACACTATACGCCATTTACAAGCAAGTCATTGACGTGGCAGAAGTTTCTTTTGAAGGCGAGCCTCTAACCGGCTTACAAATCATGGGTGTTTTAGAAAGTCGCGTCCTCGATTTTGAAACGGTTATCATTACTTCGGTGAACGAAGGCAAATTCCCGGCGGGCAAAAGCATGAATTCTTTTATTCCGTATGATGTGAAACGTGAACTGGGTTTGCCAACCTACAAAGAGAAAGACGCTATTTACACCTACCATTTCTATCATTTGCTGCAACGAGCCAAAAATATTTATCTCATTTATAATTCTGATAGCGATGGTTTTGATGCCGGCGAAAGAAGTAGATTCATCACCCAGCTGGAAGTCGAAAAACAACCGAACCACCACTTGTCTTTTCACTATTACAACCCCGATGTGCCCAACATTGCCCATCAACCGATAGTAGTTCCAAAAACAGAAAGCATCCTGTTGCGCTTGCGCGAAATTGCCGAGAAGGGCTTCTCTCCTTCTTCACTCACGACTTATATCCGCAATCCGATACAGTTTTATTTTCAGCGGGTGCTGCGCATATCCGAAACCGATGAAGTAGAAGAGAACATCGCAGTCAATACGTTGGGAACTATTATCCATGGCGCTTTGGAAGAATTGTACAAACCGTTTATCGGAAGACTTTTAACCAAGGAAGACCTAAAAAGCTGCATTACTAAAATTGATGCCGAAGTTTTGGCACAGTTCAAAGAAGTGTACAAAGAAGGAGAAATTAAAAAAGGCCGCAACCTATTGGCTTTTGAGGTGGCCAAACGCAATGTGCTGAACTTTCTGAAACTCGAACTGGAAGCTTTGGAAAACGGTGACGAAATACAAATCATAGCTTTAGAAGCCACCTTTGAGCGAGTATTAGAAGACGCCCGCCTGCCGTTTCCGATATTGATTAAGGGGAATGTGGATCGCATTGAACTTCGCAACGGAAAAATTAGAATCATTGATTATAAAACGGGGAAAGTGGATAAGCTAGGCGTAACTTTAAAAGACTGGAATGGTTTGACAGAAGATATCAAAAACGACAAAATCATTCAGGTTTTAGCTTATGCCTTTATGTTTGAGAAAGACGCCAACGACCGTGAAATTGAAGCCGGTATTATTTCGTTTAAAAATTTAAAATCGGGATTTTTGCCGTTTAATTTCAAGCAGGACAAGGAGGTTTCAGAAAGCATTACGCCAGAAATTATGGAAAACTATCTGGAACAAATTGTAATCTTACTACAAGAAATTCTGAATATCGAAATTCCTTTTGAAGAGAAAATCAACTAAACTTTCTTTAGGAAATCTGTCAGTACTTTTAGCAATTCTTTTTCGTTTTCTATGTGCGACATGTGTCCGTCAGGGAAAGTGGTGAGTTCTACTTTCGTGCCTTCAATTTGGTCGATGTTGTCTTCATAAATCAAAACGCCGTCTTTTTTACCCAAAACCAATTGGATAGGATAAGGTGCAAAATGCAACAATACTTCACGGTCTTTCCGGATTTTCATGCCTTCGAGCGCCGCGACTATCCCTTGCAACGGTGTTTTTAAAGCTTGTTCCTTAACTCTTTCAATGTCTTCGGCTAAACGTTCCCGGTTATCTTCGCTGAATAAATTAGCGATAGACATGCTGACGAAACTAGTGTAGTTCTGCTTCACGCAAACCACAGCCCGATCGCGGTTGATTTTCCGTTCGGCACTATCTGCCCGGGAAGTTGAGTTTAAAAGAAATATTCCTTTAACATTATCCGGATACAATTCAGCGAAAGCCAAAGCCACATAACCACCCATAGAATGACCCACCAGCACTATCTTCCTGATTTTTAAATACAGCATCAAAGCATACACCATATCGGCCTGGTCTTCCATCACATGCACATAACCGAGACATTCGGTTTCGCCGTGGCCCAATAAATCAATAGTGATGACGCGGTATTTGTTGGCAAGCACCCCCACATAAGCATCCCACATCGTTTTGTTTTCCAAAAAACCATGCAGCAAGACTACCGCCGTGCCTTTGCCTTGGTCGGTATAAGAGATTTTAGTGTTTTTGTAAACGAGTAGTCTAGTCACAGTTATCAGTCGCAGTTATCAGGGTCAAAAATAGTGTTTCGCTATGAATGCAGGAAGGGTTGTTGATAAATAAGCTGCTCATTCCACTCATCCCATAGGTAACTGTTGCTTTTCCGAAACTTGTATATAGTGTCTGTTCCGGATTGCTTTTTTAGATGATACGGTTCCAAAAAGGATTGTAAGCGTACCATAAAATCAAATGATAAGGAAGTATTTTTTAATTCCCGTACAGGAATTGTATAATTGCTGTACAGAAATGACCTCATTTCCGTACGGAAGTTGAGTCATTTCCGTACGGAAATTAAAAAATGGTTCCGGATGAGATAAAAACCCAGTACTGATAAGACAAAAAAGATTCCCTGAGTAGTTTATTTTCTTTACCTGAAAAGTCTTTTAACTTTTGAGATTGCAATTCTTCTATTTGAGGAAAGGATTTGAATATAACAGATAGCCCTGAATTAAGGACATAATTACAAAACGGCCTGCCAAGGTGAATCATATTTTTCTTGTTTCTTTTATCTTTGCTTAAATTATCATTTTTAAACCATTATGTTCACCATTCCACAAATTAAAGAAGCCCATTCCAAAGTAAAAAGTGGTGCTGATTTTCCGCGTTATATGCAGGATATTATTGCCCTTGGCGTAACTTCGTTTGAAACGTTTGTCTTTGATAATCACACTAATTATTATGGAGAAGACGATTTTAAAATTGCTTCAACAGGTTTTACAGCAACCTTAACAGTAATGGATAAAAGCGATATTGAACAATTCAAATTAGATTTAAAATCACACCAACAAGGTCATACGGATTATGGGACTTTTTTGCAGGACTGTGCTAAATCGGGGATAGAAAAGTGGATTGTGGTGATGGCTAAAATGACTTGCACCTACTATGACAAAAACGGGAATGCCCTTTTAGTAGAAACCATCCCGGCAGTTTAGTTTTGTAGAACAAAAAAACGACCCACTTCCGTGAGTCGCTTATACTGTAAACTGTGACTGTGACTGAAAACTAATTACGAATTCATAATACTCTCAATCTCCTCCACCTCAATCGGAATGTTTCGCATTAAGTTGAACGCTTCGCCTTTGGCTTGAATTACTACATCATCTTCAATACGAATTCCGAAACCTTCTGCCGGAATGTAAATCCCAGGTTCTACGGTGAAAACCATGTTAGCTTGCATGGGTTCGTGTAGTAATCCGTAATCATGGGTATCGAGTCCCATGTGGTGGGAGGTTCCGTGCATGAAATATTTTTTGTAAGCCGGCCAATCCGGGTTTTCGTTTTGTACATCGACTTTGTCGATTAGACCAAGACCCAGCAATTCCGAAGTCATGATTTTGCCTACCTCAACGTGGTATTGTTTCCAAAGCGTACCAGGAACCAACATTTTAGTAGCTTCGTTTTTCACACGCAACACAGCATTATAAACTTCTTTTTGTCTGTCTGAAAAACGTCCGGAAACCGGAACCATACGCGTCATGTCGCTGGAATAATTGGCATACTCAGCACCAACGTCTAGCAATATCAAATCCCCGGCTTTGCATTGCTGGTTGTTTTCGATGTAGTGCAATACATTGGCGTTGTTTCCTGAGGCGATAATGGGTGTATAAGCAAATCCTTTGGAACGATTTCTTAGGAATTCGTGAGCAAACTCAGCTTCGATTTCATATTCCATCACATTAGGTTTAACGAAATTCAAAACTCTGCGATAGCCTTTTTCAGTGATGTTGCAGGCTTGCTGAATCAAATCGAGCTCTTCACTTTCCTTGATGGAACGGATGCGTTGCAGAATAGGATTTGATTTTTCGACTTTGTGTGCCGGATAGTTTTCTTTCCACCATTTCACAAAGCGGGCTTCGCGGGTTTCAGTTTCTATTGAGGCTCGGTAATGCTCATTCGTATTGATATACATTGTTTCGGCGTAAGCCATCACTTCTTTCAAAGTCTTGTGAAAATCCTGCAACCAAATTACTGATTTGATGCCCGATACTTCAAAAGCCCGGTCTTTAGTGAGCTTCTCGCCTTCCCAAATGGCAATATGTTCGTTGGTTTCTTTCAGAAAAAGAATTTCTTTTAGATGCTCGTAAGGCGCATCCGGGAAAAGCAATAAGATGCTTTCTTCCTGGTCAACTCCACTTAAATAAAAGATATCGCGGTGCTGTTCAAACGGCAATGAACTATCGGCTGACACCGGATAAATATCATTGGAATTGAACACTGCCACACTGTTCGGTTTCATTTGTGCCGTGAATTTTGCTCTGTTTTTGATAAACAATTGACGGTCTATTTGATGGTATTTCATGTTTAGATTGTTAGATTATTAGACTGCTTAGATTGTGGTATCAAAATTACACAAAGAAAAAAACTAACGAGTAGCCAAATGGCGTTATTTTATAGTTTTTCGGATTCGGCTCATGTGTCGGGAAGAAATTCCCAGAAAAGTGGCTAAGTAATGCAACGGTACTTCCTGCAGCAACTTTGGTTCGGAAGCTAAAAGCTTCACATACCGTTCTTCGGGAGTCATTGTAAGCAAATCAATTCGATACTCATCGATTAAGCAAATTTGTTTTTCGAGGATGGTGTAATACAGTTGGAAAAAGGCTTTGTTCTCTTTTTTTAATTTCAAAAACCTTTCTAAATCAATAATCCAAAGGGTACAATCCGTCAGGGCTTTGATGCTTTTGCGCGATGGGGTTTGATTTAAAAAACTGTAAAGCGAACTGGTCACCGAGTTTTTCAACGCAATGTAGGTTGTCTTCTCGCTCCCATCTACTTCAATAGCGTGTTGCAAAATCCCCGTTTCGATATAACAGAAATAGCGACAAACTTCCCTTTCTCTGACTAAAAAATCATTCTTTTTTACTTTCCGTAATTGGAACGCTTCGGTTATTTCCTGTCTTTCTTTTTCTGAATCTTCGGGAGTGGCTGTTGTAATGAAATTGACAAACATTTTATTTAATTTGTATTTATCAAATGTAATAAAAATAGATATTTGCCGTTATTATGTAACACTAAGTGACTATAATCGTCTTAGTTTATAAATTCGTTTGAACTAAATCCTTTCACAAAAATGAAAAAGATCTATATAATTTTAGTGCTATTGCTGGCGGCTATTCCTTTCTTTTCCTGCACCAGCGATGCTACAACCACAGAACCCATGTTGATTATCAAATTTAAGTTTGATCCTAATCAGGCTCGATTAAATAATTTGGGACAACCTGCTGCTGTAGCTGCCGGGAATGCGGCGCAAAGCCCGATTTTCAACACCATTTCCTCGCATTATGTAGAAATGGCACCAACAGCAACTACCCAACTAGGAAATGGAACGATTTTATACCACGCCCCGGAAACTACAGCCGGCGGCACCAATGCGATTGATTTTAGCAAGGCTAAAATTGTAGCCGAAGGAGAAACCTTTTTAAAAATACCGTTAAAAGATGTTTTGGCCGGTACCTATCAATGGATGCGGGTTTCCTTATCGTATCAAAATTATCAAATCGCTGTACGGGCCAGTAACGGAACAGATTATACCGGTAATTTAGCCAGTTTTGTTGGGTTCAATACTTATATTACTACTTTCAATATCGGAAATTATCCTTTTACGGTAAATGCCAATAGAGCTCAGGGTTACTGGGCGTTTGGGTTAAATGGGTTCAATTATTCCAACTCAGGCCAGGCAGCCGCCGGTGCCACAACCGTTCCGAATCCGATTAGTTCAACCTCTCCAATCCCTGCCGGTTCTTGCGTAGTGACCGGAAAATTCGCCAATGATTTAGTGATTGATGGTACCGAAACTAATGATGTGGTGATTACCCTTTCGTTGTCTATCAACAACAGTTTTGAATGGCATGAAGTGAATGCTGACGGAAAATACGAGCCTTCAGCGGGAGAAAATGTGGTTGACATGGGATTACGCGGTTTAGTGCCAACTTATACGAAGTAGATTTGTTGAATGTTTTATGGTGAAAATCACCATATAATCCTTTGAAAATCAACAACTGTTAAAGCCACTTTAAATTCATTATAAATTACTCCGAAAAGGTTGTAGTTAATATCAAATAGCTGTATTTTTGTGTGATTTTTTTAAACAAATTATACACAATTATGGCAAAATCTGCACTTTTAAAGTCATCTCTGGCAAAGAAATATTGGATGGCTCTTACAGGTTTATTTTTATGCTTGTTTTTAGCGGGTCATTTAGCTGGAAATCTCCAATTAATCTTTAGTGATGCATTACATTTCAATCAGTATGCATTGTTCATGACCTCTAATCCTGCGGTAAAAATCCTTTCTTATCTTACTTACGCTTCTATTTTATTTCACGCCGTTGATGGTTTTTTATTGACCTATCAAAACGTAAAAGCTAGACCTATTGGGTACGCCAAAAACAATCCGTCTAAAAACAGTAGCCTTTCTTCAAGAAATATGGCGGTTTTGGGAACTTTGATTTTAGTTTTCATTGTAACACACATGGTTAATTTTTGGGCTGTAATGCATTTTGACAAAAACATGCCGTTGCAAGCCATCACTATTGATGCAATGGGACAAAAACAAGATTTGTATGTTACGACAAACGGTGGTTATATGCCAGTCAATCAAGTGGCGAAAAGTTATGAGGAAGCAACAAAAATGGGTGCTCAAAGTTACATAGATCACAAAACAGATTTTTACAATACGCAAGCGAGAGTTAAAATTGGCGAAGGCTATAAAGATTTGCACAAAATCACTGTGGCGTTCTTCAAGAGTCCAAAATTTGGTCTAATCGCTACTTTACTGTATGTTTTAGCCATGTTGGTGTTGGCATTCCATTTGCTACACGGATTCAGCAGTGCATTCCAATCCCTTGGAATAAACAACCCGAAATACACTCCGGCTATCAAAGGTTTCGGAAAAGCATTTGCCATTATAGTGCCGCTATTATTCGCCATTATTCCGGTTTACATTCACTTTTTTCTAAAATAATCAACATCAGTATAAATCATGAAGTTAGATTCTAAAATACCAGAAGGACACATTTCTCAGAAATGGACCGATTATAAAGATCATTTAAAATTGGTTGCTCCCAACAACCGCCCAAAAATTGACATTATTGTAGTAGGAACAGGCTTAGCCGGAGCTTCGGCTGCTGCTTCACTGGGAGAAATGGGGTATAATGTAAAAGCCTTTTGTTTTCAGGATTCACCAAGAAGAGCACACTCCATTGCGGCTCAGGGTGGAATCAATGCTGCCAAAAATTATCAAAATGACGGCGACAGTGTCTTCCGTTTGTTTTATGACACTATCAAAGGTGGCGATTACAGAGCCCGTGAAGCGAATGTTCACCGTTTGGCAGAAGTTTCCGGAAATATCATCGACCAATGTGTGGCACAAGGGGTTCCTTTTGCCCGTGATTATGGCGGATTATTAGACAACCGTTCGTTTGGCGGAACACAAGTACAACGTACATTCTACGCTGCCGGACAAACCGGACAACAATTATTATTAGGTGCCTATTCGGCTTTATCCAGACAAATCGGATTGGGGCGTGTTGAAATGTACAACCGTCACGAGATGTTGGATTTGGTAAAAGTAGACGGAAAAGCCCGTGGCATCATAGCCCGTAACTTAGTTACCGGTGAAATCGAAAGACATTCGGCTCACGCGGTTATCATTGCCTCAGGAGGCTACGGAAATGTATATTTCCTTTCCACCAATGCGATGGGAAGTAATGTAACTGCCGGTTGGAAAGTACACAAACAAGGAGCCGCTTTTGCTAATCCGTGTTATGTACAAATTCACCCAACCTGTATTCCGGTTCATGGAACTAATCAATCAAAACTGACTTTGATGTCGGAGTCGTTGCGTAACTCAGGCCGTATTTGGGTGCCTAAGAAAAAAGAAGATGCCGAAGCGATTCGTGCGGGTAAATTAAAACCAACACAAATTGCCGAAGAAGATAGAGATTACTATTTAGAAAGAAGATATCCTGCGTTTGGTAACTTGGTACCACGTGACGTGGCTTCGAGAGCTGCCAAAGAGCGTTGTGATGCCGGTTTCGGAATTGAAGCGAATGACACCAATGAAGGAGTTTATCTTGATTTCTCTACCGAAATCCAAAATAAAGGAAAGCAAGCGGCTTACGCCAAAGGAAACCATCATCCGACAGCGGAAGAAATTACCGCTTTAGGAAAACAATGGTTGGAAGAGAAATACGGGAACTTGTTTACCATGTATCAAAAAATCACTGACGAGAATCCATACGAAACTCCGATGAAGATATATCCTGCTGTTCACTACACTATGGGTGGTGTTTGGGTGGATTATAATTTACAGTCTACTATTCCGGGTTGTTTCGTTGCCGGAGAAGCGAACTTCTCTGATCACGGTGCCAACCGATTGGGAGCCTCTGCTTTGATGCAGGGATTAGCGGATGGATATTTCGTATTGCCTTACACGGTTTCTGATTACTTGGCCGATGATATCCGAACAGGTAAAATATCTACACAATCGGCAGAATTCGATGAAGCCGAAAAAAGAGTAAAAGACTCTATCCACTTCTTCCTAAACAATAACGGAACTAAAACCGTAGATCATTTCCACAAGCGTTTGGGATTGATTATGTGGAATAAAGTAGGGATGGGCAGAAATGAGCAAGGATTGAAAGAAGCTATTGCCGAAATCGCAGCCTTAAAAGAGGAATTCTACAAAGATGTATTCGTGCCGGGCAGTGCTGACGAATTAAATCCTGAGTTAGAGAAAGCACTCCGTGTAGCTGACTTCATCGAATTAGGACAATTGATGGCGATGGACGCTTTGCAACGTAAAGAATCATGCGGAGGCCACTTCCGTGAAGAATACCAGGATTCCGAAGGAGAAACCCTTCGTGATGACGAAAACTTCAAATTTGTTGGCGCTTGGGAATACCAAGGCGACGACATCAGCAAAGAAATTCTGAATAAAGAAGAATTGAAATACGAGTTCATTAAAATAGCCGCTAGAAATTATAAGTAATAGAATTATGAGTACAGCAAAAAATATCAATATAAACCTTAAAATTTGGCGTCAAAAAAACGCTAAAACGAAAGGGAGCATGGAAACTTATAAATTAGATAATGTTTCTACCGCGAGTTCGTTTTTGGAAATGTTAGACCAATTAAACGAACAATTAGTAAACGAAAGAAAAGAACCCATCGCCTTTGATCACGACTGTCGTGAAGGAATCTGCGGAATGTGTTCCCTATACATCAATGGCCGTGCGCACGGACCGGATACCGGAATCACCACTTGTCAGTTGCACATGCGTATGTTCAAAGATGGCGATACTATTTATGTAGAACCATGGAGAAGTAAGGCATTCCCCGTAATCAAAGATTTAGTAGTTGACAGAAGTGCTTTCGACAGAATTCAGCAAGCCGGTGGTTTCGTTTCGGTAAATACTTCCGGAAACACCATTGATGCCAATGCTACGCCAATCAACAAAGACGATGCTGACAAGTCATTTGAAGCAGCCGCTTGTATTGGTTGCGGAGCTTGTGTAGCCACTTGTAAAAACGGTTCGGCTATGTTGTTTGTCGGCGCCAAAGTATCGCAATATGCTTTATTACCACAAGGAAAAATCGAAGCTACCAACCGTGTGTTGAACATGGTGCGTCAAATGGACGAAGAAGGATTCGGAAACTGTACTAATACTGGTGCCTGCGAGGTAGAATGTCCAAAAGGAATTTCTTTGGAAAACATTGCGCGCATGAACAGAGAATATTTAAAAGCAAGCATCAAGTAATTCATTACTGATTATAAATACAAAACGCATTCATTGATTTGAGTGCGTTTTTTTATGGCGTAAAATCAAATCCAGTATCTTTACGTAAACAAACAACACATTTATTCACATGAAAAAAATCTTCTTTTCAGTGCTGACATTTTTGGCTTTAGGCGCTACATCTTCGGCGCAAAACCTAAAACTAATCACCTACAACATCCGTTTAGATTTGGCTTCTGATGGCGAAAATGCCTGGCCCAATCGAAAAGACTATTTCTGTTCCCAATTGGCTTTTTACGAACCCGATATTTTCGGTATTCAGGAAGCCCTGCCACATCAAGTTACGGATATTGCTTCGTTATTACCCAAGTACAACTATGTTGGAATTGGTAGAGATGGCGTGGGCAAAGGAGAATCTTCGAATATCTTTTTCAAAAAAGACCGATTTAAAGTACTGGAAGAAAACACCTTTTGGCTTTCGGAAACTCCGGAAAAAATATCTAAAGGTTGGGATGCTGCGCTGAACAGAGTCTGCACTTATGCTTTGTTAAAAGACAATCAATCAAAAAAAACATTCTGGGTCTTTAATACACATTTGGATCATATTGGCGAATTGGCTCGTACCAATTCCATTCTCCTGATACTCTCCAAAATTAAAACCCTTAACACTAAAAACTATCCGGTTATTTTCATGGGCGATTTTAATTCGGAACCCACAGAAGAGAGGATTATTCACTTAAAAACCGAAATGCTCGACACCCAGGCCATCTCGGAAGAAAAGCCTTTCGGCCCATCAGGAACTTTTAACGGATTCAAACATAACGAAGCAGTAACCACCAAAATTGATTATATCTTTTTATCCAAAAACAGTCCGTTTAAAGTTAAGAAATATGCCGTTTTGAGTGATTCCAAAGAGTTGAAATATCCGTCCGATCATTTGCCGGTGTATGTGGCATTAGTTTTTAAGTAAAGCGTTTTTTATCTTTGGATTTACAAACACACTACACTTTGAAAAAACTTCTTTCTTTTCTCCTTTTAGGCCTGTCGCTAGTTACTTTTGGTCAAAACTACCGTCAGTATGTCAATCCAATGATTGGTACCGGGGGTCATGGCCATACTTATCCCGGCGCCACAGTTCCCTTCGGAATGGTGCAACTATCGCCTGACACTCGCATAGATGGCAGTTGGGATGGTTGCTCGGGTTATCATTATTCGGATACTGTAATTTACGGTTTTTCGCATACGCATTTAAACGGCACCGGCTGCTCGGATTATGGCGATATCATGCTGATGCCTTCCATGGGAAAAGGGAAAATTCTAAATCCTGATTTCTATTCTTCCTCTTTTTCTCATTCTAACGAAAAGGCTACCGCAGGTTATTATGCCGTCAAACTCGATAAGAACAACATCGATGTACGCTTAACTTCCTCAACGCGTGTGGGTTTTCATGAATACACCTTTAACACTGACGGCGATGCCAATATTACACTGAATTTAAACCACCGGGATAAACTATTATTCGGTGAAATACGCGTTATTGACAATAAAACGATTGAAGTTTTTAGAAGAAGCGAAGCCTGGGCGAAAGACCAATATGTATATGCGCGGATAGAGTTCAGCGTTCCAATGAAAATACAGGGACAAGCAAACCAAACTCAAAGCGAAAAGTTATTTTCCGGGACAGAAGTTGCCGTCTACTTTACCAAAAAAGTAACTAAAGGTGAAAAAATACTGGCTAAAGTCTCATTGTCTCCAACAAGCTATGAAGGTGCCAAACTAAACATGACTGAAGTCAAAGGGTGGGATTTTAACAAGGTGAAACAAAAAGCCGAGCAGCTTTGGGACAAACAACTTTCCAAAATTGATATTACAGACTCCAATAGGGACAAACTAACCGTTTTCTACACCGCTTTATACCATACGATGGTGCAGCCGAATATCGCGCAGGACATCGACGGAAAATACCGTGGCCGTGACAACCAAATTCATCAGGCAACCGGCTTTGATTATTATTCGGTTTTCTCGCTTTGGGATACGTTTCGGGCGGCAAATCCTTTGTACACTTTAATCGAAAAGAAACGCACATCCGATTTCATCAATACCTTTTTAAAGCAATACGAGCAAGGTGGCCGATTGCCGGTTTGGGAACTTTCTTCCAATGAAACCGACTGCATGATTGGCTATCACTCGGTTGCTGTCATGGCCGATGCGATGGCAAAAGGCATTACGGGTTTTGATTATGAAAAAGCTTTCGAAGCGGCAAAACATTCTGCTATGCTTAACCATTTGGGTTTGGAAGCTTATAAAAAACAAGGGTTTATCTCGATGGATGACGAGCACGAAAGCGTTTCCAAAACACTGGAATATGCATATGACGATTGGTGTATTGCGCAAATGGCACAACTTTTATCAAAACAGGAAGATTATGATTACTTCATGAAGCGTTCCCAAAGCTGGAAAAATGTCTTCGATTGGAATACCGGTTTCATGCGACCAAAGAAAAACAGTGGTTGGGACAAACCATTCGACCCCAAAGAAATCAACAACAACTTTACCGAAGGCAATTCGTGGCAGTATTCCTTTTTTGTGCCACAGGATATTCCCGGCATGATTGAAGCCTATGGTGGGAAGGCAAAATTGGAAGCCAAACTTGACGAAATGTTCAACAGCGAAAGCAAAACCACCGGTCGCGAGCAAGCCGATGTTACCGGTTTGATAGGGCAATATGCGCACGGAAACGAGCCCAGTCATCATATTGCCTACCTATATGATTATGTGGATAAACCCGAAAAGACGACGGAAAAAGTGCATTACATCTTAGATAATTTCTATAAAAACACTCCCGATGGTTTGATTGGCAACGAAGATTGTGGCCAAATGAGCGCCTGGTACGTGTTAAGCTCAATAGGGATTTATGCCGTGACGCCAGCTGATAAAATTTGGTGTACAGCCAAGCCTAATTTTAATAAAATTATACTCCATCTTGAAAATGGTGAAAGTAGAATTATTGACAAACCATTTGAACACGTTTTTTCTGATTTGGCATTTGAAAGAGGCCCAGTCGAAGTGAGCACTTTAACTTATGAAAAAATAATTCCGGTTCCGGTGATTCAGGCCGAAAGTAAAGCATTTAAGGATAAAATGACTATCACTATCGTTTCACAAAATCCGGCTGACAAAATCTACTATTGGATCAAAAATCCGAATGACTATTTAAAAGAAAAAGATTGGATGTTATATAGTGTTCCGCTAGATATACATGAATCGACAGAGATTTTGGCAAAAGTTAAAAACGAAACCAAAGAAAGCAATGTCATCTCGGCTCATTTCTTCAAAAAACCCAACAACTATACCATAGCAATCAAATCAACCTACAACCCGCAATACCATGCCGGCGGCCCCGAAGGTTTGATTGACGGCATTTTTGGCTCCGAAAACTGGCGCAAAGGAGATTGGCAGGGCTATCAGGGACAGGATTTTGAAGCTGTTATTGATTTGCAAAAACCACAAAGCATTACGAGTTTCTCAGCTAATTTTCTGCAAGATTCCCGCTCTTGGATAATGATGCCGAAGGAAATTAACTTTTTTGTTTCGGATGATAATGTGATTTTTCGACCAGTTGGTGGCACTGAAACTGAGGGTATCGATCCAAAAGAAACCAAAACCATAATTCAGGGTTTTGGAATTAAAACGCACTACCCTGTTAATGCCCGTTATGTAAAAATCATTGCTAAAAACTTTGGCAAATTACCCGAATGGCATCAGGGTTTTGGTGGTGATGCCTTTATATTCATTGATGAAATTACAATCCAATAACCATGAAAATAGCTTTAGTACAAACAACACTCGCTTGGGAAAACCCAACAGAAAACCGAAGTCATTTGGTTCAAAAAATTAATGGCTTTTTAGAAGACGTTGATTTGATTGTGCTGCCCGAAATGTTTGCTTCCGGATTTACGATGAATCCCAAAGCCGTGGCTGAAACCATGCAGGGAGAAACCATTTCCTGGATGCAACATTTGGCGAAAGCCCGCAACTGCGCCATCACCGGAAGTTTAGTAATTGAAGAAAATGACCATTTCTACAACCGCTTGGTATTTGTTTTCCCGAATGGAGACATCAAAACTTACGACAAACGGCATTTGTTTACATTGGCCGGAGAAGACAAAGTTTATACTGCCGGAACCGACAAACTAATTCTAGATTATAAAGGTTTTAAAATTTGTCCGTTGGTTTGTTATGATTTGCGATTCCCGGTTTTTTCCAGAAATGTGGAAGACTATGACCTTTTGCTTTATGTAGCCAATTGGCCTAAACCCCGCGTCAATGCCTGGGATATTTTACTAAAAGCGCGTGCTGTGGAAAACATGTGCTACGCCATTGGTGTAAACCGAATTGGAACCGACAACAATAATTTGGATTATGTTGGGCATTCGCAAGCCATAGATTTTCTTGGAAATTACATACTCGAACCCAAAGAAACAGAAGGGGTTTTCATAGTGGAATTAGACAAAAACAAACTACTGGAAACGAGAAGCAAATTGGCTTTTTTAAACGACCGGGATACTTTCGAACTTAGTTAGTGCCTACATCAAAAGGTTGTTCCACATCCCAATTGGCGCGGACATCAATTTCTTTCGGAAAATAAATCACCTCTTCGGATTGGCGTTTTTCCATATAATTTCCCGTGTCCCACTCCTTGTTTTTGTTATCGTCATAAATCAGTCGCAAAGTGTACAAGGCTGGCTCTATGGCATCAAAAGTAATGGTGGTATTTTTTTCTGAGTATTCGGTGGCTTTTATTTTTCCGTCTTTATCGGTCAGTTCAACAATCACGGGGAACCGTTTTACTTTTTCCAATAACACTCTCAAATTGCCATAATCAGAAGCATTTTTGGTGGTAATGGTATAGTTTAAAGTGTCGTTTTGGGCTTCATAAAAATCAGTCACAGCACCCGGCATCAAAGCGATTTTGTATTTTTCCAAAGGTTCTTTGTTGAAATTCAAATAGAATTTTTGTTGGAAATCATCATACTCCGTATCAAAAGGAACTGCAATGGAATCTTTATTAAAAACCGTAATTTTTGATTTGTCAAACTTCACTAAAGGAATCGAACTGTTTAAGGCAAAGCGCTCCCGAAGCGGCAAATTACCACTGAATTCAGGGCTTAAAGACAACGTGTCGGCTTTTTGATTTTTGATTTTCACCATAAATTCTTTGCTGAAATTGTCTTTCTGAACGGCAACGTGCAACGAATCGGCTTTGATGGGTTGGTACCAAATTTGAAGCGAATCCTTTTTAGGAAAATTAGTCACCAAAGACGGAATAACCTCAGCACCGTTTTTCACCGTTACCTTTACTCCTTTGGGCTTGCCTTCGTATCCCATCAACAGTCTGCTTTTGGACGCTTGTGAGGGTTTGATGGCTTTAAAGGGCAGGATTTCTTTAAACAATTCGACTTCAAAAACCGTGTCATTCGGAATCGTAATGTATTGCTTTTGAAACCCAATTTTATCCGATTTCGGATTGTATTTGTTATTGCCGTTGTCTTTCAGGGCCACCAAAAGATATTTTCCGGCTTTGATATTTTCAATCTTTACCTGTTGTAAACTATCCAGTGTATTGGTAATATATCTTGGCGTTTCTTTATAAATAGTGGAGTCGTTAAACTTTTCATTCTTTTCATACAACATCACCGAAACAAAATGATCCGGCGTCTTTTCCAAAGCGTCTTTTATTTTGACATTCAGCGCCAAAGAATCAATATAGGCGCCGGTAGAAAAAACAAATTTGAACTGCGACAACGGATTGCCCTCATTATTATCTTCAATACTTTGTCCAAAATTGAAACTATAAGTCGTGTTGGGCTGCAGCGTGTCTTTTAGTTTTATGGTCAATATTTTACTCGCGGTTTGCGGTAAAATCTCCGGCTGATTTTTCATGGGCGGCGAAATAATCAGCTGCTTATTGATGTTTTTCAGCTTTACATATTCGTCAAAAACCAACTTGATTTCATTTCCATTAAAATTGGTCGAAAGATTTTTGGGAAAACTCGCTTTCAAAACCGGAGCTAAAGTATCTTTTGAACCACCGGTTATAGTACCACGCTTGGCACAACCAATGGTTAATAAAAGTAAAAGCAGCGAAAAATATTTCAAATTATTTTTGGGCATAAAGCATTTTTTCAAAGCACAAAATAACAATTATATTTAGTGTGAACGAAATCTTTTTAAGTAAACTTAACAGTTGGGATGAATTGGTGTGAAACTAATTTATTAATTAGGCCATTGCATTTCACCCATATTTCCTACCGGGCTGGGATTGGCAATTAAAATGGCTACCACTGTGGAAGCCGCAAGAGCTGGAATCAGTGCAATGGTCTTTACCATTGAGAATTTCTTTTTTCGAATACTGGTAATCTCATTTAGGGGAATCTGTATTTCTTTCCCATTTCTTAATCTGGATACAACTATGGTGCTATCGGCAGCTCTAGTATAAAAGTATTTTCTGGTTTTATGGTTTCTTTCTATTTTATATTTTTCCCCCATAACCATGGCACTCGAATTGACTTCATGCCTGTAACTAAAACAACTTTGAAATAAAAATGCAACGGCTACTAATAAGAATAGTTTTTTCATGGTATACAAATTTCAGGTTAGACATCTATTTATAACGTAATAATTTGAATTTTAGTATTTTGACTTCCATTTAACTGTGCGCCATCGCCATACAGACAATGCTGATTTTTGCATCGGGAATTTTCAGCAAAGCGCGACTACAGGCTTCGAGCGTAGAACCTGTGGTAATCACATCGTCAATCAGTAGAAAATGTTTGCCGTGATGATTTTCCGAAAAATCTACATCAAAAACGGTAGCAATAACATCTGCTCGGCCCAAAAGGTCTTTTTTGGTTTGGGTTTTCGTATGCAGTTTTCGGTATAAAAGTTGGTCTTCATAAGGAATCGTAAGAGTTGCTGACAAGGCTTTGCCAAAACCTTCCACCTGATTGTAGCCGCGTTCCCGCAATCGTTTTTTATGCAGCGGTACCGGAATGATGTAGTCGATTTCTTTTATTAACTCCAAATCTTCTAATTCGGCAGCGTACCAATGGCCAACCATGTCGCTGATTTCTTCGTGGCCTTTGTATTTCAGTTGGTGAATCATTTCCTGAACAATCCCTTTTTTATGAAAATAAAACAACGCCGAGCCAAACTCCAGCGGAATTCTTCCATAAAACTTTTGCATCACTTCATTCTGTTCGATGGTATGATGATTCGTCAACGGAATTTCGTGCCGGCATTGCGTACAAAGCACCTTTTCGTCATGCAATAAAAAGGAATGACAACCGGCACAGGACTTTGGAAAAAATAAGTTTAACAGATGGCGAAGCATAAAAAAGATAATTTTCTTACATAAAATTATAAAAAAATTGTATTCTAATTGATTTTTAAGGCTTTTTTTATAATCGGTTTTTATATTTTTGCAGCATTATGGCAAAACAAGAAGATTTATTTAAGAACGTAGTTTCGCATGCAAAAGAGTACGGATTTATATTTCCGTCCAGCGAAATTTACGATGGGTTGAGCGCCGTGTACGATTACGCGCAAAACGGAGTAGAATTAAAAAAGAACATTAGGGAATATTGGTGGAAAGCCATGGTGCAAATGCATGAAAACATTGTTGGTTTAGACGCCGCGATTTTGATGCATCCAACCACCTGGAAAGCTTCGGGCCACGTTGATGCCTTCAACGACCCGCTGATTGACAACAAAGACTCTAAAAAAAGATACAGAGCTGACGTTTTAATTGAGGATTATGCCGAAAAATTAAACCTGAAAGCCAAAAAAGAAATTGAAAAAGCCCGCGAGCGTTTTGGCGCTTCGTTTGACGAAGAGCAATACAAAACCACAAATCCGCGTGTGATGGAATACTTGGCCAAAGAGCGTGAAATTCTGGAAAGAATGGGCCGTTCGTTGGGCGCCGGTGATTTAGAAGATGTAAAAGCCTTAATCGAAGAATTGGAAATTGCTGATCCGGAAACGGGTTCCCGTAACTGGACCGATGTGAAGCAATTCAACTTAATGTTCGGAACAAAACTGGGCGCTTCTGCCGAAAACGCGATGGATTTATACCTGCGTCCGGAAACGGCACAAGGGATTTTTGTTAATTTCCTAAACGTGCAAAAAACCGGTAGAATGAAGATTCCATTCGGAATTGCACAAACCGGAAAAGCCTTTAGAAACGAAATCGTGGCTCGTCAGTTCATCTTCCGCATGCGCGAGTTTGAACAAATGGAAATGCAGTTTTTTGTAAAGCCAGGCGAAGAAATGAAATGGTACGAATACTGGAAAACCACTCGTTTGAATTGGCATTTATCACTTGGTTTAGGCAAAGAAAATTATCGTTTCCACGACCACGAAAAATTAGCGCACTATGCTAATGCTGCTGCTGATATTGAGTTCAATTTCCCATTCGGATTCAAAGAACTGGAAGGAATTCACTCGAGAACCGATTTCGATTTAAAAGCCCACGAACAATACTCCGGTAAAAAATTACAATACTTTGACAACGATACCAATTCCAACTACGTTCCTTATGTAGTAGAAACTTCGGTTGGTTTGGATAGAATGTTCCTGTCGGTTTTTGCTACCTCTTTAAAAGAAGAAACTTTGGAAGACGGTTCAACACGAACAGTTTTACGTTTGCCATCCGTTTTGGCACCAACCAAAGCCGCCGTTTTACCATTGGTAAAAAAAGACGGTTTGCCGGAAGTCGCTCAGAAAATCATCGAAGATTTGAAATGGGATTTCAACGTAGCCTATGACGAAAAAGATGCGGTTGGCCGTCGTTACCGAAGACAGGATGCTTTGGGAACTCCTTTCTGTATCACTGTGGATCACCAAACGTTGGAAGACGAAACGGTAACCATTCGTCACCGCGATTCCATGGCACAGGACCGTGTTAAAATTGCCGATTTGAAAACCATTATCGGAAATGAAGTATCAATGCGAAACTGGCTGATGAAAATCTAGTTAACTATACTTTTAAATATAAAAATCCCAAATTCCGAAAAGAACTTGGGATTTTTTGTTTTGTAAGGATTTATCCGAGCTAAAACGCACATATTAACAGTATTAGCGTTTCTGTCAACAATTTTCACCATTCATTGTCCAAAATTCTAATTTCGTTACAACGAAAATCGAGACGTTTAATCGTTTTTATTTTTGCGGTTAATATTTTAGCGCAATCTTAGCCGAACAATTAGTTTCCCCAAAACTACCTGTTCCTTTTACCTAATGATGCTTTCCCTAAATCAACGGAAAAGCGTTCATGAGTCACACCTTTATTATCATTGATGACAATCAAGACGATGTCACGAAAACTCAGGCTATTGCTGAGCGTTTTCGCAATTTGTCTTACGTTGGCACAGCTGCTAGCTATGATGAAGGCGTGAATTTAATCCTGGAGCACCAACCGCATTTAGTATTTCTAGAAATTGATCCTTCTGACAAAAAGAGCAATCTTTCCCTTTCGCTTATCAACGAATTGTACCGCTATTTAACCGTAGTTCCTAAGATTATCATTACCACTTCCAAGAAAGAATTGGCCTATGATGCGCTCAAATATGAAGTGATTGATTATTTACTGAAACCTTTAGACATCAACGATTTTAGAAAAGCCATTCTGAAATTTGACCGCGCCATAAAATCGGATTTGCCACATTTGGAAGTCAAAAATCCGGCGGCAACCTTTGAAGTTTTAGACGAAACAGTAACAGAAACACTCGAAGCAGAAACCGAACACGATGTTACCGTAAAAACCGTTGCGGTAGCTGACAATCCTTTTGTTATTCAAAAAAAGTCACTTATCATTTGCATCAAGTCCTATGGCGATTACCGTTACATTGATTCCAATGACATTCTCTATTTCGAAGCCGATAACAACTCTACGGATATTCATTTGAACAATGGCGAAATGATTACAGCATTCAAAACCCTGAAACACTTTGAAACCGTTTTACCGGAATCACAATTTTTACGCATCCATAACAGTTACATCATCAATGTTGACCAAGTTTCCCGTATTCACACCGGAAACACCGTATGTTACATCAAAAACTCTACAACCAAACTTCCGTTCTCCAAATCCTATAAAGACAATGTCGATTTGATTATCAATCGCATCGCCGGAGGTAACTATTTGGAAATTTAGACGAAAAATAATACATTTACCAAAACTTTTGTATGGAGGTAAAGGTATTAATGATTGATGATCATCCGCCGATTATTGAAGGTTATAAGTCGATTTTGACTTTAAACCCATATGGTTATGACCTAAATACAACCACAGCATTTAGTTGTGAAATAGCTTATAAAATTATCACAACCACCAAAATTCCGTTCGACATTGTTATGGTGGACATTACATTACCGCCTTATCCAGAGAAAGGTATAAATTCAGGAGAAGATTTGGTGATTTTGGTCAAAAAATATTTACCGAACACCAAAGTTATGGTGTTGACCTCTCACGCAGAATCACTTGTTTTATATCGTATTTTAAAAGAATGTAATCCGGATGGTTTATTAGTGAAAAGCGATTTCTTATCGGATGAGTTTTTAATTGCTTTTGACACAATAGTAAAAGGGGATACTTATCATAGTATTTCTGTGAAAAATCTAAAAACAGACTTAGTTCCTTCTACAAAGTATCTGGATAATTATAATAGACAAATCATCATCTTACTCGCTCAAGGAATACAGACTAAGAGTCTTTCAGAACGTCTAAACCTATCCAAAAGCGCTATTGACAAAAGAAAAGCAATTATCAAACAATATTTTGGCATTGAAAAAGGAACTGATGAAGATATTCTAAGAGAAGCCCGAAAACAAGGATTGATTTGATTGTGTACGTTTAACATCATTATTCTATTCTTTCAGTCACAACTAATATATGCAAATGCATATTGTGTCTTCAACAAACCTATTATTTTGCATCTGTCTGTATTTTAATAACTAAATCTAAAAAAAAGACTTTCGTCCTACTTTTAAATTTTAACATAATATACACTTTTTGTGTACTAAAATGTAATAGTATCCTTTTAATTTTACTCTATCGAAAAATTAAAACTACAGAATTCGGTAAAAAAGGAGACTTACCCTCTCAAGTATGATGTCTTTCAGAAGTGGTATTTTGAAGACAAAATTAATGGAATTTCATCTGTTTATTTTGAGGTTTGTTATTAGACAGATATTAAAACACTTAAACAACCAAAAAAGCAGCCCCAGCTTTTATGTTTTGGACGACACTAAGCGGGGCTGTAATAATTTAAACTATATACTGAGTCATGAAAAATTTATTATTTGTCTTTACAGCCACATTTTTATTTTCATTTAATGGAAATGCTCAAGAAAATAATGAAAGAATAGAATCTGCGTATCTATCAATAACATCAGATAATGAAGTAACCACATACAGGTTTGACAGTATAAAAGACCTTGAAGAAAACTCCCCCAAAATACTAGATGAAATTTCATCAAAGACAGAAAAAAACAAAGATGATAAATGCCTAATCTCTCTTATATTTTCCTTCTCAGTTTCTAATGGAACTCTTACTAAAACTCTTACTAGCGCAATAACGACTTACTATTCTGTAATTGCAGAAGAAACAAAAAAAATACAGGACGAGTTAATAGCCATAATAAAATAAAATTAGGTTTTTTTGATTAAGGAATAAAATTCTACTAATCAAATCAAAATTTCAAAAAACAATTAATTCAAATAAAACAATTTAGGTAAAAAAGTGGCTTACCCCCATAATGTGACACAGTATAAATGTTTTTTATATTGAAAAAAATGCTATTTTTCTGTTTATTTTAGAGGTTTGTTATTAAACGGAAAGCAAGACCAAACCAACCAAAAAAAAGCAGCCCTGCTTTTATATGTTTTCGAGGACACAAAACAGGACTGCAATAATTAAAAATTATTTACAAAAATATGAAAAAATTAGTATTTGGCTTAATCGCCACAGTATTATTCGGTCATCTTTCTTTCTGTCAAGAAAAATTTGATGCTTCAAATTCAGAAAACGAATTTGATTATATTGGAAAAGCACACAATGAAGGTTTAGCAAAAATTCTTGAAGAAAGAGAGAATTTAGAATTGTTTAAAAAAGACCCTATAAGAAGTACAACCAAAACAATTCACCAAATCGGCTATGACTGTAATGGTTTTACCAGATTAGTTTATGATTGTAAGTTACAAAATGAAAATGGAGAATTTGAATTTTCAAAATCACCTTTAACAGAAGAAACAATTAATACATACAACGAAAAAAAAGAAATTTCTAATGATGTCAAAGAAAATCTAATACAAATTTTAGATTTGCTTAATAATGTTGATAAAGGCATGGATTTCAATGAATTTAAAGAAAGGATGATTCAAATTGAGACGAGAGTAGATGCCTATGATAAAAACGATCGTGAATTTTTATTATCTATGTGCTCAATATCAAGATATTCTGTAATGTTTTGGATGGCTCATCCATTTGAAAACAATAGTGCTCGAGGCGGCTCAGTTGGTGGAGCAGCGGCTACAGATTTAGGTGGAGCTGTTGCCGGCGGTATAAGATATGGTGTTGGGTTATTGATTGCCGGTCCCTTTGGCTGGGGAGCATTAGGTGTTGCATGTCTAGCTGGTGGTTTAGGAGCTTCTGCTGCATATGGTGTTTACCATCTTTTTTATTAGAATTTGTTTAACTATGAGAAACTTTTAATAAAATTTAAATATGAAAAAAATACTTCTTTTTGCATTACATTTTATAGTTTCGGTATCTACTTTGATACTATTATCAAAAATATCGGGCAATAAATTAAACAAAGAAAATGCAATTTTAACCACAATTATTACTCTGTTTGGAGTTATGATAATCCCTAAAGGAAAGCGTTCAAATTTGTTTTTTATAGTACAATTAATTACTACTATAATATTATCATTAGGAATTTATTTGTTTTTCGAAAAAATTTTAAACTAGTTTCTTATTCATGAATTTTTCATAGATTATGAAATTGAAAAAAATTACCATTGTTGCTTTCCTATTCCCTTTGCTTATTTCTGGACAATCTGATCTTGAAAATGCAATTAAAGGTGGTGAAATGCTCTTAAGTGGTTTATCCATACTTAAGGTTTCTAAATCAAAAGGAAATAGTACCGTAATTGAAAGTTTGTGTGTGAAAAACAAACTCACCGAAAAGATAACATTCAAATTAGTGGGCAAAAACGAGGAAGGAGATGAGATTAAAAAAGAACTTGTCATTCCAAAAGATGGAAAAGAATGTTTGCTAATGGTGCCCAAAGGCATTTATGCGTACGAAATTACACTCTCCAACAAAGAAATTTATAAGAAAGGAGAGTATAGATTCGATGAGGATATAGTGATGACTATAAAACAGGATTAACAAAAGTGAGTTTTAACTTTACCGTTAGAACTCACTTTATTTTTAACTAAACTTAATTTGATGATTAAAATTTTACGTTGTTGTTGTTTTATCCTAGTCGTTTTTTTAGGTAGTTGTGCTAAAACTACAAAAGATAAAACTGAGACGGCTACTAATGACTCCATTCAAAAATATCTTGACTTGGCGAATGATGATACTTTGGCTTTTGACCAAAGGATAAAATACAACGACAAAGCTTTATCTTTTATTGACTTGAATAAAAATGACAGTTTGTACAGGGAGTTTCTTAATATTATAGTTTACAACTACCTAAACACAAAAAAATGGGACAGCTATAAAAAAATTTCAAAAATTTATTTTCAAAAAAGTGTAGACGCTAAGGATACATTAGGATTAGCAAGATATTATAGATATAAAGGAATATATTTTAAAAACTTTTTAAAATATGATAATGCCTTTTATAATTATTTAAAATCTGAGAAGTTATATTTAAAAACAAAAGACCATTATGGATTAAACAAAGTTTATTTAAATTTAGCTTTTATTCAATATTCAGTTGATGATTATTTGGCTAGCGAATTATCTACAAAAAAAGCCTATAAATATTTTAAAAACAGCAAGGAAACTTTTGAAACATATCAATGCTTAATTAATTTGGGGAATGTATATCATGATTTAAAACAGTACAATAAAGCTATCTCTTTCCTAAAACAAGCTCAAACTTTAGCTGTAAAATATAAAATTCCGGATAAACCTAATAGCTGTCTAATAAGTTCCTGTCTCAACAATATTGGTAATGCATATAGAGAACAAAAAAAGTATAATATAGCTATATTTTATTTCAAAAAGGCTTTAACTAAAAAAAGACTATTTACGAAAGACCCGGTTTTGTATTCAATTCTATTAAATAATTTAGGCTACTGTTACCTACAATTAAATCAAGAAAGTAAACTGCCTTATTTATTTTACAAGTCAGCAAAACTATTAGATAGTTTAAATGTAAAAAATGAATGTGCAGTCAGTTATCTATATTTATCTCAATTTTATTTTAAAAAAAAAGACATTTTAAATGCACGAATATTTGCTGAGAAAGCTTTAAAATTTAGCAAAGAAGCTAAAGCCCCTTATTACTATTTAACAGCGTTAAGTAATGCTGGATATATCAATAGTCAAAAAGCCTCTCAATATATCAAGGAATATCACGAAAAAAATGATAGCCTTATTTTCTCTGAAAGGAATGCAAGAAATCAATATTATAAAATCCAGTTAGAAACTGATGAAATAACTCAAGAAAAAGATAAAGCTATACATCAAAAATGGGTTATTGTTAATATTGCTATATTTATATTATTAATCGTTGTTTTAATATTGATTATTAATCACCAACGAGCTAAACAAAAAGAACTACAACTTTATCAATCAGAACAAACTGCTAATGAAAAAGTCTACCAACTAATGCTTACACAAAAAACGAAGGAAGAAGAGGTAAGACAAAAGGAAAAAAAACGTATTGGATTAGAGCTTCATGACGGCATAATGAATAAGCTTGCCAGTGCACGTCTTAATCTTTCGACATTAGTAAATAAAAATGATACTGATGCAATTCAAAAGTACTTAGCACAAATTGCATCTATACATCAGATTGAACAAGAAATCAGAAGTATTGCTCATGATATGAACACAAATATATTTCAAAAATCAAATAGTTATATTCAATTATTGCAAGATCTTATAATGGATAAAAATAATACTTGTGAAATTAATTATGAATTGGAAGTAGATAAAGACATTGATTGGAATTCAATATCAAGTGAGGTAAAAATGAATTTGTATCGGATCATCCAGGAAGCATGTTACAATATTCATAAATATTCAAAAGCAAAAAACGCAATAGTTAGTTTTACATTTGACAACAATAATATATGCCTTTCAATAACTGACAATGGAATTGGTTTTAAAAATGGAGCAAATCTAAACGGCATCGGAATTCAAAACATGAAATATCGAGTGAAAGCACTTGGGGGAAAGTTTGCCATCAATTCTTCACCTAATAAAAGTACTTCTATCAATATTGCCATTCCTGTTTAGAATTCAACCTATGTAGTTTTAATCCCAGGCTTTACAAATTAGAACCACATCTTTCAAAAACAATATTTTTTTAGAATTTAAATTTTAAAAAGCAATCATACTAAATTAGTATTGTTTCTAAATGACATTAATTAATGTCTAAATTCCCAAAAACCATCCACTCGCATTTGACCCTCATTTACTATCAAACGAGGTCATTCTACCATAAACACCTCTATATATAGGACTTAACAGAGACATCCTTTTTAGTTTTACATCGTGAAAGTGCAATAGCCTCAAATCAACAACTAAGGCACACACCACAAAATCGAAACAAAACATTAACAATAAAAAGTCTCAAATTATGAAAAAATTAGCAACAACATTCGGATTATTAGCTCTTATGCTCATTGTCACGTCATTCACAACTCCAAATGAAATTGGTGGAAGACAGCAAGATCCTATTCAACCTTTCTCAATTGGTGGAAGACAACAAGATCCTATTCAACCTTTCTCAATTGGTGGAAGACAACAAGATCCTATTCAACCATAAAAAACATTTAAACCATATCTAAAAAACTACCGATAATATCGGTAGTTTTTTTTTATAAAAAATTTAGTATTTTTGAAAAAACTCAATCTTCATTGAAATACCTATTTTATATATTATTGTTTATTTCTTATTCCTGCAACAAGCGGGAGAAGTCGGATAATATTCCTAGAAAAAAAAACAATCAAGACCTCGAAATTATTTTATCCACTTTAAAAAACAACAAACTTACAACGTATAAAAAAAAAGCCCTACTAGACAAAGCCTTTGATATATCAAAATCTCAAGCAAACACAAAGAAGAATAGAGATAATATTTCAAGTATAATTTTTGAATATTTTTATATAAATGACTTTGAATACCTTAGAACATCCTCTAATACTTTAATCGAAAAATCTAGTAAAGCCAAAGACAGTGTTAATTTGGGAATCGGTTTTAGGTTTAAAGCATATTATTATAAAAACGAAAGGATTTTTGATAGTTCTTTTTACTATTATTCAAAGGCCGAAAAACTTTATTTTAAAACAAAAGATAATTTAAATTATGCCAATGTTTTACTTAATAAAGGAAATGTCCTTTATAATACCGGTGATTATTTAGGAGCTGAATTAGCATTTAGGACAGCTTTAAATATTTTGAGAAATTCCACTGACAAAACGAAAATCTATGAAGTTTTAAATTCATTAGGAAATGTTTCAGATGAACTAAAAGATCACGACAAAGCAATTTATTATTATAATGAAGCTCTAAACATTGTTAATGAATATAATTTAAATGAAAACACACATAGAAAATCAATTCTATATAATAATTTAGGATATACTTACCAAAACCTAAACAACCACAAGCAAGCTATTATCAATTTCAAAAATGGTTTAAAAGATAAAGAAATCAGAAACTCCTTCCCTGAACTTTATGCCAACTTAACCGATAATCTTGCATATTCTAATTTTAAAATTAGAAATTATAAAGAGTTACCCAAGAAATTTTTTGAAGCTTTAAAAATTAGAGACAGTATAAAAACTGCTTCTCCAATAGTTCTAAGTCAAATCCATCTTTCTGAATTTTATTTTATTCAAAGAGATACCTTAAAATCTCAAAAATTTGCTAAACTAGCTTATAATCTTTCTACACAATCGAAAACCCCTTCGGCAGTATTATTGTCCTTACAACAATTATCAAATGTTGATAGAAAAAACTCTTCAAATTATACAAGAAAATATATAACATTAAGTGACAGTCTCCAATTAGCCGAAAGAAAATCTAGAGATCGTTTTAATCGTATTAAACTCGAAACCGACGAAATCATTCAGGAAAAAGACGATCTGGTCGAAAAAAACAGAACCCTGCTCTATGTCTTTGTCGTCTCGTTTATAGTAGTGGTATTATTATTTGTGGTAAGAGCCCAGCGCGCCAGAACAAGAGAGTTGTTATACAAACAGGCCCAACAAAAAGCCAATGAAGACATCTATAACCTCATGATGTCACAACAGGCCATTATAGACGAAAGCCGAAACAAAGAAAAGAAACGCTTGGCACAAGACCTTCACGATGGGGTATTAGGCAGAATGTTTGGCCTTCGATTAAATCTAGATAGCTTAAACTCAAATACCGATACCGAATCGGCTCAAAGAAGACTTGAGCTGCTCAATGAATTAAAAACCATCGAGCAGGACATTCGTGAAATTTCCCATGATTTGAATAGAGAAAAACAAGTTTTAATTAATAACTTTGTTTCCATCGTTCATAATTTACTCGAAGAGCAAAAAACATCCCACGAAGCTAATTTGAACTATTCTATTGACAATGATGTAGTCTGGGATAAAGTAGCCAATGCCATTAAAATCAACATGTATCGCATTTTGCAGGAAGGTTTGCAAAACATCAACAAATATGCTAACGCCAAAAACATTAGCGTAGAAATAAAAGGTGATAAAGAAAATGTATATTTGAAAATCCAAGACGACGGAATTGGATTTGATGTTACCCGAAAAAGCAAAGGCATTGGTATGCAAAACATGATATCCCGAACGCACGATTGCCTGGGAATCATCGACATCAGCTCTAAGAAAAACGAAGGAACAAAAATTGTAATCACATTACCAATTGAATCAAAACAACTAATTGTAGAACACGAATGACAAGCCCAATCAACATTTTAATCGTAGATGATCATCCTTTTATCATCGAAGCCTACAAAAATGCTATCAATAAGTACAGCCAACAAGGCATTGAATTTACTATAACGCAAGCCAACAACTGCAAAAGCGGTTATGAAAATATTGTTGACCAACCCAAACCCTTTGACATTGCTTTTTTTGACATCAGCATGCCCGAATATGCTGAAAAAGGAATCTATTCCGGCGAAGATTTGGCCATGCTCATAAAAACGGAAATGCCCAATTGCAAAGTGATTTTGCTTACCATGCATACCGAATTACTCAAAATCAATAATATCATCAAGAATATTAATCCAAGCGGATTAATCATCAAAAACGATTTGACCTTTGACGAACTGCTTTTTGCTTTCGATAAAATCATCAAAAACGAAAGCTACTACAGTCAAACCGTAATCAAATTAGTGGGTCAGGCACAATACAACAACATTGAACTAGATGTTTTCGACAAACAAATCTTGTTCCATTTATCCAAAGGCGTGAAAACCAAAGATTTACCACAATACATTCCGCTTTCTTTGAGCGCTGTCGAAAAACGCAAACTAAACATCCGTGAAATATTGGAAGTAAAAGGCGGAAGCGACATCGATTTAATCAATGAAGCCAAGAATAAAGGTGTCATTTAACGATTTTACGGGAAACCGTAACGAAATATGCGGGAAACCGTAATTGCATGCTTACCTACAATGACTAATTTAGCTGAATGATTTCAGGGTTAGTATTTGTAGATTCAAAAAGAGGTAGTACAACTCAAAAATTACCACTTGATTTACAAGACTTAGGGGGAAGCGATACTTTCGGGTATCGCTTTTTTTATGCCTCTAAAGCATCCCAGCCACGGGCTTTCAAAGGAATTTTAGTATTCGCTCGGGTTATCAGGTGAACACCTTCGCTTTCTTGCGTTAAATGCCCAATAACGGTAAAATTTGGATTGGCTTTTATCTTATCAAAGTCTTCTAAAGCAATGGTAAACAGCAACTCATAATCTTCGCCACCATTGATGGCAACAGTGGTAGAATCTATATTAAATTCTTCGCAAACATTGATAAACTGAGGATCTACCGGAATTTTTTCTTCGTATAAATTACAACCCACTTTACTTTGTTTGCAAATATGAATAATCTCCGAAGACAATCCATCCGATATATCAATCATCGAAGTCGGTTTTACTTCCAGTTTTTCTAACAAAGTCTTGATATCATGACGCGCTTCCGGCTTTAATTGTCTTTCAATTAAATAAGTGTAGGCATCCAAATCAGGTTGATTATTCGGATTCACCTGAAACACTTGCTTTTCGCGCTCCAAAACCTGCAATCCCATATACGCCGAACCTAAATCGCCGGTAACCACTAATAAATCCCCATCTTTAGCGCCATTTCTGTATATAATCTCCTCTTCATTGGCTTCACCAATAGCGGTTATTGAAATTATCAATCCTTTTTGCGAAGAAGTAGTATCACCACCAATGACATCCACATTATAAAATTTGGCTGCCAAGGCAATCCCGTCAAACAGTTCTTCCAAAGCTTCCAGCGGAAAACGATTAGAAACCGCCACAGAAACCGTTATTTGCGTGGCTTTGGCATTCATAGCACAAATATCCGAAACATTCACCACAACGGCTTTATAGCCCAAATGACGCAACGGCATATACGACAAATCAAAGTGAACTCCTTCAATCAACAAGTCGGTTGAAACCACTACTTTTTTGTCTTTAAAATCCAAAACAGCGGCATCATCACCTATACTTTTTAAAGTCGATGGCTGTTTGACATCAAAGTTTTTGGTCAAATGGTCAATCAAACCAAATTCGCCCAATTGAGAAAGTGAAGTGCGCTGCGGAGTTTTATCTTCTAACATTTTTTCTAAGGTTCTAAGGCGCAAAGATACTAAGGTTCTAAGGTTTATTCCAACAAAAAAACCCAACAACTTTCGCCATTGGGTTTCTCTATCTCTTTAAACTTCGTACTTTTAATCGTTCAGCTTAAGAACCGCCATAAACGCTTCCTGCGGAATTTCTACATTCCCAACTAAACGCATACGTTTCTTTCCTTTTTTCTGTTTTTCCAACAATTTTCTTTTACGCGAAATATCACCACCATAACATTTGGCGGTAACGTCTTTTCGTAACGCTTTTATCGTTTCACGCGCAATGATTTTCGCACCAATAGCCGCCTGAATCGGAATGTCAAATTGCTGTCTTGGAATTAATTCACGCAGTTTTTCACACATTTTTTTACCAATATGATACGCATTACTCTCATGAATCAAAGCCGAAAGCGCATCTACCGATTGGGCATTTAATAAAACATCTAATTTTACTAATTTAGACGCTCGCATTCCAATTGGGGAATAGTCAAAAGACGCATAACCCTTAGAAACTGTTTTCAATCTATCGTAAAAATCGAATACAATTTCCGCCAAAGGCATATCAAAGTTCAATTCTACTCTTTCTGTTGTCAAATAGGTTTGATTGGTAATAACACCTCTTTTTTCAATACACAAACTCATTACATTTCCAACATAATCCGCTTTGGTAATGATGGTGGCTTTGATATAAGGCTCTTCAACTCGATCCAATTTGGATGGTTCCGGCAAATCAGACGGATTGTTGACCACTAACCCCACTTCCGGTTCTTTTTTGGTATACGCCAAATAAGAAACGTTCGGAACCGTAGTAATTACAGTCATATCGAACTCTCGCTCTAATCGCTCCTGAATAATCTCCATGTGCAACATTCCTAAGAATCCGCAACGGAAACCAAAACCTAAAGCGGCTGAACTCTCGGGTAAAAACACCAAAGAAGCATCATTCAACTGCAGTTTCTCCATGGAAGAACGCAAATCTTCATAATCTTCGGTGTCAACAGGATAAATTCCGGCGAAAACCATGGGTTTTACATCTTCAAATCCTGTAATCATATTCGTTGTCGGCGTTTTAGCATCAGTAATTGTGTCACCTACTTTTACTTCTTTCGCCTCTTTAATTCCTGATATTAAATAGCCAACATCGCCTGTAGAAATAACATTCTTTGGCACTTGGTTTAACTTCAACGTTCCGACTTCATCCGCAAAATATTCATTGCCGGTAGCCATAAACTTGATTTTTTGCCCTTTTTTGATTTCGCCGTTTTTCACACGGAAAATAACTTCAATCCCTCGGAAAGGATTGTAATGGGAATCGAAAATTAATGCCTGTAAAGGTTCGTCTTTAATGCCTTTTGGTGCCGGAATTTTTTCAATAATGGCTGCCAAAATATTTTCCACACCAAAACCGGTTTTCCCCGAAGCATGAATGATATCTTCTAATTTGCATCCTAATAAATCAATGATATCGTCACTAACTTCTTCCGGATTGGCACTTGGCAAATCCACTTTATTCAATACCGGAATGATTTCCAAGTCATTTTCTAAAGCCAAATACAAGTTAGAAATCGTTTGTGCTTGTATGCTTTGCGCCGCATCTACAATCAACAAAGCCCCTTCGCAAGCCGCAATAGAACGGGAAACTTCATATGAAAAATCCACGTGCCCGGGAGTATCAATAAGGTTTAGGATATAATCTTCGCCTTTGTATTTGTATTCCATCTGAATGGCGTGACTCTTAATCGTAATCCCACGCTCACGCTCCAAGTCCATATTGTCAAGCAATTGGGCTTTTTCTTCACGAGCGGTAACGGTTTGAGTGGCACCAAGCAATCGGTCCGCAAGCGTACTTTTTCCGTGGTCAATGTGTGCAATAATGCAAAAATTTCTAATATGCTTCATCTTCTGTGTCTGTCAATTTTTGGGCAAAAACGCGCGTGCGTTTAATCGGCAAATATAAGGCAAAGTTTTGATTTAAAAGGATTGGAAGCTCAAACCAACAAAATTTAGTATTTTTGCCAAAAAATTACAGCATGCCAAAAATCGGCAACATCATATTACCGGATTCCCCTTTGTTACTTGCACCCATGGAAGACGTGAGCGATCCGCCGTTCCGCAGATTGTGTAAGTTGCACGGGGCCGACTTGATGTACTCGGAATTTATCTCTTC
>NZ_DAINRG010000004.1:0-105735 GCF_036741995.1 Flavobacterium sp. | reverse complement strand
ACTTTGAACGCACTTACTCAAGAAAGTTTTACAAATACGCCGTTAACAAAGTGGTGAACGAAGTCGAATTCCATAAAACAATTTCGAAAACCAGTTGGAAAGCGCTGAAACTGAAAACCAAATCCCTATTGGCTACTACATTAATGACACTCTACAAATAATGATGCAACTCATTTCCTTTTTTCGAAAAAAACATCCGGAATTTGTGCAAGTCCCACTTGTAGAAATCCCCGAAAACACTATCGAAATCACACTGGAAAACAAACAATACAAAGCAACTTATTTTCATCTACTATACGAGCCACAACTTATAGGCATCACAATTCCCGAATCGTTAACGGCTGAGCAAGTATCCCCCATAAAAACAATAACCATTAATAAATTCCATAAAATAAAATTAGAATGGACGGTAAATTTTAACGCCACCATAAATCTGGGTGCTCAAACTATTCTCCTTTTTGAAGTGGTGAATGCCGATTTAAAAACCAATTTTTGGGAACGCCTTTATATCCGTCGTTTTTTTAAAAGAGCCATTATAAAAAACAACTACGTCATCAATACCTTCAATACAAGGGTTTTTGATAAGATGATTTCTTTTTTTTATTATCCAAAACCGGTTTACATCGTCAGTACTGCTGCTACTGCTGGCGAAAATGCCTTTCCGGTGGATACTTGCCGTCAAGTAGGCACTCTTTTTATTTTTGGCGTAAGAACTTCGAATCAGAAAATGCAGCAAGTCAACATTGGTGATACGATGGTCATGGGTCTTTCTGAGTTTTCAAAAAAACATTTGATTTATCAGTTGGGAAATTACAGCACCGAAAACCGGGAAATTGATTATACAATGGATCCTAATTATGGAATTGCGGTACCGAACATTGTTTCGAAATATTACAGTGTTAGGCTTACTCAAATCCATTCTTATGATTCGCAAAAAGTGTATGTAGCTCAAAGTATTGCCGGTGAAAAAACCCTGAGTCCATCGCCGTTTTTGGCTCATATTCATAAATTTTGGCTTTTGCCAAAAAGAAAGTAGCGTAATCCTAAAAAAAGTACCTTTGAGCAAGCCGATTTTAAAATCATTGACAAAACCATGAAACCATTCCAGCTATTTCATGACATCTACGCCATTATTCCCGAAAACAAGAAAAAAAGTTTTCGAAAACTGTGCTATAAATCTATTCTTTTCAGTCTGCTCGATTTGATTTCGGTGGCCTATTTGATTCCGGTGCTTTTAGTGGTGTTAGACAAAACCAAATTGAATGATTTTTTGTTGACATATCACTTGGCGGATGATTTTTTAAGTCCGAAAACTATTGGCTTTGGTGTGTTGTTTCTCGTTGTTTTTTTTATGGTGAAAAATTTGTTGCAAACCCAATTCAACAGCCACCTTCACGCATTTTTATATGGCTTGTCGCATGAGATTTCATCAGATATACTCGAAAAATACTTAAAAGGTGATTATTTGTATTTCCAACAGCAAAACAAAGGAAATATGATTCAAAATGCGACAACAGTAGCTCGGGATTTTGCCACTTGCCTGCTTCCTTCCCTATTGCTTTTGGTTTCTGAAAGTCTTACTTTTTTCGTAATTATAGTCGTTTTACTTTGGTGTTATTTTAAATTAACGCTAGTAGCATTACTGGCCGCTCTCCTTTTTGCCTTTATCATTTACCGAATCAAGAAAGGCGAAATGCATTTGATTAACACAACCTACAAAGAAACAGCTTCCAAAGCCAATGCCGAATTGCTGAACATTTTAGAAGGGTATCTCGAAATCAAAAGCTCGGGAAACCAGGACGAATTCCTGAACGAATTTAAAAAACACAACCAAAAACTGAACAAAGTCAGCAGTTTACTGAATGCTTCTACTACCAATTATGCCAAATACTTAGAAGTCTTTCTAATCATCGGAATAGCAATGCTGGTTGGATATACCTATTTCTTTTCGGCCGGGAATGAAACCTTGTTTTTGGTTGCGGTTCTAGGAGCCTTAAGCATCAAAATCGTTCCGGCTATGAGTAAAATTCTGCATGCCATAACCATGATTAATTCCTATTTCTATAGTGTTGCGATACTTAAAAACAGACCGCAACCGACAAAAAAAGTTCTCTATTCCGACTTTATGGATAACATTGAATTTAAAGACATCAACTTCAGTTATAATGAAAAAAAAGTCCTTTTTGACCACTTGAATTTTACCATCAAAAAAGGGGAAATCGTAGGCATCAAAGGAATTACCGGAGTTGGGAAAACTACTTTTTTACACATCGCAGCCGGATTAATAACACCCAACAAAGGAAGTATTATTATGGATGGTGACATTACTAAAGAGAACCCTTTTTTCTCTTTTGTGAGTTATGTGTCACAACAGCCTTTCTTATTCAACGGAACACTATTGGAAAACATCACCATGCGGGAAAATCCGGGAACTATCGATATGGATTACGTTCAATATCTGATGGAAAATCTCGATTTGCACTCTTTGATAACTCAACTGCCTGGCGGACTCCAAACCATCATTACGCACAATACTTCCAAATTATCCGGCGGTCAAAAACAACGCCTGGCCTTGGCAAGAGCCTTATACCACAAACCGCAATTGCTTATTTTAGACGAATCAACGAATCAGCAGAATGAAGAACTGGAAATTTTGATATACAATCTCATCCGGGAAATGGCCATTGCCAATAAAATGGCGGTTATCACCGTTTCCCATCATTCCGAAATGGCTGTTTTTTGTGACCGGGTTTACCTTCTTGATAAAAGCAAGCTTACGTTACTGGCATGAAAAAACTACTCTTCATAACGCCCGGATTTCCAAAAAATGGCACAGAGAGTCATGTGATTCCGTTTTTGCAACAAGTGTTTTTACATTTTAAAGAAAAATATCCCAAGGTGGAATTAACGGTAATAGCCATTCACAAACCCATCACCCAACCCTATTATTGGCACGGAATTCAAGTGATTCCACTCAGCGGAAATGATATAAGATATCCCATGAAATTGGTTTTTTTGGCGAAAGCCTTTTTCAAAATTCGTCAACGGCATAAAGAACATCAATATGACGGAATCCTCAATTGCTGGTTCCATGAGTTTAGTGTTTTCACTGCTGCTATGCATCCCAAAAGCTATACTTGGCTGCTGGGTCAGGATGTCAAAAAAACTAATTGGAGTTTGCGCTTATTCAAACCCAATCCGGAAAAAATAATGGCGCTGTCGCACTACAACAATGACATTTTATATGAAACTACAGGAATCAGAGCCCATAAAATTATTCCTATGGCCATTGATGAAAATCAGTTTCCGAATTTGAATTTAGACGAAAGACCCATCGATGTTTTCGGAGCCGGTTGGCTGACGCCTTTAAAGAATTACCGACTTTTTGCCGAGATTATTTTGGAATTAAAAAAAACCAACCCCAACATCAAAGCAGAAATTGCCGGAAGTGGCGAAGAAGAAACCCTACTAAAAAACTTTGTAAAAGAAAATCATCTGGAAGAGAACCTTCACTTTACGGGCTTGATTTCGCATCAGGAAGTATTGCAAAAAATGAATGCTGCTAAAGTCGTTTTGCACACTTCGCTTTTTGAGGGTGGTTCGACGGTTTATTTTGAAGCGCTTTTTTCGGGTTGCCAATTAGTTGGGAGGCTTCCTATGATGGACAAACCCATCGAGAATTTTCATTATTGTCCCTCGCAATCCGCTATGGTGGAAACCATTCACAGGTTACTCGAACAAATGCCAAAACCCAAAAGAGTTCGCTATTACTCCATGGATTATGTTTGTCAGGAAATATATAAGTTGTTTTACCGGGAATAAAGGGATTGTATAAGTTCCGAGGTTTTGATTCCGATGGCTTCAAAAGATAGCTCCTTCTGAAAAGTTTGATTGGTTTTCCAACGTTCATTAGCTAAATCCAAAGTATCCAATTGCTTTAGTTTTTCATATAAACTTTCGGAATTTCCTTTTTCAAAAAGCAAACCGCTTTTTCCATTTACGGTCATCTGAACAAACGAAGGAATGTTACTTACTATCGGGAAACAACCGCAAGCCATAGCTTCGGCAAGCGCAATCCCACTGCCTTCCGAATGCGAGCAGGAAAGATACACATCCGCCGCATTGAACCAGTTTTCCAATAGTGGATTGGCTATTTTCCCGTGAAAAACAACATGCTCTTCGAGTTGCTGTTCCGTCACAAATTGTTTCATTGACGCTAGCAATTCCGTTTCGACATAAAACAAATGCAATTGAAAATCATTTCCGTTTTTCTGATACAATGACAAAGCCTTGAGCATACACATCGGATCTTTATTGGCATCCAAATCACCAACCCAAATAAAAAATAGCACATCATTCGGAATGCCTAATGCGTTTCGGCAAACGACTTTGTCTTTAAGTTGAAAAGGCGTAGAACACTCCATGATTTCAGCCACTAACGAAGCTGACTGTATGATTCCGACCTCAACAAACGGCTGAGCTTGGGCTTTGGAAACAAACATATACCTATCCGCAAGACGGTAGGTCATTTTCTGAATCCATCGTTTCAAAGGATTTCGCGAAGGATGGCCGGCATGATGCTGAATAATCCATTGCACATTGCTACCCAAAAGGAGTTTCAAAAACACAAAGCGAAACGGAAATGAGAAACCATGAAACAAGGCCACTGTCGGTTCTTGCGATTTAAAAAAGCGATACATTAAAATCAAATCCTGAATGGAATAGCGGTAAAGACGATAGTTGTCCTTGGTTTCCAGAACAGCACCAAAGCGAATAATGGTGGGATTTATGTTATCTTGTAAAAAATTCAAATAGCCCAAAGAGTGCTGTGTAAAATCGATTTCTTCCTGAATGGATTTTATATTTCTGTTGTGAACGGAAATATCAATGAAATTGATTTTATTTGTTTGAGTCATCAATCAAATTTAGAAAAAATATTTAAAATCCCTATATTTGTTAGGGTTTAGATTTCCTCACAGTTTACACCCCAAAAAAGGCTATGATGGAGCGTGTTTTAAAATATGCTAATAAAAAAGTACTTCCCGAAAAATACTTCTTTTCTCCCGAATGGATAGTGTTAGGAATCAACAATACCTGTAACCTCCATTGCAAAATGTGTGATGTGGGCACCTTGAATTTTGAAACCAATTTCGCGAAAAATTTAGTTGGTACGACACCGCTCAACATGCCCCTGGAACTTTTTGAAAAAATTGCCGATCAAACCCAACAATACTATCCCAATGCCAAATTAGGTTTTGCTTTTACCGAACCGTTGGCTTATCCACATATTGTAAAAGCTGTTGAATATGCCAGTGCAAAAGGATTATATACTGCCATTACCACCAATGCTTTGCTTTTGCCCAACAAAGCCGAAGCCCTAGTCAAAGCAGGATTGAGTGAGATTTTTGTATCGCTTGATGGTTTGGAAACAACACACAACAGCATTCGAGGAAATGAAAAATCGTTTCAAAAAGCTTTGGAAGGCATTGCCAAATTATTTTCTTTTGAAAAGCATCCCAAAGTTTCCATCGTTAGTGCCATAACCGAATGGAGTGTGGAAAATTTAAAAGAATTTGCCGATTATTTTAAAGACTTGCCGCTACACGAAATCGGATTTATGCACACCCAGTTTGGCGAACCGGCTATTGCGGTGGCTCACAATAAAATTTGGGGAATGACTTATCCGGCAACAGAATCCAATTTGGATGAAGTTAATCTGAATAATATGGATTTGCCTAAATTACTGGAACAGATTCAACAAATAAAAGCCGAAAAATATCCTTTCCGAGTTTACTTTTCTCCAGAAATACATGATCTGCCAAGTCTGGAAACCTATTACCACCACTCCGAAGTGATTTTGGGCAAACGCTGCGAAGCAGTGTATTCGAGCATTATGATTAAATCGGATGGTTCTGCGATTCCGGCGCATGGCCGTTGTTATAACTTGAAAGTGGGCAATATCCACACCGAATCTTTGAAAGAGGTTTGGACCTCGCCGGTTTTCGGGAAATTCCGAAAAGATTTAAGAGATGCCGGTGGATTTCTTCCGGCTTGCAGTCGTTGTTGTAGCGCCTTTTAATGATGAAACCAACTGTCATATTATACAATCCGTATGCGGTTTTCTACTCCATGCCTTTGGCATTGCTGGCGGTTGGATCTTATTTGGATTCCGAAAAATACAATGTCCTCATTATTGATGGTCGTTTAGAGAAAAATCCGATGCTGAAAATCAAAGAAGCATTAACCCAAAATCCGATTTGTTTTGCCACTACCGTTTTAACCGGAAATCCCATTAAGGATGCACTCAAAATATCAAAAGAAGTAAAAAAAGAAATGCCCAATTTACCAATTGTTTGGGGCGGATGGCATCCTTCGCTATTTCCGAAACACACCTTGGCGGAAGCCGCTATTGATGTAGTGGTGAAAGGTCAGGGCGAAATTACTTTTAGTGAATTGGTGGCGTGTTTTGCTTCAAATCAATCCGTTGAAAATGTCAAAGGAATAAGCTATAAGCGCAATGGCAATTTTATAGAAAATCCGGAAAGAGCCATGGAAGACATCAATTCCTTTCCCGAAATCAATTACAATTTGATTGATGTTCCTGCCTATATGAGATTAAGCGGCAGAAAACAACTCGATTATATTTCCTCACAAGGTTGCCGCTTTCGTTGTTCTTTTTGTGCCGATCCTTTTATGTACAAAAGAGGCTGGTTTGGCTATTCGCCTAAAAGAATGGTGGATGAAATAGAATCTTTGTGGAAAAAATACGGCTTCAATCATGTTCATTTTCAGGACGAAACTTTTTTCACTAACAAATCAAGGGTAGAAGAAATCGCTAGGGAATTTAGCAAACGGAAACTGCCCATCACTTGGTTTGGCACTATGCGAGCCGACCAAGGATTCCGGCTTTCGGAGGAAGTATGGCAATTGTGTAAGCAATCCGGATTAGAGAAAGTGATGATTGGCATAGAAGCGGGATCACAAGAAATGCTCGATTGGATGCAAAAAGATATCAAGGTGGAGCAGATTTTTGAAGTTGCCAAAAAATGTCTGGATTATGATATTGCTATCAATTTTAGTGTTATCGTAGGTTTTCCGAATGAACCCAAACAAAGCATCCTCCAAACATTGGAAATTGTGAAACGCCTTCGCGAAATGAGTAGTACCTTTCAAATGGGGATTTTCTATTTCAAACCCTATCCGGGAAATAAAATAGCCGACGAACTTCACGCAGCTGGGTATCACTTCTACGAAACACTACAGGAATGGAGCGATTTTGATTATGTTGACAGCAAAAAAAGTGAATGGCTGACTGATGAAATGATAGCACTTGTAGAGAATTTCAAGTTTTATCAAAAGATTGCTTACCGAAAAAAGGAACCCTTATTCGTGTTACTTCAAAAAATAGCGCGTTGGCGTATCGAATCCAACAATTATTTTTTTCCACTGGAACGCAAAGTAAAGCAACTGCTAAAACCAGAAAAACTATCTTAACCCCATGAATAAAATCATCCTCTTCAACCCCAAAAGTGCCAACGGTAAGCATCGGATTCCCAATTCGATTTTGCAGGTGGGAGCTGCTGTACATGGGAAATACGACTATGTTTTTGTAGATGGTAATTTAGAAAAAGACCCTTGGCAAACCATTGAAGATTATTTAAAAACGGGTGATTATAAATACTTCGGTTCCACCGTAATGCCTGGTCCGCAATTGCGTCAGGCGATTCCGTTTACCAAGAAAATAAAAGAATTATATCCCGAAACCATCACAATTTGGGGTGGTTATTTTGCAGCCAATCAGTATACCGTTTCTCTGGAATCGGGCGTCGTGGATTTTGTTATTAATGGTCCGGGCGATGTGGCTTTTCCTTCCTTGATTGCCTCTTTGGAACAAAACAAAAAAGAGGAAATCTTTCTTATCAAAAATCTAATTTATAAAGACGACAATGGCGACATCATCAAAACGGCTGTAGAGGCTTTGCTTGATCAGGATACGTTGCCAAAGTTTCCCTACGACTATTTGAGTTCGTTTTATCCGGTGGAGCATTATTTAGTCAAAACCTTTATGGGTAATAAAACCTTGTCCTACCATTCGAGTATGGGCTGCCCTTTTTCCTGTTCGTTTTGCGCTGTGGTTCCCATTTATAATGCCAAATGGAAAGGCATGTCGGCAACAAGAATCTATGAAGACGTGAAATACTTCAAAGACAAATACAACATCGATGCTGTCGAGTTTCACGACAATAACTTCTTCACTTCCAAAAAACGAGTGCTCGAATTTTCGGAACTTATTATGAATGACAACATCAGTTATTGGGGCGAAGGCCGTATCGATACTATTAATATGTATAGCGACGAGGAATTGAAACTAATGCGAAAAGCCGGTTGCAAAATGATTTTCCTGGGTGCTGAAACCGGTAATGATGCCGTGTTAAAACAAATGAACAAAGGTGGCACGCAAACCGGACAAATGATAAAGGATTTTGTACTGCGGATGAAAAATGCCGATATCATTCCGGAGCTTTCTTTTGTATTGGGCATGCCCGCGAAAACGGAGAAAGAAGTGTACGACCAAATTTTATGGGACATCAATTTCATCAAAGAAATCAAAGTCATTAACCCGAATGCGGAGATTATCATTTACCTTTTCAGTCCGGTGCCAACGGAAGGTTCCGACTTGTACCAACAAATTCTCGATGCCGGATTTTCATTCCCACAGCATTTGGAAGACTGGATTTCGCCAAGTTGGGAGAATTTTGATTTGCGAAAAAACCCGCTAACTCCTTGGTTAAAGCCCTATATGATTGACACGATTAAAAATTTTGAAACCGTATTGAACGGCTACTATCCTACGGTTTCTGATTTTAGAATTCGCGGATTCAAGAAAACCATTTTGCAATCGGTTTCGAGTTTGCGTTATAAAACCGGGATTTACAATTATCCATATGAAATCAAGGCTTTACACAAACTTTGGAAATATCGTCAGCCGGAAATTGAGGGTTTTTATTCAGAATAAATGAGAGCATTTCTTAAAAAAATATCACATCCTTTTTTGAAGTTTGGTTTAGGATTATATTATTCCAAACCGAGAAAGTTTACTTATGATGGGATTAGCATCAAAGTCCATCCAAATGTTTTCCCACCACAACTGACTTTCAGCACCAAAATACTGTTGGATTTCGTCAACGAATTGGATTTGGAAAACAAAACTTTTTTGGAATTAGGATGTGGTAGCGGAATCATTTCGCTTTTGGCAGCAAAAATGAAAGCATTGGTTACGGCTACTGACATCAATCAAACCGCTTTAGATTATTTGGAAACCAACTCACAAAAGAACAATCTAAAAGTAAAATCGGTTTACTCTGATTTGTTTCAGAATATTGAAAACAAGAACTTCGATTACATCATCATCAATCCGCCATACTACCCGAAACAACCCAAAAACAGCAAAGAACAAGCTTGGTTTTGTGGAGAGCATTTTGAGTATTTTGAACAATTATTTCTTCAGTTACCAAATCACTTAACTATTGAAACAAGCTGTTTCATGATTTTGTCGGAAGATTGTGACTTGGAAAAAATAAAAGCCATAGCGTTAAAAAATGCTACAGCTTTTGAACCTGTTTTAGAAGTAAAGGAATTGGTCGAAACCAATTATATCTTTAGAATAGTTTCTTCGTAGAATCGCGTTGTCGTAATTCGGTTTTTATAGTGGTAGTAGTGAATGTAAAAGTTTCCTCTTCGCTTTCCAATTTGTCAATCAACAATTGTGCGGCTACTTCGCCAATCTCAGGACCGTGCTGACTCACCGTGGACATGCTTGGCGTCATTCTTCTTGACCAAACACCATCAGCAAAACCAATGATAGATAAATCTTTCGGAATTTTATAACCGTTTTGGATTCCCAATTTCATAGCCGTTACCGAAGCATGTTCATCAATAGCAAAAACACCATCGGGTTTGTTTTTGATAAAAAAGCCGCCAATTTTTGAATTGAATTCCTCATTGTTATTCGTTAAAATAACCAGATTCTCGTCCACTTTCAAACCATTATCTTCCATGGCTTTGTAAAACCCTTGTGTTCTTAATTTCCCAACACTCAGGTCATTAATGGCTGACAGTAACGCTATTTTTTTACAACCGGTTTTAATTAAATGTTGCGTTGCATTTACTGCCGACTCATAATCATCAACAATAACTTTGTCACAATTTACCTCGTCAACAATTCGGTCAAACATCACTATGGGCGTACCTTCATTAATGATGGTGGTAAAATGATCAAACTTTTTGAGCTTTTGAGATTCCTCAGCAATCGAAAGAATAAAACCGTCAATAGTTCCGTTGCTTAGCATTTCCAGAGCGTTGATTTCTTTTTCCAACGATTCGTTTGTAATGCAGGTAATCACTTTATAGCCTTTTTCATCGGCCACTTTTTCAATACCGCTAAAGACTTTGGCAAAAAACGAATTCAAAATATTCGGAATAATAACGCCTATTGTTTTAGTTCTTCTGTTTTTTAGGTTTAAACCAATGACGTTGGGCTTGTAGTTTTTTAATTTGGCATATTCCTGTACACGTTGCTTAGTTGGTTCGCTGATTTCAGGGCTTCCATTCAAGGCTTTGGAAACGGTGGAAACAGAAACGCCTAACTCTTTGGCAATTTGTTTTAATGTAGCTTTCGATTTCATTTTTGGTCATGGTTAAAGTGTAAAAATAGCAAAAAAAAACTGCCACCTCGCACACAAAAATGAAAGTTGGCTATAATTTTTAAGAATCCCATGCTATTTTTATGTTAAAAAGCAATCCGTTTTTAGTTGCTAAGGCTATTCATTAAAAAGATTTTAGGTAAAATATTGAGCCTTAGAAAAATATTTGAAAATGGTATTTGCTTTATTAATAAATATTTGTACTTTTGCACTCCCTTTATTGGGAATGGAATGTTTAATTAAAAAAATATTATGGACGCATTAAGCTACAAGACACAATCTACAACCAAAGCCACTGCTGGAAAAGAGTGGATCATTGTAGATGCTGATGGTCATAACTTAGGTCGTTTTGCTTCAAAGGTCGCTATGATCCTTAGAGGTAAATACAAGCCAAGTTACTCACCTCACGTCGACTGTGGAGATAACGTAATCGTTATCAACGCAGAGAAAATCAACCTAACAGGTAACAAGTTGGATGACAAAACGTACATCAGACACACAGGTTATCCAGGAGGACAAAGAAGTTTGACTGCAAAGGTTTTGCAATCAAAAAACCCTGCTTTGCTAATTGAAAAAGCAGTGAAAGGTATGTTGCCTAAAAACAAATTAGGAGCAGAACTTTTCAGAAATTTAAATGTTGTTGTAGGAACTGAGCACAAACAAGGTGCACAAAAACCTAAAACAGTTAACCTAAACGATCTTAAGTAATGGGAGTTATTCACAAAATCGGTAGAAGAAAATGTGCTGTAGCACGTGTTTATGTTTCTGAAGGAACAGGTAAAATTACCGTAAACAAAAGAGAATTCGAAAACTACTTCCCAACAGCTACTTTACAGTACAAAGTAATGCAACCAATGTCAATGACAGAAAATGCAACTAACTTTGACGTAAAAGTAAATGTATACGGTGGTGGTTCAACAGGCCAAGCAGAAGCTGTGAGAATGGCAATTGCAAGAGCTATGTGTGAAGTGGAAGCTGAAAACAGAGCTATCCTTAAACCAGAAGGATTACTAACAAGAGATCCAAGAATGGTAGAACGTAAAAAATTCGGTCAGAAAAAAGCACGTAAGAGATTCCAATTCTCTAAACGTTAATCTTCAGAGTTTTTACAAATTAAAATTGAAATTAATAAAGTTGTCGATATTCCTTGTAAAAAGGGAATTAGTTTAGCATCGAAATGCAGTCCAAAGTCTTAAAGTTGAAAGACTTAAAGCGAAAAAGGTGACGCATTGCTAATCAAACGGAACGTAAACTATTACACAATGGCAAACAAAATTGACGTTAAAGAATTATTAGAAGCAGGTGTTCACTTCGGACACATGACTCGTAAGTGGGATCCAAACATGGCCCCTTACATCTATATGGAGCGTAATGGAATTCACATTATCAATCTATATAAAACCGCTGCCAAAATTGAAGAGGCTAATGAAGCCATGAAAAAAATTGCAGCATCAGGTAGAAAAATACTTTTCGTAGCTACCAAAAAACAAGCAAAAGATATCGTATCTGAAAAAGCATTAGCTTGTAACATGCCTTACATCACTGAAAGATGGCCAGGTGGTATGTTAACCAACTTCGTTACTATCCGTAAAGCCGTTAAAAAAATGGCTTCTATTGATAAAATGAAAAAAGATGGTACTTTCATGACGTTGTCTAAAAAAGAAAGATTGCAAGTTGATCGTCTTCGTGCTAAATTAGAGAAGAACTTAGGTTCTATCGCTGATATGTCAAGATTACCTGCTGCATTATTTGTAGTTGATATCAAAGCGGAACACATCGCCATAAAAGAAGCACAAAAATTAAACATTCCAGTTTTCGCAATGGTTGATACTAACTCTGATCCACGTGAAGTAGATTACGTTATCCCATCCAATGATGATGCTTCAAAATCAATTGATAAAATTTTATCTTTAGTAACTGACGCTGTAAAAGACGGATTAGCCAACAGAACTTCTGATGCTGCTCCTGAAACAGATGTTGATACTACAGAAGAAGTAGTTGAAGTAGTTGCTGCTGTTGAAGCACCAGCTGTTGAGGCCGCTCCTGAAGTAGAAGCTACAGAAACTAAATCTGAAGAATAAAACAAATTTAAATTCCAAGAATAAAATTCCAAGTTCCAAAAAATTATCACTCTTGATGATTTAATAAAGTTGGAATTTGGGATTTTAGAATTGGAATTTCTTTTTTTGAAAACATTTTTAATTTAAAATAAAAAAATTATGTCAACAATCACAATTACTGCTGCAGACGTAAATAAGTTAAGAACTATTACCGGTGCAGGAATGATGGACTGTAAAAAAGCTTTAGTAGAAGCGGAAGGCGATTTTGATTTAGCTATCGAAAACCTTAGAAAAAAAGGTCAAAAAGTAGCCGCAAACCGTTCTGACAGAGAATCTACTGAAGGAGCTGCTATTGCAGTGGTTAATGCTGATAAAACTTCAGCAGTTGCTATTACCTTAAATTGCGAAACTGACTTCGTTGGTAAAAATGAAGGTTTCGTAAAATTGGCTACTGATTTAGCCGCTCTAGCTTTAAACTTCGACACAAAAGAAGCTTTTTTAGCTGCAGATTTCAACGGAATTACTGTTGCTGAGAAATTAATCGAGCAAACCGGAGTTATTGGAGAAAAAATTGAAATCGCTTCTTTCGAAAGATTGTCAGGTGCTTTTGTTGGTTCTTACATCCACGCTGGAAACAAGATTGCTACTTTGGTAGCGCTTTCAGCTAATGTTGCCGGTGCTGAGGAAGCTGCAAGAAACGTAGCTATGCAAGCTGCTGCTATGAACCCAATCGCGTTAAACGAAGCTGGTGTTGATGCTTCTATCATTGAAAAAGAAATAGAAATCGCTAAAGACCAATTACGTGCTGAAGGGAAAGCTGAAGCCATGTTAGACAATATTGCTAAAGGTAAAATCCAACGTTTTTACAAAGACAATACTTTGGTAAACCAAGATTATATCAAAGACAGCTCTATGAGCGTTGCTGCTTACGTTAAAACTGTTGATGCAGGTTTGACAGTAACAGGATTCAAAAGAGTTGCTTTAGGATAACAAATCATTTCTGAATGCATTTCAGAAGTTGTTATAAAATAAAAACCTCGTTTCAATGAAACGAGGTTTTTTTATGCAATCTCTTTAGATTATTTCACTATCGGAAATCCTTTGGCACGCATCAGCGCATCAACTTTGGCATCTCTGCCGCGGAACGAACGATAAGCATCGCCCTGATCTGTGGTATTCCCTGAGCTGAAAACGTATTTCAAAAGACGTTTGGCTACTTCTTTATCATAAGGCCCTTTGCCTTCTGTAAACGCTTCATACGCATCGGCACAAATCACATCTGCCCATAAATAACTGTAATATCCTGCCGAATATTCATCGCTTGAAAAGATGTGTCCAAATTGTGTGGTACGGTGACGCATTACAATTTCGGAAGGCATATTCAATTCGGCTAAAGCGGTTTTTTCAAAAGCATCCGGGTCAATCGTTTTATTGCCTTCCATGTGCAGTTTCATATCAATTAAAGCACTCGAAATCAACTCTACTGTATTGAAACCTTCATTAAAACGAGACGCTTTTTCTATCTTATCCAACAAAGCTTGCGGCATCGGCTGACCCGTTTTGTAATGCAAAGCATAATTTTTCAAAACCTCCGGAGTTGAAAGCCAATGTTCCAATACCTGTGATGGAAATTCCACATAATCTCTGGCCACATTCGTTCCGGCTAAAGTTGGGTAATTCACATTAGAACACAATCCGTGCAAAGCATGACCAAATTCATGGAAAAGTGTACTGGCATCATCCCAGGAAATTAAAACCGGTTCCCCAGGCGCCCCTTTAATAAAATTGGCGTTATTAGACACAATTGTTGGCACTTCTCCATCAAATCTTTCTTGGCTGCGGTATTCATTCATCCAGGCACCAGAACGTTTTCCTTTGCGAGCATATGGATCAAAATACCATAGACCAACGTGTTTGCCGGTTGTTTTATTCAACACTTCATACACCGTAACATCCGGTTGATAAACCGGAACATTGGATACCTGAACAAATTTCAAATCGAATAATTCGCCGGCTACCCAAAACATGCCTTCTCTTAATTTATCTAACTGAAGGTATTGCTTTACTTCATTTTGATCTAAATCGTATTTTTCTTTTCTAACTTTTTCGGCATAATAGCGATAATCCCAAGGTTGGATTTTGAATTTTCCGCCTTCGGCATCTACAATTTTTTGCATATCGGCTACCTCAATTTTAACCTGAGCAACGGCCGGTTTCCAGATATCCAGCATCAATTTCATCGCATTGGCCGGATTCTTTGCCATCGTATTGGACAATTTCCAATCGGCATGAGAAGGATACCCCATTAGTTTAGCTCTTTGCGCACGAAGTTTTAATATTTCTACAATCGTAGCATTATTGTCTTGTGCATTACCGTTATCGCCTCGATTGACGAACATTTGCCACACTTGTTCCCTCAAAGCTCTGTTGCTCGAATATGTCAGGAAAGGCTCTACAGAAGAACGTGTATTCGCCACAGAACCTAAACTCGAAAGCTTGCGCTCTTTGGCATTGGCCACAGCCGAATTTCTCAATTCCTCAGGCAATCCTGCAAAATCAGCTTCCGATTTTAATTCAACGAATTGGTTGTTTTCTTCCGAAAGCAGGTTTTGATTGAATTTGGTATAAAGTCCCGCCAATTGCTGGTTAAGCTCGCTTACTTTGGCTTTCGCTTTGGCATCCAATTTGGCTCCGGCATACACATAATTATCGTAATACACTTTAACCAAACGTTGTTGTTCTTTGGTTAATTTCTTTTTGTCTTTGGAATTGTAAACGGTTTGGATGCGTTTGAAAAGCTTAGTGTTTTGCGTAATTTTATCAGCAACACTGGCCAACTTTGGTTCCATTTCGCTTTCGATCGGTTCAAATTCCGGGCTGTTCATATTGGAACTGTAAATTCCGTAAACCGCATACACCCGAGCTAATCGTTTCCCCGTTTTTTCCAAAGCTGCAATCGTATTTTTAAACGTAGCCGGTTTTGGATTGTTGGCAATCGCTTTGACTTCGTTTAACTTCTCCTGCATGGCAAACTCTAAAGCCGGTTTGAAATCCGAAATTTTATACTCATTGAATGCCGGAACTCCGCCATAAGAACCCGCCCAGTCTTTTAAAAGCGGATTGTCTTTACCATTCTGTGCATTCATCCCCAATAAAGTTGAACCCATCAAAATTGTTGTCATAATTTTTTTCATGTGATTAATCGTTTGATAACAAATATAGTCAAAACCGGAAAACCAGAGCACATCTTAACTTTTTGAAATTTCTTTTAAAAATCCAACTCAAAAATTCTGTAACTTTGAGACTTTAGGTAAATAATGGGCTTATGTTTCAATCAAAAAAAGACACCGTATATGTTGTCCTTGCCGGAATTTTTATAACTAATGCGGTCGTTGCCGAATTGATTGGCGGAAAGCTGATTCACGTGGGTTCTGCTGTCATGAGCATCGGAATTCTGCCTTGGCCGATTGTATTTGTTACAACCGATTTGATCAACGAATATTTTGGCGAAAAAGGGGTCAGGAAACTTTCCTTTATAACAGCGAGCTTAATTGCTTATACGTTTGTCATTCTCTTTTTAGCAATGCAAATTCCAGCCGTAAACGGAAAAAATCTGGTAACAGATGCCCAGTTTCATGGTGTTTTTGGGCAAAGCATGTGGATAATTGTAGGGAGCATCACTGCCTTTATGGTTTCGCAACTGATTGACGTCAGCATTTTTCATTATGTAAAAGGGAAAACCGGCGATAAAATGATTTGGCTCCGAAGCACTGGCTCTACCGTGATTTCGCAATTGTTTGACAGCTTTATCGTGCTCGGGATTGCCTTTTGGCTTACCGGAAAAATGGATACTCCTACTTTTATTGTTTCCGCTTTTACCGGTTATTTTGTTAAATTAATCATTGCCATCGCTCTAACACCGCTCATTTATCTTGGACATTCTTTAATTGAAAAATACATTCACAGTAAATAAAAATGGAAACAAAAATACGCTGCGCCTGGTGCGAGAAAGACGATTTATACAGAGATTATCACGACAATGAATGGGGAAATCCCGTTTATGATGATGGTAAATTATTCGAATTTTTAGTCTTGGAAACCTTTCAGGCAGGCTTGAGTTGGTATACTATTTTGAAAAAGCGAGACAATTTTCGCAAAGCATTTGACCAATTTGATTATAAAAAAGTAGCACAATACAACGATGCCAAAATCGAAGCATTGATGCAGGATGCCGGCATCATTAGAAACGGTCTGAAAATCAAAGGAACCATTTCCAATGCCATTGCTTTTCTGAAAGTACAGGAAGAATTTGGCAGTTTTTCTAAATACATTTGGGCCTTTACCGGCGGCAAACCCATTGACAACAACATCAAAAAGATGAGCGATATTAAAGCCACAACACCGCTTTCGGATGAAATCAGTAAAGATTTAAAAAAGCGTGGGTTTAAGTTTGTGGGTTCAACCGTTGTGTATGCTCACATGCAGGCCACCGGAATGGTGAATGATCATGTAGAGGATTGTTGGAAAAGAAAATAACTATTCCGATTTCAAAACCCTGATAAAGATATCCCGCGAAATCTCAAAAGCTCCGAGTTTCTCTAAATGGTCGTTATGCACTTGGCAATCCAGTAGTTTGTAGTGGTTCTTTTTTAGATGTTCAATCAAAGTTACAAAAGCAATTTTGCTCGCATTTGGAACTTTGGAAAACATACTTTCACCACAGAAAATATGGCCCAAATCCACGCCGTATAAGCCGCCAACCAATTCGCCCTTTTGCCACACTTCAACCGATTGAGCAAAACCCATTTCGTGGAGTTTGGTATAGGAAGCAATGATATCGTCGCTAATCCAGGTTCCATCTTGCCCGCTGCGTTCAATTTGCTGGCAATTCCGAATCACTTCCTCAAAGTTTTGATTGAAGGTAATTTGAAATTTATTTTGGTTCAACAAATTCCGGATGCTTTTGGAAACTTTATACAATGACGGAACAACCACCATCCGATCTGGCGGCGACCACCAAAGTATAGGGTCATCTTCGTTAAACCAAGGAAATATACCATTGCGATAGGCCAACAGCAACCGCTCTGTTGACAAGTCACCACCAACAGCCAGTACTCCTTCGTAAGAAGCTTCCTCAACAGGCGGAAAGTATAAGTCTTTGGTTAAAAAATGCATTAAAAAATAGGATTTACAAAATACACGGTTTAAAAATTTAATTTAGCAAAAAAGCCAGAAACTAGAACATAATTCTAACTTCTGACTTCTGTTAATCAGCTTTTTGCTTTCTGGATTAGAAAGGCAAATCGTCGTGCTCTTCTTCGTTGAAATTGGTAGCCGGTTCAAAAGCTTCTGCCGCTGGCATTGGAGCCATTCCGGCTGCCGGAGCTTCAGCTTGTAATTTTTCAATTCTCCAACCTTGAATATCGTTGAAATATTTGGTTTCTCCTTGCGGATTTACCCATTCTCTTCCTCTTAAGTTGATGGAAACTTTCACCGCTTCGCCAACATTATAGTTGTTCAATAAATCGCATTTATCCTGTACAAAATTGATGCTGATAAATTGCGGATATTGCTCTTCAGTAGCCACAACTAATTCTCTTTTTCTAAAACTGGCACTCACTTGTTGCTCAGCATTAACCACTTTAATTTTCCCGGTAACTTCCATAATTATTGTTTTGCTAAAAGTACTTTCCAGGCAGATAGTACTTCGTTAGTATTCAAATATTCTTTTGCTTTTTGGTGAATTTTTTGCTCGTCATCCGAACTTAAAACACCTTTTACAGCAAAATTTTGTTTTACAAATATAGTAATTTCTTCTTGTGTTGGCAATGCTTCTACATTTCCTAATTTACCCAAATCATTCCCGTCAAAAATGGGGCTTTCTTTGATAAAATCGGGAATCGCATCTACTCCGATTCCCAGTGTTGACAATGGTTTTTCGACTTCAAACAAGCCTTGATTGGAACGCGAATACCAATTGCCGCCCAAACGCGAAACCAAATCAATTTTGCTTTGGTCAATCATTCCTTTCTCATCTAAAACCGCTTCATGGATATGAATTTTCACCACTTCGCAAATAATCAGATTCCCGGCACCGCCTTGATGGCCTAATGCGATAATATCATTCACTTTGCATTCCAGTTGTACCGGACTTTCGGCCACACGATAAGGTTTTACGATATCCGAAGGCAACATGGTTAAGCCCGATTTCAGAAACTCATTTACTCCATCAGGATATTCAGTGCTCGATAAGGATGCCTGCTGTACAATATCATAATTCACCACATTGATCACCACTTCTTTGGTCGCTTCACAATTTTCCAATGTATGTTTGGTAGTGTTATTTCTAACCCGACGAGCCGGAGAAAAAACCAAAATCGGCGGATTGGAACTAAACACATTAAAGAAACTAAACGGAGACAAATTAGGTTTGCCATTTTTATCCATGGTACTGGCAAATGCTATGGGTCTTGGGGCTACAGCACTTTGCAAATAACCTTGTAATTGTGCCGGCGACAGTGTATGAGGTTCGAAACTTAACATCGTTTTTTTTGTTTTCACAAAAATACAGAGTTTTAAAATTACTATTCTTCGGTTTAGATAAAACTTTGCAAGTTTTGTTATATTTATAAAAAATTTAAAAATGCAGTTTTCCGAAAAAAGGAATGTTACCCGTTGGATTATCATTTTGACTTCATTTGTCATAGTGACATTGATATTGTGGAATACTTATTCTTTCTTTCAAATCTTTAAAAACGAAGAGCGGGTAAAAATGCAAAATTGGGCATTGGCTCAAAAAAAAATCAACAGTGCCGATCCCAATGCTGATGTTGATATGGAACTCCCGTTTCAAATCATTCAGGAAGCTGCCATCCCTATTATAGTAACCGAAAAAGATTCAATCATCAATACCATTAATATTGACGATGACATTTTAAACAATAAGACTAAACTTAATGCATTTCTGCAAAAATTAAAAAATCAGAATGAGCCCATAGTAATGCAGATTTCTGAAAATCAAACACACAATTTGTATTATGGCGATTCCTCTTTACTAACCAAATTGAAATATTATCCGGTAGCTCTGCTATTGATTATTTTTCTTTTTGGAGCCGTAGTTTACAATTATTATCGCAGTTCCAAAATGGCTACGCAAAATAAGCTCTGGGCCGGAATGGCAAAGGAAACGGCACATCAAATTGGCACGCCTTTGTCTTCGTTAATAGGCTGGCTCGAGATTATGAAAGCCGACAATGTTGATGAAACCACTGTCGCGGAAATTGAAAAAGACATCAACCGCTTGCAAACCATCACCGATCGTTTTTCCAAAATTGGTTCGGAACCCATATTAGAACTCAGAAACATCGTTGCAGAAACTGAAGAGTCTTTCGATTATTTACGATCTCGATTTTCAAAACAAGTTGAATTTTCTTTTAAAGCACCCAAAGAACCTATCATGGTTTCACTTAATCCGGCATTACACAGTTGGACGGTAGAAAACCTAGTCAAAAATGCCATCGATGCCATGAAAGGCAAAGGCAAACTATCGGTGGTGATTGAAAGTGATCATCAATTAGTAAAAATCCTAGTGACTGACACCGGAAAAGGGATTCCTAAAAAACAATTTAAGCGGGTTTTTGAACCTGGTTTTACCACCAAAAAAAGGGGTTGGGGCTTGGGCTTATCACTAACCAAGCGGATTGTAGAGGAATACCACAAAGGACGAATAAAAGTACTCCATTCCGAAGTAGGGAAAGGCACTACGATGCAAGTCAGTTTTAAAAAAGCATAAATTGGAAGCCTTACCTTTGACTGGCTAACATGATTTTTCTTCCTATAAGTCCTTTGCTCAGGTATTCTTTCAGGAAGGTTTCTTGTTTTTCGACCTCAATCATATTCAAGTTTATGTTGGATTTTAAATTAAAAAGCAATCCTTTGTTTTCCTCTCCCACCGAGCCCACTTCGTAAATATCATTTTTACATTTGGTAAATCTGTCTTTGATATTCTGCAGCATATTTTTTAATTCATCATCCGCAACAGTTGGTTTGAATTTTTTGAACCGGTACATCACAAAATCATTGAGAAAGCTTATGGCTTCGTTATAGTTGGCTATTGTTACGTTTAATTTTTCAACGTTTTTGTTTTGATTTAAAGCCGTAAATTGCTTTTTCAAACTATCATACTCTTCCGAAATCAGATTGTTTTTAAGTCCGTTTTTCTGAATTCTTGCTGCTGCCTGAAAAGCTTTATCGCCTTCGGATAATTTTTCATAAGCCTCAATCTCTGTTTGATAATCGAAATTTACTTTTGCTTTTTTGACATCTTCCTTCCCGTCATAAAACTCCTGATTCGTCCAGGGTGAGTTTAAAAATTGCCACAGATAATCAAACGGCATGTGCGAGGTTATCAGCTTTTTGGGTTCCACTTTAAAGTAGGCATTGTTCAGTTTTTTGGTAAAAGTTTTTCCATTAACATAACCGGAACCCCAAGTAGGATCGAATAAAAACCATTTGCCGTCAACCCGGGAAGCACACCAGGCATGTGAAATGGCGTCTACTTTTCCGGCTTGTTTGGTATAGCCGGGAATGATATAGGTTTTGATTCCCGCTTTATTGGCAATATCATTAAAAATTTCAGCATAATGAATGCAGACTCCTTTTCTTGATTTCAGGGCGTTGGCTATTTTCACTTCCGGCGCATCCAAATAATTGGGTTCATTCCTATTGGGAACATCGTAGCTTATGTTGGCGGCTGTCCAATAAAAAACGGCTCTGATTTTTTCAGTTTCGGTTTTGAAATTAGACCCAATAAAACCGGCTATTCCCGAAGTTGTGGTTGTTAAGCTATCCGGAATTTTATTCATTTTTTTATCTAAAGTCAAATACTCATTGGCCACTTGACCCATAGAAAGTTGGGCAAAAACCAGCAATAAAAAAACCAAACTATTCTTCATGACTTTATACCTATAAAAAACCCTGCCAAAATTTAAAATCCGCAGGGTTCTATTTTTTTAAGCAACCGCAATTACAAATTTCCTTGAATTGCTTTTGCCAAATTTTCAAATTCTTCTTTAGTGAGCGTAACTTTTCGTTGAAAACGCATATCCTCCATATCGTGTAACGGAATAAGATGAACGTGGGTATGTGGCACTTCAAGACCAATTACCGCAACCCCAATTCGCTTGCATTCGACTGTTTTTTCAATAGCTTTGGCTACTTTTCTGGAGAATTGCATCAATCCCAAATACAGTTCCTCATCCATATCAAAAATTTTGTTGATTTCCTGTTTCGGAATGCAAAGCGTGTGTCCTTTCGCATTCGGATTTACATCCAAAAAAGCCAAGTAATTATTGTCTTCGGCAATTTTGTAACAAGGAATTTCTCCGTTTACTATTTTAGTGAAAAGGCTGGCCATTTTAGTCTCTTGAGATTTCTAAAACTTCAAATTTCAATACGCCGTTCGGCACGGTAATTTCAGCTACTTGCCCAACCGATTTTCCTAATAATCCTTTGCCAATTGGAGAACTTACCGAGATTTTTCCGGTTTTTAAATCGGCTTCGCTTTCAGCTACCAAAGTGTATTTCATCTCCATACCATTCGCCTGGTTTTTGATTTTTACATTGGACAATACTAAGGCTTTTGACACATCCAATTGTGATTCGTCAATTAATCTGGCGTTAGAATATACTTCTTCCATTTTGGCAATTCTCATTTCCAACATGCCTTGTGCTTCTTTGGCGGCGTCATATTCTGCATTTTCAGACAAATCACCTTTGTCTCTTGCTTCGGCAATAGCCTGAGAAGCTTTTGGACGTTCTATACTTTTAAGTTGCTCTAATTCTTCTTTTAATTTTTTTAATCCTTCAGCTGTGTAATACGATACTGTACTCATGTTTTCCTCTTTTATATAAATAGAAAAAATCCCATCGCAACGGGATTTCTTTTTGCAAAGATACTATTTTTTGATTTATTTCAAATTTGTTTGCGTTTGGTAACGCTTGTCAAAGTTAATTAAATTAAATTTGTTTCGCTATGTATTTCAAATAATTTTACTATGAAAAAGATTTTAATTCTGTTGGCATTTTTACCTTTTATCTTCAGCTGCGATGGCGGAAGAGTCAATAACAGCAATCCCAACATCCCCAATTATCCGGTTAATTTACAAATCAACATGAACCTACCGGCTTATAGTAATTTGCAGTTTCCCAGCAATCATATCGTTGATTATTCACAAGGAGCCAGAGGTATCGTGGTGTTCAATACCGGAAGCGGTTTTAATGCTTTTGACTTGGCAGCTCCCAACCAGATTTTCACTTCCTGTACCAGCCCAATGACCATTAGTGGTATTGAAGCCCATTGCAGTTGCGACAACAGTGTTTATAGTTTATTTACCGGTCTTGGTGCCGGCCAGCAATATCCGATGAAGCAGTACAATGTACAAGTTGCCGGAAGCACGCTTACCATATACAATTAAATAAAAAACCAGACTGAATAGTCTGGTTTTTTATTCTTAGCTTAAAACTTCAAGGTTAATCCCATCAGGAAATTAATGCCGGCCTGCGGATAATAATAAGGATCCGGGCCATACATATAGCCATTGGAAACATATTCTTTATCTAAGAAATTGTTTACCAAACCTGTGATGACTATGGCTTTGAAAATAGATTTTGGTTTGATCTCATAAGCAATATTCAAATCGTTCACCGAGTAAGCCGGTAGTTTTGAAATCCCTGATTCGGAATTATCCATGTATTGCTGACCAACGTGTTTTTGCAACCAAATCACTTTAAAGTTTTGAAAAGGCTCATAACTGATTATTGAACTCGAAATTATGGAAGGCGAGAACGCTATTTGTTTCTTATCAGAACCATTTTTAATAATGTTCGAACTCGATGTCAGGTTCACCTGAACCGATAATTTCTTAGTTATAATGTAAGCCGCTTCCACTTCAGCTCCTAGACGGTAGCTTTTATCTGTGTTGGCGCGAATCGGGTTTCCAACATCATCCAACTCTCCGGTTAGTATCAATTGGTTTTTATAAGCCATGTAATACAAATTGGTATTCCACTTCATTTTAGCATCTTTATAACGCCATCCCAATTCGAAGTCATCCAGCTTTTCTGCTTTTGGATTGCCATTCTCATAATCCGTTCGGTTTGGTTCGCGATTGGCTTTGGCGTAGGAGAAATACAAAGTGTTTTTGTCATTCCACTCAAAGTTAAATCCAGCTTTCGGATTGAAAAAACTAAACGTATCATTCACCACATCAGCCTGAACCCCGTCTGCTTTATAATTGACCGTTCTGTATTGCAAATCGCCATAAAGGCTGAATCTTTTCGTAATTTGATAATTGGCTTTGGCAAAAATATTTCCATCAGTTTTGGTGGCAAAATCATCGTAATAATGATCTCCCAATTCACTGGTAGAAGCATATCGTGCCCAAATTACTTTCCCGAAGTGTTTGCCTTCGTACTTGTTCCAGCCTCCGCCTATGATTAAGTCAAGCTTGTCTTTTTTATAAGTAGTCGAAAAAGTAGTGCCGTAAAAATCATTGTCTAACCATTTTTGACGAATCAAATCGGTGTTGTCAATTATGGTTCCGTTGACATCAATCGGCGTCAAACCATAATCCGCAAAGTCTTGTCCGTTTTGGTATTCTTCGTAATAGCCTTTTCCTTTGGTATAATGAATCGCTAGGTTTGTGCTCCAATTTTCGGAAACTCTTTCGTTCCAATGCAACTGATAATGGTCTTGTTGGTAATTGTCGGTTTGATTGTCATAAAATCGGGTGTTCCCAAAAGCATCTGTGTACATTCCGGCATAGTTGAAGGTTCTGTCATTAGCCAAAGTTTCAGCGTCAACACCATACCAGGATTGGTATGTTTTTTCTTTTCCGCCAAAAACCAATGCTTTGATTAGAGTCGTTTTCCCTACATAAGTTCCTTGCAGAAAATACGATTTCAAATCCGAAGAGGCTCTGTCTACATAGCCTTGAGAATCAATATTGGACAATCTTCCGGCCAATTCAAAATGGTCATTCAACAATCCTGAGCTGAATTTTACCGTATGTTTTCGGGTATTGAAACTGCCAAAAGAATTTGAAATTTCGCCATTGCTTTCTTTGGAAAAACTATCAGTCAATAAATTCAAACTGGCACCAAAAGCTCCGGCACCATTGGTTGAAGTTCCCACGCCTCGTTGCAGTTGCAAACTTTCCACCGAAGAAGCAAAATCGGGCATGTTGACCCAATACGTTCCGCTGCTTTCGGCATCGTTGTAGGGAATTCCGTTGATGGTAATGTTAACGCGCGTAGCATCGCTTCCCCGCACGCGAATTCCGGTGTAGCCCACGCCATTTCCGGCATCGGAAGTCGTAACTACCGATGGCATGAAGTTCATTAAAATGGGGATGTCCTGACCTAGATTTCGCAACTTGATTTCTTTTTTGTCCAAATTGCTGAACGAAACCGGTGTTTTTGTAGTCACCCGAACTGCCGAAACCAAGACTTCATCGAGTTGGTTGACTTTGGTGGTGTCTTGTACTTTTTCTTGTGAAAAGATTACAGAAGGCAGAAGGCAAAATGTAGCAAAAAGAAGTGTCTTAGTGCTTTTTGTGAATAAAGTTTTCATTCGTAAAAATGTTACGAATAAAAGGGGTAATTATTCTTTGGTTAAAAATTAAATTGATGTTCCTATGACAACACAACGACGTGCACACCGTTTTTTGTCATTTTTCCCTTGGCAGCATTACCCGCCCAGGTTCATTGGGTATAATCTCAGCTCGTTATTTGAGCACCCCTTTGAGACGGGGCAAAGGTAGCATTATAAACTTCAATAATCAAAATCAAAAACTAAAAATGTGGCTTTCTTCTATTCTGTTTGATTTCCGAAAGATTGCGTTTGGCCTTGATTCTTTTTTCAATGACGGAGCGCGGCACTCTGGTAGCTTTCCTTTTTTTGGGAATGTGCAATGCTTGTTTAAGCAGTTCCAAAAAACGCTTGATAACAATTTCCTTGTTTTTGAGTTGGCTGCGGTCTTCGTCACAGTTTAAAATCAGAAGATTTTCGGAAGATAATTTGGTGGCCCATTTAACTGAAAGCAAGGCTTTTTCTTCATCATTCAAGGCTTTTGAAGCATTAACATTGAATGTCAGTACCACTTTTGAAGAAACTTTGTTGACGTTTTGACCGCCCGCTCCCGAGCTTCTGACTGCTTTGAAAGTCAGTTCCGAAATAATTTTATCCGGTTCCATTACTGAGGTTGGTGTGCCGGCTTTAATAGGTCATTTACCGTTTTCACCGGATTGAAAGTTACCAGCGGCACTTCCACAAAAACCGTAATCCATTTGGCCATAGCGCCGTTCCAAAGCCCCGGTAATTCATAGGCTTTCAGCTCTTTTCCGTTTTTATGTTTGGAAACAATAAACCCTGTTTTATGGTCAATGAATTGGGTTAAATCAAATTTAGTGCCTTGATAGTTTTTAGTAGCGCAAACCAAATCTACCGGATTGAAATGGGTAGATTCCGCTAAAATTTGGGACTGCTCCGGATTATGAGTATCCACTTGAGAGCTTTCCACTATTTGCAAAGACAAATGACCTTTGACATCGCGAACCCAAAACGGCCCGCCACCTGGTTCGCCTTCATTTTTCACCATACCACACACGCGTATCGGGCGATTGAGTTGTTCTTTGATGAATTCAATTTTGTTCTCGATGGTGTATTTGTAAAACCCTTCCACAATATCAATACTCAAGCTTTGCTGCATAAAAGCAATGATTTTTTCGATGTGGGTCTCCTCGATTTTTTGATGGGCAATGGCTTCTAAAATTTGGAAAATCTGTTGTTGTAAATCCAATAAAATTCCGGCCAATCCCTTTTTGTACAAGGTAATTTCCTGAATGTGGTTTTGGATGACATTGTCAATGTTCTTGATAAAAATAACATCGGCATCCAATTCATTTAAATTGTTTATCAGTGCACCATGACCTCCCGGACGAAAAACCAGTTGCCCATTTTCATTGCGAAAAGGCTCATTATTGGTATTCACCGCAATGGTATCGGTACTTTTGTCTTGATGCGAATAGGTTACATGAAGTGTTGTTTTGGATTTATCTTCCACCTTTTGTTTGATGTCATCAATAATTTTTTGGAATAAATCTTCATGATGATCAGACACGGTAAAATGCAAATGGGAAACCGCATTGGAAGCTGCATAAAAAGCACACTCATTCAAGTGTTCCTCGACCGGTGTAGCAATGTGGTCGTGGTATTTATGAAAATCTAAAACGCCTTTGGGTTTGTTGGCAAAATCAAAATGTTCTGAAGCCAGCATGGTCTTGATAAAATGATAGCTTTTCTCATGACCCTCCATGGCGTAGTAATTATCATGGAGCAATTTCAGTTTTGATTTTACTTCTTCGTAGAAAGGAAACTTTTCAATTCCGGCCAGGAATGTTGGAAGGTTTTTATCTTTTTTTCTATTGATATAAGCGTTGATGGTTTCATTTTCGTGGTCGAAATCATTTAGAAATTCATTCAAAAACTTAAACATTCTACTGGCGGCTCCAGAGGCGGGAACGAATTTTTTCAACTTTAAATCGCCTTTCTTACCATCAAATAATTCAGCAAAGCGTTGAAATTCTTCGGTAGTCAGTTTGACAATCCCGTCATCAATAAGCGCCGGTTTAGCTAGCGCAATCTTAGGAATTCCCGATTCGAACAGCGCCAGTTCTTCGGCAATTTTGGCCAAAGAAATCCCGTAGGTTTTGATTTGCTCAAAATCAGCAGCCGAAAACCCGTGTGTTATGGTTAAACTATCTTTTGTTGTAAAGTTTTCTTCCATTCTAAATAGCCAAAAATGGCAATAATTGTAAAAAATAAATATTCAATACTGGTACACGTATAGCCTTTGGCAAAATACATTGGGACAGAAACAATATCTCCAATAATCCATAAAATCCAGTTCTCGATTTTCCGTCGCGCCATCAGCCACATTCCGACAAAGAAAATTCCGGTGACCAGTGTATCGACATAAGATGTCCAATGGGTAAATTTATCAAAAAATGTGTAAACTGCCACCACAAAAAGCACTGTTAACACAAAAATGACCAGCGACCATTTCTTTTCCGACAAAGTCATTCTCGAAATTGGAAATTCTACTACATTATCTTTCTTACGTGTCCAATGATACCAGCCGTAAATGCTCATTACCACATAGTAAAAGTTAATCATCATGTCTCCCAGCAGTGACCATTTCCAAAGCAAATAAACATAAATGGCGGTGTTGATAATGCCGGTTGGGAACACCCAAATATTGTCTTTTTTGGCAAACCAAACACTGAGCAATCCAAAAAGAATGGCGACGTTTTCCAAGACAATGATATGAATGGGATAGTCTTTATATTGTGAAAAGAGGAATTCGAGCATTAGTCAAAAAAGTTTAGATCATTTTCAAAAGCCGTTCCGATGACTACCATATCAGCTCCCGCATTAAACGCATCATCAATTCCTTTTTTCGAACGAATGCCACCGCCAACAATGAGCGGAACCGAAATTCTTTTGGAAACGACTGTAATCATTTCCAAAGGAACTGCGTTTAGGGCTCCGCTTCCCGCTTCCAGGTAGATTAATCTGTTCCCGATTATTTCTCCGGCTTTGGCGGTTTGGGAAACGTAATCAGCATTGTTTCTGTCTAAAGGTTTGGTTTTGCTTACTCTTTCTACTGCTGTTTCACTGCCGCTTTCTATCAAAATGTAACCTGTGGAGATGATTTCCAAATTGGTTTTCTCTAAAATGGGAACTGCTTCAATTTGGTATTCAATCAAATAATCCGGATTTCTTCCTGAGAGCAATTGCAGAAATAAAATTCCATCAGCTTCGGCAGAAATTTGTGTTGGATTTCCGGGGAAAAGGAGAATTGGCAAACTTGTTTTTTGTTTCAGCAAGACAATTAATTCATCCAAATGAGTGCCATCAAAAGAGCTGCCACCAATAAAAATGTGTGTTGCCGGTGATTGATTGATTTTTAGTACCAAAGCAGCAACGGAATCATTAGCCAATTTATCGGGATCCAATAAGAGGGCTACTAGTTTTTGATTTCGTGATTTTGCCTCGAGTATGTTGGTGTAGTTATTCTCCATTATTTTTTTTCAAACGCACACACAAAAACATAATCTTCGATAAAATCAAAGAGAATGTCAAAGTACTCTACTCGGTTGTTAAATCGCAATTCGGCCGTACATTTTTGGTCTTTCAAGTCAAAATCGTGTTCAAAAATATGATCAGGAAAACTGATTCCTTTTTCGTTTTTGATTTTGAAAACTCCTTCTTTAATGCCCCAGACTACCGTTGCTTTTCTCAAACGATTCTCATCTGAAAGATTTTCCAGGTGGGCAATATCCATAAAGCGGGGAGCGATTTTGAGCGTTTTTTCTTTGAGTTGTTCCAAATCCACACCTATAATTTCATCGCTCAAAGCAATCACCGAAAAGGCATGCGAATGGGATATGGAAATATGTTTGTTGTCTTTTAAATGAGGTTTCCCAAATTCGTCATAATACAAATCAAAATCAGTATAACCGGCTGTGGCCAACAATCGTCTTACACTTAAAAACCCCTTCTGATGGCTTTCGGATTTCATGCTTTCTAATCGCGCTAGAGAAACCTCTTTAAGGGCAACGCTATTAAAAAGTTCATCAAAGCTCTCGGCAATTTTCCAGACCAGCAATTGTGTGTTTTGATTTAACTCTATGATTTTGAGTAGTGGCATTCGTGATTTTAGATTATCTGTTTGTTTTTCAGAAAATTAAGTACCTAGACAATTCATAAAAAAGCAAAAAACGTTTTTTTAATTCTTTCTTATTATGTAATTTTGCACCGAAATTAAAAAAACAAATATACATAATAGATGAGTACACAAACATTACCTTATGTAGCTTTTAAAGTGAAAGATATTTCGCTTGCAGCTTGGGGAAGAAAAGAAATTGAATTGGCAGAAGCTGAAATGCCGGGATTGATGGCACTTCGTGCTGAGTATGGTGCAAGCCAACCGTTAAAAGGAGCTCGTATTGCCGGATGTCTTCACATGACTATTCAAACAGCTGTTTTGATTGAAACTTTAATTGCTCTTGGAGCTGAAGTTACTTGGTCTTCTTGTAACATTTTCTCCACTCAGGATCAGGCTGCTGCGGCTATTGCTGCTGCCGGAATTCAAGTTTATGCCTGGAAAGGTTTGGACGAAGAGTCTTTCGACTGGTGTATTGAGCAAACTTTATTCTTTGGTGAAGACAGAAAACCATTGAACATGATATTAGATGACGGTGGTGATTTAACCAATATGGTATTCGACCGTTACCCTGAATTGATTCCAGGCATCAAAGGTTTATCTGAAGAAACTACAACAGGAGTTCACAGACTATACGAAAGAATGAAAAACGGTACGTTATTCATGCCGGCTATTAACGTGAATGACTCAGTTACTAAATCTAAATTCGATAACAAATACGGTTGTAAAGAATCAGCAGTAGATGCTATCAGAAGAGCTACAGATGTTATGTTGGCTGGAAAAAGAGTAGTAGTTTGTGGTTATGGTGACGTTGGTAAAGGAACGGCTGCTTCTTTTAGAGGTGCTGGTTCTATCGTTACGGTTACTGAAATCGATCCAATCTGTGCTTTACAAGCGGCTATGGACGGTTTTGAAGTGAAAAAATTAAATACTGTAGTTGGTAATGCTGATATCATCATCACGACTACTGGAAATAAAGATATCGTTATGGGAAGCCACTTCGAGCAAATGAAAGACAAAACTATCGTTTGTAACATCGGGCACTTTGATAACGAAATTGACATGGCTTGGTTAAACAAAAACCACGGTGCGTCTAAAGTAGAAATCAAACCACAGGTAGACAAATATACTATCGCCGGAAAAGACATTCTTATCTTGGCTGAAGGTCGTTTGGTAAACTTAGGTTGTGCTACCGGTCACCCAAGTTTTGTGATGAGTAACTCCTTCACGAACCAAACTTTGGCTCAATTAGAGTTGTGGAATAATTCTGCCGCTTACAAAAACGAAGTATACATGTTACCAAAACATTTAGATGAAAAAGTAGCAGCGTTACACTTAGCCAAATTAGGTGTAGAATTGGAAACCTTAAATGATGAGCAAGCTGCTTATATTGGTGTTGCCGTTGAAGGACCATTCAAACCTGAGTATTACAGATACTAATAGTTTAACTATTTATATAAAGAAACCCTCGCAGCAATGTGAGGGTTTTATTAGTTAAAAAAAGACCATTCCTAACTAGCCCTGATGGGAGCGAGCTACCATGTAGCGCGGACAGCAGGAACAGGGAAACCAAGAATCCCGGAGTGATTCGCTGCTGAAAACAAAAAACCCGCTCATTGCTGAGCGGGTTTTGTATAATTGTAAGAGTTTGTTCTTATGCCTCAAATGGAAGGATAGAAACAAATGATTTGTTTTCTCCTTTTTTCTGAAATTTTACAATCCCGTCAACCTTTGCATGTAAAGTATGATCTTTACCCATGTAAACGTTTTCGCCTGGATTATGCTTAGAACCTCTTTGTCTAACGATGATATTCCCAGCAATGGCTGCTTGACCACCATAAATCTTAACGCCTAAACGTTTCGATTCTGATTCTCTACCATTCTTAGAACTACCGACACCTTTCTTGTGAGCCATGACGTATAAGTTTTAAATATTAGTTGTTTTCTTCTGTTGCAGGGGCTTCAGTGGTAGCTTTTTTCGCTTTTGGCGCTTTTGGCTCTGCTGTTTTTTCTGCTTTTGGTTCTGTAGCTTTCTCAGCTTTAGCCGTTTTTTTACCGCCGGTTGCGCTGATACCTTCAATTACAATTTGAGTAAGATACTGACGGTGTCCGTTTCTCTTTTTGTAACCTTTTCTTCTTTTCTTTTTGAAAACGATTACTTTGTCTCCTTTTAAGTGTTGTAACACTTTGGCTTCTACTGAAGCACCTTCTATAGCTGGGGCGCCTAAAGTAATGTTTCCATTATCGTCTAATAAAAGAACTTTGTCAAAAGAAACTTTTGAACCTTCTTCATTAGTCAAACGGTGAACATAAACCTTTAAGTCTTTGCTTACTTTAAATTGTTGCCCTGCTATCTCTACGATTGCGTACATAACAATGATGTTTAATTAATTTTTTAAGTGTGCAAATATACTACTATTTTTTTTACACGCAACACTATCGTAAAAAAAGTTTCTTATTGCCAGTCAGGGAATTAGAGGGGCTTTTAGAAATTTTTAGAATTCTTACGTTTTTAGAGAAAAAAAAGTACTTTTGATGTAACAAATAAAATGGTTAGTCTACTAACCAAACAATCAACTGAAAAAATTTCAATTTTTTATGAAAAAATCACTAATCGCTTTAAGTTCAATGCTTATGCTTGGAGGAATAGCTCATGCCCAAAAGGTAGCTTTTGAGGAGTACGATTTGCCGAATGGTATGCACGTAATTTTACACAATGATCCGTCTGCACCGGTGGTAATCACCTCAGTAATGTATCACGTAGGTTCTAAAGATGAAAATCCGGAAAGAACTGGTTTTGCTCACTTTTTTGAACATTTATTGTTCGAAGGAACCGAAAACATTAAAAGAGGGGAATGGATGAAAACGGTAACTTCTAACGGAGGAACGAACAACGCCAACACATCGGAAGACAGAACCTATTACTTCGAAGTTTTCCCTTCCAACAATACTGAACTTGGGTTGTGGATGGAATCAGAAAGATTAATGCACCCGGTAATCAACCAAATTGGTGTGGATACACAAAATGAAGTAGTAAAAGAAGAAAAAAGATTACGTGTAGACAATCAACCTTACGGACAATTGATTGCTGAAGTGAAGAAAAATATGTTCAAAGTGCACCCGTACCGTTGGGCAACTATCGGTTCTATGGCACACTTAGACGCCGCAAAATTGGAAGAATTCCAAGCTTTCAACAAAAAATTCTATTCGCCTAACAATGCTGTTTTAGTAGTGGCCGGTCAAATTGACATTGCACAAACGAAAGCCTGGGTTGAGAAATATTTCGGACCAATCCCAAGAGGAGTGGAATTGCACAAACAAACTTTCGTAGAAGCACCTATCACGGAAACGATTCACGCGACTTACGAAGATCCAAACATCCAAAAACCAATGGTAGTGGCTGCTTACAGAACGCCATCCATGAAAACCCGTGATGCCCGAATCTTAGATATGATTTCTACTTATTTGAGTGATGGGAAAAGTTCTAAGTTGTACAAAAAAATTGTTGACGACAAGAAAATGGCGTTGCAAATCGGAGCTTTCAATTACAGCCAGGAAGATTATGGTCAGTACATTCTTTACGGAATGCCACAAGGTGAGTTTACATCTACAGACTTAATCAAAGAAATCGATGAAGAGATTGTGAAATTACAAACGGATTTGATTTCGGAGAAAGATTTCCAAAAACTGCAAAACATCAATGAAAACAACTATGTTGATAACAACTCAAGTGTTGAAGGTGTCGCAGAAAATTTAGCTACTTACTACTTACTATATGGTGATGTGAATTTAATCAACACCGAAATTGATATGTACCGTTCTATCACTCGTGAAGAAATTAGAGCCGTGGCTAAAAAATACCTAAATCCAAACCAACGTTTGATTTTGGATTATGTTCCTGCAAAAGACAAAGCTGAAAATAAATAATAATGACACCAATGAAAAAATCAATTATAGTAGTATCAAGCTTGTTTTTAACTTTTATTATGCAAGCACAAGACAGATCACAGCCAAAACCTGGCCCATCACCAACCATCAATATTAAAAAACCGGAAACTTTTTCGTTACCTAACGGATTAAAAGTTTTAGTGGTTGAGAATCATAAATTACCAAGGGTTTCTTTTAGTTTAACTATCGACAATGCTCCTTACGCTGAAGGCAACAAAAAAGGAGTGGACGATTTAACCAGCAGCTTAATCGGAAACGGTTCTACTAAAACCTCCAAAGATGCTTTTAACGAAGAAATCGATTTTCTTGGAGCCAATATCAACTTCTTTTCTTCAGGCGCTTCAGCAAGCGGTTTGTCAAAATATTCAGGAAGAATCCTGGAGTTAATGGCCGAAGGAGCTTTAACACCTAACTTCACTCAGGAAGAATTTGATAAAGAAAAAGACAAATTAATCGAAGGATTAAAAACACAAGAGAAAAATGTTTCTGTGGTGGCCGGAAGAGTTGAGAATGTTTTGGCTTATGGTAAAAACCATCCATCCGGAGAATATTTAACCGAAGAAACCATCAATAATGTTTCTTTAGCTGATGTAAAAGACAACTACCGAACGTATTTCGTTCCGGAACACGCTTACTTAGTAATCGTTGGTGACGTGAAAACCAAAGACGTGAAAAAAATGGTGGAAAAACTATTCAGTTCATGGGTAAAAGCAACTGCACCAAGATTAACGTATTCAAATCCAACCAATGTGCAGTACACACAAATTAACTTTGTGGATATGCCAAACGCGGTTCAATCTGAGATTTCATTGATTAACACGGTAAACTTAAAGATGTCTGATGCTGACTTTTTCCCTGTGATTTTGGCTAACCAAGTATTTGGTGGTGATTTCAACAGTTACATGAACATGAACTTGAGAGAAAAACACGGTTGGACTTATGGCGCTCGTTCTAGTGTAGGTTTTGACAAAAATGTATACAGCAAATTCAAAGCGAACGCACAAGTGAGAAATGCCGTTACCGACAGCTCTGTGGTAGAATCTTTAAAAGAATTAAACCGAATCAGAACCGAGAAAGTAACAGACGAAATGTTAAACAGTGTAAAAGCTGGTTACATTGGACGTTTTGTGATGCAGGTTGAAAAACCAGCTACTGTAGCTCGTTATGCTTTAAACATTGAGACAGAAGGTTTACCAGCTGATTTCTACGAAAACTACATCAAAAACATCAATGCAGTTACGGCAGATGATATCATGAGAGTAGCTAACAAATATTTCTTGGCAGACAACTTAAGAATTGTCGTTACCGGAAAAGGTTCCGAAGTAATTGCAGGATTGGAAAAATTGAAAATCCCAATGTTCTACTTTGACAAATTTGGTAACCCAACCGAAAAACCGGCTATGAAAAAAGCGGTTCCTGCCGGAGTTACTGTAAAATCAGTTATTGATGGTTATGTGGCTGCCATTGGTGGCGATAAAGCTATCAAATCCGTAAAATCTATTGCTTATATCGGATCTACTAAAATCCCACAAGCACCAATGCCGTTGTCTTATACTGCTAAAAACGATGCTAAAGGAAAAATGATGGTGGAATTATCTATGCAGGGCATGAGTATCATGAAACAAGTAGTTAACGGAAACACGGGTTACATGATGCAACAAGGTCAGAAAAAAGTTTTAGAAGGTGAAGACTTAGCGAAAATGAAAGAAAGCGCTGTGTTGTTCAACGAAACTTTATTAGCCACGAAAAAAGGCGTTACGCTTTCAGGAATTGAACCAATGAACGGTAGCGATGCTTATGCGGTTGTTGACGGAGATACTACTTACTATTTTGATGTAAAATCAGGTTTGAAAACAGCTGAAGCTACAACGGAAGATCAAGGAGGCCAAAAAATGACCAGAGTAACCAACTTCAATGATTACAGAGATGTAAAAGGAGTTAAACTTCCTTTCAATACTATTATGAATGTTGGTTTTGAATTAGACATCAAAATGTCAGAAGTTAAAATCAACGAAGGAGTTTCTGATGCTGATTTCCAATAATTAACTTCAGATTTTCATATACAAAAAGACCGCTTTACAGCGGTCTTTTTTATTTCTTATTCGCCAAATAAACGCCTCCCAAAATAATGAAAGCTCCGAAAACCTGAAATGGGGTCAGGATTTCATTATCCAAAACACCCCAAAGGATAGCCACAATCGGAATCAAATAGGTTACCGAAGAAGCAAAAACCGGTGACGAAATTTGGATTAGTTTATAAAAAATAACATTGGCCACTCCGGTTCCTACTACACCCAAAATCATAACAAACAACATCGCGTGGTGCGTAGTCGGTAAATCCATTTTGGTTCGGAAATCGGTTAGGAATAAAATAATAATAGCGGGTACCAACATCACTACAAAGTTTCCGGCAGTAATACTCAAGGGTTTTACATCGGATAGATATTTCTTAATCAAATTCACATTGGTAGCATAACAAATCGTAGCAATCAACACCAAAACGGAGTAGTAATAATTCTCACTTCCCTCCTGATTGTTGCCGCTAAAAATCAAAACAGCTGTTCCGACTAATCCAATCAAAACACCTAAAAATTGACTTCTTTTAAAGTTCAATCCAAAAACTACAGAGCCTAAAATCAGCGTATTCAATGGTGTCAACGAATTTAGTATCGAGCAAATCGAGCTACTCACTTTGGTTTCGGCTATGGCAAAAAGATAGGCCGGAACAAAAGTACCGAACAATGACGTCAACGCCACGTATTTCCATTGATGCAGTGGAATAGCAGCCAAACTTCTAAAACCTACAATCAAAAGGAAAACAGCACAAAAAATAATTCGCAACGAGCCCAACTGAAACGGATTCAAGCCAATCAATCCTTTTTTAATCAGTATAAAAGAACTTCCCCAAATGAGGGCAAGTGCAATCAAGATGAACCATTTTAAGTGTGGTGATTTCATAGACAAAAGTTTATCTCGCAAATTTTGTAATTTTTTTAAGAACTAACGATTTTATTTTTCATTAGTTTTGTTCCTAATTAATGCGATATTGCCAATAAGAACCTATAAAATATAAGAATCATGAATTTCACCAAATCATTAGTAACCTGCGGTTTTGTGGCCACGCTACTCTTTAGCTGTAAAGACACTGCCAGTAAACCTGCGGCTCCCGACACCAAAGAAGCAGCAGTAAATGAACAAAAAGCACCGGCTGTACCAGTAAAACCCGAAACAGCCAGTTTCAGAATAGACGGAATGAGTTGTGCTATTGGGTGTGCCAAAACCATTGAAACGAAATTGTCAAAAATGAATGGTGTGCAAAAAGCTACTGTTGATTTTGACAAAAAACAAGCTACTGTTGAGTTTGACGCTTCTGTTTTAACTCCGGAAAAATTGACTCAGGCTGTTGAATCAACAGGCGATGGCACTACTTATAAAGTATCCAATATGAAGACAAACGTAAAAGCGTAATTACAATTAATTCAAACCAAAAAGGAACTCTATCGAGTTCCTTTTTTTATTTCCACTTTAAGGTTTCCATCAAATGCTGCAGGTCATTTTTGACATAACTCTCGGCCGGTAAGATTGAATCATAATTGGGCTTAGCATAAAAATAAACCGAACCGGTTACAAAATGTTTGATACTATCCGTAGCGTAAAACAAGGAATTTGTGGCAGCATTGCCGGTAACATCATAAAACATTCCGTAAACTTTTTTGTTTGGATTCACAAAAGGTTGTTCAATGATTGCGTCAGCTTTTAACGTGTGAAGTTTATAGGTTAAATTTTGAGCATCTTTCAACAAAAAACTGATGTCGTTATTGACCGTTTTATACGTCAAGTATATTGTGGCTTTCATTTTTGGATAATGAATAGAAAAACCACAGTTCTTATCTTCTTTAATAACCGCATCTTCATTCATATCAAATTCAAACGGACAATGATTACTGAAAGAGGCATATTTGGCCACCGGATAATCCAATCGCAATTGGCTGGCCGGTTTTGGCAACACATCGTCTTTGCAACTGTTGGCAAAAATCAGCAGTATTACTAAAGACAAACCTCCCATTATTTTTTTACTCATTTTCAAATTATTCAAGCGTTACTTTTAATTGTTTTATTCTTTTTTTATCGACAACTTCAATGGTGAAATATACATTCGAAAAATGGATTTTTTGTGCTTTTTTGGGAAAGTTGCCTAATATTTCCAAAATAAATCCGGCAAGGGTTTCGGCCTCGCCTTTGCTGCTTTCAAACATTTCCTCATCCACGTCAACAATTCGGTAGAAATCTTTTAGGTTTATTTTGCCTTCAAACAGGAAATTCTTGTCGTCAATTTGAGAGAAATTGATATTCTCATCATCAAACTCATCCGAAATATCGCCAACAATTTCCTCTATAATATCTTCTAAGGAAACCAAACCGGAAGTTCCTCCGTATTCATCCACCACTACCGCTAAATGACTCTTCAATCGCTGGAAATCTTTCAATAAATCATCCAGTTTTTTGTTTTCGGGTACGAAGAACGGTAGTCGAATTAACTTATTCCAATCAAATTCTTTTTTATGAATGTGCGGAATCAAATCTTTGACAAACAAAATGCCTTCAATATGATCAATACTTTCACGGTAAACCGGGATTCTAGAGTAGCCTTTGTCTACAATTTTTGGGTAAATTTCGGCAAATGTTTCTTCTATTTCCAAAGCAAAAACATCAATTCTCGGACTCATAACCTGTTTCGTATCGGTATTCCCAAAAGAAACTATGCCTTCCAGGATTTTTTGTTCTTCTGAACTGGTATCTTCTGTTGAAGTCAATTCCAAAGCCTGCGACAATTGATCTACCGAAATATTTGTCTTTTGCTTCCCTAATTTTTCATGCAAAAAAATCGTCACAGCCCGCATTGGCAAACTGATGGGAGAAAGTAATTTGTCTAAAACCAATATAGGCGTAGCAATAAATTTTGAAAACTTGATATTGTTTCTGCTGGCATACACTTTGGGCAGTACTTCGCCAAACAACAGTATAAGAAAGGTAACCAAAAGCACCTCAACAATGAATTTCAACACTGGCGAAGCTATGGCGGAAAAAATACTACTACCAACAAATGAAAAGATAATAACAACTCCAATGTGGCTGAAATTGTTGGCAATTAATATGGTTGCTAATAGTTTTTTGGGACGCTGCAATAGTTTTGAAATCAGATTCGCTTTTGCAACATCTTCATCAAACAGAGTTTTGATATCCTTTTGTGTTAATGAAAAAAGAGCAACTTCAGCAGCCGAAACCATGGCTGAAGAAAATAAGAAGAGCGCAATTCCGATACTTCCAAAAAGCAAGTTAGTATCTATTACGGTAAAAAAGGAAAGACTGGGCTCCGGGTCCAAAGGGTTCAGGGTTAGTTAAACAATATCAAAACGGCAAATCATTTTCGGGAGTTGCTGTATTGGGTGCTTCAAAAGTAGCGGTTTTGGCTTCCAAATTTTGAGGCATTTTTATGCCTTCCACTTCTTTTTTGGTAGTCAAAAAGGTGAATTCTGTCACTTGTATTTCGGTGGTGTATTTTGTGGTGCCGTCTTCGGCTTGCCATTGGCGTGATTTGATTCGGCCTTCAATATAAATTTTATCACCTTTGGACAAATACTTTTCACATATTTCAGCGGCTTTGTTTCTTACCACCAAATTATGCCATTCGGTAGAGGCAATTTTCTCGTTAGTTTGTTTGTTGATGTAGACTTCATTGGTAGCCAAAGGAAAACGGCCAATGCAATTTCCTCCTTCAAAATAGTGCATCTTGACATCGTCCCCCAGGTGGCCAATTAACATTACTTTATTTAAAGTCCCATTCATTATTTAAGCATTTGTTTCCCTCAAATTTACTACTTTTTTTGAAATCTAAAACGAATATTTTTCAATAAAATTAAAAATCACGATGGGAAAAGGCATTTTTTTAGCTGATTTCCAGTTCATTCCGTTTTCAAGTTTACCGTTTACCTTGATTTTCCAGAATTTTATATTCAAATGTTGGTGCGAAAGTTTGTGAACAATGGCTTCCGGATTATACAATCCTATTTCCCGAATAGTATTGTTGACAAAATTCTGATTCTGAATTAATACTAAAACATTTTCATCGGTGGTTATTTCTTCCGTTTCAATTACCGGAAACTCATATAAATTATGCCAAATTCCTTTTTGGGTTCTTTTGTGCAGTAGTGTTTGGTTATCATCATCCGAAAACACTAAATAAGTAAAGAAGCGTTGTCTGACTTTCGCCTTCTTCGATTTGATTGGGAGCTGGTCAACTTTTTTCTTTTGTAAAGCAGCACAGCTATCCTTAAAAATACAATTTGGGCAATCCGGATTCTTTGGAACACATTGCAGCGCGCCAAATTCCATAATAGCCTGATTGAAAAAATCGGCTTTTCCTTTTGGTAAAACGGTTGTGGCCAATTGGGTAAATTCTTTTTTAGCTCCGGAAGAAGCGATATCGGTTTCCACATCAAAATAGCGCGACAAGACTCTGAAAACATTGCCGTCCACTACGGGAACATTTTCATTATAGGCAAATGAGGCAATCGCTGCTGCTGTGTACTCTCCTATTCCTTTTAAATGCAATAACTCCTTATAGCTTTTGGGGAATTCCCCATTCAACTCAAAAGCGACCTGCTTGGCCGTTTTATGCAAATTCCGCGCTCGGGAATAATAGCCTAATCCCTGCCAAAGTTTGAGGACTTCCTCCTCTTCAGCGTTGGCCAAATCGAAAACCGTCGGGAAAGCCTCAGTAAAACGCAAAAAATAGGGCAATCCTTGCGCAACTCTGGTTTGTTGAAGCATTATTTCGGAAAGCCAAATGATATAAGGATTGGTGGTATTGCGCCAAGGCAAATCGCGTTTGTTTTGTAAATACCATTGAACTAACAAGTTGGAGAATTTCATAGCTAAAATGTGGTTCGCAAAAATAAATCTTTATGTGATTAAATTTTAATAGATTATGCTTGAAATATTGTTTTTATTATTCATATATTTGCAACCTCAAAAAATTACACATAATATTAAAATACGAAAGAAAATGACGAAAGCAGATATCGTAGCGAAAATTTCAGAAAAATTAGGTCTTGAAAAAGGAGATGTTCAAGCAACTGTTGAAGCGTTTATGGAAGAAGTAAAAACTTCATTAGAAACAGGAGACAATGTTTATTTAAGAGGTTTTGGTAGTTTTATCATCAAAACAAGAGCTGAAAAAACAGGAAGAAACATTTCTAAAAATACAACTATCAAAATTCCTGCTCACAACATTCCAGCATTTAAGCCTGCAAAAGTATTTGTAGAATCAGTTAAAACAAATACTGAAGTAGCAGTATAAAAACACATTTATTAATCACTAAAAACTAACTTATGCCAAGTGGTAAAAAAAGAAAGAGACATAAGGTAGCTACTCACAAACGTAAAAAGAGAGCGAGAGCTAACCGACACAAAAAGAAAAAGTAGTTCTAAACTACTTTTCTTTTTTTAAAAAAAGTTCATTGAAATGGAAGATTAGATTTTTTAGATTGCCTCTAAAATCTAACTTCACCGGGTAATACAATACCTGTTTAAAATGTTTAATCCATCCTGACAATTAGCTATAAGCTATAAGCTATAAGTCATAGGCACTTTTTTGCCTACTGCTTACTGTCTATTGCCTATTGCCAAAAAGTTCGGATAAAAATTTACAACGTGAATAAAGAACTAATCATTAGATCTAGTGCTGATGCTGTGGATTTTGCCTTATTAAAAGATGGAAAACTAATTGAATTACACAAAGAAGAAGAAACGAGCAACTTTCAGGTGGGTGATATTTTTATCGCCAAAATCAGAAAACCGGTTGCCGGTCTGAACGCTGCTTTTGTAAATGTAGGCTACGAAAAAGATGCCTTTTTGCATTATCACGATTTAGGACCACAGTTGGCTTCTTATTTGAAATTCATAAAACTTGTAAGCGCAGGTAAAATAAAAGATTTCTCCCTAAAAAACTTTCAGTTTGAAAAAGAGATTGATAAAGATGGTACTATATCAGACATCCTGAGTGCCAATCAATCGGTATTAGTGCAAGTAGTCAAAGAACCTATTTCTACCAAAGGACCACGAATAAGCTCTGAGCTATCTTTCGCGGGACGATTTGTAGTTTTAGTGCCTTTTTCGGATCGCGTTTCTATTTCACAAAAAATAGATTCCAAAGAAGAAAAAGACCGACTGAAGAAGCTAATGCAATCTATCAAACCCAAAGGTTTTGGTGTTATTGTGCGAACAGTAGCAGAAGGCAAAAACATAGCCGAATTAGAAAAAGATTTGCAAAACTTAATGAATAGATGGTTTGCAATGTGTAAAAAATTACCAACTGCTCATCATCCGTCCAAGATTTTGGGAGAGCTTAACAAAGCTTCTTCTATTCTTAGAGACGTATTCAACGATACTTTTACCAGTATTCAAATAGATGATGAAGAGTTGTACCAAGAAACCAAGGACTATTTAGCCGAAATAGCCCCTGACAAACAAAAAATTGTTAAACTTTATCAATCGAAAGACACACCATTGTTTGAGAAATACCATATTGAACGACAAATAAAGACTTCTTTTGGCCGAACCGTATCGATGAGCAAAGGTGCTTATCTGATCATCGAACACACCGAAGCTTTGCACGTTATTGACGTGAACAGCGGAAACCGTTCGAACAAAGCCAACAACCAGGAAGACACTGCTATGGAAGTCAATATGATAGCCGCCGCCGAAATCGCCAGACAATTGCGTCTTAGGGATATGGGTGGTATTATTGTAGTCGATTTTATCGATATGCAGAACTCAGACAATCGTCAAGTGTTGTTCAACTTCCTTAGAGAAGAAATGAGCGATGATAAAGCGAAACACAAGATCTTACCGCCGAGTAAATTTGGACTTGTTCAAATTACCAGACAACGCGTAAGACCTGAAGTCAATATTGAAACAAGGGAAGAAAATCCTAATAACTTGAGTGGTGATGTAGATGCACCGATTCAAATTATTGATAAGATCAATTTTTCGCTTGAAAAGATTGTAAAAGACCACAGTGGTGTGAAACTTAACGTTCATCCTTTTGTGGCAGCATACCTTAAAAAAGGTTTTCCATCATTACGTTCAAAATGGTTTTTTGAACATAAAAAGTGGGTGAAAATCATACCTCGTGACGCTTACACGTATTTAGAATACCGTTTCTTCGACAATGAAGGAAAGGAAATTAAAGAATAAAGAAAGAACCGCCTCTCGTAAGATTGGCGGTTTTTTTATATCTTTTTGCTAAAGCAAAAAATACCTGAAGCCCACTGGGCTTCCTCCTCTTAATATCAAATCTCGTGACGCTTACACGTATTTAGAATACCGTTTCTTCGACAACGAAGGAAAGGAAATTAAAGAATAAACAAAGAACCGCCTCTCGTAAGATTGGCGGTTTTTTTATGCGGTAATGAGACTGTTTAAGTGCGTGAGAATTTTGTAGTAAAGTTTTTTATATATTTGAACCTCAAACTCTTTTTATGAAGAAACTATACATTCTTTTGGTTATGGCGTTGATTGGATTGAGAGGTCATGCACAGATTATTACTTTTCCGGATCCGAATTTTAAAATTAAACTGTTAGAATCTAATATTGGTTCCAATATTGCCTTTAATGCTGCCAATGCTAAGATCAAGATTGATGCTAACGGCGATGGAAACATACAAGTGAGTGAAGCGGCGCAAGTTTATAAATTGGATGTCAGTTATACGGATTATTCTTCTTATGTCATTACCAGCTTAGTCGGGATTCAATATTTCACGAATCTTAGAAGTTTGGATTTCAGTTATAGTAATGTTAGTAATGGTTTGGACATCACAGCGCTGCATTATTTAGAGTCTCTCAATGGTTTGTACAACAGTAATCTGGGAAGTATTAACATGACCGGTCTTACGGCTCTTAAAGGAATCAATTTAGCGAATTGCGGGCTATCTTCTGTTGATGTTTCCAATATGCATCTTTTGCAGGGCTTAAATGTGAGGTCAAATAATTTAACTACTCTCAATGTATCGGGGTTAACTACTATAACTTCGCTTGATTGTTATCAAAATTCATTAACCACAATAGACGTGTCAAGTCTTAGCAATTTGGTCACATTGAATTGCGGATCGAACCTATTTACTACTTTGGATTTTTCGGTTAATACTAAATTGAGCAGTCTTAAATGTGCTGCTTGTCCTAACCTGACTTCGCTGTTTATTAAAAACGGAAAAATTGATGTTTATAATAGTGAGTTTTCCAATGCAAACCTGGAATATGTTTGTTGTGATGAATGGAATGTTGAAACCATAAACCTCTATTTTCCCAACATTGACAATGTAAATTCTTATTGCAGTTTTACTCCTGGCGGCACTTTTTACACTATTCAGGGCACTAATACTTTAGACATAGACCACAATGGTTGTGATGCCAATGATCCTATATTTCCAAACCTGAATTATAACATTACGGATGGAGTTACTACAGGAAATTTAATTTCAAATGCTAGCGGGAATTACCACATTACTGTTGGTTCGGGCACTCAAACCATTACTCCGGCGCTGGAAAACCCAAGCTATTTTACCGTATCGCCGGCTGTGGCGACCGTTACTTTCCCGGATCAAACCAGTCCGGTTGTTCAAAGCTTTTGCCTTGCCCCTAATGGTGCTCATACGGATGTTGAAGTGGTGTTGCTTCCAATTCTAAGAGCCCGTCCCGGTTTTGATGCCAAGTATTTATTGGTTTATAAAAACAAAGGCACCGTTGCGGCATCGGGAACGGTAAGTTTTAGTTATGAAGACGACAAAATGGATTTTGTTTCGGCTTTTCCAGCTTTTACCAGTCAGGCAGCCTCTTATTTGTCATGGGATTATACCAATTTACAACCATTTGAAAGTCGGTCAATTGCAGTTACTTTGAATATTAATTCGCCAATGGAAACCCCAGCAGTAAATGTTGGCGACCAATTGAATTTTACTGCCATCATTAGCCCGTTAGCCGATGACGAAATGCCAATAGACAATACGAGCTCTTTAAAGCAAATAGTTGTTGGTTCTATAGACCCAAATGACAAAACCTGTTTGGAAGGCCTCACGATTTCACCAAGCCAGGTGGGCGATTATGTGCATTATATCATCCACTTTGAAAATACCGGAACCGATATTGCTGAAAATATTGTGGTCAAAGATATTATTGATGCGTCAAAGTTTGACATTGCTACTTTAGTGCCGTTGCAAGGCAGTGCTTCGTTTGTAACGCGAGTCAACACTTCGTATTTCAGCACCAATCAAGTCGATTTTATTTTTGAGAATATCAACCTGCCGTTTGACGATGCTAATAATGATGGGTATGTAGCGTTTAAGATTAAAACGAAACCAACGTTAGCTGTTGATGATACTTTTAGTAACAAAGCGAGCATTTATTTTGATTATAATTTCCCGATTGTGACCAATACCGCAACGACCACCATTACAGCGTTGGGCCATCAGGATTTTGATTTTGGCAGTGTGTTTACTTTGGCTCCCGTTCCAACGAAAAACAGTCTTACTATTTCGACTAAACAAGCCGTGACGATAAGCTCTGTGAGTATTTACAACACCCTAGGACAATTGGTGCAAGTGAATACTAATCCGGCTCAAACCCTTGATGTTTCCGGTTTGAAAGCAGGGAGTTACTTTATTAAAATACTAAGTGATAAAGGCAGTGCTGTCGGGAAGTTTGTAAAAGAATAACAACAAAAAGCCCCGATTCCTCGGGGCTTTTTTAATCCTTAATAATCTCAATCTTTCTCTTTATTTCATTCCCAAATTCATCTTCTACTGTGATGTAATGAATGCCGGTTTCGGCTACAATCTGCATTTCGTGGAAGGTTTGTGTGGTGCCTTTGTACACATTATCTACATACCAATACAACTTGGCTTCTTTGTTGGAATGGGCTACTTTCAAAATCACCGGCTGGATGTTGCTGTTGAAATCTTTGGCCAAATAGATTTTGCTGTTGGTTTTGGGGTAAATGAAATCCATCGCAGCCTGCTGGTTTTGCTGGCAATCGGCCCGGAAAGGTGGCAAGGGTTTGTAGTCAATATGCAGGCTTTTGTAATACCACTCCATTACCGGCGGCAGGACAAACCATTTTTTGGTTACCATTTTATCAACGGCTTCACAACTGCTGTTTACCCGGTATTGTTCCGTTGCGTCTAAATGCACCAATTTATGATAAGGACATACCGATGTTTTTTTACCGCTTCGGGGAATTAATTGTTTGGTTTTGGGGCAATCGTCTTGGGCTAAATGGCCACTTAAGGTGCACACCTCAGCATATTCCAAATCATTTAACGGCGCTTGAAACCAACGTTTTCTGGGCAACAAATTGAATACATCAAACAAAATCGGAGCAGCACTTCCAACGCCCGTTAACTCCGGTCTGCCTTCGCCATTGGCATTGCCTACCCAAACACCCACCACATAACGCGAGTTGGTACCGATAGCCCAGGCATCGCGGTTCCCGAAACTGGTTCCGGTTTTCCAGGCCAGTTCTAAGGAGGAGTCGTAAAATTTCCAGGCTTCATCGCCTTCGGGACGGTTGACTTCTTTCATGGCATTATAGGTCAAATAAATGGAGCCGGCACCCAATATCGTTTTCTGATAACTATCAGCGCCATACTCCTGCTCAAATCCTTTGACGTAATTGAGTTCGGCAAATTCTTTAGTTCGGTATTTTCCATCCGATTTATCGAAGTAATTAATTGTGGAAGATAAGTTGGCGTAAGTGCGGCACAAATCCCAAAGATTGCTCTCAGCACCGCCCAAAATCAATGACAAACCATAATGATCGGGATGTTGGTTGATGTTTTTGAGTTTGAATTTTTGCAGCAATTCATAAAAGTTATTCACGCCATGTTCCTGTAACAACAACACCGCCGGAATGTTCAGCGAACGCGACAACGCCCGTTGTGCCGGAACTGCACCGTCAAACGTGAGATTGAAATTCTGTGGTGCATAACCGGAGATTTGCGTTGGAATATCAGCCACCAAAGTGTTAGGCAAAATCTCGCCGTCATCGAGCATGGAAGCGTAAAGCAATGGTTTCAAAATACTGCCCGTACTCCGTGGTGCTGAGATAATATCGACGTCTTTGTCGTGGTCTTTGTCGGTGGGTGAATTGCCCACATAACTGATGATGTTGCGGTTTTGAATGTCGATGACAATGACCGCCAAGTTGTGGACTTCGTTTTGCTTGTACTGATTGTAATACTGTTTCGCAATTTGGTTCACGCGGTTTTGCAACGAAATATCAATCGTGGTCTTGATGCGTTGGCCTTCGCTCGTTTTTGCCACACGTTGTAATAAATGAGGCGCAATCTGTGGGAGATTATACGGCTTTTGTGGCAAAGGCTCCTGAATAGACAACTGGTAGGTCATTTTATCAATGATTTTCTCGTTGTATAATTTCAATAACAAACCGTTGCGTTTTTTTAGCAATTTGATTTGATTTTTGCCCGGATAAATTAAGCTGGGTGCATTAGGCAATACCGCTAAAGTGGCGCTTTCTGCCCACGATAACTGATGCGATTGCACGCCGAAATACCGCCAGGAAGCCATTTCTAAACCGACTACATTGCCACCATAAGGCGCATGAGCCGCGTAGAGTTCGAGGATTTTTTCTTTGGAATGCCGCAGTTCCAGTCTTGTGGCCAAAATGATTTCGATGGCTTTTTCAAAGTAGGTTCGCTTTTTGTTTTTGCGCGACAGCCGAATGACTTGTTGTGTCAAGGTACTCCCGCCGCGAACGACTTTGCCTGCATTTCGGTTTTGCTGAAAAGCTTTAACCATCGCCACCGGATTGAAACCCGGATGGTAGTAAAAATGTTCGTCTTCGAAATAAACGATGCACTTTTTAAATTTATCGGGAACGCTGTCCTGTGCCGGAAACCGCCATTGGCCGTCACGGGCGATTTTGGCTGCCAGCAGTTCGCCGTCACTGCTTTCGATAACCGTGGCATACGGCTCTTCGAATAGGGTTCTGGGCAACGAAAAGTAATAGATCACCAAGAGTATTGCTACTGTGGCCGATTTCTTTGGGTTTCGTTTGATATAATCGATGATGCGTTCCAAGAACGCCATGAATTTAACTTTCATTTTGGTTGCATTAACCCTTCCGACATTGCTATGCCGGAAGGGTTTATTACTTTATTTTACCACTTGCACCCATTGTCCTTTGGTACGCGCTAAGAAGTCGTGGTCATACATGGCTTCGCACTGCAATCCAGGCAAGTAATAGCTGCCCAAATAGGAGGCGTTCAACAGCATTTTGAACTTGCGGGTTTCGCCGGCTTTCAGACTGAAATAGTAATTGGCCCGGTCATCGCGAATATCAATATAATCGGCCACATTGCTGGTCGCATCGCCAAAATCAGTGTATCGTGTGTTCACAATTTCAAATCCGGATGGCAGAATTTGCGATAGCGCAATGTTCTCTACTCTTTCGTTTTTGCGATTGGTCAACGTCACTTCGGCATAGAATTCAGTGCCTTGCGCAATTTTGGAAACGTTGATGGCATTGCCTTTTCGGTCTTTGAAAACCACGCTGGCTGATAAATTATTCTGAATGACGTTTTCAGTACCCACTGGCAAAATACCGCTATTCAGGACGCGAACGAACAAAGTGTTCTTTTTGTTGTTTTTTATAGTCACTGAATTGGTTCCGGTTTTAATCACCAAATCACGTTGGGCTACCGTTTTATTGGTATTGATGATTTGTGGTTTGCCCCCATTGGAATACTGAACCGAAACACCTTTGCTACCGTTGTAAGTGGCGAATTTTGCCATCGCATATAAGCTGTAAGCGGTAGTTTGTGTGCTCATCCACTCATCGCTGGAGAGGTTTTTGGCTAATTTGGTGGCCATCAGAAATGCTTTTTGTTTTTGACCTAACAGGATTAAAGTTTCTAAGGCCATGGCTCTGTTTCTTTCGGCTGAACCGTAATAATAGTAGTAGTAACGCTCGGTATCATTTTGCTCGTCGATGAACGATTTGCTTAACAATGCCAATCCGGCTGCGTTTTGTTTTAGAATGGCATAAGTGGCCGCCAAACGCAATTTACTCTCATTCGAAATGCCCACGGTTTCGCGCAAACGGTTCATCGAAGCTAAATCGGCTGCCCCGGCAACGGCTAGTGTGTAAAGTCGGTACGCCTGCGCTATATCATTGTCTTCTTCTTTATCGTAACGCCATTGTTTGGCTTCTTTTTGTTGGTACGAAATCCATTTGGATTTGAAATTGATTGGCAACACGTACCCTTTTTTATCGGCTTCAATCAGGAAATGCCCGGCATAGGAACTGCCCCAATCATCAGCACTGGTGCCTCCCGGCCAATAAGAGAAACCACCATTTGGCAATTGGAAATTGCTCAGTCTTTGAATGGCTGCTGTTACATTTTTCTGAATGTTTTGTTTGCGAACAGCATCTAAATCCATCACATCGTTTAGATACAATTGTGGGAAAACAGACGACGTGGTTTGCTCCACACAGCCGTGAGGATACTGAATCAGGTAATCCAATCGGCGGCTGAAATCGATGGTTGGTACCGAAGAAACTTCCATTTTGGCTTTGTTACTTCCCGGTACTCCAAAGGTTTTCCAGGCAATGGTTTTGGAACTGTTCGGCTCGATGACAATATCGCTGTAGGCATTGGTTATCGGATTCGGATTGGTCACATCAATTTCTACGGAATAAGTAGATTTCTCTTTTCCGGAAGTGGCGATGATGTCAATTTTGCCAATACCTGTAACGCTTCCGACTTCCAAATTGAAGTAGGCCATTTTTTCGTCAGGCTCGGTGAACAGTACTTTTTGGGTAGTGCTTCCAATGACTCTTACACTGCTGTTGGTTTTGATTTGCACCGTTACGTTTTTGATTTGTTTTTCGGTAGCAAAAAGCGTCACCGGTATCGTCACTTTTTCGGATGGCGATATTTTTCGTGGCAATGAAGCCAACACCATCAACGGACTTCTAACTTGGGTAGCTTTTTCGGCCATACCGTAAGCGCTGGTTTTAGCATCAGCGGCCACTACCATAGTACGCACGGAACCAATGTATTTTGGCAACTTAATTTTATGGGTTTTAGAATCGCCAGCCCCTAATTCGAATGGCCCGAAATACATCACCACCGGTTGGAAACGGTTCGCTTTTTTGGCTTTACCACCGCCCGAATCGGCATCTCCACCAATACTGAACACTTGGTTTACTTTTCCGCCATACGCTCCAATTACATCGTCGTAAATGTCCCAGGTTCTTACGCCCAAAGCTTCACGGGTATAGAAACTATCCCAGGCATTTGGTGTTTTAAAGCGGGTTAAATCCAACAACCCTTCATCCGCAACAGCAATGGTATAAGTCATTCTTTTGCCGTGTTTTTCGGAAACTTTGATGTTCACATTTTGTTCCGGACGCAGCACATCAGGCATGGAAAGTTGTGGTTCTAGCACTGTGTTTTTATCGATTACTTCTATCGGAACGATGCCGTACATTCTTATTGGCGAATCGTTTTTGGTAGAGGCATGTGGTTGTAGCAATGAAATGTTGATGTACACATTGGGTGCCATTTCGCCGGTGATTGGAAGCTCGACAGTCGTCTCTCCTTTTTGGGTTTTGGCCCAAAGGGTTTTCACTACTTTGGTTCCGTTTTCAATAGAAATCAATGCTCTGCCGCCCTCGCTGGATGGAAAAAAGATTTTGGCTTTGTCACCCACTGCATAATTGGTTTTATCGGTAGAGAATTTCAACATCTTAGCCGATTCACCATCGGTGTTTCTGGATTTGGCAGACCACCATGGCATGTCAATAAACACGCGCACACCAGTAGCATGACCATCGGTTGGGTCGGAAACGCGAATCAAATAATTCCCCCATTCTTCATCTCTAACCGAGAAGGCAATACTGCCTTTGCCTGAAGCATCGGTATTGATGGTGAAATTTTTATAAGCAATCGTGGCGTTTGCCGTATTGTAACTCGACAAATCGTCATGGGAAGCATCCCACCACCAACGGGTTTGCAATTTATACACTCGAACCTCTAGATTTCTAACCGCTTTTGGACGGCCGTTTTCGCCAACGGTTACGATATCAAAACGGTTGTTTTTTCCGGTTTCAATCATGCCGTATTTGTTGGCTGCCGGAGCTTTCACTCCCACATAGGTTTTGTAGGGAGAATAAGAAGTGGCCGCTACATCCGTACTCACATCGCCTCCGCTTTCATAGACTTTGGTAATGAACGCCGCACGCAACATACCCGGAGCCTGTCCTTGAATGGTTGGTTTTATTGGGATGGAAGCACGACCATTACCATCTACTTTTCCAGAGAAAATATTCACTTCTTCGGTAGAAAAACTGCGGGTTGGATCGTCAAAAACGTATTTGTCAAACCCTTTGAAAGTGGTTACCTGTTGCGAGAACTTCGCTTGCACTTCGGTTTTTAAATCTTTGGCGACAGCCCCGTGCAACCACAATACCTGAATGTTGTTTACGTTGTTTTTGCTGGCCGAAAGCACCGGTTCATTGAAACTGTTTTTGATTTTCAGACGATTCGGTTTGATGGTTTCAATTTTGATGCTTTTGTAAAAACGCGCGCCACCAATACTGACTACTGCTTCCCAGTTTCCGGTGATATCATTGGCTTCTGTCGGAATGATGAATTTGTAATGATTGAGATCATTCATCTTTTGAACACACTCGTATATGGTTTTTCCATTAGGGTCGTTCATTCGCAATTTAATTGGGTGCGATGGTGGCAATTTATTGGCATTGTCATTTAGAATAAACGATAAATACACGGTATCGCCCGGGCGCCAAACGCCACGTTCTCCGTAGATGTAACCTTTCAGTCCTTTCTGCAAAGTTTCCCCGGCCACATCAAAATTACTCACGGAAAGCGACAATTCATCGTCAAGCTTAACATAAGTGCTTTGCTCTCCATCGGTCACGATAGCGAAATAAGCATATTTCTCCAATTGGAAAGAAGCCATCCCATCACTATCGGTTTCAGAAGTCGCAATTTTTTGCTGTTGGTAATTGTATAAATCCACTGTAGCACCCGAAACTGCTTCCGTAGAAACGATATCGCTTACGGCAATTACTACCGATTTGTCGGTACCTCTTTTGGCAATAACACCTAAATCGCTGGCGAGAATGTTGGTTCCGATTTTGGTATTGTAGAAATACGAATTCGAGCACGGATCTTGTTGTTCCCGCCATTCGTAATCCTGTTCGTAATAGTAGTCGTAGCCACTGTTGCTGTAGTTGACATCATTTTCATCGACTTCTTCTTTCTCCTCGTTATTATTATTGCTGTATTCTTCGTCGTCGCCCTCATCACTGCTAGAAGTGGAACCCGTACATTTATACAAGGAATATTCTTTTTTATACGAGAACTCCACGCGGTAAATGGCACCCGGTTCCGGATTTATGATTTTGGAAAGATCTAAAGCATAAGTATTCCATTTGGTATAATCCAGCAGATTGTTCTGCTTTAATTCGATGGTCGATTTGGCTATGGCCTGACTGACCTGGCGCAAGTTTTCGGTGCCATTGAGTTCGTTATCCTGCAAAAACTGCATGATGTTGTTTTTGTAAATTTTATAGACTTTTACATCCACTGCTTTCAGATTGGCAACTTCAAAATTGATTTTTAAATTATTGGAACTCGGCAAAATGGTACCGCTTTTCAATAGTTTCACACCCGGTTTGATGTCTTCAAACAACAGTCTTTGCGAATAGTTGTTTTTCATTTTGTATCCATCGATGCTTTCAATTCCCTGGAAAACCTCTACCAGTTTACTGCCTGAAAAAGAATTTTGGTTCGGAGTAGCCACTTCTTCAACGGCTTCGTCCTCTGTGTCAACGGCTGTGGTATCTGTAAGAGCAATGGTTGCCGTATCCACCGCAGCAGCGACGTCTACTTTTTGACTGGCAGCTCCTTTGTCTACCGTAGATTTATCGGGTTCCTGGTTGTAGAATACTTTCAACACATTACCCATAGTGGTAAACTTGAGATTGCTGGTGTTTTCGATAGCCACTAATCCTTTGAAATCCTGATCTTTTTTTAACGGATCCGAGAAGTTGATTAACACCGATTGATTATTAGCATCACCAACTTTTATGGTCAAAACCTTAAACTGATTTTTCCCGGGAATTGGGAATTTCACTGAGCCTTTTTGGTCAATATCCACATCATCGCCATCCCAGGCAATGTCAATTTCAGAGTCGTTTTCAAAACGCTGAATACTGTCAATGGTAAATTTGAAATTCGTGCTGGTACTAAGAGCTTTGTCGAATTTGATTTTTAATTTTTTATCGCTTTGCGTCGAAGTTATTATTTTTTGGGCATCATCAAAACTTAAATTATCCGCAGTGGTCAACGTCCCGTTTAGGTAATACCAATCTTTGCTGTACGACTGCAAATCCTGTGTATTCACAATAAAATCCTGCTTGATGGTTTTTACCGAAAAGTTAAAATCCGATAATTCTTTGGGCACTTTATTGGTGATTTTGGAAAGGTGAAGCGTAATTTGGTACAGCGTGTTTTGCTCCAGTTTTTCTTTTGGAATAAAGGCTATGGTGTTGTTGGATAGCGCCACCACTTTTCCACTCACGCTTGGGGAAATGTCGAACAAATCATCATCCAGCTCCTGATTGGGCTTCCAATCGCTTTTGTTGAAGGCCAATTGCACCCTAAAATCGGAGTTGACCGAGACGAAACCAGAAGAGAAACTTGTAATGTAATCTTTGTAAAGAGAATAATCTGAATCAAAATCGGAGGCCGATTTTTTTGAACAGGATTGCAACATAAAAATTGCAATGAACAAGCCGAAAATCTTGCTGGTTTTCATGGATGTAAAAGAGTTATTTGTTAGAACTTGTTTCTTGAGCTAATTTTTTCTCAATTAGCTATATAACGTTAAAAATATTAAAATAGTATTACAAACAAGAAATATTTTTAGGAATATTTTTCCTGTAAAATTATTTTCTTCTGGAGGCGAAAAAACGGAGCATCAAATCGGAAGCTTCCTGCGCCAAAATCCCTTTAATTACCTGGGTTTTCGGATGCAGTTGTGTGCCAAGATTTTCAAAACCACGCTGCTCATCGGAAGCACCAAAAACTACTTTCGAAATCTGACTCCAGTACAACGCACCGGCACACATTTGGCAAGGTTCCAAAGTGACGTAAAGCGTACAGTTTTTTAAATATTTTCCACCAATGAAGTTCGCGGCCGAAGTAATGGCCTGCATCTCGGCATGAGCCGTTACATCATTGAGCATTTCGGTAAGATTGTGACTTCGGGCAATGACTTTGTTATCAATGACAATCACGGCACCGACAGGAATCTCCCCTTTCTCAAAAGCGATTTCGGCTTCCTGCAAAGCTTTCTTCATAAAATACTCGTCGGTGAAAGGGTTTTCCATAAAACAAAAATACAATTTCAATTCGTACATTTGCCTCATGTCAAAAAAATTGCTTGAACATATAAACAATCCTGCGGATTTACGAAAATTAACCGTGACTCAATTGCCCGAATTGGCTAAAGAGTTGCGCGAGTTTATCATCGACATTGTCTCGGTAAAAGAAGGCCATCTCGGCGCGAGTTTGGGTGTGGTCGAATTGACGATTGCTTTGCATTATGTTTTTGATACGCCCAATGATTTATTAGTTTGGGATGTCGGACATCAAGCCTACGGTCATAAAATTCTAACCGAAAGAAGAACCAAATTCGATACCAATCGCCAGTTGGGTGGCATTTCCGGGTTCCCGAAGCGGAGCGAAAGTGTGTACGATACGTTTGGTGTGGGGCATTCTTCTACGGCTATATCAGCGGCTTTGGGTATGGCGATTGCTTCCCAATTGAAAGGCGAAAACAAACATCACATTGCGGTTGTTGGCGATGCATCTATTGCCAGCGGAATGGCGTTTGAAGGACTAAATCATGCCGGGGTTACCGATGCGGATTTGTTGGTCATTTTAAACGATAACGCTATCGGAATTGACCCTAGTGTTGGCGCTTTGAAGAATTATTTGACTGCAGTCAAAGAAGGTAAAAATCCGAAGCAGAACAACATGATTAAGTCGCTGAACTTTGATTATTCGGGTCCGATTGACGGGCATGATTTACCGGCTTTACTCCAAGAATTGGAACGCCTTAAAAAAGTAAAAGGCCCAAAGTTTTTACATATTATAACCACCAAAGGCAAAGGCTTGCAAAAAGCCGAAGAAGACCAAGTAAAATACCATGCTCCGGGAAAATTTGATGCGGCCACCGGAGAAATTCATAAAACCACCACCGAAAATTTACCGCCAAAATTCCAAGATGTGTTTGGCTTGACTTTAGTGGAATTAGCTAAAAACAATCCGAAAATTGTTGGGATTACACCGGCTATGCCAAGCGGAAGTTCAATGAAATTTATGATGGATGCTTTTCCGAAACGGGCTTTTGATGTGGGGATTGCCGAGCAGCATGCTGTGACGCTTTCGGCAGGAATGGCGACGCAAGGCATGGTGGTTTTTTGCAACATTTATTCCACCTTTTTACAACGGGCTTATGACCAAGTCATCCACGATGTGGCACTGCAGAATTTGCCGGTAATTTTTTGTTTAGACCGAGCCGGATTGGTTGGTGAAGATGGCGCTACACACCACGGCGTATTTGATTTAGCGTATTTGCGTTGCATCCCGAATATGATGATTTATGCTCCGAAAGACGAAATCGAGTTGCAAAATATTCTTTATACAGCTTCCTTAGGACTGAAGCATCCTATTGCGATTCGATATCCTCGTGGTCGTGGCAAAAATGCGGATTGGAAAATGCCAACTGACTTTCAGAAAATCGAAATTGGGAAAGCGCATAAACTTAGAAAAGGTAAAAAAGTAGCTGTCTTATCAACGGGAACTATAGCCGACAATGTGACTTTGGCACTTAACGACATGGAGGATTCCGGCCATTTTGCGCATTATCATTTTGGGTTTGTAAAGCCCTTAGACGAGAAAAAATTACACAAGATTTGCGATAAATTCTCCACCATCATCACAGTGGAAGATGGCGTAACGACCGGTGGTTTTGGCAGTGCTGTTTTAGAGTTCTCGGCCAAAAATGATTATGTGAATGAAATTTTCCTTTGCGGTGTGCCCGATTATTTCATAGAACACGGAACGGTTGACGAACTGCAGCAATTCTGCAACATCGATGTGGATGGTTTAAAATCGCTTTTCTCAGGTTTACTTGAGGAAGAAGACGAGGAAGATTAAGCCGTCACAATTTTATTCAACTGCACCGCTTTCCCATCCGTAAGCATCGAGATAAAATGACAGATATGAAGCAATCGGTCATACAAACTTTCCTTTTCCAAATGGTGTTTTTCCGGAAGGATTTTCAATAACAATTTGTCGTAATTCGTGGCCTTGCCTTCGTGATTGTTGTTATAAGCGGTGATGAATTTATCCAGCAAATTATTGATGATTTGGTAGCCCGACAGTTCTTTTTCAATGACTTCACGACTTTGATAAATGTTCTTCACGCTGAGTTTGATAATGTCATCCATCTGCGCTTTGTACTTGCTTTTATCGGTCAAGGCAAAATGGAATTTCCCTTGCAATATGGCTTCTTCGTTTTCGATAAAAACCTTTACGGCATCATTGATTAAGTTCCCAATGGCCAAAGCGCGCAGGTAACTGATGCGGTCTTCTTTGGTAGTCAGGGTTTGGTATTTAGCGGTATCAATAGTGTCTTTCACCAATTTGATTAAATACTCCAAAGCAAAATCTTCGGAAACTAAACCGAGGTTGATACCGTCTTCAAAGTCGATAATGGTGTAGCAAATATCATCGGCAGCTTCGACCAAAAATGCCAACGGATGGCGCTCATACCCCACATCATTTCCGGTTTTGTTGGAAATCATACCCAGTTCTTCGGCGACTTCTTTAAAAAAGGCTACATCCGATTGGAAGAATCCGTATTTTTTATCGGCTATGTTTTTGGTCGGTTTCTTTGGCAAACTCTCTTTCGGATATTTGGTAAAAGCACCCAGCGTAGCATAGGACAAACGCAAACTGCCTTCAATGCCAGGACGCGAACTCGTTAACACCGAAAAACCATTAGCATTGCCTTCAAAATCGATTAAATCCTGCCATTGTTTGGCGGTTAATTGGTCTTTGTATTGTTGACCTTTCCCAATAGCAAAATATTCTCCAATCGCTTTCTCACCGGAATGTCCAAACGGAGGATTCCCGATATCATGCGCTAAAGCGGCGGCGGCTACAATCGCACCAAAATCATTCATGTGGTAACCATGCACTTCTTTCAAATGCGGATATTTTTCAATGATTTTTTTACCTACCAATCTTCCTATGGAACGACCGACAACCGAAACTTCCAAACTGTGTGTTAAACGCGTGTGCACAAAATCGGTTTTCGATAATGGAATTACCTGAGTTTTATCTTGTAAACTTCTAAAAGCCGACGAAAAGATGATACGGTCGTAATCCACTTCAAAGCCCAAGCGGGTGTCATCTTGTTCGATGCGCAATCTTTTGCTGGTGTCGCCTTGGCGTTTTAGTGATAAAAGTTGTTCCCAGGTCATGATAGTGAAGATAGTTGATTAATAAATTCAGCCGTTAAAGATAGTTTTATTTTATGATTTTCTTCATGCAGACACTATTGGCCACTCCAATGTATTGCCCGAAATTTTCGGTGATTTCATAGCCTAGTTTTTGATATAACCCTATGGCATCAACCTGCATATAACCAGTTTCGAGTATGGAATTGGTGTAATTTTCCTCTTTCGCCCAAAGCTCTAATTCGGTCAAAATAGCTTTGCCAATACCTTTCCCTCGGTGTTCCGGCAAAGTGTACATTCGTTTGATTTCAGCCGTATTGGCATCATATTCTTTGTAGGCTCCAATCCCAACAACCACATCATTTTCATAACACAGCAAGGCATTTTTCAACAAATTGGTTTTATTGAATTGGGCATAAAAGGCATGGTCATCACCATCCAAAACTTTCAAATACGCATCGAGAGCTACCACCAATTTTTCAAAATCGGGATGATCCGAAGTTGTTCTTTCCAGCCTAATCATCGTTATTCTTCCTTTAGTTTTGGTTCCAAAGCCGTAAAAAGGCGTTTCTTTTCTTCCAATAACTTCTTATTGACCACATAGGTTTTGGAGATGCTGTCGTGCCAACCTCTTGCCGGAAATCCGAGAAAAGACAAGCCATTAAACGGAATTAACCGACACAACGTTCGAACCAAAATCATTTGATGATTGGGCAAATCTCCATTGATATCTACCACTAGGGTTTGTGTGATAAATTTGCCAGGCGTTCTTGCCAACAGCACTTCGAAAATATTGTAATATAACAAAGCAATGACACTCACAAAAGTATATTGCCCAATAGGATTAACGAGTACATAACTTTGGAAGGCCTTGTTTACAGCGGGTGCTGCCGAAGCTTCTACGACCATAAGCACTATTAGAAACAAGACTACCTGCAGCATGGTATCCGACAACAAATTCAAAAACCGTTGCGCATGCGACGCCAAAAGTTCTTGGGTTACTGTAAATTGCTTTGGGTTCTTTCCTTCCATTATTATTCTTTTTGATTGGCCAAAAAGAAATTCCTTGACTTCTTTGGGTACAAATTATAACTCTTATCGCTAGGATTCGCAATCGCCGATTTGATGTTGATTTCGTCACCTTCTTTAAAATTGGCTACCGTATATTGGTAATCCAACAAATATTCGCCACAGAAATAATTCCCGTGTTCGTCTTTTTCTATGATTCCGGTGTAAACTCCTTTTTCTTTTGCCATTGTATTTTTTATTTAAAAATCAAAACAGCCATCAAGTTGACAGCTGCTTTTCTTTATTTCTTATTCTATTTTCTAATTAAGACCCACACATTTCGCAATCATCCGGTCCTGCAGCTCTGGCGCGTTCTACCATCGCTTTGAAATCTTCGGCGGTCATTTCTCCGGTTTCGTTGGGAGCAACTACCTCAACCGCTACTGGTTCGGCTACGGTTGGTTCCGCTTTTTTATCATTGTTCAACGTGAACTTGATAGCGTCTACAGCCGATTTGGTTCTTAAGTAATACATTCCTGTTTTTAATCCGGATTGCCAAGCATAGAAGTGCATTGACGTCAGTTTTGCATAGTTGGCATCCTGCATGAACAAGTTCAACGATTGCGATTGGTCAATGAAATACCCTCTTTGGCGCGACATATCAATGATATCTTTCATCGACATTTCCCAAACCGTTTTGTATAATTCTTTTAAATCTTCCGGAATATCCAGCGCTTGCACTGATCCGTTGTTTCGCATTAATTCCTGTTTCAAATCTTCGGTCCACAAGCCGCGGTTTACTAAGTCTTCTAACAAGTGTTTGTTCACCACAATAAACTCTCCCGACAATACACGACGCGTGTAAATGTTGGATGTATAAGGTTCGAAAGCTTCGTTGTTTCCTAAGATTTGTGATGTAGATGCGGTTGGCATTGGTGCTACCAATAACGAGTTTCTAACACCGTGTTTCACTACTTCTTTTCTCAAACTGGCCCAATCCCATCTTCCTGATAATTCCTCGTCTTTGATGTTCCAAAGGTTGTGTTGGAATTCTCCGTTAGATATTGGAGAGCCTTTGAATGTTGAGTATGGTCCTTCTTCTTTGGCCATTTCCATAGAAGCGGTTACGGCGGCAAAGTATAAGGTTTCGAATATTTCCTGATTTAATTTTTTGGCTTCATCGCTGGTAAACGGCATTCTCAATAAGATGAACGCATCCGCCAACCCCTGCACGCCCAATCCTACCGGACGGTGACGCATATTGGAGTTTTCGGCTTCTTTTACCGGATAGTAATTTCGGTCGATTACTTTGTTTAAGTTTCGGGTTACGCGCTTGGTTACGTTGAATAACAATTCGTGGTTAAATTGGTTATTTTCCACAAACATTGGCAATGAAATGGAAGCCAAATTACACACCGCGATTTCATCATCCGAAGTGTATTCCATAATTTCGGTACACAAGTTAGACGAACGGATGGTTCCCAAATTCTTTTGGTTGGATTTTCTGTTGGCCGCATCTTTGTACAACATGTATGGCGTTCCCGTTTCGATTTGCGACTCCAGGATTTTCTCCCAAAGTTCACGTGCTTTCACGGTTTTTCTTCCTTTGCCTTGTTCTTCGTACGAAGTGTATAAAGCTTCAAATTCTTCTCCGTAAACATCGTATAAGCCCGGACATTCGTTTGGACACATCAAGGTCCAATGCGAATCTTCCTGAACGCGTTTCATGAATAAATCGGAAGTCCACATGGCAAAGAACAAATCACGGGCCCGCATTTCTTCTTTTCCGGTGTTCTTTTTCAAATCCAAAAAGTCGAAAATATCCGCATGCCAGGTTTCTAAATAAATAGCGAAACTTCCTTTACGTTTTCCGCCGCCTTGGTCAACATAACGAGCGGTGTCATTGAACACACGCAACATCGGAACAATTCCGTTCGAAGTTCCGTTAGTACCACGGATGTATGAACCTGTCGCACGTACATTGTGAATTGACAACCCGATTCCACCCGCTGATTGCGAGATTTTGGCGGTTGATTTCAACGTATCGTAAATTCCGTCAATGCTGTCGTCTTTCATGGATAACAGGAAACACGAAGACATTTGTGGTTTTGGCGTACCCGCGTTGAATAACGTCGGTGTCGCATGCGTAAAGAACTTTTTCGACATTAAGTCGTACGTTTCAATTACAGCTTCTAAGTCGTTTAAGTGAATTCCGACTGCTACACGCATCAACATGTGTTGCGGACGTTCTACGATTTTACCGTTGATTTTCAACAAATACGAACGCTCCAAGGTTTTGAAACCAAAGTAATCGTAGTTGAAATCACGATTGTATATGATGTGAGAGTTTAAAAACTCGGCATTTTCCTGAATTACCTGGTGCACTTCTTCCGAAAGTAACGGTGCCGCCTGGTTGGTTCTTGGGTTTACATAATGAAACATTTCACTCATCGTTTCCGAGAAGGATTTGTTGGTGTTTTTATGTAAGTTGGAAATTGCGATACGCGCGGCTAGCTGTGCATAATCCGGATGAGCTATCGTCATGGAAGCTGCGGTTTCTGCCGCTAAATTATCTAATTCTGAAGTCGTAACACCATCGTACAACCCTTCAATAACCCTCATTGCCACTTTAACAGCGTCTACCAAATCGTTTAAACCATAACATAGTTTTTTAATTCTATCCGTGATTTTGTCGAACATTACCGGCTCTTTGTGGCCGTCTCTTTTTACTACATACATACGCTTGTCAGTTTTTGAAAATAGAAAATCCCTTTACCTATTTTCTGGTTATTTGTAATTGGTTTTGTTTTATTTTTTGAAGCTGTTTTCAGCTTTCCGCTATATCTTTTTAAAGGATGCCGCTACAATCTGAGCTAGGTCTAAAAATCGGCGTCGAAACTAATTTTGCTGGACTCTGAATCGGAATTCATCACGCCTGCTTTTTGGTATTCGGCTACTCGTTTTTCGAAGAAATTGGTTTTCCCTTGTAACGAAATCATGTCCATGAAATCGAACGGATTCGTGGAGTTGTACACTCGCTTGCAACCCAATTCTACTAATAATCTGTCGGCAACAAATTCTAAATATTGTGTCATCAAAGTGGCGTTCATCCCAATCAGACTCACAGGAAGCGACTCAGTAATGAACTCTCTTTCAATGTTTAAGGCATCGGTAATAATTTCCGTGATTCTGGCTTTGGATACTTTGTGTACCAAATGGTGGTTGTGTAAATGCACCGCAAAATCGCAGTGAACTCCTTCATCACGGGAGATTAATTCGTTAGAAAACGTTAAGCCTGGCATTAAACCGCGTTTTTTCAACCAGTAAATCGAGCAGAAAGCTCCCGAAAAGAAGATACCCTCTACCGCTGCGAAAGCGATTAATCTTTCAGCAAAGGAGTCGGAGGAAATCCATTTTAACGCCCAATCTGCTTTTTTCTTTACGGCAGGAAACACATCAATGGCGTGGAAAAGTTTGTCCTTTTCGGCTTCGTCTTTTACATACGTATCAATTAGCAACGAATAGGTTTCGCTGTGAATGTTCTCCATCATGATTTGAAAACCATAGAAAAATTTGGCTTCCGGATATTGCACTTCGTTGACAAAGTTTTCGGCTAAATTTTCATTCACGATTCCGTCAGAAGCTGCGAAGAAAGCCAAAATGTGTTTGATAAAGTATTTTTCGTCTTCATTCAATTTATTATTCCAATCCGACAAGTCTTGGTGCAAATCAATTTCTTCGGCCGTCCAAAAACTGGCTTCCATTTTTTTGTACCATTCCCAAATGTCTTGGTGCTTGATAGGAAAAATCACGAAGCGATCTTTGTTTTCTTTTAAAATTGGTTCGATAGTAGCCATGTTGAATTTATTTTGAATTTTAAGACGATTTTTAGTGAAATCTGTATGTTACAAAGATTGGCAAACGAAACGTAAAAAGAAAGTCAAACTTATTCACAATCGGGTCTAGTTTTTAACAAATAGGCAGATTTGAATGGGGTTTTGATTGATTTATAAATTACTGTTTTTCAGTTAATTACAAAAAACAAAAAACAAAAAAAGCCCTAAAACAAAGGAAGTTAGGAATTTACTGATAGCGAAATTTTAACATTTACAATCTTCTGAAAACGGATTTTTTGGAGACAAAAAAAGAGCGGTTTTCCCATTGAAAAAACCGCTCTAAGAAAAGTGTAGTCTTATTTCTTATTTATCATCCGAAATATAGGTTTTATTACCATTAGAGTTAATATAATATCTTCCTCCTCTTGGCCCGGTATACACTTTTTTACCTTTATACTCTCCGGTTACTTTGTCCGGTGTTCTTGGCGCTTTTTCGGTAGACGCTTTTTCTTTTACTTCTTTTTTTGCTTTGGCTTCTGTTTTGTTAGCCGCTGCTTTGGCTTTTCCTTCGGCCGCTTTTGCTTCCCCTTTTGCAGAGGCATTGTTGTCTTTGGCTGCCGTTTTAAAACGCTTGTCCGGAGTTCCATCTTTTTTCAATGGTCCTTTAGCATCCGTATCTTTGAAGCGTTTGTCTGGTGTTCCGTCTTTTTTCAAACGAGGCGCTTTGTCTTCCGCTTCTTTTTTGGCTTTAGTTGCTTTCTCTTTTACTGCCGAAGTTTCTTTCTTAGCTTTCTTTTCCGCTTTTTCTTTGGTTTCTTTAGCTGCGGCTTTTTCCTCTTTGGTTTCTTTAGCAGCTTTTGCTTTTTTTGCTTTTGCGGCTTTCTCAGTTTTAGCTTTTGCCTTTTCTGCTTTCGTTTCCTGAGCATTCGTATTCACTATAAAAGCGAAAAGGAAACACATTAAAAATAGTTTTTTCATGGTGATTAATTTTAATATTTGGTGGATTAAAAGTAAGCAAAAAATAAATACAACGTTGTTGAAAACTATTAAAAATAAGCTCTCAATTGCACATTTCCAGTGTGGATGGTTTGACTGGTTTCCGTTTTTCTGCCTTGGTAATTGATATTGATATCCAAAAACTGCGTCAGGTTCTTTTGAATCAATAATCGCCAGGTCATGTTTTTCCCAGGCTGCAACCCTTCCAGCATTTGAAAAGCTACCGGTGACTGCGCATCGCCGGTAAATTTATTTTGATACAACGAGAATTCTCCGTTCATCGTCAGCTTCTTTTCGCTGGCATACGAGAATGAGGTCCCGAAGCGGTTTTGCCGTAATTTTTCGTAATCGCCCAGTTGGTTTTTCTTGTTCTGATATTCATAAAAAATGTCCCAACTCGCATTTTTATTAAATAAGTAAGAAATCTTGGGATTGATTTGATATGCATTCACTTCAAAGTTTTTGCTGGCATAATTTTCAGAATACAACGATGTGAAAACCGTTTTGGAAGCCAACGAAAACAACCAGGTTTTCTGCACCAAATGGGCATATTGCAATTGATGCGAATTGTTCTTACTCTCCTGAGAACCCACAGAAAGCAGGCTTTTTACTTTGTTTTGCGTAAAAGTATAAGTCACCGAATGTCTTTGCTTTCCGCGATTGTAGAACAAACTATTCCTAAAACTGGTGTTCAATCCCAGCAAATCAGCATCGGAAGACGAAAACGGATTCAAATCAAAATTATCGCCGTTGCGCTGAATTTTACGCTCAATTAAATAAGAAGTTTGATTGTAGAAATGAGACACTAATTTCTTAAAACCATTCTCGTTCTGCCATTGCGCCGGATTCAACGTCAGCGATTGCGAGAATTTATTCTGATGGGTTTTGATGAAAATCTGATTTGGCAAAAATACCCGCACATACTTCGCCTGATCGGGAAACGGCGCTACTTCAAACTCCTGCAATTCTTGAATGCCGTTGCCGTTGTAGTCGTTCCAGGTATAAACGCCTTGTCCGGGTTGGACTTCCAAATACGTGAATTCCTGCTGGGCAATCGTTCCCGAAGTGGTTTCATACGCCGTGGTTACTTGCATCAATTGTTTGAAATATTGATCGTTATACAACAAACGGGAATTCAGCGAAGGCTCGTTCGGTCTGGCATTATCCACATATTTCAGGTTTCGGTAATTGACAAATAACGACAAATCACTTTTATCGGTTTGGATCAATTTTGATTTCAAATAATACGATTGTGAGGTGTTGACTTTTTGCAAAAAACCATTCTGTAAACTGTCATTCACCCGTTGCAGATAACCCAATTCCACAAAAACCTTGGTGCTATCGCCACGCCCGACAAACGCTCCATACTCGGTAAATCGCTGACTTAAGGCTGATAATTGATGGGTAGCCACCAGCTTTTCTTTATTGTTTTCCAAACGCAAACTCCCGCCAATCCAGTTTTTTTTGAAATGATACCGCGCCTGGGATTGGTTTCGAATAAAGGTGGAAGAAGCATAATCGCCATCACTTTTTAAATAACTGCCGGTTTCCTGAAGGTTCCAGTTATTGAGTTTGAACAACCCATTTACAAGATGCCGGTTTCCCGAAAAACTTTTGGAGAAATCCAGCTTCTCAAACTGATACGTCAGCTTTCCTTTTTCGGGCAAAATGAAATCCAAACCGTTTATTATCAAACTCTGATTGCCTTCAAAAGTGGTTAAATTCCAATCGCGGTTGAACTCAATATTGAACAAGCGCTCAATGGTTTTGAAATTTTGTTGCACATATTGGTAGTTCCCAAAAGCATCCACTTGCCATTTTTTGGTAAACAACCGTTGCTTGAAATTCAGTTTCCCGGCCACGCCTTTGTTGTCATTATCATCGATGGAAGAAAACAAATTCAAATCGTTATTACTCACACCCACTTCAAAATCAACATTCGTTTTCTCACTCGGATTGTATTTCCCAAGAACCGTTGCAATTTGGATTTTAGTTGGCGCAACCAATCTAGTGATGGGCTCATAATTCCCTTGGGGAACGCCGCTGATTGGCTCTACGTATTGATAAATTTTGCCAACGGCAGAAGAATTAGTCAAAATATAATTTCCGAGATTATTGCCAACCAAAGTGAACTTCACATTGAACAATTCGTCATCCGGATTGTTGGAATATTCGAAAGCTTCACCGCTGGTAACAGTGATTTTTTTATACAAAATTTTATTCTCCGAATACGAATCGGGGTAAGCAGACGGGGCGTTCATCAGATTAACATTGTCTCCGGCATTGACCAAAACTGCAACTTGTTCCGAAGATAAATTCTGCTGCAACGGCTGGTTTTTTACATCGCTTTCCGAATACAAATAACCTCCCAAACTCCAGGTTTTAGCTTCATGATTGGCTCCGGCATACGTCACAAATCGCGTGTAATTTCGATCCGAATATTGGTATTCAATCACAATCCGCATCTCGGAAGTTATTGGAAACAGTGAGGTAAACGTGATTTCTCCGGCATTATAATCAATCACATAATCATTATTTTCGCCACGCTTGCGCAAAATTCCATTGACATATACTTTCTCCGAACCGGAGATGACGAGCACATACAATTCGCCATTGTTGCCGCGCAGTTTGTACGGCCCTTGATTTCCCTCTTGCCCGGTGAAAGAACTTTTGGCATATTGCCCACGAACCAAAGCGCCAGCTGCAAAAATTTCGGTTTTGTTATCTTCACCGCCAAACGTAAAATGCGTGGAAAGTCCCTGCACTTTTTTGTTGAAATTCAGAAAGCGCGATTGCCGGTTTTCGAGAAATAAATCGCCGGCGCGGATATTCCATTTATCGGTAAAGAGTTCTATAAAAATTTGATCGAATTCATCCAGTTTCTGCGAATACCCGCCTTCCTGTAGCGGAATATTGGAATCTTGAATCGAAGCCCGAAGCGAAACCTTGTCCGATATCTTTCCGGTAATTTGCAAATCGAGATTGGACGTTACCGAAGCATTCTGATTGTTGCCAATCGTCACGCCTCGCGTAATGCTTCCTGAGGTGTTTAAGCCGTCAAACGGCACAAACTTTTTCACGGAACGGTTGACTTTATAGAGATTTCCCGCTTCGTTGGGAACCACTTTGTCCTGGTCGTAAATGCTGTAGGTTTTCGTTAAATGTTCCGGATAATTAAAATAGCGAACGGTGACACTGTCTTGCGATGCAAAGCCATTTTTGAAAATCAGCTTTCCTTTTTGAAAATCGATTTTATAGAAAGTCGTGTCAATCGAAGTTCCATCTGCCTTCTGCAATTTGAAAAAACTCGGACTGATGCTGACTTTTTCGAGACTGATGGTGTCTGTAGAAACGGCTACTTTTTTCGTTTGGTACAACGATTTGATTTCCTGAGCCGAAAGCTTAGCAAAACCAAGGAGTACCAACAATAAAAGAAGTCTTTTCAGCATACATATAATAACGAGAAAAGTTTGAATGTAGTATTTCTATCGGAGCAGAATTACTCTTTTGTCACAATTTGCATGGTTTCTCTCGAGATTTGTTTCAGCAGGACGGTTTTGTCTTTTTCTACCATTTCGGCAGCTTCTTTGGTGAAATGACGAATGGTGTACAACGAGACATTTTCGTTATAAGACACTTTGAATTTTTTGGACAAAATGGTTTTCAGTTCGTTGAAATTACCAAATTTATCTTCGATACAAACCGAAAAACTGATGGCCGAATTTTGAATCAGACTCACTTTCATTTTGTATTGGTGAAACAACGCAAAAATCTCACTAATGTTTTCTTCCATGATGAACGAAAAATCGATGGATGATAATGAAATCAGTAACTGGTCTCTTTTGACGATATAACAAGGCGCTTGTGGTTCTAAATCTTTTCCTTTGGAAACGCTGGTGCCCGGCAACAGCGGATTGATAAACGATTTAACATGCAACGGAATTTCTTTTTTCTGAAGTGGCTGCAGGGTTTTCGGGTGAATAACGGTAGCTCCGTAAAACGCCAGCTCGATGGCTTCGCGATACGAAATTTGGTTTAACAAAATCGCATTTTCAAAATAACGCGGATCGGCATTCATCACCCCGGGAACGTCTTTCCAAATCGTTACGCTTTCGGCATTTAAGCAATAGGCAAAAATCGCAGCGGTATAATCGGAACCTTCACGACCAAGCGTAGTGGTGAAATTATTTTCATCGGAACCCAAAAATCCTTGAGTGATATTGAGTGCTTTTTTCTTAACGCCTTTTGAAATGAATTGTTGGGTTTTTTCCCAATCCACATTCGCATCGCGATACGTATTATCGGTTTTGATGAAGTTTCGAACGTCAATCCAGTTGTTTTTCAAACCGGCAAAATTGAAATAATGGCTGACAATCGTGGTGGAAATGATTTCTCCGTAGCTTACAATCTGGTCATACACAAAGTTATAATTCGGGGATTTATTGCTGCGTAAAAAATACTCCAAATCGGCGAAATGACTGTTCACAGCATAGAATACATCGCTTTCTTCGTCATCGAATAAATCCAATAGAATTTGGTTGTGGTACTTTTTTACATCTTGCAGAGAAGAATGCAATTCATTGGATTTTTCAAAGTAATTTTTGATTACTAACTCCAAAGCGTTTGTGGTTTTTCCCATCGCGGAAATGACTAAAAGCGTGTCTTCGTGACCTACTTTTTCCAAAACACTAAATACATTTTTAATGCCCTCGGCGTCTTTTACCGAAGCGCCACCAAATTTGAATATTCTCATTGTTATACCTTACTTAAAAATTCATTGATTCCGTTTTCATCCATTTGTGCTACGCGCCAATCGTCTAATAACTTGGCTCCCGATTTGATGTAAAAATCAATCGCCGGCGTATTCCAATCGAGCACATTCCACTCAATTCGGCGGACCTTGTCTCTTTTGCCCTGAGCAATAATCTCGGAATATAAGGCAAAGCCCAAACCGGAACCGCGCATTTTTTCTTTGACAATTAAATCTTCGAGGTGAATCGTTTTGCCTTTCCAGGTGGAGTAGCGGTAGTAATATAGCGCCATGCCAACGATTTCGCCATCAAGCTCAGCGATAAATGTATGAAATAATGGCTTGTCGCCAAAACCGTCACGCTCTAAATCAGCAACAGTAACGACAACCGCATCGGGTTCCTTTTCAAAAGTAGCCAGTTCCTGAATGAGTTCCAGAACGGCTTGCATGTCTTTCTTTTCGCCTTTTCTAATGGTCATGGCTTCTTATTTTTTCTTCTTTTTAGGCGTTTTCTTAGCCGGAGTAGTTGCTTTATTCGAAATTTTCATTTGAACATACGGTTTGTACAATCCGTCAGCCGTAGCTTTGGCTTTGGCTTTATCCGCTCTGTCTTTTGGATCAGGGTGTGAGCTCAGCATTTTGGTTAGGAAGTCGGCTTGCGCTCCGCCACTCATGTTCGCCAAAATAGTAAAAGCTGCTTCTACCGCATTGACATTATAACCGTTGCGTTTCATAAAAGCATACGAGTAATCATCAGCTTCCGATTCTTGTTTGCGGCTGTATTTGCTGTCCAAAATAGCATTGGCCAATTGCCCATATTGGCTGTCCGTCAACTTCGCTACTTTATCGGATTGCGAAGAAACAGCACCAACCAAAGCGGCTTTTCTCAAGGCAGCTTTCATCGCATCGCGTGAATCGTGATTCGCCACGTGACCAATTTCGTGACCAATTACGGCCAACAATTGATTGTCATCCATAATATCCATCAAACCCGAAAAAACTCTAACGCTACCATCGGCAGTGGCGAAGGCATTGACATCTTTGGTGATATAGACTTTATAATTCAATTTTAACCCTGCTTCGTTTACATGTTTACCAAAAATTCGATTCAATCGTATGGCGTAACCGTCTTTGGGACCAGCGACTACATTGGCAGAATCCATTTTTCGCACCGCTTCTTTTGACATGGCGGCAGCATCTTCATCGCTATACGTAAAACTGGCAACTCCTGTTTGCAGGGCTCCCATAGCTTTGTCACCAATATTAATTTGGGCATTTATTTTGGTAAAACTCAAAGCAGAAACGACAAGAGCGGTAAGGATAAATTTTGTCTTCATGGTATTAATTTTTTAACATAGTGAACAGCAAAGATAAAATAAGTTTTACAAAGATTTAACCTGACATTTTTTAAAGTTTAGCATCGCATTTTGATAAAAAAAACGATATTTGCACTCACAACTACAACGATTTCGTAATGGAAGAACGCAACAAAACCTTAGGTGAATTTATCATCGAAAAACAATCTGAATTTCAATACTCCTCAGGGGAATTATCCCGAATCATCAACTCCATAAGACTCGCCGCCAAAGTGGTAAACTACAAGGTAAACAAAGCCGGATTGGTGGATATTGTTGGTGCTGCCGGAGACCAAAACATTCAGGGCGAAGACCAGCAAAAACTGGATGTATATGCCAATGATATTTTTATTCAAACACTTATTAATCGGGAAATTGTTTGTGGGATTGCTTCGGAAGAAAATGACGATTTCATCACAGTGGCCGGTTCAGACAACAGTCACAATAATAAGTACGTAGTTTTGATGGATCCTTTGGATGGTTCGTCCAACATTGATGTAAATGTTTCGGTAGGGACTATTTTTTCGGTGTACAGAAGAGTAACACCAGTAGGCACTCCGGTTACCATTGAAGATTTTTTGCAACCCGGAACAAGCCAAGTGGCGGCTGGTTATGTGATTTATGGGACCTCAACTATGTTAGTTTACACAACAGGCCATGGCGTAAACGGATTTACTTTGAATCCGGCCATCGGAACGTTTTATTTGTCTCATCCGAACATGCAATTTTCTGAAGACGGCACTATTTATTCTATCAATGAAGGCAACTATGTTCACTTTCCGCAAGGCGTGAAAGATTATCTCAAATATTGCCAGTTAGAAGAAGGCGACCGACCTTATACCTCAAGATACATCGGAAGTTTGGTTTCCGACATTCACCGAAACATGATTAAAGGTGGCATTTACATTTATCCTACCAGTTCCAAATCGCCGAGCGGAAAACTGCGTTTGTTATACGAATGCAATCCCATGGCATTCATTGCGGAACAAGCCGGTGGCAAAGCCTCAGACGGTTTTGGAAGAATCATGGAAATCCAACCAACAGAATTACACCAACGCGTACCGTTCTTTTGCGGAAGCTTTAATATGGTGGAAAAGGCCGAGGAGTTCATGGCCAAATACAGTTAACAAAAAAGCCCCGAAATCGGGGCTTTTTTTATTTATTCATGTGGGTCATTTCGTAAGTGAAGGTATCTAAATCAACATTCAATACTAATAACGACAAGGCTTTATCAATGATGAAAGGCACGTTACCCGGAGTAAATCCTAATGCCAAAGCAAACTTGGTCAGGATTTCTTTTTGCTTAGGCCCTAACACGTGATCCGCATAAACCATTCTCGATAAATCATACAAACGCTCTAAACGTTGTGTATGCAAATAAGGAGGATTGATTGGGTATTTCAAAGGGTTTTCTAAAATCTCTTCATACTCTTCTTTTGAAATCTCCAAACGAACAGCTAGTTTGTCTAAGAATTGTTTTTCCTCTTTGCTCATATCACCGTCAGCCGTGGCAACACGTACTATGGCTGAGAAATGACCTTTATTTCTACTTTTAAATTCGCTATCAAATAAATCTGAAAATGACATAATTATACGGGTTTTAATACTGCAAATATAAGGCAATTTCCCATTTTTCAGAAACCATTTTTTAAAAATGTTTTTCATCGATTTTAGCCATTATTTTGAATCGACATTGAAAATAATTTGTACGTTTACGTTCCAAAACAACCAAATACCATGTCAGATTTCTGGATATACTCCACTATCGGATTAAAACACGTGCTCAATATTTTCGCCTACGATCATGTTTTATTTCTGTTAGCCTTAACCGTTCCTTATGAATTCAAATCGTGGAAACGACTGCTGATTCTAGTCTCGCTTTTCACTTTGGGACACACGTTGGCACTGCTGCTTTCCGTGTTTAACATCGTCACCATCAAACCGAATATCGTCGAGTTTTTAATTCCAATAACGATACTCATCACCGCCATGTATAACATTGTCGTTTCGGGCAAATCGAGCAAAAAAGACAGCATTACTTTCATTGGTATTGTTACCGCTTGCTTCGGAATCATACACGGTTTGGGCTTTTCCAATTATTTCAACACGCTGGTTACCGGAAAACCAACCGACAAATTACTACCGCTTTTTGAATTTGGCCTAGGCATCGAAACCGCACAAATCACAGTGGTCTTACTGGCGCTACTCTTGGCCTACGTGGTGCAAAGTCTGTTCAAATTTTCTAAACGCGACTGGACCTTACTCATTTCTGCCTTTATTGTAGGAGTTGTCATTCCGATGATTTTACAAAGTGAAATTTGGCATAAATAATTATTCAGAAGCGAAAGGTTTGGGTATATTTGCTATCCTTGTTCCTGCTGTCCGCCACGCACGGCGTCGGCTCCCATCAGGGCTAGAGAAGAAACCTTTTGATTTTTTGGAATGAAAGAAATAAAGCAAAAAAAATACGACACCGCCTATTTGAGAATTGCCGCCGAATGGAGCAAACTCTCTTATTGCAGACGCAAACAAGTGGGCGCCATCATCGTCCGCGACCGCATGATCATTTCCGATGGCTACAACGGAACACCCTCCGGCTTTGAAAACTGCTGCGAAGATGACGAAGGATTAACCCATTGGTATGTGCTTCATGCCGAAGCCAATGCCATTTCCAAAGTAGCGCGCTCTACACAAACCTGCGAAAATGCAACCTTATACATTACACTCTCGCCTTGCAAAGAATGTAGCAAACTGATCCACCAATCGGGAATTAAGCGGGTGGTTTACCAACATGGCTATCGCGATACTTCGGGCGTTGATTTTTTAGAAAAGGCAGGCGTTCAAGTACATCAAATCGAAAATTTAGAGTAATTTTATACTAATCATTTGTCCCGATGAAATCAAAGGAAAAATACCTGCCCTTACTCCTATTCTCCTGCGTTGCCTTGGGCATCACCATTGGTGGGATGATTAATTTTCCGGCAAGAACCATTTCCAAAAGAAATGCCAGCAAGGCCAAAATCGAACGACTCATCGATTTCATTAACGACGAATATGTGGACAAAGTGAATTCAGATTCCATAGTCGATTTAACCGTGAACAGCATCCTTGCTAATCTTGATCCGCATTCCGTTTACATTCCGCCCAGCGAACAATCTTCGGAAGCCGAAATCATGAAAGGGGATTTTGTGGGCATTGGTGTGAATTTTTATATGTATAACGACACCGTTACGGTAGTCAATCCGCTGAAAGATGGACCGGCCGACAAAGCAGGAATCCTAGCCGGAGACCGTATTTTGTATGCTGACAAATCCAAACTTTTTGGGCGAAAATTGCCAACCGACAGTTTATACAACAAACTAAAAGGCGAAGAAGGTTCAACCGTTACGCTGACTATTTTCAGAAAAAGCACCCATAAAAAACTAAAACTTACGGTGGAGCGTGAAGTCGTTCCGATAAAAAGTGTCGATACGCATCTGATGCTGAATAAAACGACTGGTTATATCAAAATCAATCGCTTTGCCGAAAATACCTATGATGAATTCCATGCCGGATTAGAAGACCTTAAGAAAAAAGGCATAAATACTTTAGTCATTGATTTGCGTGACAATGGTGGTGGTTATTTGGAAAGAGCCGTTGAGATTGCCGACGATCTTTTGAAAGACAAAGAATTGATTGTTTTTACCAAAAACCGTAAAGGCAAAATTGACAAAACCTACGCCACCGAAGAAGGTATTTTTGAAACCGGAAGAGTCTTTGTTTTAATTGACGAGAATTCGGCTTCTGCGAGCGAAATACTATCTGGCGCCATACAAGATAACGACCGAGGAACTATTGTCGGACGTCGTTCTTTCGGGAAAGGATTAGTACAGCGCGAAATGGATTTTGATGACGGTTCGGCCGTTCGGCTAACCACTTCCCGGTACTACACTCCGAGTGGGCGTTCTATCCAAAAACCGTATGTAAAAGGTGAAGGCGAAAAATACAGTCAGGATTTCGAAACCCGTTTTGAAAGCGGTGAATTATACGAAAAAGATAAAATAAAAGTGGCCGATTCGCTAAAATTCAAAACCAAAAAAGGCAGAATTGTGTATGGCGGCGGCGGTATCGTTCCGGATATTTTTGTGCCACTTGAAGTGAAAAAAGGAGAGGAAAACTTGGCGTATATCTTGAATTCAGGCTTGGTAGGCCATTTTGTTTTTGAGCAATTAGACAAAAACAGAAACACTTTCAAGGGCGTAAAATTTAATGCGCTTTTATCGAAAATAGAAAATGACAACAGTTATATTCCCAAGTTTGAAGCCTATTTAAAAGATGCCGGTTTAGACATGAAACTGGAAAGCAATAAGGTTTTGGTAAAAAAATACATCACGGCTGAATTTGCCCGACAATTATTTGGCGAAAGCCAATACTACCAAATCATTCTGAAAGATGATACGATGATTAAGGCAGTGCTGAAATAATTATTTTCTTATGCTGTCATGCACTTGCGCATGAACACCATTATTCCAAAGCGTAAGGATATCAGTCGCAACGGCAGCGCCACTTCCGGCGGCAATGGCCAACTGACTTCTCCAACCGGCAAGTGTTCCGGTGACATAAAGGCCATCGGTTACTTTGTGGTCGGTGTTTTTTAATTGAATTCTGTTTTTCTCAGCAATTACTTTTTGGTGTGGCATTACAAATTCCTCTAACCCTTGAATGGTAAAAGGATTTCCGGCGCCAATACTAAGCACTACTAATTTTGTTTGATAGGAACCTTTATTGGTAATGACCGTAAAATTTCCGGCTTCTCCTTCCAACTTCATTACTTTTTCATCGGCAATTTGAATCACGTGAGGATATAATTCGTGTAATTGGTCAACGCTTTCAGTCAACAATTCAGAACCTAATTTCCCGGAAGGAATGCCATAAGCGTTGTGGAATAAAGCATCTTGCAATGAGGACGCTTTTTGATGTGCGATGATACCAATCTTCTTGTCGGCAGCAAAAGCTTTGTGCTGAGCCGAACCCAGAATCAAAGCACAAGACATGCCCGAAACACCGCCGCCAATAATCAAAACATCAAACATATATTTAGTGTTTTAGTTTTTCTTCAATTTTTTTTGACATTCTGAAAATCAACAGAATCAAAACCGCACAGAACGAAGCTGCGATACCAATCAACGCAATCATGCTGTTCCCTTCCAGGGGTTTGTTAAAATCGATAAGAAAAACATTTACTATTATCAGAGCAATAGCAATCAAGAGAAGAATATTGGTAAAAATTTTCATGTACTATATTTAGAGGACAAAAATACTAAAATTTGATGTTATGCAAAGAGTCCTTTAACATTAGCGGCAAATAATTTAACAGCAATGGCCAAAAGCACCACGCCAAATACTTTCCGGATGATGCTCAGCCCATTTTCCCCAAGCAATTTTTCAATTCTGGAAGAGGCTTTCAACACCAGATACACCAAAACAATATTCAGAAAGATAGCAATGATAATATTAATCGATTGGAATTCGGCACGCAGCGAAAGCAAAGTCGTCATCGTTCCCGCTCCGGCAATCAGTGGAAAAGCGATAGGAACTATGGAAGCTGAAGTCGCTTTTTCTTCTTTGTATAATCGAATGCCGAGTATCATTTCTAAAGCTAAAAAGAACAGCACAAACGAACCGGCAACGGCAAACGAATTAGCATCAATGCCAATTAATTTCAGGATTTCTTCGCCCACAAACAGAAAGGCAATCATAATTCCTGCGGAAACCAACGAAGCTTTTTCCGAATGTATGTGACCAAACTTGGCTCTCAAATCAATAATCACCGGGATGCTGCCCACTATGTCTATCACGGCAAAAAGCACCATGGTGGCTGTCGCTATTTCTCTAAAATCTAAATTCATACCTTCTAAATTTTTTACAAAATTAGGTTTTTAATACTACTCTCAAGCCAATTTTCATTTGTACTTTTGCAGTCTTAAAAACAGATTATGTTCCAATTAGGCAAAACCATAGTTTCTGAAGATATACTCGAAAAAGATTTTGTGTGCAACCTTTCGGCTTGCCACGGCGCCTGCTGTGTTGACGGTGATGCCGGAGCACCACTGACTCAGGACGAAACTAAAATTCTGGAAGAAATTTATCCGAAAGTAAAACCTTTTCTGCGCAAGGAAGGCATTGAAGCTATCGAAAGATTGGGCACTTGGGTATTTGGAACGGATCAGGATTTAGAAACGCCACTGATTGACAACAAAGATTGCGCGTATGTAATTTTTGATGGAAAAACGGCGCTTTGCGGTATTGAACAAGCCTACAATCAAGGCATCATCAACTGGAAAAAACCGGTTTCCTGCCATTTATATCCAATAAGAGTAAAAGATTTCACCGAATTTGCTGCTGTCAATTATGATCGTTGGGACATTTGCAATCCGGCATGTTCGTTAGGAAAAGAACTTCAGGTTCCTGTTTACAAATTTGTAAAAGAAGCCTTGATTCGAAAATTTGGCGAAGATTGGTATGCTGAATTAGAGAAAGTTGCCGAAGATTTGAAGAACGGAAAATAAAAAAAGCCGAAGTCATTAAACTTCGGCTTTTTTGTGGAGAAGATGGGACTCGAACCCACGACTTCTTGCCTGCCAGGCAAGCACTCTAACCAGCTGAGCTACATCCCCGCATTTGAGATGGCAAATATATCATTTTCTCAAAACAAAAAGCAATTCAAAACCCAACTTTTTGAGATTTGTTATAAATTTACATCAAAATACCTGTTATGACTACCGAAAATTCCAACGGATCTATTGAAATTCAAATCGAAAACAACATTGCTACCGTAACATTCAGTCATCCGGCGAGTAATTCTTTCCCGAGTGAATTGTTGCAGAAATTGACCGATGAATTGAATGCGCTTAGTAAGAATACCGAGGTGAATATTGTCATTTTACAAAGTGAAGGCACCACTTTTTGCGCCGGGGCTTCGTTTGATGAATTGCTTTCCATCACCGATTTTGAAACCGGGAAAAAATTCTTTTCGGGCTTTGCCAATGTGATTAATGCGATGCGTAACTGTTCCAAACTCATAGTTGGAAAAATTCAGGGAAAGGCTGTTGGTGGTGGTGTCGGACTGATTTCAGCTTGTGATTTTGCTTTTGCTTATCAGGATGCCGCGATCAAATTATCCGAAATTGCTATCGGTATCGGTCCGTTTGTGATTGAACCGGCCGTTTCGAGAAAAATCGGTAAAACCGCTATGACGGAATTGACTTTGCAACCCAACAATTGGCAATCGGCGGATTGGGCTTTGGCTAAAGGATTGTATGCTGATATTTTTGACAGTTTTGGCGAATTGAACGAAGCTACTTTGGCTTTCGCCAAAAAACTAGCTGGTTATAACCCCGAAGCCTTAGCTGAAATGAAAAAAGTATTTTGGGAAGGCACTGAAAACTGGGACAAGTTACTTTACGAACGCGCCGCTATTTCAGGGAAATTAGTGCTTTCTGATTTTACTAAAAATGCCTTAAGCCAATTCAAAAAATAACATCCATGAGATTTATTTCACTCATTCAGCAAATAGATGTTAATGAAAAAATCAAACACGCTCCCGATAGTGGCTACCTTATCGGAGTATGGATTGGTAATATTTTACCATTCGCTTTGATTGTGGGCGCAGCTTACTGGATGTATTATCGCGCCAAAAAAAGACAAAACGAAGAGTAGTTATATTTTACTAAATTTGCAGCATAAAATAGCTACCATGAGCAACATCAGAATCACCAAACAATTTTCTTTCGAAACCGGACACGCGCTGTATGGCTATGACGGCAAATGCAAAAATGTGCATGGACACAGTTATAAACTGTCGGTAACAGTGATTGGAAAACCAATTACGGATACTTCCAATGTGAAGTTTGGAATGGTGATTGACTTTTCGGATTTGAAAAAAATTGTGAAAGAAGAGATTGTAGATATTTTTGACCACGCTACCGTTTTTAATAAAAACACACCGCATATCGAATTGGCTAACGAATTGAAAAGCCGCGGCCATCACGTAATTTTGGTGGAATACCAACCGACAAGTGAAAACATGGTGACTGATTTTGCCCAAAAAATAAAAAATCGTTTGCCTCAAGATATCCAATTACATTCCTTAAAACTACAAGAAACCGACACCTCGTTTGCCGAATGGTATGCGTCGGATAATGCATAACCTCAACTCTTGATGACTATTTCTCCTAACAAAAAAATATACTTTGCTTCTGACCAACACTTTGGTGCGCCTACGCCCGAAGCCAGTTTTCCGCGGGAACAAAAATTTGTTGCCTGGCTTGACGAAGTGAAAAAAGACGCCGAATGTATTTTTCTTTTGGGCGATTTGTTCGATTTTTGGTTTGAATATAAAACCGTGGTTCCTAAAGGTTTCGTGAGAGTCTTAGGTAAATTAGCCGAAATTCGCGACAGCGGCATTCCTATTTATTTCTTTGTGGGCAACCACGATTTGTGGATGCACGATTATTTTCAAAAGGAGCTGAACATTCCGGTGTACTACGACAATCAGGAATATGAGTTTAACGGCAAGACTTTCTTAATTGGTCACGGTGATGGTAAAGGCCCCGGTGACAAAGGCTACAAACGCATGAAGAAAGTATTTACCAATCCGTTTTCAAAATGGTTGTATCGTTGGTTACACCCCGATATTGGCATGAAACTGGCCCAATACCTTTCGGTAAAAAACAAACTGATTTCGGGCGATGCTGATGTAAAATTCCTGGGCGAAGAAAACGAATGGCTGGTACAATATTCCAAAAGAAAACTCGAAACCAAGCACTACAACTACCTCATTTTTGGTCACCGTCATTTACCCATGGTGATTACAGTTGGCGAAAACGCTGAATATGTAAACTTAGGCGATTGGATTGGCTATTTTACGTATGGTGTTTTTGATGGCGATAAGTTTGAGTTGAAGGAATATTAAATCCATAGCATGAAAAAAACCACAACCCTTTTTATGCTACTGGCAACTGTTTTTCTAATCAACTCCTGTTCTTCTGACGGTAATGGGGAAGCTTCTATTTATCATAAATGGTATTATAAAGAAAGAATTGTGGGCGAAAGTACATATCCTTATATTTATGGAAGTTGTGGCAAAGATTATGTAGAATTCTATGATACAAACAAAGTTAGACAGGTGGCAATAATCGATTGTCAGCCGGTTATGGGGTCTACCGGAACCTTCACAAAGCAAGAAAATGCCATTTCAATGACTACAACTTATTCATCAGGAGAAACATCAATTGTTACTGGTACAATAACAGCATTGACAGAACACAGTCTAACCATTCAGTATGACGATATAACGGTAGCTCCTTCCGGGCAGATATTTAACACCATAATAAAATACGAAAGATAGCTTTACCTCAAATCCTTCAACCTTAGCTGCACCGTCACATTGCCGTTAAACTCGTTTTCATCAATACAATAAACGGCGTCAAAAGAAGCTTGATTTTTTACTAAATCCAGCTTGTTCCCCAAACCAAATCCTATAGCGCCAAATCCGTCGGAACCATTTTGTTTTACAAATAGTTTGAGATGGTCTTCATCAGCACCAATGCCTTTGGCGTAGCCAGTGTCTTTTACTCCTTTGGTCATAAAAACCGGTGTCATATTCTGTGGTCCAAAAGGCTCAAACTGATTCAGGATTCGGATTAATTTTTCATTGATATCCGTTAAATTAATTTCGGCATCTACGGAAACTTCAGGTGTGAGTAAATCGGGATGAATGGTTTCCTGTACCACTCGTTCAAACGCCTCTTTGAAGGCGGCATAATTTTCTTCTTTCAAGGTCATTCCAGCAGCGTACATGTGCCCACCAAATTGTTCCAAATGTTCCGCACAGGCTTCGAGCGCATTGTAAATATCGAAATCTTTTACGGAGCGGGCCGAGGCGGCTAGTTTGTCACCACTTTTGGTAAACACTATGGTCGGGCGGTAATGCGTTTCCGTTAATCGGGAAGCTACGATACCAATAACGCCTTTGTGCCAATTTTCGCTATAAACTACAGTTGTTACATTTTTGGTTTCGTTGTTTTCCTGTATCTGCGAAAGCGCTTCTATGGTGATTTGTTTGTCTAAATCTTTGCGATCGCTGTTGTATTGTTCGATTTCGGAAGCAAATTGTTCCGCTTGGTCTAAGTCATATTCCGTCAATAAAGCCACCGCTTCGTTGCCGTGTTTTATTCTTCCGGCGGCGTTAATTCTTGGTGCTATAATAAATACCACATCGGTAATGGTCAATACTTTTTTCTTCACATTCTGAATCAAAGCCTTGATGCCGGGACGTGGCTCGGAATTAATAACATCTAAACCAAACTTGGCCAACACCCGATTTTCCCCAGTCATTGGAACAATATCTGCGGCAATGGCTGTGGCCACTAAATCGAGATAAATCAATAAATCATCGATGGTTTGATTCCGGTTTTGTGCCAAGGCCTGTACCAATTTAAAGCCTACACCACAACCGCATAATTCGTCATAAGGATACGAACAATCGTCCCGTTTTGGATCTAAAACAGCAACTGCATCCGGCAAAGTATCACCCGGACGGTGGTGGTCACAAATAATAAAGTCGATAGTTTTGGCTTTGGCGTATGCCACATGGTCAATTGATTTGATGCCACAATCCAACGCAATAATCAGGGAAAATTCGTTGTCTTCGGCAAAGTCGATGCCTTTATAAGAGATGCCATACCCTTCATCATAACGGTCGGGAATATACGTCGCCACATTCGGATAAAAACTTCTCAAATAACTTGAAACCAAAGAAACTGCAGTTGTCCCATCCACATCATAATCGCCAAAAACCAAGATATTTTCGCCGTTGGCAATCGCCAATTCAATTCGGGCAACCGCTTTGTCCATATCTTTCATCAGATACGGATTGTGTAAATCCTCCAAACTCGGACGGAAAAACTGCCGCGCCTGGTCAAAGGTTTCAATACCTCGTTGTACCAAAAGCACAGCAATAAGCTCATCAACATTGAGTTGAGAAGCTAAAGCTTTTATTTTTTCGGGAGCGGGTTTGGGTTTGAGTGTCCAGCGCATAATCAATTACTACTACCAACAAAAATATGTAAAACACAACAAAGAATAAGGTAGTTTTTGTGTACATTTTAATAAATTAAAACCAAAATAATATTTACTACTTTTGAAACATAAAAGTAATACAAAATGCAAATTCAAGGACAAATTGTCGATATCGAAAACAAACGAATTTATTCGGGAGAAGTTACTGTGGCAAACGGAAAAATTGTTTCCATCACAGAAAAAAATCATGAAGTGAAAAACTATATCCTTCCCGGATTTATTGATGCTCACATCCATATTGAAAGTTCGATGTTGGTGCCTTCAGAATTTGCTAAAATTGCAGTATTGCACGGAACTGTAGCTACGATTTCCGATCCGCATGAAATTGCCAATGTCTTGGGAAAAGACGGTGTACATTATATGATTGACAACGGTAAAAAAGTACCGCTGAAGTTTCATTTTGGTGCGCCATCCTGTGTGCCAGCTACCTTTTTTGAAACCGCTGGTGCAGTGATTGATTCGGAACAAATTAAGGAATTAATGGCGTTGCCTGACATTTATTATTTATCCGAAATGATGAATTATCCGGGGGTGTTGTTTGACGATGAAGAGGTTTTGAAAAAGATTGCCTGGGCCAAACATTTCGGCAAACCCGTTGATGGTCATGCCCCGGGCTTGCGGGGCGAACCGATAAAAAAATACATTTCCGCCGGAATTACAACTGACCATGAATGTTTCACTTATGACGAAGCAGCCGAGAAATTATCACTGGGCATGAAAGTCATCATTCGGGAAGGAAGTGCCGCCAAGAACTTTGAAGCGCTTATAGATTTACTTCCTGAAAATTACGAAAACATGATGTTCTGTTCCGATGATAAACATCCGGATGACTTGATTGTGGGGCATATCAACCAACTTTGCGCAAGAGCTGTTGCTAAAGGAATTGACGTTTTCAAAGTGTTGCAGTCAGCTTGTGTGAATCCGGTGCATCATTATAAAATGGATGTGGGATTACTCAAAGAAAATGACCATGCCGATTTTATAGTAGTAGAGGATTTGGTAAACTTCAAAGTAAAACAAACCTACATCAATGGCGAATTGGTTGCCGAAGAAGGCCAATCCTTTGTACAGCATGTTGATTTCGAAAAACCTAATAATTTCAATACTTCGGCCAAAACCATCAGCGAATTTGAAATTCCGAGCTCCGCCAAAACCATTCGCGTCATTGAAGCGTTGGAAGGCCAATTGATTACCAATGAAATTCATCACAGTTCCTTATTGGTCAACGGAAAATTAGTCTCCAATACCGAAGATGATATTTTGAAAATGGCGGTGGTTAATCGCTATGCGAATACGCCTCCGGCTGTGGCTTTCATCAAAAACTTTGGTTTGAAAAAAGGAGCTATTGCCAGTTCGGTAGCGCACGATTGCCATAATATAGTGGTCGTGGGTACATCTGACGAAGAAATCCTGAGTGCTGTAAACTTGCTAATTGCCAACACCGGTGGCATTTGTGCGGTGAATGGTTCCGATAAAAAATCATTAGCGCTGCCTGTTGCTGGCATCATGAGCGACCAAAACGGTTGGGAAGCCGGACGTTTGTATCAGGAAATCGATGCGATGGCCAAGGAACTCGGCAGCACGTTGAAAGCTCCTTTTATGACACTTTCTTTCATGGCGTTGCTAGTAATTCCGGATTTGAAACTTTCGGATAAAGGATTGTTTAGTGGGAATTCGTTCTCGTTTGTGGATTTGGAAGTGGAATAATTCCTCTGCTAAAGATGCTGGTTGATATAAGGATCCCCCCATTTTTCATTCGTAAGCACATTAGTATCCGTAAGGGTTCTTAAGAAAGCCACTAAAGCTGCTTTTTGAGCCTCCGTCAAATTGAGTTGTTGCGGATTTCCGTCAGCGTCTTTTAATAATGGAGATAAATTAGGATGATTCTTCACGCCACTGTTGTAATGTTCCACCACTTGTTGTAAGGTTTGAAAACGACCGTCGTGCATGTAAGGAGCGCTCACAGCAATGTTGCGCAAAGTCGGTATTTTAAAGGCTCCTTTAAAATTACTGTTCCCGGAAAAAGTTTCAAAAGCCCCGAAATCATTTGTTGACACTAAATCAAGTCCATTGTTTTTTGGTCCCGAATTCGGACTCACAAAAGCTTCCGTAGTATGACAATTGAAACAACCGGCACCGCCTTGAGCCACCGGCTTTAAGAAAAGTGCTTTCCCTTGATTTTCTTCGGCTGTAAAATTGGGAAACGGCTGCTGCATCGAAGTAACCTGAGCTCTTCCATCATCATATCGGCTTTGAGAACTCACTATACTTCTTATGAATTGCGCCAAAGCTTTCGAAATTCTGTCTGTAGTTATATTCCCGGAGCCAAAAGCCAATTGGAACAAACTGCTGTAAAACGGTCTTTCGGAAACTCTTTGCAGAATTTGTGCGGTTGTTAAGCCCATTTCATTTTGATCAAGCATCGGCATCAAGACCTGATCTTCTAAAGTGGCTGCTCTTTCATCCCAAAAAAAACGTCCTCGTTGGTAATACCGCTGATTGACAAGCGCAATCGAATGTCTTCTGGTGGGAATTTGACTAAAACCGAGACTGTGTACAGGAGAATCTGAAAAACCAAGGTTCTGACGGTGACAACTGGCACAAGCTATGGTTTTATTTTGGCTTAAATTAATATCATAAAAAAGCACTCTGCCCAGAGTAGCCCCGGCATCGGTAACCGGATTATCTTCAGGTGTATTGTCTAATCCATTGATGGAACTCGCCAAAGCACCACCATCATTGGATGTAAAATGCAAGGGTAAATTTAAATGGGTATAATCATAAGGCGTAGTCGGAAGTGAAATTATTTGAGGAGCAGCCGTTACCGGAACGTAATTACTATCGCTCGAACAAGAAGTACAAAAAACAAAGAATAACGTTAGGACCAACGCTTTTATCATCCTGATTATTTTAAAGGTTTACCGCCAACTACTGCCACAATTTCTCCTTTTGGGGGTTTGGCTTCAAAGTGTTTTAGTACTTCTTCAGCGGTTCCGCGTATGGTTTCTTCGTGCAGTTTGGATAATTCTCTGGAAACAGAAACCGCTCTGTCGGCTCCGAAATACTGTACAAATTCGGCCAGCGTTTTAACTAATTTATGAGGGGAAACATAGAAAATCATCGTTCTGGTTTCTTCGGCCAAAGCCAAATACCGAGTTTGTCTTCCTTTTTTTTCGGGTAAAAACCCTTCGAAGATAAAGCGGTCATTGGGCAAACCACTATTCACCAATGCCGGAACAAAAGCCGTAGCGCCCGGCAAACAATCGACTTCAATATTATTTTCGACACAAGCCCGAGTCAGTAAAAATCCGGGGTCCGAAATCGCAGGTGTTCCCGCATCACTTATTAAAGCAATGGTTTCTCCGGCTTGCAACCGCTTGATTAAATTCTCCACCGTTTTGTGCTCGTTGTGCATGTGATGGCTGTGCATGTGCGTGGAGATGTCGAAATGTTTCAACAGTTTTCCGCTGGTGCGCGTGTCTTCCGCCAAGATTAAATCGGCTTCTTTCAAAACGGTAATGGCTCTGAAAGTCATGTCTTCGAGATTGCCAATCGGCGTAGGCACTATGTAAAGTTTAGCCATTTAAGCGAATTTTTTCTCCACTACCTCCATAAAACGTTCGATGTATTCTTCTTTGCCAATCCAATAATTATAATCGGGAATCACCATGTCGTTGATGAAGTTTTTGGCTTCTTCAAAACTGTCAAACGTATTCAATTGTGAGATGACGCGGTTAAAATCTTCGTTGCTTTCGGCAAACAGATTATTGACAAAAGCAATGCGGTCATTCAATCCGATTTCAATGGATTTCGAAAATGTTGCATTCAGGGATGCCGGTTTTGCTTCGCTTTCTTGAGTAGTTTCTGTGGCTTCTGTTGAAAACAAAGACACTTCATTGGGTTTTACAAAAACAGGATCCACATAGCTTTCGCCCAAAAACTCTTCTATAACTACTTTCTTGGTTTCGGGAGTAAATTCAGTTACTGTTTCGGCCGGTTCGATTTCTTCTTCCTCCGTTTCTTCTTCAGCTTCTTCAACGACCTCCGTTTCATCTTCTACTTCAAGTTCGAAAATAGGTTCAAAAGCCAACGCTTCTTTTTCATCCGTCTCGGGAGCGATTTCCAATTCAAGTTCTTCTTCTTCCTCTTCGGTGGCTTCTTCAACAACTTCCGGTTCTGTTTCTGGTTCCGGAGTTGCTTCCACCTCAACAGTTGGCGCAGCAGCTTCTTCCTTTGCTTCAAAAACAACTTCTTTTGGCGCTTCTTCTTCTAAATGCTGTGCTATCTTTTCTTCTAAAACATCGTCAGCCACATCGCCTTTTACCGATTCGAAATTGTCCTGATAAAACTTTAAAACGGCTAAGGTTTCGTATAATTTTTGGGTTTCTTTATACAATTGATCAACCTCCGATTTGTTTTTCAGTTTTAGAATTCGGTGTGCAATGCTGATTAATTCGGCTTCTAATCTTTTTTTCATAAGTTTTGAATTATAGGGAATACGCTCGTCTTTTTTATTAAATTTCTTCCGTAGATTTTATTTAGCCCAGGGAAGAAGTAACCTTTGTTAAAAATTTTCTACATTTGAATCGACGTAAAAATAGAAAATTTCTAAGTCGGTTTGTTTGCGTTACAAAGTAACAAAAGTATTCAAATTATAAAGGTTGAAAATTACAAAATGTTTCTCGAAAATACAGTAAATCATAAAGAACAATTTGGATGGATTGAAGTCATTTGCGGATCGATGTTTTCGGGCAAAACCGAAGAACTCATTCGCCGATTGAAAAGGGCTCAATTTGCCAAACAAAAAGTCGAAATTTTCAAGCCTTCCATCGATACGCGCTATGATGAAGAAATGGTGGTGTCGCACAATAAAAACGAAATCCGTTCCACTCCTGTTCCCGCGGCGGCCAACATTCGCATATTGGCGCAAGGCTGTGATGTGGTGGGGATTGACGAAGCTCAATTTTTTGATGACGAAATCGTAGCGGTTTGCAATGATTTGGCCAATTCCGGAATTCGTGTAATCGTAGCCGGGTTGGACATGGATTTCAAAGGCAATCCTTTTGGCCCTATGCCAGCACTGATGGCCACTGCCGAATATGTGACCAAAGTACACGCCGTATGTACCCGCACCGGAAATTTAGCCCATTACAGTTTCCGGAAAAATGACAACGACAAACTCGTGATGCTGGGCGAAACCGAAGAATACGAACCGTTAAGCCGGGCGGCTTATTTCAATGCCATGCGCCAAAACATAATCGTAAAAGACGCCGAAAATTTATCCAAAGAAGAATAATTCCCCAATACTTTGACACTAACCCTCCGAAATATTGTTCCCATCATCAAAGCCAATTGGATTGGACAAAATGATGTAGCAGTTATTGATGCTATTTCCATTGACAGCCGTTCGTTGCAAAATGGCGAGAACACTTTGTTTTTTGCCATTACCGGACCCAATCACGATGGACATTTATACATTGAAGAACTGATTGGCAAAGGTGTTCAGTATTTTGTGGTCAATCATATTCCTGAAAATGCAGCGGGAAAAGCTAATTTTTTAGTGGTAGAAAATACACTCGACGCTTTACAAAAATTTGCTGGGTACTACCGAAGCTTGTTCGATTTTCCTATTATCGGAATCACCGGAAGCAACGGAAAAACCATCATCAAAGAATGGCTGAATTTCCTGTTGAGCCCGGATTTTAATATTATTCGCAGTCCGAAAAGTTACAATTCGCAAGTGGGTGTGCCGCTTTCGATTTTGGGCATTAACGAAAAACACAACCTGGGTATTTTTGAAGCGGGCATTTCCACGACCCATGAAATGGAGAAACTGCAGAAAATCATCCAGCCCACTATAGGGATTTTGTCCAATATTGGTTCGGCTCACGACGAAGGTTTTCCTAGCGTTGCCGAAAAAATAAAAGAAAAACTGAAGCTCTTCTCTTCAGTAAACGTGTTGATTTTAAACAAGAATAAAACGATTACGGCTTTTGTCAATCCGAAAATAAAAACGTTCAGTTGGTGTTCAGACGATAAAAGTGCCGATGTGTATATCACCAAAAAGAACATTGGCGAACTCACGGAACTGCAGGTTACTTTCCACGAAGACACTTTCCCGATTACCATATCGTTTCAGGATCAGGCTTCGGTAGAAAATGCGATTCACTGCATGATGGTCATGCTTTATTTTGGTTACAAATACGATGTGATTCAAACCCGAATGGCGCAATTGTATCCGGTGGAAATGCGATTGAAAGTGAAAAACGGCATCTTCAATTGCACCATTATCGACGACAGTTACAGCTCCGATTTCCAATCGTTGAAAATTGCCTTAGACTTTTTGGAACACCAAAAACAGCACAAAAAGAAAACGCTTATTCTTTCCGATATTTTTCAAAGCGGATTGAATAACGAAGAATTATATTCACAGGTTTCCCAATTGATTATTTCGAACAAAATTACCCGGGTGATTGGCATTGGCGAGACCATTTCTCAGTTTAAAAACAAATTCATCAACGGGATTACATTTCAAAACGTAGCCGAATTTACCAATGCGTTTGACAATTTAAATTTTGAAAACGAAACCATACTCATCAAAGGCGCGCGCGATTTTCACTTTGAAGAAATCGTATCGATGCTCGAGGAGAAAACCCATGAAACCGTTTTGGAAATCAACCTCAACGCCATCAGTCACAACCTGAATTTTTTCAAATCGAAGTTGGCTCCTAAGACCAAAATGATGGTGATGGTCAAAGCTTTTGGTTATGGCAACGGTGGTTTTGAAATTGCCAAATTGCTCGAACACCACAAAGTAAATTATTTGGGTGTGGCTTTCGCCGATGAGGGAATTTCGCTGAAAAATGCCGGTATTAACGTGCCGATTATGGTCCTAAATCCGGAAACGACGAGTTTTTCAGCTATTATCCAACATCAATTAGAACCCGAAATTTATTCGATTAAAGGACTGAAGGCCTTCCTGAAAATTGCCGAACAAAAGAAACTGAAACACTTTCCGATTCACATCAAAATTGACACAGGCATGCACCGTTTGGGCTTTGAAGAAGAAAATCTGGAAGAGCTTATCCGCATACTCAAAGGCAACGAAACAGTACAAATCAAAAGTATTTTATCGCACATGGCTACCAGTGATGATTTGAAACACGACGCGTTTTCGAGATCACAAATTGCCTTGTTTGAGAAACTGTCTTCCCAGCTGCAAACAGAACTCAACATCAAACCGATTCGCCACATATTGAACACTTCGGGCATTACCAATTATCCGGAAGCGCAATACGATATGGTGCGCTTAGGCATTGGCTTGTATGGGGTTTCCAACGATGCCGAAGAGCAAAAACAATTGGAAAATGTGGGCACTTTAAAATCGGTTATTTCCCAAATCAGAACGATTGACGAAGGGGAAAGCGTAGGCTACGGAAGAAGATTTATGGCTGATAAACCAACCAAAATCGCTACGATTCCTATTGGTTATGCTGACGGTATCCGCCGAAGTTGGGGGCATGGCGTTGGTTATGTGGTCATCAATGGCAAACAAGCTAAAATCGTCGGCAGCGTTTGCATGGATATGCTGATGGTGGATGTTACCAATATAGATTGTAAAGAAGGCAACACTGTTATCATTTTTGGAGAAAATCCAACGGTAAATTTTATGGCCAAACAATTGAATACCATTCCGTACGAGATTTTGACGGGCATTTCACAAAGAGTAAAACGAGTGTTTTTTAGAGAATAGTTTTAAATTTTTACGGACTTTTTAAAATTTTAACTAATTTAGCATCATTAACTAACCATTAAAACAAAATAATTATGGGATTTTTTAGCGATTTTAAAGCCTCTTTAATGAAAGGCGACGTGTTAAGTTTAGCAACGGCGGTAGTTATCGGTGGTGCTTTCGGAAAAATTGTTGGCTCTGCAGTTGATGATCTTATTATGCCATTGGTAGGTTTAATTACGGGTGGAATTGATTTTACCTCGAAGTTCATTTCATTAAACGGTCAGAGTTATGAAAATTTAGAAGCTGCCAAAAAAGCCGGCGCCTCTGTTATGACTTACGGGAATTTTGTTCAGGCGGTGATTAATTTTATAATCATTGCATTTTTCATTTTTGTTGTTTTAAGAGCTGCTGAAAAAGCCAAAAAGAAAGAAGAAGCCGCTCCTGCTGCTCCAGCCGGACCAACTCAGGAAGAGTTACTAACTCAAATCCGGGATTTGTTAAAAAAATAATACCGCTATACTCATATTCTAACCAAACCGCTCCTTACTTGGGGCGGTTTTTCTTTTTTTGTAAAAATGAGAAACCAAATGAATTTCTCTATACTTTTGTACTTCAAAAATTTATAAATCAATAAACATAAAAATATGAAAGTTGCTGTTGTTGGCGCAACCGGAATGGTTGGCGAAGTGATGCTCAAAGTATTAGCCGAAAGAAACTTTCCGGTAACGGAATTAATTCCTGTGGCTTCTGAAAAATCAGTAGGCAAAGAAATTGAATTCAAAGGGAAAAAATATAAAGTAGTAGGATTGCAAACCGCAGTAGACATGAAAGCTGATATCGCTTTGTTTTCAGCCGGTGGCGAAACTTCCTTAGTTTGGGCACCAAAATTTGCGGAAGCAGGCACAACAGTAATCGACAACTCATCAGCCTGGAGAATGGATCCGACTAAAAAATTAGTGGTTCCTGAAATCAATGCCTCGACACTTACTAAAGAAGACAAAATCATCGCCAACCCTAACTGTTCAACAATTCAGATGGTCATGGTTTTGGCACCTTTACATAAAAAATACAACATCAAACGCGTGGTGGTTTCTACCTACCAATCTATCACCGGAACCGGAGTAAAAGCGGTACAACAGCTGGAAAATGAATATGCCGGAGTGCAAGGCGAAATGGCTTATAAATACCAAATTCACCGCAACGCGATTCCACAATGCGACGTTTTTGAAGACAACGATTACACCAAAGAAGAGATGAAATTGGTACGCGAAACGCAAAAAATCATTGGGGATAAATCAATCGCCGTTACAGCTACAGCTATTCGAATTCCGGTAGTTGGCGGACATAGCGAAGCCGTTAATGTAGAATTTTCGAATGATTTCGATGTAACCGAAGTGCGTAACATTTTACACCACACTGACGGTGTTACCGTTCAGGACAATACCGATACTTACACTTATCCGATGCCATTATATGCCCAAGGCAAAGACGATGTGTTTGTGGGCAGAATTCGCCGTGATGAAAGCCAGGCCAACACCATTAACATGTGGATTGTTTCCGACAACTTGAGAAAAGGAGCGGCTACCAATACCATTCAAATTGCTGAATATTTAGTAGCTCATAAATTAGTTTAATGTATTCTAAACATACTAACCGCTTGGTTTTGCAAATCATAAAATTTGTTAAAATCAAGCGGTTTTTCTTTGGGCATACCTTACATTTGCAACGATGAAGAAAAAATATTCCATAATAAGTCTGTTGTTTACCTTTATGGTGTTGGGCGCTATTCTATTGCAATCCTTTCACTCTTTTCATCACTTGGAGAAATTTATTTCGGAAAAACACTGCCATCACAAATATGCCGTAAACAAAACTGAAATCAATCACAGTCATCACGATTTTGATCATTGTTTTGTTTGCGAATTTGCTAGTAGTCATTACACCCCTGTTCACTTTTTTTCTTTTGATTTCAAAAAAACAGAAGTACACGCTTCCTACTCCTTTTGTTATTCCAAACAAATTACACAATCCTTTCGGGGAAGTCTTTTTGCGCTTCGAGCGCCGCCTAGTTTTATTGTTTAAATCCTTTTTCGGCCAAATCCTTTTGGCATTTACTCATTTAACAATAAAATAATACACATGAAATCATTATATCTAGCTCTATTCATAGGGTTTTCGCTATTGGCAACTGCCCAAAATAAAATATCGGGAACGATTTCGGATAAGGTCGGTTTGCCTTTGCCCAACATCATTGTTTCCATTCCGGAACTTCATAAGGAAACCATCTCTGATGCTGATGGCAAATATGTTTTAACCAATTTACCCAATGGTAATTTCAATGTGGCTTTCTCTGCGGTTGGCTTTACCACGCAAAATATTCCGACCGTGCTTTCTGGAAAAGAAATCACACTGAATGTAACTTTGGAAGACAACATCATTCACATGGACGAAGTGATTGTTTCTACTGCTTTCAACAAATTGCAATCGCAAAATGTGATGAAAGTGGAGCACGAAAGCTTAAAGTCCTTACAACAAAAAGGAACGGCAACCCTCATCGAAGGTTTGGCAACCATTCCCGGAGTTTCTCAGGTTTCCACCGGAACTTCTATCGGAAAGCCCGTTATTCGAGGCTTGAGTGGCAATCGTGTTTTGGTGTATTCGCAAGGCGTTCGGTTGGAAAACCAGCAATTTGGGGAAGAACACGGTCTTGGCTTGAACGATGCCGGTGTAGAAAGTGTGGAAGTCATCAAAGGCCCGGCATCCTTGCTATATGGTTCGGATGCGCTTGGTGGCGTGTTGTATTTCAATCCGGAGAAATTTGCCAATCCAAAAGAATTTAAAGCCGATTTTAGTCAGCGTTTGTTTTCGAATACTTTGGGCAGCAACACTTCATTGGGATTGAAAACCTCTACCGAAAACTGGAAGTTTTTAGCACGCGGCAGCTTCAATACGCATGCCGATTATCAAATTCCGGATGGCGACCGTGTGACCAATACCCGTTATAACGAAAGTGATTTTAAAACCGGAATCGGGTACAGCAATTCGAGTTTCTCCAGTGTGCTGCGTTATAATTTCAACAAACTGGATTTAGGCATTCCGGAAAATGGCATCGCGGAACAATCTACGAGTCATGACACTCAATTTCCAAGACAGGCGGTTGATAATCACATCCTGAGTTTGCACAATAGTTTCTATTTTAAAAACTCTAAACTCGATGCTGATTTGGGTTATATTTTCAATGACCGCAGCGAATTTCAAGACAGTAATGTGGCGTCTTTACACATGAAACTGCGAACTTTTAATTATGATTTGAAATATTATTTGCCAAAACTGGGCAAAGTAGAAACCATTGTGGGCGTACAGGGCATGCATCAAACCAACACCAATTCGGGGACTGAATATTTAATTCCGGATGCGGTGACCAATGATTTTGGGGTTTTTGGAACTGCCAATTATGAATTCGGGAAAAATGTGTTGCAGGCCGGCCTGCGTTTTGACAACCGTAAAGTAAGTTCAGAAACACACGGAATTGTTGGCAATGAAGGTTATTTTGAAGCCATTGACAAAAGCTTTGACAGCTTCAATGCGTCTTTGGGTTACAAAACCAATTTGGCCGATGATTTTACGTTGCGATTGAATGTGGCTTCCGGTTTCCGGGCTCCAAATTTAGCCGAATTAACATCGAATGGTGTGCACGAAGGCAGTAACCGCTATGAGATTGGGAATGCCGATTTGAAAAACGAACAAAACCTGCAAACCGATTTGAATTTGGAATACAAAAGTTCGCATTTTGAAATTTTTGCTAACGGATTTTACAATCACATCAACAATTATATTTTCATTTCGCCGAACGGCAACGTAATTGACGGCAACAATGTGTACGATTATGTTCAGGCGAATGCCAAGTTATATGGCGGAGAAGCCGGAATCCACTTCCATCCGCATCCTATAGACTGGCTGCATTTTACCAGTAGTTTTGAAACCGTGATTGGCAAAAAAGACAACGGCGATAACTTACCTTTAATTCCGGCCAACAAATGGAACAACACTTTCCGTGGTGAATTTGAATTAAAAAACTGGTGGAAAGAAGGTTTTGCTACGTTGAACATCGAAAGCACTTTTGCGCAGAACAACCACAGCGAATTTGAAACCAGAACTAACGATTACACTTTGATAAATCTTGGCCTCGGCGGTAAAATCACTATCCATAAATCGGTTTTTCAATTGAATCTGAATGCTAATAATGTATTCAACAAAACGTATGTCTCTCACTTATCGCGATTGAAATCCGACGGTATTCCTAATGTGGGACGCAACATTGTACTGGGAGTAACTTTTGTCATTTAAAATAAACTTTATTCATACATTTCACCAATTGTTTATAATTAAGGTAAAATTTTAGGTAATAAAGCATTTTATTTATAAATAATTAATGCTATTTTTACCATATTACTAATTTAAAACTATCTGTTTATGAATTCAATGTTTACTAAAATTATTAGAATTGCACTGGGATTGGCACTAGTTGTTTTTGGTGCTAATATGATTCATCCCTATTTGCCTATGGATGCTCCTGATACCAATACTGCTGCCGGACAATTTATGAATTCACTCGGAGCAACAGGCTATATTTTTCCTGTCGTTGGTGTTTTAGAAGTAATTATCGGAGGGATGTTATTGCTGAAAAATTGGGTAGCTTTTGCTTTAATTCTATTAGCGCCAATATCGATTAACATTTTGTTATTCCATCTGTTTTTAGACATTCCGGGATTAATTGTTGCCCTGGCAATTGTAGTGTTTAATACCATTTTAATCTACAAACATTGGCAACAATACAAACCCTTATTCTATTAAATAAAGGTCAAGATAAAACAAAAAGCCGACTGAAATCAGTCGGCTTTTTTTAATACTTTATTTTTCCAATGTGTCCCATAATCCGAACGATTTTATCTTTTCTTCGTTCTATATAAGAGGAAGAATTAACCGCTTTGTATTTTCTTGGATTGGGTAAAATAGCTGCGATTCCTGCCGCTTCTCTTGGGGTTAAAGCTATAGCCGGTTTTTTATACCAAACTCTGGAAGCTTCCTGGGCACCATAAACACCGTTGCCCATTTCGATACTGTTGAGATAGACTTCCATGATGCGTTCTTTGCCCCAAATGAGTTCTATCAAAACGGTAAAATAAGCTTCCAATCCTTTGCGAATGTAGCTTCGGCCTTGCCACAGGAATACGTTTTTGGCAGTTTGTTGCGAAATGGTACTGCCGCCTTTTAATTTTCTTCCTTTCTGATTGCTTTTAAAAGCCTTTTGCATCGCTTTAAAATCGAAACCCGAGTGCTTTAAGAAATTCCCGTCTTCGCTGGCAATGACGGCTTTTTGCAAATTGGGCGATATTTCTTCCAGCGGTACCCAATCATGACTATAAATAGCATCACCACCGTCTAATTTAAATTCGACAATTCGGGTAATCATCAAAGGCGTAAAAGGAATTGGCACCCATTTAAAAACAATGACTGACAAAATAGAAAGCCCAAAAAACCAAAGCATGGCTTTCCAAATCCAACGAAAAATCTTTTTTATCATTACTTATGATTGCTTTTACAGTTTTATGATTTTTAGGGTTTTATTTTGTCCTTCCGCAAAAACAGTGACAAAATAGACTCCATTCGAAAATCCGGACAAGTCAACTTTTGTGGCTGTATTATTTACATCCAACGTATTTATGATTTGTCCGCTAATATTGCAAACCTCAATTTTTCGGATGAGTGATGCCGCTTCGATATTCAAAGCATCCCGGGTTGGATTGGGATAGGCTTTAATTCCGGCCAAATCAAAATCAGCTGCCGACAACGTACTGGTTTGGGTTAGTTGCACATTTCTTAAGTAAGCTATATCCGTAGCAGTTTTACCAATATGCTGCAAGGAAACATACATGTTCGCGCCCACATATGGCGTTAAGTTGAATTGAAATGTTTGGAATCCGCTTTGTTTGGAGGCCGAAGGGTATAAAACACCACTAACATCAACGCCATTGACCAACACCCTGAAACCGGAGTCTGTTGGGTTTTGGTTGTACAACTCTTTTAAATCGAATCGCAGATAGAGCGTTGCCAAATTGGAAGCCGCTACTTTAAAGTTCACTTTAGTGAGATAATTTTGGTTTTCCTGCCATAAATCAGTGGCTGGCATAAAATTATTTTGAGTGGAGCCAGACATCTTCAAGGCATTTTGGCCTTCTTCCACAACCGAATCAACGATGGTTGTTTCCGTTCCTTCAATTACAATATCGCCTCCGGCACTTTGACTCACATCGATGGTTCCATAAGAATCAATAGCTTGGTCATACCCTTCCTCTACCTTGAAATCATCCAGAATCATATCCATTCCACCATCATCCCGGAGTACTACATCAAAACTATAATCTCCGTTTTCGATAGGAGTGTAATAAAAGCTGTTTTTTTCATAATTGTATTCTGTCAACACTCCATTTCTTTGAAGTTGCGCATCCCTCAAATAATATTCCTGCCCGCGTACTGCTCTGACATTTATGGTGGCAAAATCGTATTCATAATTTTTGCGCGCCTGCAAAGACAACTTATAGGTTACGCCGGCATTCAAATGAAAAACTGGCGTATAGATACTGCTTAAAAAAGACTCCCTAAACCTCAAATAAGTAGTGTCATTATACCCGGTTATCATATTGTCAAAATTATAACCTCCACTATTCCCATTAGCATTACTATTGGAATCCACAGCAAAGTTATACAGGTAAAAATCATCATAGGAATTATCCTTGAAACAGGCCGGCAAAACATTTAGTCCATAACTACTTAACCCGTTAAAATCTTCCTGCCAGGGAAGTGGCTCCGGCAAACAGGTGGTCGTAATTTTTTTAGGCCCTATGACAGCAGAATTTCCGCTACTGCAGCTGGCTGTAAAATAAAAATCATAAGTAGACGATGGCAAAAGACCATTGACCATAACATCTGTAGTAGTACTGGTTAACACCGTACCGGTTCCCGGAGCAAATCCCTCCGGGCCATATTCTATCGTAACCGTTTCTCCCGAAGTATTCTGCCAAAGGAAATGAGTAGAATCACCGCTTACATATTCCGGATGAATATTGACTGGCTCCGGACAAGCTGGAATTGTTTCATAACGAACATCATCTATATAAATCCGGTTACTGACAAAATACTGTTCGGTAAATCCATCTGATTTGAAAGCAAAGAACTTACTGTCGCCGGTATAATTGGAAAAATCAACTATATACTCCATACCACTGTGGTTCTGAGGATCCATTTGGATAGTTTGATAGGGTACAAATGTGGAAAGATCCAAAGGGTTTTTTACGGTTCCCACTACAAGGTTCATGGTGTTTACCGAATAGCCAACTGGAAAATAGGCCCAAAACTTTACTCGTTTTGTATTATCAAAATCCGATAAATACGGGGAAATTAAAGTTCCCTGCAACCCGCTTGGCGGATATGTATTCAGGCCGGAACTTTCTACCTGAGCCGTGTTGGGTGCACTGGTGATATTATTTAAGGAAAACTGAACCACTCCGGCATAACTCGGATGATTAGAAGTCCAACAAGAAGTTGGATCCATAGAGCTAAAACCTTGTACAGTCTGATACTGATCAAAATTCTCATAAAACGGTGCGGTAAACCCGCAGGTGATTTTGAACGTATACAAATCACTCCAGTTAGTAAAATTATTAGAGCAAATATTTCTCACCCGGAACTGATACTTTTTCAAAACTTCCAAACCATTTAAAACATAAGGATTGGTGGTAACAGTCAAAACCGTACCGGTACCCGGTGTAAATCCTGTTTCACCGTATTCGATTTGCCAAGTGGTACTGGCATCGGTAGTAATATTAGAGTTCCAGGTCAATGTAGCACTGGTTGCACCCGTTTGTGACGCCATCAAACTTGTGGGTTTTCGACATGGATTTTCGAAGTACTCAAAATCGTCAACATACAAATAATAATTCCCGTTTGACGACAATTGTTTAATCCCGATATACTGATTCGACCCGGTATAGGCGGAAAAATCAACCGTGTACTTTCTCCATTGGGAAAATGTATAAGGCGATGTAAAGGTTTGAAAAGGCACAAACGAATTATAATCATTAGGATTTGACAGAGTTCCGACCACAATTCCCTGTAAGGTAGAATAGGGATTATTGTAACAGTAAACCCAAAACGATACCTGACGGGTATTATCAAAATCCAACAATCGCGGCGTAACCAAAATCGTCTTGTTTTGTTCATTGGTATCCGGTGAATCGGCTCCTCCACGCATTGCAATTAGTTTCGTCCCGGTATGTGCATTTTGCGCACCAAATTGTCCATTATTATAGCTATTAATAAAGTAACTCGGACTATAGGAATTATTTCTTAAGGAAGGCGTAAGTCTTCTCCAGCACGTTGTATTGGCATCAAAACTTTCATTTTCAAAGCTAGTGTTGTAACCTACCGTCACACCATCGCATCTTGTTTTGAAATACCCTTTACAAGACCAATTGCCGGGAGTACCCGAACAAACGGTTCTTACATAATAATCAAAAGCGGTACTGGTTGGTAAATTGGTTAAAGTAAAAGGCGAACTCCCGGCATCAATTATCGTTCCCGTTCCGGGTGTGAATCCTGTTGGCCCGTATTCTATTTGCCAGGCATTGGTTCCTGCCGCACTGGTCCACGAAACGGTTGCTTTATCATATTCATAACTTACTACCTGCAAATTCGTCGGTTCTTTGCAGGCCGGAATTTCTTCATAGTAAAAATCATCAAACAAAACATTTTGGGAAAACGAACCGGCACTGGAAAAGTTTCCTATTTTGAAAGCGATATAATGGCTGTTGGCCGGAAGGGTATAACCGCTTAAATCGACAATATATTGTTGCCAAAAAGAACCCAGTTCATACATCCCAATTGGGTTGACAGTATGCGGATCTAAGGTAACCAAGGGAACAAAAGTACTGGCATCGGCAGGGTTGGATAAAGTTCCAATGATAAAAGGATATTCTAAAAAGTCGGTTCTTTTGTTATCGTAGATTTTGAATCGTATTCTTTTATTGGTATCCAAATCGGCCGCGTAAGGCGTAACTAAAATGGTGTTGTAGTTGTAATAGGTACTGGTTCCTTCAAAGGTTAAGTATTTATTCCCGGATGCCGCAGCTATGGTGTTAGATGAATTGGTTAGCAATACGTCATAATAGGTATTGCTCAAAATCTTCGTCCAACACGGGTTTAGATATGACGATTCATCAAAGCCGGTATAATACCCTGCGGTCATATTGGTACAGGTGGTCGTAAAAGAATTAACCGCTGTCCAGTTCGAATACAAACCGGCATCACAATTGGCCCGCACTTTAACCTGATAATTGGTATTGCCCGTTAAATTAGTCAGCGTATAGGGGCTTCCTGTTATCGGGATAATTTGTTCTTGCGACGTCAGCATATTTTTGAGACTTAATTCCCAAACCGTTTGCCCTGAGTCGTTAAAGTTAACCTGGGCGGAATGTTCTGTAATGTCGGATACCGAAAAATTACCCGCATCAAAACAATTCACCGATTGCTCATAACTAAAATCGTCGATAAACAAAGAGCCTGAGCTGCCATAAGGTTCTAAGTATTTGATGGCGATATACTGGTCAGTCCCGTTATAATTGTTAAAAAACACTGTTTTCTCTGAAAAACTGGTACTATAACTGGCATTAACTGTCCCCAATTCGTGATAGGTCGTTTTATCATACGGATTGGCAATCGTTCCTATGCTTAACGCGCCGCTTCCGGATTCCCTCGACAACCAAAGCTTAATCTTTTTATCAGTAGCTAAATCAGATATCTTAGGGGAAACCAATAATATGCCTGACTTGTAATACGAAGACAACCGTAAAGATGAACCCGAAGATCCATGATAGCGTGTCGCATCCACATCGGCCGTACCGGAATACCCATCATAATATTCAATAACCTGATACCCTCGCCAGCACTCGGCAATAGGGTTGGAATCAAAATTAAAAGTATACCCGACCGTTTTGGTGGTCGCACCACAATTGGTGTTATTGAGTGTAGTCACTTGTGACCAAGGTGTTGTAGAAAACAAATACGTTGATCGGGCTCTGAAATCCCAATCAGTAAAAGGGTTCAGCCTAAGAATTTTTGAATAAGACGACCCACAACCTACAACGGTTCCTGTTCCTAAAACAAACCCTGATGGACCATACTCGATTTCCCAGGTACCTCCTCCAAAATAAGAAGCTGTTATTTTAGTATCTCCATTAATTAAAACCTGTGCGTTAATCAAAGGCTGCGCACCGGCTTTGATTACTAAGAGAAAAAATAGAACGAAAGTAATGCGGTATTTCATGTGACTAAATTTATAGGGCAATATACTATTATTTTGTTAAATCGGCTAACTCTTTGCCTATCAGACTACCAATTGCTACGCCCATACCTCCCAGTCGAACACCACAACAAACATGTTCGGAAAGTTGTTCCACTATCGGTCTTTTACTCGAACCTAATCCCATGATACCGCTCCAACGGTGCGCAATTGTATAATCGGTGTTGGGCAAAATCACTTCTTTCAATAAAGTTTCCAAACGATGTTGTATTAGTTCCGTTTCACCAAACTCCGTTGTAGTTTCACCTTCAAAATCTAAATTTCTGCCACCGCCCAACAGTATTCTGTCATTGATATTCCTAAAATAATAATAGCCTTTATCAAGATGAAAGGTTCCTTTGATGTCTAAAGTAGGGATAGGTTCTGTAATCAATACCTGAGCTCGCGCGGGTTTCACTTGATTATTAGTTAACGCCCCGGCAAAACCATTAGTAGCAAACAATAGTTTAGCAGTCCTAAAACTAAAATCCCCCAAGGCAACCTGAACGCCGTTGCTCTGTTCATGGTAAGCCGTTACTTCCACTTGATTCAAAATCATAATACCATTAGAAATGGCTTTTGCAAGCAACGCCTGCATCATGTTGCCGGTATCTATTTGTGCCTCATAAGGATTAAAAATCACATACTCCTGAATACCGTTAAAAGCAAACCGATCAACCTCTTTAGCAAACACCTCATTTCTGAAAAGCGGCTTCAACAATTCATTGATAAAGGGCAATTTCTGTAAACATTCCGCATACGTACTTTCATCCTCTTTCAAAAACAATTCATAACCGCCATACGGTTTAAAATCAATAACAGCATCACCAAGGTTCTTGCGAAGCAACTGTAACCCCTGCCAACGTTTTTCAATCAACCGAATTACTTCTTCCTCGCTATGGGATTTTAAATCCTCCAGAATTTCAGACAGACTGCCAAAACAGGCAAAACCGGCATTCTTAGTGCTGGCACCTTGCGGCAGAAGTCCTTTTTCTAAAACCAAAATCTTGCTTTCCGGATACTGTTCTCTTAATCGCAAAGCGCAATGAAGACCAACAATCCCGCTTCCAACAATGGTGTAATCAACGTCGGTAAACCAATTCTTAAGCTCCCAATAACTTAGATTCATGTGTGTTATTTTTTTCTAAAAATACTTTTTTTCAGATAAACCTTAAAGCATAAAATTTAAAATTTATGGTTTTCATACGAATTTCTTTCATTTTTTATTCATCCCTCAAGAATTTATCCTGTAGATTGTCGATTTGTTAATAGTTTTACTAAATCTTAAGCCAATTTCTCAAAAATAATTTTATTTTTGACGCACTAATTTTAACAAATTCAATACGTTATGAAATTTAAATTACTTTCTATTGTATTTCTTGCCGTTTCAACGGTTGCCTTTGCCCAAAACAAAACAAGCCTTTGGAACACAACTGCAAAAAAGAGTGACATGGTGCCGCTTGACAGCAGAATGAATTTACCCGAAAGAAACCTGTTTACTTTAAATCTCGATGGTTTAAAGAATGTATTACAGAATAGTCCAAAAAGAACAGCAAACTTAGGCTCTTCCTCCAAAGTGATTGCCTTGCCCAATGCAGAGGGACAATTAGAAAACTACCGAGTATACGAAAACTCAAACATGGATCCAGCTCTAGAAGCAAAATATCCTGAAATCAAATCGTATTTTGGTGTTAACCTTGATAATCCGGCAACAACGGCCTACTTTAGTTTGTCTCCGCTAGGCTTTAAATCCATGGTGATTTACCCAGATCGTTCAGCCACCTTCATTGAGCCAATTTCACAGGATTTAACAACCTATACCGTTTATAAAAAAACAGATAAAGCTGCTTCACTTGACAAGTTTGAATGCAAAGTTTTGGCTTCTGCTCAAGCTGATTTAGCCGCTAGTGGCGCCAGCATGGCTCGTCCAAATGCGGATGATGCAACATTAAGAACCTTCCGTTTGGCCATGTCGGTAACCGGAGAATACACCGCCTATTTTGGTGGCACCAAAGCGTTGGCTTTAGCCGGAATCAATAACTCTTTGACTCGTGTTAACGGTGTTTTTGAAAAAGACTTTGGCGTTCACATGAATTTGATTGCCAATACGGATTTGGTAATTTATACCAGTGCTTCAACTGACCCTTATGATGCTGCCGCAACAGGAGCAGGCGGAACCTGGAACCAACAATTACAAACTACTTTAACCAATGTTATTGGTAGTGCCAATTATGATATCGGACACTTATTCGGAGCATCCGGTGGTGGTGGAAATGCAGGTTGTATTGCTTGTGTTTGCAAAAACCCAACCACTTCGGTACCCTTAGGAAAAGGAAGTGGATTTACTTCTCCAGCAGATGCTATTCCGGCCGGAGATAATTTTGACATTGATTATGTAGCGCACGAAATGGGGCACCAATTTGGAGCTAACCATACTTTCACCCACAGTAACGAAGGCACAGGTGTTCAGGTTGAACCAGGTTCAGGCTCAACAATCATGGGCTATGCCGGTATTACATCGCTGGATGTGCAACCACACTCTGATCCTTATTTCCATGCGGTTAGTATTCAACAAGTAACCAACTATATTAAAACTACTACTTGTCAAACCAATACCGCTACCGGAAATGCTGTTCCTACAGCCAGTGCCGGTTTAGATTATACTGTACCTAAAAGCACTCCGTTTATGCTAACAGGAGCCGGAACAGATGCTAATGGCGATGCGCTTACTTATGATTGGGAACAAATGGATTCACAAACTACTTCAGCAGCACCAAGTGCTACTAAAACCAGTGGTGTGAATTTCAGATCGTACAATCCAACCACATCCCCAACAAGATATTTCCCTAAAATGTCTTCTGTTTTAACGGGAGCCACTACAACGGCCGGTACAGAACTTACGGTGGAAGCTTTACCATCTGTGGCCAGAACATTGAATTTCAGAATGACCGTTCGTGACAATCACGCCGGTGGCCCTGCCAACAATTCAGACGATATGATTGTAACCGTGAATGCTACTGCCGGACCTTTTAGTGTAACGGCTCCAAACACAGCTGTTTCTTATGTTGGTGGAAGTTCTCAAACCATTACGTGGGCTGTAGCCGGTACAACCGCCAACGGTGTAAACTGCGCCAATGTTGACATTTTATTATCAACCGATGGCGGAACTACTTGGTCAACTTTATTAGCCGCTACGCCAAATGACGGGACACAAGCGGTAACGATTCCGAATACACCGGGAACGACCAACAGAATTATGGTTAAAGGAACCAATCATATTTTCTTTGATGTTTCCAATACAAACTTTACCATTACTGCAGGTTCAACCGATACTGTAGCACCAACGGCTCCTACTTTAACAGCATCGGGAACGACTCAAACCACAACCAATTTATCTTGGTCAGGTGCTACTGATAACGTAGCGGTTACCGGATATGATGTTTATAAAGATGGTGTTTTATTAGGCTCAACAGCTTCAACTACCTATGCTGTTTCAGGCTTAACAGCTTCAACAACCTACGCATTTACCGTAAAAGCAAAAGATGCTGCCGGAAATGCTTCTCCGGCCAGTAACACGGTTAGCGTTACTACTTTGGCTCCTGTAGTAGACACCACAGCACCAACAGCACCAACCTTAACCGCTTCGGGAACTACATCTTCATCAACCAATTTAGCATGGTCGGGCGCCACTGATAACGTAGGCGTTACCGGATATGATGTCTATAAAAATGGTGTATTATTAGGTTCAACAGCTTCAACCACGTATACTGTTTCAGGCTTAACGGCTTCAACCACTTATACCTTCTATGTAATTGCGAAAGATGCTGCCGGAAATGTTTCTCCAGCCAGCAACACAGTTAGTGTGACTACCCTAGTAGCTTCGTTATCTTATTGTACTTCATTAGGAAGTAGCACAGCTGATGAAAGAATTGGCAAAGTTGCATTCGGGACCATTAGCAATACTTCAACAGGAACTGCCGGTTACGAAGACTTTACTGCACTTTCAACCAATGTTACAGCAGGAACTTCCAATGCAATTACTATTACTCCGGCTTGGACAAGCACGGCTTATGCAGAGGGTTATGCCGTATTCATTGATTATAACAAAAATGGTGTGTTCACTGATGCCGGCGAAACCGTTTGGACAAAAGCCGCTTCAACGACAACACCAGTCAGTGGTTCATTCACTATTCCAACTACAGCTACTTTAGGAGCCACCAGAATGAGAGTTTCTATGAAATACAATGGAGTACCAACAGCTTGTGAAACCTTCTCATACGGACAAGTAGAAGATTATACCGTAAACATTCAAGCGGCTGTAGCGGATACCACAGCACCAACTGCCCCAACTTTAACCGCTTCGGGAACTACAGCAACGGCAACCAATTTATCTTGGTCGGGTGCTACAGATAACGTTGCTGTTACTTCTTACGATGTTTATCAAAATGGCGCTTTCAAAGCTAACGTAGCCACTACAACTTATGCCGTAACCGGTTTAACAGCCTCAACCGCTTATACTTTCTATGTCATTGCCAAAGATGCTGCCGGAAATGTTTCTCCTGCCAGCAACACAGTTAGTGTGACTACGACTGCTGTTACTTTAACTTATTGCACTTCACAAGGCAATGTGACTACTGATGAGAAAATAGGCAAAGTAGTTTTCGGAACCATTACTAATCCTTCTACAGGAACTGCCGGTTATGAAAACTTCACTGCTCTTTCTACCAATGCGGTTAGAGGAACAGCATATACTATCACTATTACACCAGCTTGGACTAGCACTGTATATTCAGAAGGCTATGCCGTGTTTATTGATTACAATCAAAATGGTGTCTTCACCGATGCTGGCGAAACAGTATTCACCAAAGCTACTTCTACAGTAACTCCGGCTACCGGAACGTTTACTATACCAGCTACAGCTGCATTAGGAGCCACCAGAATGAGAGTTTCCATGAAATACAACGGAACACCAACCGCTTGTGAAACGTTCTCTTACGGGCAAGTAGAAGACTATACCGTAAACATTACGTCATCGGCAAGAGAATTGGGCACTAACACTACTCTTTCTTATAACTTGTATCCAAACCCTGTGAAAGGAGATGTGTTGAACATTGCTAATCTTTCCAGCCCATCAACTTATAGAATTTACAACATGATGGGACAAGAATTAGGAAAAGGAAAAATCGAAAATGACAACATCAATGTAGCGACCCTGAAAGCAGGAGCTTATTTAATTGAAGTGTCTGACGGAAGTGCTACTACGACTAAACGTTTTATAAAAGAATAATCGTTTATAAATAAATAATTAATAAGCCACTCTCAAAAGGAGTGGTTTTTTTATGGCATGGATTTAGTAAATTTGATATAACACTATTTAATTAAGCATTATACTCACTCTTTTTAACAGCCCAACTGCAAAAAATGAACATTCTAAAACTCACGTTTCTAATCAGTTTGATTTCTTTGAATGTCGTGAGTCAAACATGTTCCTATGAGAACCTTTCAAAGAGCTTTAATTTTAAAGTTATACCAATTCCAAAAAAAGAGGATTTAATTCAAATTGTAGTAGAAGTAACGGATAAAGTAAATTTAAAAAGAACTCAAAGGTTACTATGGAGTGTGAGGGATTTTATTTGGATTCGTTTGATGATTGCAAGAATGTCAAATCGTATAGCACAAAAGTAAATAGCGAACTGCCTATAGGAGGCGGAAATGACTCTGGAAACTTCATAGTTGCCGATTTTAATTTTGACGGTTTAGAAGACTTTGCCATCAAACGTGACCCCGGTGGAAACGGCGGGCCATTGTATGCCTATTTCCTTCAAGCTGAAGACAAAAAATTCTATAAGAGTTCCTATTTAAGTAACTTGGTGGAATTTTTCCCAATCGAAATCAATACAATAAAGAAGACAATTACAACTTTAGTTCATGCAAACGCTTATCAAAAGAATAAACGAACTTTTAAGTACAATCCGGAAACAAAAAAATGGAAGTTGATTTTTAATGGATTTGAATAATAAAAAGTTGCATATACCAACTGTTAAGCTAGGAACTTATCCCGCAAAAAAACGAAAGACACAATATATTCATATTGATACTAAAAATCATTTTACCGTTGCCACTTTAGAGTTCAAGTATACTCATAAAAAAACCCGAGCTAAATAGCTCGGGTTTTTTTTATATCTAAAGTAGATTATTACTTAACAATCAAGAACTCTGAACGTCTGTTTTGAGCGTATTGTTCTTCGGTACATTTATCACCGCAATCCACTTTTGGCTCTAACTCACCCATTCCTTTTCCGGAAATTCGGTTAGCCGCAATACCTTTAGAAATAATGTATTGAACGGTTGATTTGGCTCTTCTGTCAGACAGGTTAAGGTTGTATTTATCACCACCTCTATTATCCGTGTGAGCTTTAACTAAGATGACCATTTTGTCATTGTTTTTCATCACCTGAACTAATTTGTCTAATTCAAAGGCGCCTTCTTGCGTTATGTTGCTTTTGTTAAATTCGAAATAAACGTCTTTCAACACAACTTCGTCTTCTTTAACAATCACATCAATAGGTTGTAAGGCTGCATCCACTTTAGCTGTTGGGCCTTTGCTTTTGTTTACGGCAAAAGTATTCCCTTCGTAACCGTCTTTAGAAGCCTGAACAACATATGGCTTGTCGCATTCTACTCTGTATTTTACTTCGCCTTTGGCGTTTGACATTTCAGTAGCAATAACGTTTTTCTTATCATCTAAGATAGAAACACTGGCATTAGATAAAAGCTCTCCTGTTTTGGCATTCGTAACGGCAATCATTACGTCAACACCACAAATTGGCGTTACCGCAAAGATGTCGTCGTTTCCATTTCGGTTACTGGACAAGAATCCAACACCTTTAACAGAATTGAAAGACAAAGCAAAATCATCTTTCTCTGTATTAACCGGTTTCCCTAGGTTACTGGCATCAGAGCCGCTAGACAAATCAATTTGATAGATATCTAAACCTCCTAAACCTTGTTTTCCGCTTGAGGCGAAATACAATGTTTTATTATCATCAGCGATATAAGGGAAACTTTCATTTCCTTCCGTGTTTACTTTGTTTCCAAGGTTTTGTGGTTCTCCATAAGTTCCGTCTTCGTTAACAGCTACTTTCCAAATGTCTACACCACCAATACTTCCTGGTCGGTTAGAAGAGAAATAGAGCGTCTTTCCGTCTCTGCTCAAACTTGGATTACTAGATGAAAAGGTTTTATCGTTAAAAGGCAAAGCAGTAATGTTGCCCCAGGTTCCGCCATTTTTAGTAGCTTTAAAAAGATACACCTGACTGAATTTGGCATTGGCTTTTTTATCTTTTTCCGATACTTTTTCTTTATAGCTTTCGCTGGCAAAATAAGCCGTATTCCCATC